>DATKNW010000001.1:0-33402 GCA_035541135.1 Verrucomicrobiia bacterium
TGTGACCTGGTCGCCTGTGACCAATGCCGTCCAAAACACCGGCACCGTGTACTGGGTGACGATGCCGTTGGATTCCAGCCCGCAGCAGTTTTATCGTCTGCAATCGAACTGGTAACCTGGGTTGCACAGAAGTCGATTCGCATTGAGCTGCCACCACTTCCTAGCGTAAAGGGGTCGGTTCTTAGTATTGACACAGACGCGGCACTATTGACAGAATGGGGGTCACATCTCAACATTGATACATTTGGCGATGCGCTCTCCGCTGCTCCGGCGTCACATCCGATCCTCGTAACATCTCGCAGCTCAATTCCCTTTCCGCCCCGCGTGTCGCGCCGTAGTCTTAACGAAGACGGACGCCCCCTCTCAATTGCTTTGACTTGCCCGCCCGTCTATAGACAATTCCCGCCGTCTCCACGGGACACGCCGCCGCGCCGCCCGCCATCAGACCGGGAAGCGGACGCTCTTGTCTCCGGGGGCAGAAAACCGTGACCGCCAATGACACGCGCACGCAACTGGCTGACAATTGCCGCCCTGCTCCTTTCCGGAGAGCTGATGATGACGAACCCAGCAAAAGCTTCTAGCCGAATCAGCCTCGACCTCTCCGGATCGGGCTGGTCGCTCTGGCGGGATAAGGACGCATCGTGGAAAAACGATGTGCTGTTCGCGCCGCCGGTCGATCTCACCCAGGTGCCGCGCAATCCACCGACCCGCGGCTGGGAGCAGCTCTCCACGTCGAACGCCTTGCCCGTTTCCGTCCCCGGCACCGTCGAGGAGTATCTCGCGCGCGACCTCGATCCCAATGAGGCCGACGGGATGAAGCTGTATTCCAAACTCGAAGGCGTTAGCTGGTGGTTTCGCACCGTCCGCATCCCGCAATCCGCCGCGGGCCGGCGGTTGCTCCTGCATTTCGATTCCGTCAAATTGCGCGCCGAGGTCTACGTCAACCACACCCTCGTCGCCTACGACATGGTCGGCGACACGCCGTTCACCGCCGACATCACCGACACGGCGAAACCGGGCGAGGACTGCCAGCTCGCCGTGCGCATCACCAATCCCGGCGGCAACATGGGCTGGGAGGATTTCCTGCAGTTCAAATGGGGCGACTACAATGTGCCCTTCGGCCACGCGTTTGGCGGCATCACCGGCCGCGTGACCCTCGAGGCCGTCGACCCGGTCTACATCGAGAATGTCTACGTCCAAAACACCCCGGCGCTCCGCAAGGTCAATGTCATCGCCACCATCCGCAATGCGACAGCCACGCCGGTGACCCGCCGTGTCACGGTCCGCGTCACGGAAAAGCAGAATCACGTCGAACTCTTTCGCCGCGAACTCAAACGGGTTCAACTCGTCGCCGGCGCCAACACGGTGACGATGGAAGTCTCCGCGCCGGACGCGAAGCTGTGGGATTTGGACAATCCGAATCTGTACGATTGCGCCGTTCAACTCGCCGATGAACATGGTGCCGAGGACACAGCCATCCAGCCGTTCGGCTTCCGTTGGTTCGCGCCCGTGGGCCAGGGCACAAATGCCATGCTCCGCCTGAACGGCAAGCGCATCGTGCTCCGCACCGCCATCAGTTGGGGCTATTGGCCGATCAACGGCATCTCGCCCACGCCTGAGCTCGCGGAACGCCAGGTTCGCCTCGCCAAAACGCTCGGTCTGAACATGCTGAATTTCCATCGCTGCAACGGCAACCCCGCCGTGATGAACAAGGCCGATGAACTCGGCCTGCTCTACTTCGAAGAACCGGGCGGCTACGCCGGCGGCGGCAGGGAAGCCTTTGGCCAGGCGCTCGCCCGGGAAAAACTTCTGCGCACCGTCCGGCGCGACCGCAGCCATCCGTCCGTCGTCATCTTCAACATGATCAACGAGCAATGGGATGCCCACGGCGCGAATACGAACGAGGTCCTGCAGGCGACTTTCCGCGCCGATATCCAGGCGGCGCACCAGATCGACCCGAGCCGGACCATCACGTTTACCTCAGCCTGGGCGCGGAGCGGAGAGGATCCCTCGTTCGTGAAGATGCACATGCGTCCATTCGATGACGTTGTGCGTTTCGATGGCTGGTACGATTTTCATCGCGCGGGCGGCCCGGAAACGTGGCACGAATCCTTTTACTCCGGCCCCGACGACCATTACCTGCGGACGACCAACGCCCACGAGATCGTTTACTGGGGCGAAGAGGGCGCGATCTCGTCGCCGCCGCAACTGGGCCGGATCAAATCCGAATTGAGCCGGCTGCCCCGGCCGGGCTGGGACGGCGAAATCTATCGCGCCTGGTTCGACACGTTCGACCAGTTCCTGACCCGCAAGGATCTCCGTCGTTCGTTCCCGACCGTTGACGCCCTCTGCGCGGCGATGGGCGATGTGTCGCTGGAACATCAAGGCCGCAAAATCGAGGACCTGCGCATCTGCGATCTGAATGACGGCTACGCCGCCAACGGCTGGGAATCGATGCCGTTTGAAAATCATTCCGGCATCGTCGACGAATTCCGCCATCCCAAGGGCGACGCAAACCTCGTCGCTCGTTACAACCAGCCGCTCTACATCGCCGTGAAAGTCCGGCGCCAAATCTTCCAATTGCCGGATACGGCCGTGGTGGATTTCTACGCGATCAACGAGAAAAATCTGCGTGGGCCGTTCACGTTGAAGATTTTTGCCGCCGATTCGTCCGGCAAGGAGGTGTTCTCGGATCAAAGAGCTGTCACACTCGCCGGTGGCGACGTTTACGGCCAGTTGCTGGTCGAGGGCATCCGCGTGCCGATCGATGGCGCAACGGGAATGCTCGGGATTTCTGCCCGCTTGGTCGATCACAGCGGAGCAGAACGCGCGACGGGCCGCGATGAAGTGCTGGTGGTTGACTGGAAATCCGCAAAAAAACACGGCAACGGCGCAGTCTTCGAGGGTGGCCATGATGTCGGCGATTTTCTGAGTCATCAATTGCACGCAACGGCACCGGCCTTCGACGGCACGCAGACGAACCTCGATTGGCTCGTGATCGCCCGTCCGCCGCACGCGTTCCTGAAATCTGTCGAAGGTGATGAGTTCATCGATGCCGACGGACATCCCGGCGGATTCACGCGCACGATTTTCCGCGGCGATACCTTCCAAGAACCGCTGACCCGCAGCATGGACAAAGGGGTTCACCTCGAGGTGGACTACGGCGCCACACCCGACCCGGCCGTGACCGCGACGGAAGCCTACGGCGTTCGCTGGGAAGGCCAACTGGTGCCGCCGGTGGCCGGCCGATACGTGTTCCATCTGGAACGCGGCCACACCGACGATCGTTCGCGCCTGTTTGTGGACAGCCAATGCGTCATCAACACCTGGGAGGGAACCCAAACGCAGGCCTCGGCCACCATCGATTTGCCGGCCGCCAAACCCGTGCCGATCAAGGTCGAGTTCTGCAATTACCACGGCGGCGCCCGACTCAACCTCACGTGGCAGCCATCAAACCTGCTCTCGGTGGATCCGGCAACGGTTCTCAGCCGCGCTGCCAACGACGGCACGACGATCATTCTCGCCGATTATGCCGATGAATGGATGGATGCGCTGAAATCGGTCGCGGGCATCAAGTACAACGGGCGCTTCAACATCGGCGTCAACTGGCTCGGCGGACAGTTCTTCGTGAAGGCCCATCCGCTGTTCCAGGGCCTGCCGACGGATTGCGCGTTGAACTGGCCATACCAAGCGGTCGTGAGAAACGGCCGCAGCCGCTACGCGCTGTTGATGGACGGCGAGGAGCTGGTCGCCGGCGGGTATGAAACCATGGGCTGCAAGCTCGGGACGGCGGTCGGCATCGTGAATTGCGGCAAGGGAAAGATCGTTGTCTCCACGCTCGATATTTGCCCGCAACTGTCCAAACCGTCCGGCCCGGCCGATGTCGCCCGAAAACTCCTGGTCAATTACCTCGAATTCGCCGCCCCGAAGCCCCGGTGACGGGCCGCGAACCTCAGCGACCCAAATCGTAACACGAAACCTCTTGACCCAGTCCGTGCGCAGGAGTCGAATTGCGCCCGTAGTCCACCCCGTTTGGGGCCGCTCCCCGGCCTACACGCGCCCTGTCTGCGCGAATGTCACAACGATGGCACGGCTGGTTTTCCTCGCCGGCTCGTCCATCGGCCAGATCGCCGCTCGCGACAGCAGTTGGCCGAACTGGCTCGCAAAGCGAAACTGTCATGAATACAGGTCTGACCCTGACTACGATTTTTACACACCTTTTACTTAACATTTGCGCGGGCTGCCGTACACTCATCCCGTGACCAAGAGCGCATCCGGGAGGCCGCTATGAAACTGAGATCGCTGCTTCTGCCTTTCACGCTATTCGTCCTTCTGGCGTTATGCTCCGTTCCCGCCCGCTCCCAGACTGTGGTCACGTTTGACGATCTTGTCGTCCATCCCATCGACTTGTTTACGAACGTCCCGAATGTCTACCGGGGGCTTGGGTGGTCCAATTTCTTTGCCGAGGCACCGATACCGATGTGGACCAACGGCTACTTCTACGGAGTAGTTTCCCTAAGCAATGCGGTTGCCAACGGCGCCGGTCTGCCTGCGGAGATCGATGCGGTCGGCACCAACTTTAATTTCTTCAGCGCCTACCTGACCGGCGCATGGATGAGTAACCTCAACGTCCAAGTCGAGGGGTTTAGAGGCGGTGATTTAATCTACAACCTAACGGTCACCGCTGCCGCTACGAACGCAACCCTGTTCACGTTCGACTACGAGGACATTGACCGCCTCACGTTCAGTTCCTTCGGCGGCCAGAATGCCGGCTTCTCGCCTGGAGGGCCGGGCGAGCAGTTTGTCATGGACAATCTCCTGTTCGCGTTCGTTCCCGAGCCGTCGACGCTTTTGCTGGTCGCAACGGGCGCCGTTCCGCTGGCTGCCCTCCTGAGGCGCCGGCGGGGATAACACGGTGGCTTGCTATGAAGGCAAGATTACTCGCCTTGACGGTTCTGTCCATCGCATCGCTCATGTTCTACAGCACCTAAGCCAGTTTCGGTGATCTGGGTCGAAAGGGTCAAATCCCTAAACATCGTAACGGCCCGCAGACCCGAAATTCGTTTGACAATCCCTGGTGCATTTGTTACTGCCCGACGTTGACGCGCGCGGCGTTGGGAAGAAGCGACGAACCGGCTGGCTTTCGAGCCTCTGTCAATCGTCCGGCGCTTTTCCTGCCTCGCGACTCGTCTGGCAGTGCGCGGAGGCTGTTCCGTCGCGGTTCCACCCCGATGTGGGTGGCCTGTGACGGTGGTTCGGTTGTGCAGCGAATTTTGGAGAAGACTCGGCATTACGAAACGAAACGCCATGAAAACCCCCGGCCAACTCGCGTGCCGCCTCTGGCTGCTGGGCGCCGTTCTGGCCCTCCTCTGCACCGGGACGGACCGCTCGGGCGCGTTCGCGGCCTCCATCCTTACCGTGACCACCACCGGCTCGTCCGGCCCGGGGTCATTGGCTGAGGCCATTGCCGACGCCAACACCGACTCGCCGCCCGTCACCATCAATTTCGCCATCCCACCGTTCGACGGCACGATCAAGACCATCGCGCTTCAGTCGGAACTGCCGACCATCACCAACACCGTCGCGATAAACGGTTTCACCGAGTCTGGCTCCAGCCCCACGCCGACGAATAGCCCCGTGCTCTTGATCGCGCTGGATGGAACGCTCGTCGGCGGTGGCGCGGTTGCGACCGGCTTGCTTTTCACCGTCAGCGGATCGGTTCAGGGATTGATCGTCCAGAATTTCTCCGGCGCGGGCATTGCCATCGCGGATGGCGCAACTCTCACGCTGAACGTGATTTCCAACAACACGGCGACCGGGATCACCGTAGCCGGCGTTGGCAATTCGTGTGTCAACAACTTCTTCGTACAGAACAGTCTCGCCCTCCTGGTACTCGGTTCGAACAACACGTTCTCGGCCAACGTAATCACGAATAATACACTGGATGGCGTCAGTGTTGCGGGCGCCAACAACACGTTCTCGGGAAATCTGATATCGTCCAATGCCGACGAAGGAGCCGTGATCGGTGGCAACAACAACAACTTTTCCAACAACACCATCACAGGCAACGGCGACGACGGCGTGATCATCAATGGCGGCTCCAACAGCGTCGCCAGCAGCGTGATTTCATTAAACGTCAATGACGGCGTCCTTGCCGACGGCACGGGGGGCAACAGCCTCTCCAACGACACGCTGTCAGCCAATGCCGCTGGGGGCGTGATCCTCGCCGACGGCGCCGACACAATTGCCAGCAGCGTGATTTTGTCCAACGGCGGGGACGGCGTGCAGGTGTCGAGCACAGCCAACATCATTGGCGGACCCGCCGCGGGCGCTGGGAACGTCATTTCCGGCAACACGGGCAACGGCATCAATATCACCGGCGCCATCATCTCGGATTTCTCCACCCCGCCGCCGGATTCGAACGTCGTGCAGGGCAACTTCATCGGAACGGACCGGACCGGCACCAACAATCTCGGCAACAGCCTCTCCGGCGTCCTGATCGATGGCTCGTTCACGGAGGCGTTGGACAATGTGGTCGGTGGAACCTCGGCCGGGCAGGGCAACGTCATCGTCTTCAATGGCAGCAACGGCGTCACGGTGGCCAACAAAGCCATCGACAACGCGATCTTCGGGAATTCCATTTTCACCAACGCCGCTCTGGGCATTGAATTGGTCAGCGGCGGGAACAATTCCCCGAATCTCCCCGTGCTCACCGCCGCTCTCTGCTCCAACGCCGGCGTGCGGATCGAAGGCTCGATCACCGGCTACGCGCCCACCAACAGCGTCCACCTCGAGTTCTTCTCCAATTTCTCGTGCGATCGGTCCGGCTTCGGGCAGGGCGAGACGTTCCTCGGGTTCACGAACGTCGTCACCGACACAAACGGCGCGGCCACGTTCGCGGCGGCCCTCACCAACTTCGATCTGGTCGGCGACTTCGTCACCGCCACGGCCAGCGACAGCGCCTCCAATACGTCCGAGTTCTCCCAGTGCGCCCTCGTGACCGACACCCAACCACCGACCATCCTGCAGTGCGCTTCCCCGATCACCGTTTCGGCCGATTCCAATACTTGCGAGGCCGTCATGACGAACTTCACCGGCAACGTGGTGGCAACCGACAATTGTTCCCCCACCGCCGATCTGATTATCACGCAGTCGCCCACCAACGGCACCATTGTAACCGTGGGAACGAATACGGTGATCATCACCGTCACCGATCAAGCCGGCAATTCGACCATTTGCACGAGCAGTTTTATTGTGGTGGATCAAACGCCGCCGATCATCACCTGCCAGTCCGATATCACCAACACCGTGGATCTGGGCGAGTCGTCGGCGGTGGTCACATTCCCCACACCCGCGGCCACTGATAACTGCTCGGCATCCGTCACCGTCACCTGCGACCCCGCGTCGGGCTCGATCTTCCAGCTGGGCACGAGAACGGTGACCTGCACCGCCGTCGACGCCGCGAGCAACACTGCCACATGCACCTTCAATGTCGTCATCACGGGCCCGGAACAGGTCGTGATCGATATCGCCCCGGGCGTTTGCCCGAATATCCTGAACACGACCCAGGGAGGCATGCTCCAGGTCGCCGTCGTGGGTTCCTCATCCTTGAACGTCAGCAATATCATCCCGGCCAGCGTCACGTTGAACGGCGTGCTCGCGAACACCAATTCTTCCATTGCCGACGTGGCGGCCCCGTTCGTGTACACCGAGGGCTGCCCGAAGAGGCACCACGACGGAATCCCGGATTTGGTCGTCGAGTTCGATGTGACGGACCTTGTCAGCAGTTTGGGGAAAGTCAAAAACGGCGAGGTAAAAGTGCTGACTTTGGAGGGGGTCAAGAATATCATCGGTACACTCATCACGACGAATGACACCGAGATCATCACGAACTTTAACGCCGTCGTTGGCACGAGCACATTCGTGGGCCAGGACAAAATCAAGATCAGCACGAAGAAATGCCCGCTCCCCAAGGGGCTGAAGAATCCATTTTGATGTCTGACGTTTGATGTGCGCGGTCGAGAGGACGACTCGGTCGCGGCCCGAAAGGAGACGGTGTCGGTGACACACCAACGGTCTCGGAGATATGTGAGTCGCGGGACGATCCCGCGGGGCATTGCGTTTGTCGGCGCCCTGCTGCTGATCGCCGGGGGACCTGTTGTCGCGCGCGGGGCCGACCCGGCCACCGACCCCCACAGCGAATTGTTCGCCGAGAAACAGTACCCGAGCGCGATGGATTGCGCCAAATGCCATGAGCGCATCTATGAAGAGTGGCGTTCCTCGGCTCACGCGTACGCTTCTATTTCCCCGATGTTCAACAAGTTCGAGCAGCGCATCAACGAGCTCGCCTCGGGTACCGTCGGCGATTTTTGCATGCGCTGCCATTCCACCGTCAGCACCTCGATGGGCGAGAAACGGTACGTCCCGCTCTGGGACCGCACCGAGGTCGCCCGCGAAGGCGTGACCTGCATCACCTGCCACCGGATCGACGAGGAATACAACCGCGTGGACGGCGAACGGCGCGTCGTCCCCGGGTCGATTTACGCCGCCATGACCGGCAGCGGCAACGGCGCGAATCTGAAAGAGGTCATCGCCCACAAGGATCAGTACAAGGTCAAGACCGCGCCCGGCGGCGCCGGCCAGGATATCCACACCAACATTTTCCATTTCGCCCAGATCACCCGCTCGGACTTCTGCATCTCCTGTCATCAGGTCGCCGTCCAGCCCCAGATCAAACTCGAAGTGGTTTGGGAACAGTACCGCGCCTCACCCGCCGCCCAGAAGGGCATCCAGTGCCAGGATTGCCACATGGGCAAAGACCCCGGCCTCGCCAACGGTTACGACCTTGATCACGCCGCGGTCGTCAGCGGTCAGCCCATCGGCGCGAAGCGGACCCATCACGATCATTCGTTCCCGGGTCCCGGCTACGCCATCGCCCATCCCGGAATCTTCCCGCATCCGTCCAAGGATAATCTCGACCAAGCGAAGGCGTTCCGCATCCAGGATTGGATGGCCTTCAACTGGCTGCCCGGCTCCTACCGAATCCAGAACGATAATGGAACCTACACGAATGTGACCCTCGTGTGGGGCTCGGATGACTTTGAAGGCTACGTCTCCTCGGGCAAAATCAAGACCAACTGCATCTCGCCGTTGTGGATCGACAAGGACCGCAGCCAGGCCTACGACATCATCCAGAACAATCTCACCGCCATTCAGAAAAAACTCCGGCAACGCGACCAGATCATGGCCAATGGCTCCCGCCTCGACGGACCGTTCTTCCGCGAGAAACCGCGTCTCGGCCGCCCCCTGAAGTTCTACTACAAGGTCACCAACCTCAACCCGGGCCACAATTTCCCCTCCGGCTCGCTCGGCGCCCAGCCGGAAATCTGGCTCGATGTCGCCCTCATCAGCCCCGGCGGCACCAATATCTGGGAGTCCGGCTACGTCGATGATCACGGCGACTTCTGCGACCTGCATTCCGACTTCGTCCACAGCAACCAGATCGGCTACGACGAACAATTGTTCAACCTCCAATCCAAGTTTCTCACCACCGACGTGAAGGGCACCGATCGCGAAATGTACCTGCCGGTGAACATCGACTTCGATCAGTTGCCGTTCATCCGCCCCGGCGCCAACCCGGTCTCGGTCATGAACCACCCGCCGTTCATTCGCATGGAGCAGCGCAGCCTGCCCCCGCTCGGCAGCCGACTCGCCAGATACACCGTGCCCGGTGCCGTGATGCAGTCGCCGGGCCAATACAAGCTCGCCGTCCGCCTGCGCAGCCGTGCCGAGCCGATCTATTTCATGCGCTTTTGCCGGTCGACGCTGGAAATGCAGAGGCTGATGAACGAGCGAACGGCCAATATTCATCCCTACGCCGTGGAGTTTGACGTGGAATGACAATGCCAACACAACATCGGACATGGGAAACTGTCACGACAGGCAATGGCTGCAGGGAATTCATGCGGTTGACGATCCTGATTTGCCTGAGCGCGATCCTCGGCTGCATCGCGACGTTCGCTGACAACCAGCCCGTCCCCCAAATGTCGCCCGAGGCCGTGCCGCTCCCCACCTCCGGCGATATCAGCAACATGTTCCTGCCAGGTCCGTATTACGGGCCGGAGACATTCAATCCACAGGAGGCGACCGGCATCTACGGATACAAGTGGCCGATCATCACCCAACGGCCCTTGCTCGAACTCGGACGCGAGCTCTACGTGGAAGGCCCGTTCCAGGAAGCCCCGACCATCCTCGGCAAGAAGAACTTGATGTTTGCTGATTTGCAGGTCTTCGGTGATTGGCGCACCGCCGTCGGCGAGGACGACACCGGCGGCAAATACTTCGGCACAGCCGCCACCCGCGTCGATCTTGATATCGACCTGAAGTTGACCGCCACGGAACGGTTCCACGTCTTCCTCCGTCCCTTCGAGCGCAATGGCGAATTGACCCGCTGGGATTTCGACGGGAAGGACCAGGATTCACAGGGCATCTTCAATGCGAATCCGCTGGCCTATTTCTTCGAGGGCGACGCCGCCCGGATCGTCGCCGGTCTCACCGACCACGAAAACGGATTTGACCTGCCGTTCACCGTCGGATTGATCCCGCTGCTGTTCCAAAACGGGATCTGGGTCCAGGACGCGTTTCTCGGCGGCGCGTTCACCATCCCCGCCAAACACAGCACTTTCTTCGATATCAGCAATTTCGACATCACGTTCTTCGGCGGCGTCGATCAGGTCGATTCCCCGGCGATCATCAACGACAAGGGCCAGCCCGCCTTCCACAACGATCTGATCGGATTCAATGCGTTCATCGAAGCGCTCCAGGGCTACTTCGAGGTCGGCTACGGCTACACCAAGGGCGACGGCGGCCTGCACGACCTGTCCTATCACAATTTCGCCATCGCCTATTCGCGGCGCTACCGCGACTGGTGGTCGAACTCCCTGCGGTTCATCCTCAACGAGGGCCAGCACATCGGCGCGGGCGAGCAACCGACCGCCGAGGGCCAATTGCTCTTGATGGAAAACTCGCTCATTGGCGACAGCCCTTATTTCCTCCTCCCGTACCTGAATTTCTTCGCCGGGTTTGACCGGCCGCAGCCGCTGGCGCGCGGCCCGGGCACGGGCGGAGTCCTCGTCAATACCGGCATCCTGTTCGAGACCGACGGCCTCACCGGCCTGCCGACGCTCAATGCCACCGCCGCCAACCGCTACGGCGGCGCGTTCGGCGTCGAGCACATTTTCTTTCCGACGCTGCGGCCGGAGGACGTCGAGCGCCACTGGCGAAACCTCGTGGACATCGTGCATCGTCAGGACCAGCAGTTGCTTGGCCCCCCGGGCGAGCAGGTCGCCCTGCAGGTTGGCCAGGTCGTCCTCGAAACGGCCGTGGTCAAGGTGCGCGACAACACCGGCCCCAACCGGGACACCACCCTCGGCGACGAATTCGGCGTGGGCGCGCGCTTCCAGTACACGCTCTCCAACATGTGGATTCTCCGCGCCGACGTGATGCATGACTGGCGCGATTTCGCGAAGGATTCGTCGGGCGCGCGCCTGGAAGTCCGCATGAAATTCTGATACACTCCGGCCATGGGTCAGGTCGCCGCCACCACCGCCGCATTGGTTTGTTTTGCTGCCAGCCTCGTCTACGTCGTCGCGCTGATCCTCAGCCAGTTCCAACGTTCCCGGCTCGCCGCAAAATCGATCCTCGCCGAACAGGCGGTCTTGCGCGCGCGTCTCGATCTTCTCCTTGAGGAACGCAGGATCGTTCAGGAAACACGGGAACGGACCTGGAGCGGCCCCCGCAAATTCATTGTGAAACGCAAGGTCGCGGAGTGTCGCGATGTGTGCTCGTTCTATCTCGCCCCACACGATGGCAAGCCGCTTCCGCCATTCCACCCCGGCCAGTTCCTCACGTTCCAGCTCCGCATTCCCGGCCAGAATGCGCCCGTCGTCCGCTGTTACTCGTTGTCCGATGCGCCCGCGCCCGATTGCGATTACTACCGCGTCACCATCAAGAAGGTCCCGCCCCCGCCCGACAAACCCGGCATGCCGCCGGGCCTCGTCTCGACCTTTTTCCACGAACACGTCAACGAGGGCGATATCCTCGACGTCAAGGTGCCGAGCGGCCGATTCTATCTCGATATGACCGCGCGCACGCCGGCCGTCCTCATCGGCGGCGGCGTCGGCATCACGCCCGTGCTGAGCATGGTCAACGCGGTCGCCCAGAGCGGGTCGCGGCGCGAGACGTGGTTCTTCCTCGGCGTCCGCAACCGCAGCGAACATATCCAGAAAGCGCACCTCGAAGAAGTCGCCGCGAAACGCCCGAACGTCCACCTTCACGTTTGCTACAGCGATCCCGGCCCCGACGACAAGGCCGGGCGCGATTATCATCACGCCGAGCGCGTAAGCGTGAAGTTGCTCAAACAGTTGTTGCCATCCAACATGTACGATTTCTACATCTGCGGCCCGCCGCCGATGATGACTTCCCTGACCCAGGGGCTCAAAGAATGGGGCGTGCCCGATGACAACGTCCATTTCGAGGCGTTCGGGCCGGCCACCGTCAAGGCCGTCGCGCCCGCCGCCGCGCCGTCCGCCGTTGCCGCCACCGCGCAAGCATTCCAGATCAGTTTCACCCGCTCGGGCAGGGCGTTCGCTTGGGACCAGAAGATGCAGTCGTTGCTGGATTTCGCCGCCGCCCACGGCGTAACGATCGATTCCGGGTGCCGACGCGGTGCCTGTGGCACCTGCAAGATCGCCGTCCGCGACGGCAAATTTGCCTACCTCAGTCCGCCCGATTATGCCTGCGAAGCCGGCTCCTGCCTCACCTGCTGCGCCGTCCCCACTGCCGACCTCACCCTGGATGCGTAGAGGCGACCAGTAGGAACGCGCTGCCGCGTCCCCTGCTCATCGGATTGTCCCTGACCCTGCAGTCAAATCTGGCTTGCTAATGTTCGTGAAGGAAGCAGAATCTTGTGGGGAAAGGATACGCTCGTAGAGGAACTCTAATGCCACCAAACCCGCTGCAGCCTGCCTCAACTGCTAACAGCTAGCCTAATATGAGCACACCGCGATTTCATACTCTCGGCAAACCAAGTGGAGATTTTTACGCGGTCGCGTATGTCCCCGGCACCTACACTCCGCGGTCTGGCCAGCCGCATACGGAAGCGTTCTACGTGCTGAATCTCTCACTATCGCATGGTTTCACAAGGTTCAGCCACTTGACCGAGTCCATTGACGGGTGCTTTCTGGCGTATAGTCGAGGTGAAGACAAGCTGGACACGATAGAACACGCCGTACTCGACGCTTGGCATAAAGAGCACGTGCCACCTTACGCTTGGCATCTGTTTCCTGTCGACGCAGTTGAAGAAGACAAGTTTCGCGGCGATGCCGTACTGAAATCAGAATACCAATTAGCTCAGCGCCGGCTCGGACGTATCTTATGGCGGGCGCGAGTTTCTGCCCGGAGCTCGGTTAAGCCACTGTTCGGTTTCAACGAGACGTCCGCTTTGGAGCTGCTCGCCGACCGAAAGGTCGATGATTTAATCCTAAAAATGGTACTTGGTGATCAAGTCGCTGGTGAATAGAGGCAATCCGACAAATGCCATCTGAGGCTTTAGTAAGAAGGGTCGAATCAGAGATTCGCCGTTTCTTCGTTGTTTCAGACGAGGAAGCCCACGGAGAGGCTTGGCTGTTGGCGGCCCCTGCCGAGGGCTGGGGCAGCTTGGAGCATGCGCTGACTCTGGATTGGACGCATTTGGTCAAGAAGGCCCTCGACGGCAGATTCGAATGGAAATCGGATCAGGAGCGAGAGGCATTTCACGCTGATCTGAAACGGAAGGACGATGAAAAAGAAACTCTCCTCAAGCTGATGGCAACCCGCCCGAAACCGCATCGGCCGGTTTGAGCAAACTCGGCCACGAACCTCTAGTACCTTCTCCCTCCCGACCCATTTGGACTGCCCCACTAACCGCATCGCCGAAAGCAAACTACCTTGTGCGCCCCAAACCGACCAGTTACATCCCCGCTTTCTTCAGTTCCCGTTCCGCCACGAGTTTCGGCTCGGTGTGGTAGCGGTGGCACAGAAGACAATCCTGCCGCACTTTCTGCGCGTTGTGGCAAGCGAGGCAGGTCTCGTTGTGGATGGGCTGGAAATCACCAGCCGCCTTCTTCGCCCCGCTGCCCATCGCGTGGCAGGTCTCGCACGATGCAAGAGCGATATGCCGATCGTGATTGAACACGGTAAGCGGACTGGCTGGTTCGTCAGGATAACTCCAGCCAACAACCGGAGATGGTCCATCGGCCGGCGCGATCGTGTGGCACTTCATGCATCGACCCGGTTTCGAGTCTCCGGGAGACGAGGGAGACAGGATCTCGTTCTGCAGTTTGGCGAACCGTTTGTCGCCCGCGCCACGAGCTTTCGCCGCAAATTCAATCCACGCCCTGGCAACGGGATCGCCATGGCCGACCGGCTTGTATGAAAGGTCCCAACTGTCCTGCGGCACTTCCCGCCAGTACCAGCCGCTAACCGCCGACTGGGCGTTCATGACAATCCCGGCTTCGACGGGCGAATTGGAGCTTCCGGTGTTCCACGCATTGGCGACCGGCGCGATCGACGCTGATTGCAGCCCGGCAAACAGCGGAGCCAATTGGTTCGGCGAGTGCACAAAGCCGCTGGTCATCACGAGATTGCTCAGCGCGCCCACGCCGCCGGTTTCCAGTTGCTGCATCAGCGTCGCGACGGCTTGCGTGCGCGTGGTGGGAGAGTCCCCGAGGTTCAGCACGCCCTCCATGAAACTCGTGAAATGATATCCGTCCGGGTCGCCGCGCAGCTCGGGAATCGGAATCGGCACGCTGAGCAACGCCAGGTCGTAGGCGTCGTCGCGGATCTGGTCGGCATGGCACGCGGCGCACGCCGTGTCGAACCCGGCCGTCCGCATCGACCGACCCGTCGCTGACGCAACCTGATGACAGGCGAGGCAACTGGTCGGTGCAAACGCCTTCTTCTGCGGATCCTGGAAGTGGTCGGCGTAATGTTTCGCGTGGTCGAACTTGATCGTGAGGCGCGCCGTTCGCGGATAATCGTCGCCGAACGCCGGATGTCCGTTGGAAAAACTGGTGAATCGGACGCGATGGCACGCGTTGCACGTGCGGTCCGTCACACGAAGGACCGGCTTCGTCCCGCCGCGGTGTTCGAGGTGACACGCTTCACAGGATACCTGACCAACCCCGTTGGTCTGTCCGAATGGCGCGTTGTGGGCCGTGGCGGCAACGAGTCGGCGTTGCTCATCCGGGTGCTGTCCTGAAGCCAACGTCGCGCTCCACTGCCCATTGAATCCATGGCACCCGGTGCACTTGGTGATGAATTCGTTTTCTCCATGAAACGCGACAAATTGTTTCATGTCGCCAATCCGTCCCGTGTGACAAGCCCGACATCTCTGGGCCGCGGTGAACATCGCGTGCACGGAGGAAATCGGCCCGTGGTCGTAGGGTTTCGCGCTGCCGTGAAACACCAACGCGAGAATCGCCGAAACCGTGACCACGATGGCCAGCACCGTGAATCGTCCCCGCCACAGCCGCAACGTCGGCTGCGGACAACACGGCGGATGCATTTGCGAACAGGTTCCGTCGGGCAGCGGACCGGGCCGGCATTTCCCGCCGAATTCCGCCGGCCGCGCACACTCGAAAACATACATGTTCTTCTCGCGATCGATGCACCGCCGCCGCGGAAGGCAGTCGACCACGCCGCCGCATTTTCCCCGGGGCGTCGGGCCCGCCGCGCACGATTTTCCCCAGAGGCACAATCGTCCGCAGCGATATTTCCCGTTGGGCCGTTCGTATCGAGGCGCGTTCACAGGACGTAGACGTACACGACGAGCGCGTGCCACAAGGCAAGGGCGATCATCGCCGCCGCCAGCGGCACGTGCGCCAGCAGCCAGCACTTGGTGATGGTTTGCGCGACAAAATGAAAATCCAGGTTGACCTTCTGCTCGGCCAACGCGGCGACCTTCCGCAAATACTCCTGCTCCCTGGCATCGAGCCGGCGGGTAATGCTCGCGCACTCGTTTCGCAGCCAGGCGCGGGCGGTTTCGCTGCCGACCGCGTGGCTCATGGCGAACCGGGGACGGCGGAAGAACCAGTCGAGGCTTTCCAGATACAGTTGGGCAAGGACGCCGCTGGCCGTGACGGTGGTGCATTCCGCCACGATGCCTTCCGCCTGTTCCCGCAACGAAGCCACTTCTTCGGGAATCCGTTCGAAGATCACCTCGACGCCCGACCGCGTGAGCGCCGGCGGATACAGCTTTTGCAGGGCCAGACCGACCAACCCGCTGACATTCACCGCGTAAAACAAACCGGCCAGGACACGCTCATAACCGCCCGCCGGCCAGAGTGTGCCCGTGTGCAACCAGAAAACGGCAAGGGTCGCGAACCCGCCGGCCACGTGGGCCTTCAGCCACCATGACGCCCGGCCGAGCGGCAAGATCGAAAGTTTCTTGCGCGTGTTGAAGACCGCCAGGGCGAGAATCACCACCAACAGACACCAGCCGGTTACTGTCGACGTGTTCTGGAGGTGACGACGGCGCGACCACAGGTCGAGCCACAGAATCGAGACCACGCCCACGGCAATCAGCGTGACCACCAGACTCGCGAACCAGCGCTGTTGGCGAAGTGGATTCACGGGCGTTCCGATTGAAACATCGCCGGGTTCAGAAAATCCGTTCGGGACAACGCATCGTGCGGACAGGCGCGAACGCAAGATGGTCCGCCCAGTTGCTCGGCACACAGGTCGCACTTCGTGGCCTTCAAGATCGGGCTGCGCGTGTCCGTATCGAGGACGGGAGCGCCGGCCACATCCCGAATCGGCACCATGAAAATGTTCTCGTACGGGCACGAGCTGGCGCAGGTGCCGCACCCGATGCACGTGAGATCGTTGATGACAACCACGCCGCCTTCGATGCTGCGGTGGATGGCGCCCGTGGGACAACCGATCAGGCACACCGGGTCGGCGCAGTGCATGCAGGCGTGCGCCACCATCCAGTGATCGAACGTCTTGCCGCTCCTCAGAAAACGCGGGTTGCCGTCGTGCGACGCGGCGCAGGCGCGGACGCAATCGTCGCAGCGGGTGCATCGGTTGAGATCGATGACCATTGCCCTGGTGCCGTTGATGAATCGCTCGTGCACCAGCCACTCCTGCAGCGCGTCATCGGACAGCGGACGCTGGAGATGGGCGGCGAGTTTCTTCTCGGGCGGTTTGATCCGGGGAAAAACGAACTTCTCCAACAACGCCGTGGGAACGCGTAACGCGTCCACGTAACCGACCGCCCGCAGCGAGGTCGCCAGCGGAATTCTGGTCTGCGTCCGCCACGCTTCGTACAATTCTTCGAGGCCGTGCGCATCGCCCGCCCCGAGATACGTGAGCGTCCGATGCCCATTTCCCAGTCTCGCCGTTACCCGGGCGAACCCGGCGCGCAGGAGCAACAGACCGTCGGCGTAATCGCCCTCCTCGACGATGGCCGGCTCCTGCAAATCGCTTCCTGTGGCCGAATCCCGCAACTGCATGTACGAGGCAAACCAGTCGAAGGTGCCATACGTCTCGAATAGTGTCGCATGGGCGATTTCTTGCAACTCGTTGTCGGCCAGATGTTTAAATATTGGCGTCGCTTGCAGATGGCTGTTGAGCGCGTTCTTGCGATAGGTGCCGTCGATGATCTCCTGCCATTGCGGCGAGTTGCGCCGCAGGTCACGCAGCCCCTGCCACCGAATCTCCAGCAATGTTGCTTCCGTGTCCGCGACGACCGTGGCAATCCGCGGAATCCGGCCCAGCGCCGCCAGTTCCCCAAATAACGCGCCTTCGTGCAACACGACACTCTTGTGCTGCTCGATCACCGCAGGAATGTCCTGTAAAAACACGGATCCCGTGCCCGCCTGCTCCGCCACGGTTGCCGTCACGGAGTTGTACGCGGTCGTGTCGCGCCTCTCGAAGCCGCGTCCCGTCCACAATTGGGCCAGCGCCCCCCACCACGTCTTCTTTCGCGCGGGCAGGCGCCCGAGCATTTCCGGCGGCAGATCGAAAACCACCCGGCAATCTCCCTGGAGAATCAAAAAGGCCGAGTTCCCGTAATCGCCCTGGCGGACGACGATGGCGCCGGGTCGGCGATGAAGCAGACGCGCGTCATTCCGGATCAGCCCGCGCAACGGGATGCCGCGTCGTTCCAGTGGTTCGGGATCGATCTGCGAGAACAACGGATGGCGAAGAACAGCGTCGACATCCGCCTCCGTCATCTCCTCGCCGAACGGGGTCGACCACCGTTGCGGCCGATCCATCAGGCTGATCCGAACTGATGTGGCTGACTCAGGCATTCATCCCCTGCGGCGTCGCTTTCGCGCGCCGAAACCGATGACGACCACATATCACGGGGCTGATGGCACCCCTCATTTGTACGTCGATGGGGCCGGCAAAAGGTCCTTTACCTTGTCGTAGAGGTCGCTCTTGGCGATGGCGGCTTCCAATTTCCGCGCGTTGTCCTCGCTCGGCGCGTCCAGCACCGCCTTGGCTTCGGGTACGCTGGAAGAAATGCGGCCCAGCGCCGCCTTGGCGTCGTCAATGCGTTTCTGCTGCGCGGCCTTGTATTTCGCATTGTCGGTCTTGTTCAACGCGCCGGTGGCCGAGACGAGCTTTGCCGCCTGGCCGATGATGTACCACTGGGCCAGTTCCGGGTTGGTCATCTGCTTGTTGACCGTGTTGTCCTTGGCGCAGGGAGCGCTCGGATAGAACCGGTGGCGCACCGTCCCCTGCGAGTATTGTACCAGTTCGTAATCGGCTTCGAGCGGATGGCCGGCATCGAGCATCTTCGCGATCACGTCGCCCGGCACGCTGTCCCGCGTCAGCCCGTGGCAGGACATGCAGTTGAACGCGATATCGACTTTCTCGCGCGGGTTGCGCCAGCCTTTGGCCATGGCGTTCTTGATTCGCTGCTCCCGGTGCTCGGGCGTTTCGCTCTCGCACTTTACATCCTGGCCGCCGTAATCGTTGTGGACATTGATCCAATCCGAGGCCGCGCCGTGGCAGCGTTCGCAGGACACGGCGGACTTCACCGTGGGCGGAGAACTGGCGTCAGCCTGCTCGGTCGTAAAATGGCATTGCTGGCATACCGTGTTCTTACGCATGATCGTCGGGCCGCCGACCGCCTTGATGATCGCCTGGTTCTTGTCGCGGCCGGCGATGTCGGCGTAGCCCTTGGCGTGTTTGGTGGCCTCCCAGACGGCGTACTCCTGGCTGTGGCAATCCTTGCACTTCTGCGAGCCGACGTAGTAACTACTGGATTGCGCCAGCGCGATGGGGCCAAGCCCCGTTAACGCGGCCAGCAGCAGCGCGTTTCGCCGCCATGTTGTGCGGATGGTGATGCGATTCATTGCCGAATCCTCCTATGCGTGGATGGTCTCACCGGCGCGGAAACTGGCTGCGGTGGCGACGAACTGAAATCGGAGAATTCGCCCGCGGCGGAGCGACAGAATACCACGCCGAAGGATGCTTTTCCGACCCGATTTATGGCTACCTGCTCGACACTCATGCCAGCTGCGCCTGTTGTTTGCCAAGCCGTGGTGACGGTACCGCACGAGGGATGCCGATGCAAGCGCGGAGTGCGACAATCGGCGAATCGACCCAACCCGCGCCGCGCGAGATGTCCTTTAGAGTCGGAACCACTGACGGAGGCGGGCCTGGAACCCGGCCGCGTATTCCTTTTCCGTGGCGACAGCCGCAGGACCGGGTTTGTCGGAGAGAATTCCTTCGTTTTTCATCCGCCGTTTGGCCATCAGTTCGCCGAGAGCGCCGGCCAGGACGGGCCGCGCCTTCAGGAGACGCCCGAACGCCTCGTGCCCGATCTCGACCACCTCGCAGTCGGTGGTCGCGACGACCGTTGCCGAGCGCTTCTCGCCTGTCAGCAGAGACATCTCGCCGAAACAATCGCCCACGCGCAGAGCGCCAATCGACACCGTCCTCCCATCGCGGCTGGCGGTAACGCCGGCCTCGCCGCGCACCATCAGAAACATCGACGCGCCGTCCGCGCCCTGTTCGATGAGCCGTTCCCCGTGAGAGTACATTTGCGCGGCGGCGGTTTCGGCCAGGCTATCGATTTCTCCTTCGTCGAGCCCCTGCAACAACTCTTGGGCGCGCAACACGTGGCGGATGGTGTCGATGTCGGACTTTTCGCCGTCGGGTTTCGGCGGTTCCATCTGCACGGTGCGGATCGGGAACGGAATCTTGATGTTGGCGCGTTGCAGCGCGTACCAGATGTTGGTGCGGACGGCATCGGTGATCTGGTTGTACACCGCGTGATTGTCGAGCCAGAAACGGACCTCGTAATCGATTCCGCTCTCGCCGAAATCCTTCAAGAAGACCTGCGGCGGCGGATCCGGCAGCACGCCGGCGGCTTGAGCGGCGGCGCGGGCGAGAACTTCTTTCACGCGGTTGGGGGGCACGCTGTAGTCCACCTGGACCGTGACCCGAAGGGCGTGGCGCGGCGTGGGGTAATGGAAATTGACGAGGGTCTGGCGGGCCAACTGGTTGTTGGGAATATCCAGGTAGATGTGATCGTTGGTGCGGAGCCGGGTCGAGCGCCAGTGGATCGCCATGACTTCGACATGACGATCGTCCACGAGCAGCCAGTCGCCGACATCGAATGGTTTCGCGATCTGGATGGCCAGTCCGGCAAAGATATTGCCGAGCAAATCCTGCATGGCGAATCCGATGACCGCCGCGGCAATGCCCGATCCGGCGAGCAGACCGGGAATGCGAACGCCGTAGCCGAAGTTGAGCACGGCCATCAGGACCATGAGAAAGAACACCAACGCCACGAAGTCTCGCACCACATTCGGCACCTGTACCTGGCGCTTTTCGCGGAAGTAGGATTCCCACACGAGCCGCTGCATCAGCGCGATCAGGAAAACCGCCGCCATCAACGCGACGGTGGCGGTCAACTCGTGCAGATAGGTAAACGCCGGAGTCCATATCAGGATCGCTCCGTAGATGGCAACGACGGCGCTGAAAACCTGGAACAACGACCCGAGCCGCATGCGGGCGGACTTCTTCAGCCACCGCCCCAACGCCAGCATCATCAGGTAGAAGACCAGCGCCGTGACCGGCAACGCTACCGCCAGACCACCAATCCACAGACTGCGATCCATGAAGGTCACATACTGTAGCACGATTCAACCGCGACCAACAAGTTTTCCTGAAGATGAGTGGCCCGCGGGGAAACCGCCTCGCGACTTGACGAGCGGGCCAATTCCGACGACAAATAGACTGTGACGTGGCAAGCGGTCGCATAACATTTTCCGTTTCACGGAGGCATTGGCCATGATGAATCTCGAATCCAGCGTGCAGGCATTTGTTCGCGAGGGGTTTGCCCACCAGTTCGGCAAACCCGCCATCACCGTCAAGGACGACCCCGAATGGCGCAAGGTGCGCGACGCCGGCACCCGACTGTGGCTCGACACGGGCGACATCGACGAGGCGGCCAAATTGTGGAATTCCTCGTTCGATGCGCTGACCACCAACAACACGCTCCTCAACAAGGAAATCCAAAAAGGCATCTACGACGATCTGGTCGCCAAGGCCGCCCGCGTGGTGTTGGATGCCGCGCCGAAAATCAGCCAGCAGGACCTCATTCTCGAAATCGCGTTCATCCTCAACGCCCACCACGCGTTGCGGCTCGTGGACAAGTTCGACGCTTACGTCAGCGTCGAGTTGCACACCGATCTGTCCGGCGATGTCGAGCGCACCGTCGCCTACGGGAAACGGTATTACGCCATTTGCCCGGAGCGGTTCATCGTGAAAGTCCCGCTCACGCCGGCCGGCTATCTTGGCGCCCGCAAACTTGCCGCCGCCGGTATCCCGCTCAATTTCACGCTCGGCTTCTCCGCCCGCCACAATTATGTCGCCGCGCTGCTGACCAAACCCAATTACGTGAATGTGTTCCTCGGCCGCCTCAACGCCGTGGTGGTCGACAACAAGCTCGGCGATGGCCGCAACGTCGGCGAAAAAGCCACGTTGGCCACCCAGCGCGAGTTGCTGGCCTTGCGCAAAGCCGGTCGCACGAAGACCAACCTCATCGCCGCCAGCATTCGCTCCGGGGAACAGATCGGCGCCCTGGCCGGCGTGGACGTGCATACCATGCCCACCAAGGCCGCCGCCGAATACCGCGCCAAGCCCCTGCCGAAAGTCACCTCGCAGGTCGCCAACGATCCCAGTGTACCGCTGGCACCCGGGGTCGCGTTTGCGCAGTTTGGCGGCGAAACACTATGGGACGTGCCTCAGAAATTCAAAGATGCGGTCGACAGCCTGCTTCGCCAGAACCTCGATGCGCTCAAACCGGACGACGTCCAATCGCATTTCGAGAAAGCGGGGTTTGCCGATTTCCTGCCGCGCTGGTCGGCTGCCGACATCCAGACCGCGACCAAGGACGGCAAAATCCCTGTGTATGCGACGTGGAAAGATCGCCTCGCCTCCGGCAAGGTCGGCCTCGACGCATTGATGAATCTCAGCGCGCTCTATTCATTCGCCACCGACCAGAAGGCCCTCGACGACCGCATCCGCTCCCTGCTCAAGAAGGCGAACATCCTGACCTGATGGCCTGGTAGCGCGGTCTTTTCGGTTTGACTCACCGGTTTGGTGCGTTACTCTCCTTGCGCCCCGTGAGAGGCGTGCTGCGGAGGAACGAAACAATGCCGAAACTTTCTATTGCGGATCTGAAAGACTTTCGCAACCAGCGCGTGCTGGTGCGCGTGGATTACAACGTGCCGCTGGATGAGAACGGCGCCATTACCGACGACAAACGCATCAAGGCGACCGTCCCGACCCTCGATTATCTCGTCAAGGGCGGCGCCAAGACCATCTTGTGCTCCCACCTCGGGCGCCCCAAAGGCAAGCGCGACCCGAAACAGAGTTTGCGGCCAGTAGCGCAACGCCTCGCGGAAATCCTCGGCCGGCCCGTGGCATTTGTCGACGACTGTATCGGCGAGAAGGTCGACAAAACCATCTCGATCATGCAGCCGGGCGATGTGATTTTGCTCGAAAACCTCCGCTTTTACGCCGAGGAGGAGAAGAACGACGCGGGTTTTGCCGCTAAACTCGCTAAAAACGCCGACCTATACGTGAACGATGCTTTCGGCACAGCCCATCGCGCCCATGCGTCGACGGAAGGCGCCGCGCAAATCATCAAGAAACGCGGCGGGAAATGCGCCGCCGGGTTCCTGATGGAAAAAGAACTAAAATACCTGGGTGGGGCACTCAGTTCCCCAGCGCGGCCGTTCGTGTGTATCCTCGGCGGAGCCAAGGTGTCGGACAAAATCGCGGTGATCGAGAATCTGCTAACGCAAGCCGATGCCATCCTCATCGGCGGCGCGATGGCCTACACGTTTCTGAAGGCCCAGGGGTTCGGCGTGGGCAAATCGCTCGTGGAGAACGACAAGCTTGATTTGGCCAAGTCGTTGCTGGAGAAGGCGAAAGGGAAGAAGTTCTTGCTGCCGGGCGACCATCTGCAGGCCACCAAACCGGAAGCGGGTGCGACGACACGCATTACCGACGGCCCGAGTATCGAGGATGGCTGGTGCGGCGTCGATATCGGCCCCCAGACCATCACGCGATATAACAAAGAGATCGCTTCGGCCAAGACGATCGTCTGGAACGGACCGATGGGCATTTTCGAGATTCCCGAGTTCTCCAAGGGCACGTTCGAGGTCGCCAAGGCCGTCGCCGCCAACAAGAATGCCACCTCCATCATCGGCGGCGGCGATAGCGCCAAGGCGGTGAAGAAGGCTGGCGTGGACAAACAAGTCACGTTCGTCAGTACGGGCGGCGGGGCGTCGCTCGAATTCTTGGAAGGACAAGAGTTGCCGGGCGTCGCCGCGCTCAGCGACAAGTGAAATATGAATCCGAATCGCAAACCCATCATTGCCGGCAATTGGAAGATGTACAAGACTGCGGCGGAAGCCTTGGCCCTGGTTAGCACGCTGAACAAGGAGTTGGTCGGCGTAGGTGATTCGCGCGTCGAAGTGGTTGTCTGTCCGCCGTTTACCGCCTTGTACGCCGTATCCACCATGCTGCAAGGTTCGTCCGTGAAGCTCGGCGCGCAGAACATCCACTGGGAGAAAGAGGGGGCGTTTACTGGGGAAATCGCCGCCCCAATGTTGAAGGAGTCCGCCGTGCAATACGCGATCGTCGGCCATAGCGAGCGCCGCCAGTATTTCGGCGAATCGAACGAAGGTGTAAACAAGCGCGCTAAAGCGGCTCTGGCCAACGGGATACGACCGATCATTTGCGTTGGAGAAACCCTGGCCCAACGCGAAGCCGGCCATACGGAAGTCGTCGTTCGCGACCACGTCGCGGGCGCGCTTGCAGGTTTTACCAAAGATGCTATGCTCGAATCCGTCATCGCGTATGAGCCCGTATGGGCCATCGGGACCGGGAAGACCGCCACACCTGCGCAGGCGCAGGAAGTCCACGCGTTCGTCCGCGAATTGATCGCGGCCATGTTTGATTCATCGGTCGCCGAGAAAGTCCGCATTCAGTACGGCGGCAGCGTGAAACCGGCCAACGCGAAGGAGTTGCTCGGTCAGCCCGACATCGACGGAGCCCTGGTCGGCGGCGCGAGCCTGGAAGCGAAGGGGTTTGCCGATATTGTCAAGGCGGCGTTGTAACCAAGTGGTAGTGCAGAAGGAATTGAGGTATTGAAATGACTCTTCAAGGTTTTTTAATTGCGGTTCTGACGCTCGTCCACGTTGTCGTCGCGTTATTCGTGATTCTGTTGGTCTTGATGCAAAAATCCTCGGAGCAGGGCGTCGGCGCGGCGTTCGGCGGCGGTATGACCGAGACCGTGTTCGGCGCGGGCACGACGACCGCCCTGGTCCGCCTGACAATCTGGTGCGCCGGCTTGCTGCTGGTCACGACACTGAGCCTGGCGGTCTTGCATTCGCATCATGCCAAGACAGGTGGCTCCTTGATGCGCCGCTCCCTGGCAACAATGCCCGTGGCGCCGTCCGCTCCAGCATCGGCGCAGCCGGCGTTCCCATTGCCCGTCTCGGCTCAATCGCCGACACCGGGCGCTTCCGGCGCGACCGCACCGGCCCCGTCAGTTCCCGCATCATCCCCGGCACAGACACCGCCACCAGCCGCTCCGGCCCAGCAGCCGGCATCGCCGAAGACGCCTTAACCTTTCGCCAAACGGCACGATGCCTCCATCGCGATTGATTGTCCTCCTTATTTCGGGGGCGATCATCGCCGCAGCGATTTCCTGCAACTCGGGTTTCACGTCGGGTCCCGGCGGCGATACCAACACGCTGTACAGCATCGGCGGCGATTTCAAGGGGTTCGACCCGGTCGACACCGGCGACGTCGAAACCGAGCGGGAATTGTGTCACGTCTATGAAGGGCTGATGGAATATGCCTACCTGGACCGCCCCTATCACGTGGTCCCGCGCCTCGCCCAGGCCATGCCGGAAGTTTCGGCGGATGGACTCACCTACACTTTCAAGATAAAGCCCGGCGTTCATTTCACCGACGATCCGTGTTTTCCCGGCGGCAAGGGGCGCGAAGTTGTCGCCGATGACTTCGTCTATTCCTTCAAACGCGTTCTGGATCCGCGTCTCGAATCTCAAGGCGACTGGATTTTCGCCGGACATGTCCTCGGGGCCGATGACTGGGTGAAACAGATGGCCGCAACCAACGCCCCGGCCGCCGAGTCCACGACCCTGCCGGGATTTCAAGCGACCGACAAGCACACCCTCCAGATCCGGCTGGCCAAACCGTACCCGCAGTTGTTGTATGTCCTGACGATGGGCTATTCGTTCGTGATACCGCATGAGGCGGTCGAATCTTACGGGGAGCAATTTCGCCGTCATCCGGTCGGCACGGGACCATTTCGCCTGAAGAGCTGGCGACCGAACTATCGCATCGAGTTCGAGCGCAACCCAACGTTCAGCGGTCAGACCTATCCCGCCACGGGAGAACCGGCCGATCGCGCCGCGGGATTGCTCGACGACGCCGGCAAGCCCCTGCCCCTCGCCGATCGTATTGTCGAGTACGACATCCGCGAGTTCTACACCGTCTGGCAAATGTTTCTCGGTGGACGAATTATCAGCTCGGGGATCAACAAGGACTATTTTGAGAAAGCCATTACCCCCGATCTGGCGCTCTCGCCGGACCTGGCCAAACGGGGCATCCGCCTGTACAAGACACCCGAGCTTGGCACGGACTACATCGGGTTCAACATGCGAGACGCTGTCGTTGGCGCGTCGGCTGATCCCACCGTCAATGAACGCCACCGGAAACTGCGACAGGCGTTCGCCTGCGCCATCGACCTGAAGACATACGTCGAGGTCGTGTTCAACAACCGCTATATGCCGGCGGATTCGCTGATCCCGCCCGGCGTTGCCGGTCACACCGACAAACCGTACGCCTATCAGTACAATCTCGATCGCGCCAAACATTTGCTCGCGGAGGCGGGTTATCCCGACGGGCGCGATTCCCATGGAGACCAGTTGCGGCTGACGATCATTCTTCCCGGCGCCGGTAGCACCGACGTGAGACAAGAGGCGGATTTCTTCGAGGAACAGTTGCGCGCCATCGGTGTCGACCTAGCTGTTCAGCAGCTCAGTTTCGCGGAATATCTGCGCCGCGAGCACGACGGCGAAACGCAGGTGTTTTGGGGCGGGTGGATCATTGATTATCCCGATGCGCAGAATTTTCTCCAGCTTTTCTACGGCCCGAACAAATGTCCCGGCATCAATGCGACCAATTATCAGAACCCGGATTTTGATCGGCTGTACGAGCGAATCCTCACCATGCCGGATTCGGCCGAACGTACCGCCTTGTACGAGCAGATGGCCGACATGACGACGGCCGACTGCGTCTGGGCGCTGCTGGACTATCGCTTGGACTACGGCTTATTCCAGCCCTGGTTTCAGAATTACAAACCGCACGGGTTCCCGTACCCGAACGCGAAATTCTACAAGGTGCTGCCGCACTGACATTATGGCCGCCTACATCATACGCCGACTGCTCTCCGTCATCCCGATCACCATCGGCGTGATGTTCATCACGTTCTTTGTGTTCCGCGTCGTCGGGGGAAACCCGGCCTACCGCATCGCGGGCAAGAACGCCACTCCCGCCCGGATCGCGCAGATCAGTCACGAGCGCGGCTACGACAAGCCGCTCTTCTTGAATCTTCGCGAGTTCCCGAGCCATTTGTTGGACGCGCAATTCCCGACGCTGTGCGGGAATCTCCTGCGGTTCGATTTCGGCCAGTCGATCATCACCAGGGAACGGGTCGGCACGATGCTGCGGGAAGGCGTGGGACCGTCGCTCTGCGTGACCACTCCGCTGTTTGTGATCGAACTTGTGCTCGGGGTCGGCCTGGCGCTGTTGGCCGCGTATTATCGGAACACATGGATCGATCGCGGTCTGGTTCTGTTTTCCGTCATGGGAATGAGCGTCAGCACGCTCGTCTACATCATGCTCGCGCAGTATTGGCTGGCCAGTCAGTGGCGCCTGTTTCCTGTCTGGGGATTTGAAAGCCCGCGCTATCTCATCCTGCCGGTGCTCGTCGGCACCATCGCGGGGGTCGGCGGCGAACTCCGCTTCTACCGCACGGTCATGCTCGATGAGATGTACCAGGAATACGTCCGCACCGCGCGCGCCAAGGGGGTGTCGTCCCGCCGCATCCTGTTTCATCACGTCCTGCGCAATGCGCTCATCCCCATCCTGACCAATGTCATCGTCGCCATCCCATTTCTGTACACAGGCGCGTTGCTGTTGGAGAATTTCTTCGGCATCCCCGGCATCGGCCGCCTCACGGTCATGGCCCTGTTCAATTTCGATGACGATGTCGTGTTCGCCACCACGTTCATCGGCTCGGTCCTGTTCGTGTTGTTCAACGCTCTGACCGACATCGCCTACACCTGGGCCGACCCGAGGATTCGTCTCCGATGAGCGCGCTTCTCCAGGATGCGAAGGGGATTGACGAGACGCGGCCGCCCGAGGGCTTGTGGAGCATCGCTTGGCGGCAATTGCGCCGCAACCGCGTGGCCATGGTCTGTTTGGCAATCCTCTGCGCCTACACCGCGACCTGGCTCTACGCCGAGGGTGTGTATTGGACCGCCAAGATTCGCGGGATCGTTCCCGACTATAAAATCTCCCATTACGAAATCCGCAATGGGCCGCCCACCGCAGCGCACCCGCTCGGTACCAACTTCGCCGGGCGCGACAATCTCAAGCAGTTGATTCAGGGGGCGCGCATCGCGTTCGAGATCGGGCTGCTCACCTCGATCATCGTGATCCCGCTGGGATTCGTCATGGGGGCGTTGGCGGGCTATTTCGGCGGCAAACTGGATACGGCCATCGTCTATCTTTTCTCGGTGGTGGCGTCCGTGCCGGATATTCTGCTGATCATGTCGATCACCTACGTCACGCGCGCCGCCGTCGAACGTAGCACCGCCATGCAATCCGTGACGCGATACATCGATGCGGGACTGCTGTCGATCTGCGTCGGCATGGGGTTTACCGGTTGGGTCGGCCTGTGCCGGATCATCCGCGGCGAGTACCTGAAGCACCGCGAGCGACAATACGTCCTCGCCGCCCGCTCGCTCGGCGTGGGCCACGGCGCGATCATCTTCCGCCACATCATGCCGAATGTCGCCCATCTGATCATCATCAATTTCTCGTTGCGTTTTCCCGGCCTGATCCTCACCGAGGTCGTCCTCAGCTACCTGGGTCTCGGCATTGCCAGCGAACCGAGCTGGGGCACCATCATCAACGACGCCAAGCAACGTCTCTGGTTGGGCAACTGGTGGGAACTCGGCGGCGCCACCGTCGCGATGTTCTTCCTCGTGCTCGCGTTGAATCTCTTCGGCGACGCCCTGCGCGACGCTCTCGACCCCAAACTTCGTATTGCGGAGGCAAAGACGGGATGAAGAACGCCAACGTCTTCGTAGATGTCGACCTAACGCTTGTGGACCAAAATGGCAACCTGCTTGAAGGTGCAGCGGATTCCCTTCGAATCCTCAAAGACAAGGGTTGTCACCTGTATTTGTGGTCAACAGCCGGCACCAATTATGCCCGATCTGTTGCGGAGAGGCACAGACTCTCCGATCTCTTTGAGGGGTACGCTCCGAAACCAGACATCGTGATTGACGACATGCCCGCGAGCGCTCTCAATGTGATCGTATTCAACCCCCATGAAGAAGAGAGTTGGGCATCTATGGCAAATAGGATTATTGAACGACATATCGAATGAACGCCGAGAGTCCACTACTTGACGTCCGCGATCTTCGTGTTTCGTTCTTCACCGACGAAGGTGAAGTGCGCGCGGTGGATGGTGTGAGCTTTACGATTCAGCGCGGAGAAACGCTCGCGCTGGTCGGCGAGAGTGGTTGCGGGAAGAGCGTGACGGCGCTGTCGTTGGCGAAGCTCGTCGCCACGCCGCCGGGTGAATACAAGGGCGGCGAGATTCTCTTGGAAGGTCAGGATGTGCTCAAGATGGACAAGGAAACCTTGCGCTCGATTCGCGGCGCGAAGATTTCCTACATTTTCCAGGAACCGGCCACGTCGCTGAATCCTGTGTTTCGCATCGGCTATCAAATCAAGGAAGTGCTACAGTTGCATCGCCCCAAAGATGCCACCGACGCCGAGGTCGCGCGTCTGCTCAAGCTCGTGAACATTTCCGATCCCGAGCGTCGGATGCGAGATTATCCGCATCAACTCAGCGGCGGGATGCAGCAGCGCGTCATGATCGCCATGGCGCTGGCGTGCAATCCCGCGCTCCTCGTCGCCGATGAACCCACCACCGCGCTCGATGTGACCATTCAGGCGCAAATCCTCGATCTGCTCAAGGACCTCAAGAAGAAGATCGGCATGAGCATCCTGCTCATCACGCACAATCTCGGCATCGTCGGCGACATCGCCGACAACGTCGCGGTCATGTACGCGGGCCGCATTGTCGAGTACGCGCCGGCCGCCGCGCTGCTGCGGAAGCCGCTGCATCCGTACACGGTGGCGTTGATGCGTTCGATTCCGAAACTCGGCGCGCGCGCCGAGCGGCTCTACGCGATTCCCGGCACCGTGCCCAACGCGGCCCATCTGCCGGCCGGGTGCAAATTCGGAGCGCGATGCGACCGCGCCCAGAACGATTGCGCGCTCGATCCCGAACCGCCTCTGGCCGACGGAGGCGAGCCCACGCGCCAGGTCCGTTGCCCGTTTTGGGATAAGCCCGACTTGAAGAGAGCCATCTAATATGCGCGTCCGAACCATAAACCGCAGAAGGGCAGAGAACACGGACTCTCTGTGCCCTCTGTGTCTCTGTGGTGCAATATGAGTCTTGTAGAAATCACAGGCCTCAAAACGCATTTCCCGATTCGGGCCGGCGTGTTGCAGCGTCCTGTCGGTTGGGTGCGCGCCGTCGACGGCGTGAGCTTCGCCATCAACGAGGGCGAGACGGTCGGGCTCGTGGGCGAGAGCGGCTGCGGCAAGACCACGCTCGGGCGGACGATCCTGCGATTGATCGAGCCGACCGCCGGCGACATCCGCTTCGATGGAAGCGAAATCACGCAACTCGGTGGCGCCGACGTGAAGCCGTTTCGCCGCAAGGCGCAGATGATTTTTCAGGACCCGTATGGTTCGCTCAACCCGCGCATGACCGTCGGCGGCATCTTGACCGAGCCGTTGCGGATCCACAAATTGTGCGCGAACAGGCGCGAGGAACGCGACCGCGTGGCGGAATTGCTGCGCTCAGTCGGCCTAGCGCCCGATCACGCGCGGCGTTATCCGCATGAGTTCAGCGGCGGTCAACGTCAGCGGATCGGCATCGCGCGCGCGCTGGCCGTACAGCCCCGATTCATTGTGTGCGACGAACCCGTCAGCGCGCTGGACGTGAGCGTGCAGGCCCAGATCATCAATCTACTCCAGGAACTTCAGGAGAAACTGCATCTGACGTACTTGTTCATCGCCCACGATCTGGCGGTCGTCGAACACATCAGCAACCGCGTCCTCGTGATGTATTTCGGCAAGATCGTCGAGGAAGCCAGCGCCGCGGATATCTACAGCGATCCCATCCATCCCTACACGAAGGCGTTGTTGTCCGCCGTGCCGACCATTGACCCAGCGCAACGAACAGCCCGAATCATCTGGCCTCCCGAAGGCACCACTCCCGAACAAGCCCGCGCATCGCTGCAGGAGAAAAAGCTGACGCGCCGCGAAGCCCGCCCCAATCACTGGGTCCTCGAAGAAGTCGGCTAATAGGGGCGGTTCAAGTCCTGCAGGGACCCTCCGCTGAGAGTGTCGGCTGTCGAGACCCGCAATCACAGGTGGGCGTGGGTGCTTTTGTGCTTTCCTTGCGGTCCCATCAGAGGCTTAATAAGGTTCGTACACTTAACGGTTGTGTGAGACCGCTCGAACCTATGTTCGTCTATCGTCCACCAAAAGGGAGTTGTTGGGGTCACTCCATCGGCAAAGACCCAGTCAAGGCCAAGCTGAAGCTGGACGCATTTTTCGACGCCTACTTTGAGCGTGTAGAGTCGCAGGGTCCGACGACGTTGGTTTTGGCTTGGAAGAGCTCAGTTCTTCCGGAGGTTGAGTGGCCGGAGGCGTTCCTTGGGCCAGAGAAACAGAAGGTGCGGCAGTTCTTGTTCATGGTGATGGGTGACCGCGTTATGTTCCCGATGGGCATTGTGTTTCCGCTTTCGACTATTGAGCCAGCTTCATTTGAGTTTCTCGGACGATTCGGCGCTGACGCGCCATTCAAGATGAGTGCGAAGCATTTTCAGATTGGCATCGTCGGCAAGACCGGCAGCTTTGCGTGGAGGAAGCCGGACGCAGACATTGCTGCGAAACTGGAGCAGTTTATAGTTTGAGGTATAAAGCCGGAGCGGCCCAAGCGTGCTTGACTTGACCGCACGGTCTGCCTCAGCCGGGCTGGCCGGGAGCCCTTCGGTCGAAAACTGCGCGAGGTCGGGAGACCCTCGCGCAACAGGGTTTTGTTAGGCGCTCTAAACCACAATCCCGGCAGCCAACCGCCGCGCGGCGGATTCGAGAAGCGGCTCCGCCGACGCGATCGCTTCCTCCAATTTCATTCCCGGCGTCATCGTGGACATCGCCAAAGCGATTCCTTCGCGATGCCACACTTTGTCAGGAGTCGACACGCTGCCCGCCAGCACACCCACTTTGACGCCATGTTGAGATGCCAGCTTTGCCACGCCCGAAACAACTTTTCCGCGAAACGATTGCTCGTCAAACCGTCCCTCACCGGTGATGATCCAATCCGCATCGGCAAGCTCGGCTTTCAATCCGATCGCCTCGGCGACCGCTTCAACTCCGGGAATCAACTTCGCGTCCATGAACGCGAGCGCGCCGAATGCCAGGCCGCCCGCCGCGCCCGCGCCAGGCACATCGGCGATGTCCTTGCCGAGCTGTGTCTTCACCAATTCCGCGAGATGACGCAACCCCGCGTCGAGCTGCTCAACCATCTCCGGCGTCGCACCTTTTTGCGGTCCAAAGACGCGCGCCGCACCGCGTTCGCCACAAAGTGGATTATCCACGTCGCAGAGGACTTCCAGTGAGAAATTCAAGAAATCCTCCTCGTCCAGTTTTGGGTCCGACTTCGGATCTTCGATCTTTACGATGCGCCCCAGTTCGCCGCCACCCAGTTCGACCTGCTTGCCGTTTGCGCCGACGAACCGCCAGCCCCCCGCTCTCGCGGCACCCACGCCGCCGTCAATGGTCGCGCTGCCCCCAACTGCCAGCAAAATCCGCTGCGCGCCCCGCGATGCCGCATAACACAGCAGTTCACCGGTCCCGTGTGAATGGGTTCGCAATGGATTGCGTTGCTCGGGTTTCAGCAACACCAGTCCACTGGCCTGCGCCATCTCGACGACTGCGAGGCGTTCCTGTGCCAGCCATAGGTATCTCGCGTTCACGAGCATTCCCGGCAGCGGCCCGGTCACCTCGTGCTGAACCCACTCGCCACCGAGAGCCGAACGAAATACTTCGGCGGTTCCATCGCCGCCATCGGCCATGGGTTTCACGACGATGGTCACATCGGGTCGCACCGAAAGGATTGCCTCGCGCACAATCTCGCAAGCTCGGGGCGCGGTAAGGCTGCCTTTGAATTTGTCGAGGGCGACAACAATCTTCACGCCGGGAAGCATAGACCGCGCCTCGCTACGAAGCACGCGAAGAAGTCGATCAGTGCACGTAACCGTGAATCTTGCACTTGCAGAGCTGACGGTCTCTCCACAAACCGTAGGCTATGACCAGGGCGCCAGCAACGAGCAGGGATGGCGTAATATACGGACCCAGATACACCCATCCGAAGCGGCCGATAACGTTTAGCAGCAAACCGGCCATCACCAGGCGAAGCGG
>DATKNW010000002.1:0-65121 GCA_035541135.1 Verrucomicrobiia bacterium
GAGTGCACAAACCCAGCGTTGTACTCCTCAATCCACTGCGGGGATACCTCCGGAGGTATCCCCGCAGCTCATTCAACCTAGTAGTGCTCACCACCTTCAACTTCACCGCAGGGGGGTCATGATGTACCCACCGGTTCCCAAGTGATAATGGATTACGGATTGACAACGTGGCAATTTCGGGTTGGCTTCGTTTGGCTTCGTTCGGGGGTTTTCAGGAGGTCCGGAGCGCGAAAGGAGGCGCGTTGACTTGAGGGAGGAGCGGCCCTATAACGGCGGGATGGAACATCTGTGGGCGCCGTGGCGGATACGGTACATTCTCGGGGACCGGGAAGAAGGCTGTTTCTTTTGTCGGAAGTCGCAGGAAGCGGACGACGCCAAGAACCACATACTCATTCGGGAGCGGAACTGTTTCGCGCTGCTGAACACATTTCCCTACAACGCGGGGCATCTGATGGTGGCGCCGTACAAGCACACGGGCGAGTTGGACGATCTCTCGGAGCAGGAGCTGTCGGAGTTGATGTCGCTGACGCGGCGGTGCAAGCAACTGCTGGCCAAGGTAATGAAGCCGGAGGGATTCAACATCGGGATCAACCTCGGTCGCTGTGCGGGGGCGGGCGTGCTGGATCATCTTCATATGCACGTGGTTCCGCGATGGAACGGGGACACCAATTTCATGCCGGTGCTGGCCGACACGCATGTGGTGCCGCAGGCGCTCGATGAACTGTATGCGTCATTGAAGAACGGGATCGAAGCGGGTATACTGAAAGGGTGAGGCTGCCCAAGCACATTGCGGTGATGCCGTTGCCGAATGCGATCCTGTTTCCGCGGGTATTGCTGCCGCTGTACCTGTTCGAGCCGCGATACAAGCAGATGCTGGCGGACTGCCTGAACGGGGAGCGGATGTTTGCGGTCGCGCTGTTGCGGAAAGGCTGGGAAAAGGAAGGGCACAATCCGACGCCGCACCCGATTGCGGGGGTGGGGGTGATTCGGACGTGCGTGGTGCAGCCCGATGGATCGGCGAACGTGATTTTGGAGGGGATGGCGCGGGTGCGGATTACCGAGTACGTGCAATTGCGGCCGTATCGGGTGGCGCGGGTGGAACCGCTGAAGAGTTCGGAGGAGCCGTTGGAGACCAAGCGGCAGCCGCTGTTGAAGGTGGTGACGCAACTGGCGAAGGCGCGGGCGCGGATGGGGGTCGAGTTGCCGGAGTCGGTGTTGTCGGCGTTGCGGGCGGCGAAGAACGCGGATTATCTTTCCGATCTGGTGAGCTACACGCTGCTGGACGATTACTACGAGAAGCAATCGATGCTGGAGATTTTGGACACGGGCGAGCGGGTGGAGAAGCTCGTGGCGCTGCTGCATCGGAAGGTCCAGCAATTCGAACTCTGGAAGACGCTCCAGGGCAAACTGCCGAACGAACATGTCGGATACAATTGACGCGACCGTGCAGCCGGCAGCCAGGCTGGAGTCTGTTGCCGCTTCCGAGGCGGGCGCGGGGAAACGGCAGGTGCCCGCGCGGGATTACGTTCGGCTGGCTCAGGGTTTTTATTTTGTGTTCGGGGGATTGCTGGTGACGGTGCTGATGGGCGCGCAGTTGTTGTTGCTCAGCGAGAGTTCGTCGTTTGCCGAATTGTTTCTGGGGCTGGGCGTGCTGGGGACGCTGATCGGGACGTGGCGGCTGTATCAAGTGCGGAGCCTGGGAGATGCCTGGCGGTCTCGGACGCGGGCGACGCTGGCGCTGGCGGGGTTGATGGCGTATTTCTGCGTGTTTGTCTATCTGTGGCGGCGCGCGCCGGAGTGCAACTACCTGCTGGGGAACGTCATCGCGTTTGCGGCGACGGGCATTTTGTACATTACCGCGTTCAACCGGGCCGTGGCGGCGCTGGCGGCGGAGCTGGGCCGCAAGGACATGGCGCTGGAGTCGCGGGTGCTCGGCACGGGGAACATCGGCCTGCTGGTGCTTCCGTTCGCGGGCATCATCGGGTACATCGTGGCCAGCGCCGTGTGGGAGAACAGCAGCCTGCTATCCGAGTTGCGGTTCGTCCTGAGCCGGGCGAACCTGCTGGTGATCATCCTGCTGTTGCTGCCGTTTTCGCTGACGCTATCGCTGGCCTGGGGCTGCAAAGACGCGGTGCTGCGTCGGCTCTCGAACCTGGACCGCGCGGACGGCGGCAACATTGACGAGCCATGAACGGCTATCGCCACCGTTTCCCCCGGTACGGAACCGTCGGGCTGATCGTGCTGCTGTTGATGGAGACGGCGATTTTTTGTGCGCAAACGGGGGTGTTTCCCGACTTTTCCTGGTGGCAGATCACGACGGTGGCCACGCCCGTGTGCTGGTGGGCGTACATCCTGATCATCGACGCGTGGATTTACCAGCGGAGAGGTACATCGCTGCTGACGGCGCGGCGCGGGTCGCTGGTGATTCAGTGCATTCTGTCGATCATCTTCTGGTGCTTGTTCGAGGCCTACAACCGCGTGATGCCGGGCTGGCGCTACATCAATTTGCCGGCGGATCTATCGGCGCGTTTCTTGGGGTACGCGATTGCGTTCGCGACGATCATGCCGGGAATGTTTCTGACGTGTGAGCTGTTCCAGAGCTACGACGCATTCGAGCGGGCGTGGATGCCGCGGGTGCGCTGGAGCCGCGGGGGGTTGGTCGGGTCGGCAGTGATGGGGGCGCTGTTTGTGCTTGTGCCGCCGTTTATGCCGACGCCCGCGCGGGGATACTTGTGGGCGTTCGTGTGGATGGGCTGGTTTTTTCTGCTGGAGCCGTTCAACTACTGGCGGGGCATGCCGAGCATTTATCGGGACTGGCAGCAGGGTGATCCGTCGCGGATGCTGCAACTGTTTGCCGCCGGTGCCGTGTGCGGCCTGCTGTGGGAATTTTGGAACATGTGGGCGTACACGAAATGGGTTTACATTTTTCCGCTCGGGCAGAACGTGAAATATTTCCAGATGCCGCTGGTCGGCTTTCTCGGTTTTTTGCCGTTCGCGCTGGAGTATTTCACGATGTTCCACTTTGTCGCGTCGTTCTTCACGCGCGACGACAAACTCGGTCTTTGACACCGGGCTTTCAGCCGGCGCCGGTGACGGCGGGCGGGAAGCTCTCGACGAGCTGGCCCGGCTTGCGCACGACGAGCGGGTCCCAGAGGAACATGAGCAGGGACGCCCACATGTTGACGGGCGGGCTGTGGGGTTCGACGCGACCTTCGCGGATGGCGCGGAAGATCGACGGCATGGTCGGCTCGGCGTCCAGCATCGAGTAATGGTTGCCGAACATCCAGAGGTTGTGCGCGTCGGAACTGGCGACGATGGGCTTGCCGTGTTTGCGGGCGATGCGCACGGCGCGCTGGTTGAACCAGTCGAACCACGAGAAGTGCATTGAGGCGTACTCGACGGCTTCGAAGAGATCGATGTTCGGCTCGAAATCGCGGCCGAGACTGTGGCCCTGCGGGTAACAGGGATGCGGCGCGGTGATCAGGAGGTCGTCGCCGCGCTGGCGTTTATAGGCGCGGAGATCGTCGAAGGTGCGGATCGTTTCTGCATCGCGCTGGGTGATGTTGTAGAGGAGGACGTCGCGCTTCTGGATGTTCCATTCGACGGCGCGGATGAGCAGCAGCCCTTTGCGGCGGGCGTAGTCGAAGACCCGCTCGTCCTCGAGCACACGGCAGTGAAGCGTGATGGCGATGGCGCTGTAGCCGAGCTCGACGGCGCGGTCGATCAACGCCGTCGCCGGGTAGCGCAGGCCGTCTTCGGGGTCTTCGCCCGAATGCATGTGCATGTCGACTTTGATCATTCGTCCACCTTGGCGACCGTTCCACTTGCGAGGAAAAACAGCCACTTCTCAGCAATCGCAATGCCGGCCACGCGCTGGAGCGCGGCGGCGTAGGCGCGCAACTGCGGCGTGTATTTTTCCGTTTCCACGCGCGCATCCGTCTTGTAATCGACCAGGACCCACCGGCCATGCTCGCAGAACAACAAATCGATCTTCCCTTCCATCAGTCCATCGCTCGTGACATGACTGAACGGCAATTCGCGGCAGACCTGCTGCGCGCGGCGGACGCGGGTCATCAACTCCGAGTCGAGCGCGGCGCCGGCCAAGGCGACAGCGCGGCGTTTCTCGTTATCGCTCAGACCCGTGTGGGCGACGAATTGCTCGATCTGGGCGCGTTGTCGAACGCTTGTGGCCGCCAGGTCGACCATTTCCAACGCGTCGTGAACCACACTTCCAAGCTGCATGGCCTCTTCGCGGCTGGCGCTGACGACATCGTCGTCGGGCGGCTCGGCTTCCCCCGCCAGTTTCGATGGACTGACGCGGGCCAGCGGTTTGGCGGCACGAACCAGCAATTCGGCGTGGAACTCCTGCCATCCGCGCCGTTTGTTGATGAGTGCATCCACCGAGTCAGTCTTGGGCGACGGATTGCCGGTCTCGACCGTCGCGGCGCCCAGCGATTCCAGATCGGGTGCCTCGACCAACGCGCCGGCCTCGGGCTTGAATCCGCGTGCCAACAGATCGATGCGCCCGCCCTTCTCCGCAAACCACGGAATCACCAGGCGCTCTTTCGCGCGGGTCGCCGCCACGTAGAGCAACCGGATTTCCTCGGCTTCCTCGCGGCGGGCGTGCTCCTCGTCCGCTTCGTCAAAGCCCGCCGTTTTCATGCTCGCGAATCGCAACTCCGCGCCGCCATCGGGACGGAACAACAGTTTGGCGCCCGAATCCGACGAACGGCCGGCCAGGTCCGCCAGGACGACCACGGGGAACTCCAAGCCCTTCGCTTTGTGGACCGTGAGGATGCGGACCACGTTGTCGGTCTCTTCGCTGGCCGGGGACGGTTCTTCCTCGACGCCGCCCAGCACGGTTTCGCGGAGCCGTCGCACAAACGCGCGGGCCGAGCGCAGCCCCAGGGCTTCAAGTTGCCGGGCCAGTTCGAGGGCCTTGAGCAGGTTGGCAACGCATTGCGCGCCGTCGGATTCACTGGCGAAGAACGCTTCGCAGACACGAGCGCGGGCCATGACGTGTTCGACATAGCCCGGAACGGAGAACCCGTGCCGGGATTCATGCAGTTCGCGGAGCAGGGCGAACGTCGATGTCACCTGCTCGGGCGCGTCCGTTGGGACATTGGCCAGGCAATCCAATCCCATGGTCTGGGAGACCAGGAAGATCAGCTCATCCGCCCAGCCGAACAGCGGGGAACGCAGGACCGCAACCAGATTGAGTTTGTCGGCTGGATTGTCGAGACACGAGAGCAAGGAAGACAGCGTCTGGATTTCCTGCCGCTGGTAGTAGCCTTTGCCGCCGATGACGCGAAACGGCACGCCGTGCTCATGCAGCACATCACCATAGGTTTCGACGCCGGTGTACGCGCGAAAGAGCAGCGCGACGTCGCCCCACTGGTGAGCGCCCGCGGCGACCTGTTGATGAAGATAACGGGCGACCGCGGCGGCCTCGGCGTGACGCAGTTCGTCCGCCGTGACCTTGAGCGGTTGCTTCGGGCGAAGCAGCGTCACCGACGGCTCCACAGTGCGCAGGTCCGGCCGGGGCTTCAGGGCAATGTATTCCGGCTGGTAGTGGCCGTCCGTGGACCTGACGAGGATCTTCGAGAACACGTCGTTCACCCAATCGAGGAGGGTGGAGCGGCTGCGGAAGTTTTGCGCGAAGGTCAATGTCTTGCCCGTCCGCTCGATTTGCTGACGCGTGTTGGCATACATCTCGATATCGGCGCGGCGGAACCCGTAGATGCTTTGCTTGGGATCGCCGACGACGAACAGTTTGCCGGCGGGACCGGCGCCCAGCAACAGCACCAACTCGGTTTGGACGGGATCGGTGTCCTGGAACTCGTCAACGACCACGAACTTGAACCGGCGTTGCAGGTCGGCGCGCACCTGCGGGTTGTCGCGGACGAGATTGCGCGTCTTCACGAGGAGATCGTCGAAATCCAACACGGCGCGTTCGTGTTTGACCTGTTGGAAGTGCTCGACAAATCCGCGCAGCCAACCGGCCAGCGCCACGAGAAAATTGTGGTCCGCCGCAACGCGGAAATCGTCCAGCACCGGCTTGAGCTGTTTGACGAGGTCCTTCATCTCGCGAAACGCGTCCGGGCCGTCCAAGAGCGCCATCGCCCGCGGCGCGGTGATCTCCAGAGAGCGAAGGACGGCAATCTGGCGCTCGGCCGATGCGTGTTCCAACGACGGCAGCGTGTCGAGCAGGGCCCGCGCGCGAAGATAGGAATTGTCACCGTGCTCGCGGAAGTGTTTCAGACATCGTTCCAAAGCCGGCGCAGACGACTTCAGTTGGCCCAACACTTTCGGGAAGTCCACGGGGATGGGTTCGATGTCTTTCGCGTTTTCGAGCCGGTCGCGATGATCAACGAGCTGGCCGACCAATTCGGGAAGCCTATCCAGCTCGATGCCGCGCATGAGCGCCTCGCGCAACGCGGGCGGGTTCTTTGCCAATTCGGTTTCGAGCCAGTTTTCCCAGGCTTCCTCGAGCAGGAGCTGCCGCTGCAATTCATCGGCCACGGTGAACTGTGGGTCGACGATCGCTTCCACGGGTCGCTCGCGCAAAACCCACGCGCAGAAGGAATGGATCGTCGTGATATGCGCCCGTTCCAGGTCGTTCAGAGCCTCAGCGAGCCGTGCCCCGGTGAGTTCCTCCTCGAGCTTCTCGCGCAGCCGCACTTTCAACTCGCCGGCGGCTTTCTCGGTAAACGTGATCACCACGATCTCGGGAAGCCGGGCGCGTCCCGAGCCGACGGCGGACAGAATACGGCCCACCAGGGCGGTCGTCTTGCCGGTCCCGGCGGCGGCTTCGACGAAGAACGTCGTGTCGAGATCGGTCGTGGCGGCGGTGCGCGCCTTATCGTCGATGGGCCGCGTCATTCCGCGTCCTCCTTGATCGACCGGAAAGTTTCCATATGAGCGTCGTCACGCTTCCGTTCGTAGAGTTTCAGGATGCCGTTCCCGCAGATCGGACGGAACTCGCACTGGCGGCAGCCATCGGCCGTGGCGTACTGGGCGAACACGCCGTCGCGGATCATCTCGGCGGCGGTTTCCAGCAGGCCGGTGAGAGCGAGCCTTTGTTCGTCGAGCGCGTGATGAGTGAAGGTGACGGTCCGATACCGTCCGCGCAACGTGAAATAGAGGTAGCTGGCCGCCTCGACGGCGGTGTTGGGCAGCAGTTTCTCCGCGGCAAGGATGTACAGCGGCAACTGCAATGCTTCGCCACCGGCCAGCGAATCGTTGCGGATGTGGCGCGGCGACCGGCCGGTCTTGTAGTCCAGAATCCGGGCGCGCGTGCCGTCGGCGCTTCGGTCGATGCGATCGATTTTGCCCCGCAACCGCACGGGCGGCGCGACGGCGATGCCACGAAACTCCCTCTCGAATTCCGCCGGCATCCAGTCAGTGGACGCGGCGCGGTCGCGCTCGACGAACGCGGTCAATTCCTCACGGATGATCTGCTTTTTGACCTCCCAGACCGTCGGGTAGCCCGTCACACCGCGGCGGTGAAACTCCGTGAAATGTTTTTCGGCGACAGTGGCGATATCGCGCGCCCGCGCGCGGTAGAAATCCTCCAGGATTGCGTGATAGAGCGACCCGAGATCGAGAGCGTCGATGGAAAATGCGGCTTCGGGTTCCTCCCATCGTTCCACGCCGAGGACGTGCTTTTGGAGATAGTAGAACGGACAGCCGAAGAAATCCTCGAGCGAGGTGGCGCTGATGACGAGTTTCTCGAGGCCGAAACGTTCGCCGAGCAGCTTCCGGGCATCATCGCGCGCAAACAGGCCATCGTAGGCGGTGAGAGCGCGTTCGCGCCAGCGCGCACTGACGTTTGTGACGCCTTCGGCCAGCAGTGGCGACACGCGCTTCAGGTAAGCGAGCTTGTCCACGACGGAGAGAAGCGCGGGCAAATCGAACTCGCGATCATTCAACGGTTCGGCGACCATGCGCACGGGCGCGAGCGGGATTTTGGTGGCGAGTTGGTCGAGCGTCTTGAAGTTGCTGGCGCCGGCAAATTCCAGCAACAGAAACGAGGCGATGCGGGGACGCGACGTGGAGGGCTCCAGACGGGGGTAACTGAGCACGAGCTTCTCGCGGGCCGCAGCGGTCGTGAGCGAGAACAGGAGCCGTTCCTCGTCGTAGCCGGCGAGTTTGCGCGGCAGATCGGGGCTGATGCGGGCGCGCTCGTCGTCGGTCAAAAGCGGGTCTTCGCGAATGACGCGGGGAAAAGATTTCTCGACGAGGCCGAGCAGGATCACCAGCGGCCACGAGAGCCCGCGGGCGCTCATGACGTCGCCAATGAAGATCCCGCCGCCCTGAAACTGCTCGGGTTGACCAGCGACGGTTTCGATTGCCCGCCGGCAGTAGTCAGCGAACGTGTCGAAGGAAACGCGCGGCTGAAACTCTTCGAGCGCGGTCAGGGCACGGATGCAGCCAATGATGGCCACATGGTTGCCGCCGAACGCGCGGAAGGCCGCAAGAAGCGCGGCGGTATACTCACTCCATTTCGCTTCAGCCGGCAGAGAGCCGAGAAGCGAAATGAGCTTGTTGACAAAGGCGAGCATTTGTCCGGCGTCGCGACGCCAGCGCTCGTGGTGACGCTCTTCGGCCGGGTCAGCATCCTCAGCCATGGGCGCGGACGAAGCGGCTTCCAGGCGATCGATCCACTGCTGTCGTCCGCCGACGATGCCGAGGTGTACCGAGAGCGCATCCCAGCGCGAGCGCGATTCGGTGTGGCAGGCCAACTCCATCACGGTGGCGCGGCTGAAATCGGAACGGACCACTTCCAGAAGCAGGGACAGCAACCGCGCGTCGGGTTGTTCCGCCAGCGGGCGACCGCCACGAAAGTACGTGTTGATGCCGAGGTTGCCGAGGGTATCACGCAGGATCGCGTCATACTGATCGCGGCTGCGGCAGAGAATTGCGACGTCGTTGAAAGAGCGCTCGGGCGCCGACACAAACGCGAGCGCCTCGCGAATCGCTTCTTGGACCTCGCTTGCTTCGCCGGGAGCGGAGATGATTTTAGCGTCGGGTTTGGCCTGAGTCGCGCCCGGGGGCGAGGGAACGGCCTCGGCGATCTTGTACCGTTTGGATTTGAACCAGTTAAGCAACGGCTCGGTGTAGGCATCGTGGCCGGTCGACGGAAAGAAAACCGTTGTCGGGGAGAGTTTCTCCACGAACTTCTTCTGGGCGGCGGTGAGATCGTAGAACCCGTACAGGAACATCTCGGAGTCGGCTTGGGGCGGATCGGGACTTTGGTACAAATCGGATTCCGTGCCGAAGCCGTGGGTCGCGAGCCAATCACGGTAGGCGGCGTAGGCGGCGGCGAGCTCTGAGAGTTTCTTCGACCTCGCGACCGCCTTGCGAAGCGATTCGGGCGATACACCGGCCTGTTCGAGGTCTTTGAACGTCTCGAGCAACGCACGGCGAAACCCCATGGTGTCACGGACGGGGGCGAAATAGCCGGTGGCGGGGATTTCATCACGGGCGATCTTGTCGCAGAGAAGCTCGAGGCCGAGTCGGGGCGCCTGACGCGCTTTGGGCAACAGATCTTCCAGCACGCGAAACCGGAGATTGACGTGGCCGTTGGGAAGCGCGCGGGCGAGCATCCGTTGAAGATACAGGCCGAGCAGACGCGTCGGGACGATGACGGTCAGGGGGGTGAGCGGGCCGCGGGACTGTTTGCGGTCGGAGATTTCCGCAGCGAGAGCCGCCTCCAGGGCGGGCTGGAACGGGCCCCGATGGATTTTGCGTGGTGTCGACGCGGAAAAGCTGTTAGTCGTATTCACTGCGAATGAAAATCCTCGCCAAGTATATCACACGGCAGGCGATCATTACGCTGTTTATGGAGAAGGGGCACGCCGCCATTCTCCAGCCTGCGGTTGGTTTCGCACGCCACGCAGGTCTGACGCGTGATGTTTGATGCGCACGGGCACATTTCATGGACGAGAGGTCACCCAACGCTCCCCCCCTCCGGCGGCTGGCTCCTGACGCGGTCGCCGTGTTATTTCTGGCTGGCGCCCTGGGGTTCTTCTACTGGGGCTACCTGAACGGTCAGCGGTTCATCTGGGACGACACCCTGCAGCAGTTCTATCCGTTTGTGAGTTACGTTGCCCGGTCAATTTCTCAGGGCCGGTTTCCCCTGTGGTTCCCCGGGCTGCATGACGGGATGCCGCTGTACTGCGACCCGCAGTTGTCGGTGTTGTATCCTCCGCAATGGTTGCTCATCCCCTTCGTGCAGGGTGATCGACTGCCGTTTGTCGTCTACCAGAGGTACATTGTCCTGCACTATTTCGCTGGCGGGTTATTCACGTACGCGTTCCTGCGGCAGCTCAAGTTCCGGCCCGTGGCGGCGTTGACGGGTGCGATCGTATTTTGTCTGTCGGGTTTTGCGTCGCTGCACATTGTGAACTTTGTCCTCATCCAGACGTATGCCTGGTTGCCACTGCAACTGCTCTGCATCCACCGGCTCACTGGCACCCGAAGTCGATGGGCGTGGCTGGGATTGGTTGGCGCGATGCTCATGTCGCTGTTGGCGGGGCACCAGCAGACCACGGTCTACTGTTGGTATCTGGTGATCGCGTACTGGCTGTATCGCGGTTATTCCGTGGGTCACAGCGATGCCCCGGGCCGGTGGGCGAAGGCGCGGCGCGTTGTGGTCCGGGACCTGCCGAAGCTGGCCGGGACATTTGTGGTGGTGTTCGCTTTGGGCGCGAGCCTCTTGATTCCGGCCGCGCAGAACTGGTTGCACACGGCTCGAGCCCGCCAGCCATTCGAGATCATCGCGGACACATCATTGCCGTACTGCGAGCTGCTATCGTTGCTGGTGCCCAATTACTTCGGTCAAACTCAAGGGGAATCGCCGGTTGAGTTCTGGGGCTACGACGCGCGGAGCTGGACCGTCGTTCACAATCCGTCCAACTCGGGGCTGCCCGGCTACTGGCAGTATTGGGAGTTCGGGGTGTACGCGGGACAGATCTTCTGGATCGCCCTGTTGGTTATCCTGTCGAACTGGCGGAGAATCGACGACCGGCGGACGGCGGGTTTTTTTGTGATCAGCGGGGTCGTGGGATTGTGGTTCATGCTGGGGCGATACGGCGGACTGTTTCAAGTCCTGTATCACATCCTGCCGGGCGCGTCCCTGTTTCGTGGTCCCGCCAAGATGGCCTGCGTCGTGACCTTTGCCGGGGCGGTTCTCAGCGCCTGTGCGATCGACCAGGTGGCGCGGGCGAGCCGGGGATTACGGTCCTGGCCCGTGTTCCTGCCCGCCGCAGCCGGTTTCGGCCTGGCGCTGGTGTTGTCGACCGGGGGCGATCGCCTTCCGCTCGCACTGCTCCATTTGGGCCGGCTGGATTACGCGCGAAGCGAAACGCTCTTCGCGGCGGCCGTGGCCGTGGTCTGTGCGGTGGCCCTCGTGGGCGCGGTTCGCCTCCCCAGGCGGTGGATGCAGATGCTGTTCCTGGGCGTCATCCCGATTGCCTGCGTCGTCGATTTCAGTCACGCCTACGGTTTCTTCCAATGCGGCCACTTCGATCCCGACCAATTCTACACCAACAGCGATCCCCTGCTTCCCAGATTACAGCAATATCGGGAGCAATTCGGTCCGGTCCGGTTCGGTCAAATTGTTGCGAACACCATCTCGGAAGGACTGTCCATGGCCCGAAATGACGCCTGCTTTTACGACTTCGTGGAAGTTCCCGAGGGCTATACGAGTTTTTACCTGGACTCGGTCGCGAGTTTCCAAAGCATCACCAACCGGCCCGCCAAACTCGACATTCAGAACATCAAAGTCATCATGGAAGTCGACGCCACGGGCACCTACTATCTGGGCACGCGCTCCAAGGCGTTCTTGCGGGCGCGGTTCTTCGGGCGGGCGCGGCAGTTCGACTCGCGCGCGGCACTGCTGAGCGCGCTGGAGAGCGGCCAGATCGACTGGTACAACGAGGCAGCCGTGGCCGGGCCGCTAACGACCGCGCTACCGACGGAGATGAGCCAGGCATCCGGAACAAACAGCGATGGCGAAGTGCAGTTCGAGAGCATTACACCGGAGAGCTACGCCGTCACGTACAACGTGAAGCGGCCGGGCGTCATACTTGTCTCCCAGGCGTTTTATCCCGGGTGGGTGACCGACGACGAACGAATCAAGCTGATCGAAGTTTTCGGCGCCTTCCAAGGTCTCGTAATCCCCGAGCCGGGTCAGGGACGGGTTCGCGTGCGGTTCTCGCCGCCCGCCCTCAAATGGGGCAGCGCAATCACGCTCCTGGGCGTCGCGGCCTGTGCCGTCACCGTGTTTCGCAAACGTCCGCGCCCGAGCTGAAACCGCGCCGATGGGTTTTGCGTGGCGTTAGGGCGAAAAAATTGTTAGTCGTAGTTACTGCGAATGAAAATCCTGGCGAAGTATATCACACGGCAAGCGGTCATTACGCTCCTGCTGACGATTGCCGTGTGCACCTTCGTGCTGTTGCTGGCGCGGATTCTCAAACAGCTCAGCGACATGTTGGTGAACCAGAAGGTCGGGCTGGAAGTGGTCGGTTACTTCGTACTGCTGATGACGCCGAACATCCTGAGTTTGTCCCTGCCGATGGCGATGCTGGCGACGGCGATTTTGATTTTCGGGCGGATGAGCGCGGACAACGAGGTCACGGCCATGCGGGCCAGCGGGATGAGCCTGGGACAGGTGGTGGCGCCGGTGATTCTGTTGGGCGCGGTGGCGAGCGCGTGTTGCCTGTACATCAACGCCGATCTGGCGCCGGCCTGCCGATTCGCGTTCAAGACGATGTTCGTGCGGCTGGGATCGCAAAACCCGATGGCGTTGATCGAGGAGGGGACGTTCATCAAGGATTTCCCGGGCTACGTGATTTACGCGGGACAGAAGAAGGGAAACATCATTGAAGACGTGCTGATCTACTCGCTCGACGAGAGCAACAACGTCGTGTCGAGCATGCGGGCGCAGAAAGGGATCGTTTCCTCGCGGCCCGAGGAACGCAAGCTCCTGCTCGACCTGTACAACGTGCGCGGCGATTTCCGCGACGCGAAGGACCCGACCAACATCCACAAGATCCAACGCGACGCCACGATGCAGCATTACCCGGTCGAGATGGACCTGGGACGGCTGCTGCACCAGGCGCGCGCGGCGCGGCAGTTGGGAGACCTGGTGTTTTCGGAACTGCTGGACGAGATTCGGGAGCTGCGCGCACACGGGATCTATCCGGCGGCGGCATTGATCGAGGCGCACCAGCGCGTCGCGGGCGCGGTGGCGTGTCTGGCGTTCACGCTCATCGGCATTCCGCTGGGAATCAAAACCAGCCGGCGCGAGACATCGATCGGGATCGCGTTGAGCCTCGGGCTGGCGCTGGTCTTTTATTTCATGATGATCCTGGCGAACGTTCTCAAGAACCGCCCGGGCTTGTACCCGGAGGCGATTCTGTGGTTCCCGAATCTGTTTTTCGAATTTCTCGGCCTCTGGCTGCTCTGGCGCGTGACACGGGCGTGATCTGATGAAGCCGCTTTGTATCATGCTCGCGCTGCTTCTTGGCGGAGCCGGCCCTGCGCTGGCGTACACTTACTACGTGGCCACCAACGGCAACGACGGCGCGTCCGGCACCATCGATCAGCCGTGGCGCACGATTCAGAAGGCCGCCAGCACACTGGCGCCCGGCGACAACGCGGTCGTGCGCGGAGGGGTTTACCAGGAGGTGGTCACGTTCCAGGTTTCGGGAACCGCCTCCGGTGGTTATGTGACGTTTCAGAGTTACCCCGGCGAAACCGCCATCGTCGACGGCTCGACGTTGCCGGTCACCAGTTCCGCGTACGCGGCCAGTCCGCTGTTCCTGCTGGCGAGCAACAGTTACGTGTCCATTCAGGGGTTTGAGATTCGGAATTACCAGACCAACAGCAAGGCGCTCACGCCGGCGGGCATCTTCATCACCGGCCCGTCGCACGACATCACGCTGCTCGGGAATCGCGTGCACGACATCGTGAACACCAACAAGAGCGGGAACGGCTTTGGCATTGCCATCTACGGCACATCGGCGAGCCAGCCGATCAGCAACCTGGTGCTTCGCGGGAATGAGGTTTATCACCTTCAGACCGGCGAGAGCGAGTCCTTCACCTTGAACGGTAACGTCATCAATTTTGACGTGAGCGGCAACCGGGTCCACGACAACAACAACATCGGCCTCGATTTCATCGGGTTCGAGGGCACATGCTCGGATTCGAATCAGGATTACGCGCGGAATGGCGTCTGCCTCAGCAACGTGGTGTGGAACATCAGCGCCATCAGCAACTCCAGCGACAAGAGCTACGATGCCGACGGGCTGTACTGCGACGGCTGCTCGAACGTGGTGTTCGCGTACAATCAGGTCCACAATTGCGACATTGGTGTGGAACTGGCGAGCGAGCACAAGGGCCATGGAGCGATTGGCTGCGTGCTGCGCGATAATCTGATCTGGCTGAACAATTCGCAAGGCGTGTCGATTGGCGGCTACAGCACGAGCGTGGGACGAACCGAGGGATGCCTGATCACGCACAACACGCTGTATCATAACGACAGTCAGTTGCAGGGCTACGGCGAGTTTTACGTCCAGTACTACACGCTCTCGAATGTCTTCACGCATAATATCCTGTTCGCCAATTCGCAGAATCTGCTCATCGGAAATCCATTCACGCAAAACACGAACACGGTGGACTGGAATCTGTATTTCACGTCGGGCGCTGCGAACAACGCGGAATGGGAATGGAAGAAAGTGACGTACACGGGTTTTGCCGCCTATCAGACCGGAACGGGCAACGACGCGCACTCGGCGTTTGCCGATCCGCTATTCGGCAACGCCTCGCAGGCGAACTTTTTGCTGACGGATGCGTCGCCGGCGATCGACCGTGGCGACCCGGCGTTTGCGGCGGCGGGAGAACGGGACATCAACGACGACCCGCGCGTCTACGGAAGCCGGACGGACATTGGCGCCGATGAACACACGCCGATGGACGATTGGCGGATGAGCAAATTCACGGCAACCGAATTGCTGGATGCCTCGGTGAGCGGCAATCTCGCCGCGCCGGTCGGGGACGGCATTTGCAACCTGCTCAAATACGCGCTGGCGCTGGAACCGAAGTCAAATGAGACGGCGTTGCTGCCCGCGCCCGCGCTTGCGGACGGGCTTTTGACACTCACGTTTTCCCGCGCCATCGCAGCGACCGATCTGACATGCGTCGCCGAGGCGACCGCGACGATGGGGGGCACATGGACGAGCGATGCCAGCGAGCTCATCGAGGGCATCGTTGCAACGAATGGCACGGCCTACACGATTCAAGCCCGGGATATCACGGGCACGAACCAGTTCATGCGCGTCCATGTCACGCGGCCGTGATCGAAGTCTGTTTCTAGATCCCCCCGAGCTGTTTGCCCATCACCTCGACGAGCGGGCGGATTTCCGCCATCAACTGGCCGAACTGTTTCGGCTTGAGCTGTTGGCCGCCATCGCTGAGGGCCGTAGCGGGATCGGGATGGACTTCCACCAGCAGGCCATCGGCGCCGACCGCGACAGCCGCGCGCGACAGCGGGATGACCATATCGAACCGGCCGGCGGCGTGGCTGGGATCGACGAACACGGGCAGGTGCGTTTCCTTTTTGGCGACGGCGACCGCGCTGAGGTCGAGCGTGTTGCGGCAGGCATGCTCGAACGTCCGAATGCCGCGCTCGCAGAGGATGACCTTGCTGTTGCCGTGGACGCAGATGTACTCGGCGGCCAGCAGCCATTCGTCGATCAGGCCGGACACGCCGCGCTTGAGGAGAATGGGCTTGCCCGAGGCGGCGGCGGCGGCGAGGAGCGGAACGTTTTGCGCGTTGCGAGCGCCGATTTGCAGCACGTCGGCGTAGGACGCGACCATTTCCACATCCTGCGGGGACATGACCTCGGTCACGAGCGGTAATCCGGTCGCGGCGCGGGCCTGTTTCAGAATCTCGAGCCCGTCGCGGCCCAGCCCCTGAAAGTCGTACGGCGAGGTGCGGGGCTTGAATGCGCCGCCGCGGAACAGCGTCGCGCCGTAGGATTTCACCGCTCGGGCGGTTTCCAGAGTCTGCGCCTGCGTCTCGACGGAGCACGGGCCGGCGACGACGTGGAACGTGCCGCCGCCGATTTTGAGTCCGCCGACGTCGAGGACGGTGTCGCTGCCCTGGTATTCGCGGCTGACAAGTTTGTATTTTTTCTGGATCGGGGTGACGCTCTCGACCTGGGGGAGGACGATGAGCGACTCGAGCGTGTGATGGTTGCGTTCGTCGCCGATGCAGGCGACGACGGTGCGCTCGACACCGCGGATGAGGCGCGGCTCGTAGTTGAACTTCTTGACCGCGTCGGCGACCTGCTGAATATCCGGCTCACTGGTTCCCGGTTTTAGCACGATGATCATTCCTTTTCTCCTTTACCCGATGCGCGACGCGGTTTTTTGAGCATAAAAAAACCGTCCCGCGCCTGCGGGACGGTTGGGTGTCAACGTTTCAGCATCAACACACAGCCCGCAGGGAGGGCTGGCTAAAATAAAACCAATAATACGACGCCCGGACTGCGGTTGCGTATGGATGCACTGACTTCATGTTCACGAGTAAGCTAGCAAAGACGGCGGAGGATGTCAACTCTGACAGAGGCAGGGTGGTGCGTCAGTTTGCAACGAAAAATCACTTCCAGAGAAGAATTGACCCCCTTCCCACAGGGGGCATACTATCGGTCCATGGCAATTCATTGGGGAGAAATCGTATCTCCGCAAGAAGGTGTTAAGGCCCTGTTCTGGGATGTGTTCATTTTGGGGGTAGTCGTGGAAGGCCTCCGCCGATTCTACAAGAAAATCCCTCCCGAGACGAAGCGAACTATCTTCATCAAAGTTTCCATGTTTCTTGGTTGGCTCGCGGTAATGGGGATTGTCGCATATTGCGCCTCTCAAATCATCATTGTGACCACGAACCATCTCGCGGCAAGGACGGTTGCCCTTGCACGCAAACCACCAAGTTTAGAAATCGAAAGCGCCGCGAGTACGATGGCCGAAGTGCAGAAGGATACTTTAGTGGCTGTGGTTCTCACGCTTTACAATGGCGGATCACCAAGCATTGTGAAACGTTGGGCGATGACCATAACACCGCCGCAGGGGGACCCGATACATGCGCCTGTGATTGGAAATTGGATTGGACCGTTAACCTCTTTGACCCCAATTCCAGCTATGCCGGGCGTAGAGGCTGAGACCAAGACCCTCGACCGCAAGGATTGGCTCTACGAAAAGGTGCTGACAACACCGATAGTTGAAGGCGGAATGCAGTGGGGTTTCGTCATATTCTTAGTTCCACAAACCAGCCTAAACTACCTAAGAATTCCGGGCACGAAAGCGGAGCTTTCCTTTGCGGATGTAGATGATAAGGAATACAAAACAGAGTTACCTCTTCCTGCGCTTTCTAGGCAATAAGCGCAACGACTTACTCAAGGCTCCAAACGTGGTCAGCGATACCAGCTCCCATCGCTGGCGTCACGCGCAAAGTCTGGTGGATAGCCGCGGGCTGTGAGTTCAAGGCTCGCCGCATCCAAAACGCTGTTCAGCCTCACCCGGTTGTTTTCCCGCCTTTTCATACGAAAAGCAATGTTTTCCGGACTCGCTCGGAGCGGGTGGCTTTGCAGAGGTAAGGCCAAGCGAATCGGCGCGGTCGGGAGACCTGCGCCGAACAGAAGCGGCGACGGGGAGCCGAGTCCGATGAGACCTGCAAAGCAGAAACCTGCGGCGAAGAAGAGATTCCTCGACGAGCTCGGAATGACGGATTACGGCGGCCGGGCGGTCGGGAGACCGGCAGTGGAATCCGGTGCGCGGTCGGGAGACCGTCGCACAACTCGGCACTTGTTGTTGTTACTCCCGGATGAGGCCGTAACCCGGAGGCATTTCCTGGCCGTTGACTTCGTTGATGTCGGGGCCAAGGATGTCGCGATAGGCGTTGTTGTTGCTCGACAGGCACTCGCAACCGCACGCCAGAGCCAGGCACGTGATGAGGATCGCGATGGTTGCGCATCGGCTCATGACGAAAGGCTAACAATCAAGGGTCGTCCGCTCAAGCGGTTTTTGGTCAATGGAGACCTGCGGTCGAGTCAGGTGCGCGGTCAGGAGACAGGCGCACAACGGGGACGGCGCTTCGCAGAAGCGCCGCTACAACGCAGGATCGGACGGAGGGGACTCCGGCGGCGGGGCGGGCGGGGGCGACGGGTGTTTGCGGCGGTGGACAGCCTGGCGGAGGAGGTATTCGATCTGGCCGTTGACGCTGCGCAGTTCGCCCTGAGCCCAGGCTTCGAGGTCGGCCCAGAGCTCAGGGTCGATGCGCAGGAGAAAGGATTTCCGTTCCGCCATCGGGACCGATCAGGTGTAGAGCGTGCCGGTGTTGACGACGGGGTGGACCTCGGCTTCGCCGCAGAGCACGACCATGAGATTGCTGACCATGGCGGCGCGGCGCTCGTCGTCGAGCTGGACGACGTGTTTCTCGGCGAGGTCGCGGAGCGCCATGTCCACCATGCTGACCGCGCCGTGGACGATTTTCTGGCGGGCGTCGATGACGGCTTCGGCCTGCTGGCGGCGGAGCATGGCCTGGGCGATCTCCGGCGCGTAGGCGAGATGGGTCAGACGAGTCTCGTCCACCGTGACGCCCGCTTTGGCGAGACGGTCCTGCAATTCCTTGCGCAAGGCCTGCGAGACTTCATCGACGCCGCTGCGAAGCGTGACTTCGTTTTCCTCGCCGTGATCATAGGCGTAAATGCTGGCCAGATGGCGCAGGGCGGATTCGCTCTGGGTCTCGACGTATTTCTCGTAGTCATCGACGTCGAACGTCGCTTGGGCGGTGTCCGAGACGCGCCAGACAACGACCGCGCCGATCTCGATGGGATTGCCGCGCTTGTCGTTGACCTTGAGCTTTTCGCCGTTCAACGTGCGGGCACGAAGGGAGATTTTGTGACGAGCGCAGGTCTTCCGCGTCGAAGACGAACCCGGGACGCCCATCTTGGCGGCGGCGGCTTTCTGCTGTGCCTCCGCCATTTGGGCGACGAGGCCGGACTGTGCGGAGTCATTGGAATAGAATGGATTTCCCCAATGGAATCCGCTCTCGCGGACGGTGCCCTTGTAGGCGCCGAAGAGGATCAGGACGCGGGCCTCGTTCGGCTGCAGAGTGAAGAAGCCGGTCAGCAGGATGATGCTCGTGGGCAACAACAGCACAGCGTCACCGATGAGGAGCGGGAGGAAGTGGGGACCGAGGTTGGCGACCTTGACGATTGAAAAGACGAGCGAGGCGATGGTTCCGACGAGAAGCGCGAGCAGCAGCGGCAACATGAGCCAGCCATTGTGAACGCGGACGACCCGTTCTTGATTGGCGGCGGCTTGGTTTGAATTCATACGGATTTCCTTTCTTGATGTCACAACGATATCATCTTGATAACACATTGTCAAGCGGAGTTCTCTATTATGCAATACGCAGGCCCCCAATTTGTTACGTGTGGAGAGCTAGTGGTCCCATCAAGCAAGTCCAAAGGGAGAACCGCTGTAGCCGCGCCTCTGTGAGGCGCGTTTCGGACACGGCTCATAGAGCCGTGGCTACAACGACCATTGCAACGAAGCCTGACGAACCATTGGCAACAGTGTCATGTGTGGCTCGGCAGGCGGGAGCCCTCGCCCTCCCTCCGGTGGGGACCGGGGCCGTTGCCTATAGGGTCACGATATTGATAGCATCGTTATATGATATTTTATGCTGGATGCAGCGCGGGGACTGTGGTAGGATCGGCGCATGGTTGATGGCTCATGGTTCGTGGCCCGCGATTTTGTGGGTCCAAGGGGGACGGCTTCGCGAAAAAACACAAAAAATACGACGGAAGTATGTACATAACGCAAGGCTTTTTGCACCGTCGTTTCCGCGATACCGAATCAGTCAAAAACTATTCGGTCGCCAACTCCGGCCAGCCGCGTTTCGGCTTCTTCTTGAGCAAAGACTGTTTGACGGCATCGACCCAATTCATGTTGATCTTGAGTCGGTCAGTCTTTGGGCCGGGCTTCTTCTTTGTTTTGCGCTTGCGCTTACGTGCCTTTGTCATGGTTCCACGTAACGATACATCAAACGCTTTCCCTCCGCACTACGAATCGCCGCGATGGTTCTGTCTCCGTCGTTCAGGCGGCGAGTGTTCCAACGAAAATCAAATTCCCCAACGTATCGGTGCAGATGCCGCTTGCTGACCGCATGGAAAATCCCGGTGATACCGCGCTTGAGGATGGCAAACGATGATTCAACCGTGTTGGTGTTAATGTGCGGATTGCCGCGAAGAACGTACTCACCGCGACTGTGACACACAACGTCATGGCGACCGCGGAACATCTTCCCGACGCCACTGTACGACGCGAAGTCGTCCGTGATGACCTTCGCTTCCTTGTCCACGCACTCACGCAATGCGGCCTTGAGCGTGCGGCCCGATACATTGGCAACAACTCGACGCTGGATGTTGCCACCGCGTTCGACCATGGCGAACACCGGCGTCTTGCTGGTGCCACGTCCGGCCTTGTGCGGGCCGGTGCCGGGACGGGGCTTGCCGCCGACGTAGGTTTCGTCCGCTTCAACGATGCACTCCAATTTCTTTCTCGGCTTCCGATCTGGTGTGAGCGCGTAGCGAATGCGATGCATCAGGAACAAGGCCGACTTGTAGCTGATCTGGCAATGCCGCTTGATTTCCAATGCGCTCACGCCCTTCTTGGACGTAGAGGCTCGCCAGAACGCATAGCACCAGTGCCGCAACGGGATTCGGGATTCTTCGTAGACCGTGCCAATGCGGACGGTGTATTGCTCCTTGCAATCGCGGCAGCGCCAGAGAAACCGCTTGTTGCGCTCGCCGGTCTTGTCGTCCACCATCTTGTAGACGTTCTGCGACCCGCAATGCACGCAGCACGGGCAACCATTCCAACGCTGTGCCTCAAGAAATTCGACCGCCGCAATCTCGTTGGCACACGCCAACGGAATCTCGCGGATTGTCTGCGATGTTTCCAGTTGAGGCGCTTTCGTGTTCTTCATGGTGGTAATTTTATACTTAGCGCAATGGCTTGTCAAGCGCCGATTTTACTTTTTCTTTCGGGGGAAAAAGCATAGAAGCAATTCCGACAGCGACAGCGCCAATAGCGAACCCAAGAGCACGAATGGCGCGGCTTTGTCCACTTGTTCGTCAATGTGTTTGATCTCATCAGCGTTACGAATTGCTTGGGAGTTTGTAAGACTCCATCCGGGGGCCTCCGGTGTTTTCGTTGGGGTGACCGGGGAAATCATTTTAGCTTGGACGAACACCGAGCACAAGTTCAAGAAATCGAAACGGCTTTTCTGGACACTCATCGTTGTTGGTTTGGCATACGAACTGATAGAAACCGCCCGAACGGATAGGGAAGTCGCCGACATAAATTCAACCAATGCCGTGCTCTCGCTGCGAGCTGAAGAACTTCGCAAAGCAAACCTTGAACTCGCGCTTCGATTAAGCCCAAGGCCTTCACGGGTCATCGTAGGAAAGCTCGCGGACAAACTGAAGAATGGGCATCGCGGTGAGGCAGTCATATTTTGGGATGATACTGACACGGAAGAAAAGGAAGTTGGATTGTGGCTTGCATATGCATTACAAACGGGGGGATGGAAATTGTTTGGCATGGGGCCATTTGGTCCGAAGCTAACTGCCGAAATCACCTCTGTTCCGTTTGATGAAATCAAAAATGGCGTTTCGGGAGAGATGAGCGACGACTTATGCATATTCGCAAACAACTTGGAAAGCCCGGCAGCCCTGTCGCTATTCGATAGCTTGCAGAAATGCGGTCTGTATTGCGGAGGCTGGGGCCATGCTGGATTGTTCACCAATGACATGGTGGCTATTTGCATCAAAAAGAAGCCGTAAACTGCCCATTGCGTTAGGTACATACTTCCGAAATACGAAACGAACCCAGAAATTCGGAGGGGCTAAAATCGATAATCGATTCACACGGAAGGGGTTACGGAAATCGAGTGTCGGAAAACTTTACACTCCGAAACGAAAAACGAACCCAGAACGAACCCAGTTTTCGGGTCACTTTACACTGAGAAACGAAAAACGAACCCAGTTTGAGGCGTCAACGGCGCTTGGGGTCGGTGCCGGGCTGGCCGAAGTAGCCTTTCCAGACGATGTCGAGGCCTTCCTCGGTAAGCTTCACCGGCTGACGGAGGAGGCGGCAGCGGTCGATGGTGCGGTCGATGAGGTCGCGCGGATCGCAGGACTTAGGCATACGGCCTTCGGTCTGATATTTCTGGAGCAGATGCGCGACGATGTTGTCGTCGGCGAACAGGCCGCGGGAACGGGCGTAGCGGAGGAAGATTTCGGTATAGGTTTCGGCGCTCGGGGCGTCGGCGCGGAGTCGGTAGCCCATGCGGCGCATGAACGCTTCGTCTTCGAGGTCGGCTTCGGTGAGGTTGGTGGCGAAGATGACGATCTGCTCGAACGGGACCTGGATTTTCTTGCCGGTGCTGAGCGTGAGATAATCGACGCGATATTCGAGCGGCACGATCCAGCGGTTGAGCAGTTCGGTGGCGGAACAGCGCTGGCGGCCGAGGTCGTCGACCACGAGCACGCCGCCGTTGGACTTCACGTGGAGCGGAGCCTCGTAGAAGCGCTGCGTGTCGGTGAACGAGAGTTCGAGGCTGTCGAGGGTCAGCTCGCCGCCCACGACGACCAGCGGCGGCCGGATGCGGACCCAGCGGCGGTCGTGATTATCGTTGGCGTGGGGGATGGGCAAATGGTTGTGGGCGTCAAAGACGCGGATGACCTGACCGTCGACTTCGATGGCGTAGGGAATCCAGACCTCGCCCGGGAGCGCGTCGACGAGGGCGCGGGCGGTGGCGGTTTTGCCGTTGCCGGACGGGCCGGTGAGGAACAGGCTGCGTCCCGAGCCGATGACGAGGCCGATGATTTCCTTGGCGTAGTCGGAGAGGATGAGATTGGACAGGGCCTGATCGATGGCCTGGCGGGTCGCGGGGGGGCGGTTGCGGACCTGCTGGGTGATCATCTCGGTGTAGGACTTGAGCGAGACCGGGGCCGGGCCGGCGTAACTGCAGAAGCTGGTGAGGCGGCGCAATTCCTGCCAGCCGCGGTCGAGCATCCCGTAGCGATGATTGTGGAGGCCGACGACGCCTTTGATTTCGATGAATTTGTCGTGGCACAACCGCTGGAGGAGCGCCTCGGTGATCATGATACCGAGGTGCAGGCGCGCGGCGATGGTGGCGGTGGTGCAATCGGTGTCCAGCGGCACGGTTTTGAGCGCGAGGTCGGCGAGGAAGCCGGGGTTGACGTCCAGGTCCTCGAGTTTTTCCGGGAACGGCGGAACGAACCAATCGGCGGGATTGGTGAAGAGCGGGGCGACCGAATCCGTGGGGATCTCGGGTGCAACGGGGCTCTTCGGCTCCGGCTCGGCCGCAATTTCTTCGATATGTTGAAGATCGGCTGCGCTCATTCCATACGTGTCCACCATGGTGGGGAGCACGATTCAGGCCAGTGTTATCCTGCGTGCTGGGCGCTTCTTACGAATGGGCAGAATCTGGCTTGAAACACTCGCGCACGATTCCTAGACTGCAGCCATGAAGACCAAGGAGCTTCTCATTTTTGCCACAGTCATCGCCTTTGGCGTCGCCGCTGCACGAACCGCGCCAGCCCAGGACCAGACCATCGGGCAGCAGGTCGGCATCCTTGACGAACGGCTCAGCAAGCTGCGGGCGGACGTCGATGCGCTGCAAGCCAGCCAGCAGCAAATCCAGCAGGACATCAAGCAGCTCCAGTCGCAGCTCGCGGATGTCCATCAATCGGGGCCCAGCGCATCGGTCAATGATCTGCAGGCGTTGGAGGCGCGCGTGAAGGCGTTGGATGCCGCGCGGGAGGCCGACAAAAAGGCGATTATCGATCAGCTCGCGAAAGAGCTGGCCTCGATGAGCGGTTCGCACGGCGGCGGCGGGTCGACAAACCCGAGCGCGGGTGTGGTGAACGGCGGCGAGTACGCCGTGCAGAAAGGCGACACGCTCACGTCGATTGCCAAGAACAACGGAGTGACCGTCGCCGAGTTGAGGAAGGCCAACAATCTGACGAGTGATTCGCTGAAGATCGGGCAGAAGCTGGTCATCCCCGGCAAGTGAGCCGCCGGCGGTTTTTGATGCGGGGAATTATTCTCCGCGATTCCATCGCTCGCGGCGCGGACCATTATTGGCGGCGAGTTTTTCGGCATCGACTTTGAGCCAGACACTGTCCTCACCGAGAATGGCTTCGACATCGCGGACGAACTGTTGGGTCGGCGCGACGGAAAAATGCTCGTGGGCTTCGAGGAACACGAGCTTGCCGTCGGGATAGATGAAGCAGAACAGGACCGGGACGTTGCCGGTGTGCGCGCGAATCACATCGTGAACGCGGGTGAGAGTAGAACCCTCGGTCGTTCCGGCGGAGAGCCGGATGTGGACCGCCTTGGTGAATTTTCTCGGCACGTCATCGAGGGGAATGATCTGTTCGGCGGTAATCTTCGGTTTGTCTTCGCGCAGGTTGGCTTTGCCGCAGACAAAGATCGCCGCATCGGCCTTCAGGTTCGCCGCGAATCGGGCGTATGACTCGGGGAAGACCAGGACTTCCACGGAGCCGTCCAAATCTTCCATCGTCAGGATGGCCATCGGTTTGCCCTGCTTCGTGGTTTTGGGGGTTAACTTGCTGATGATGCCGCCGAGGCGCGTCATTTGCCCATCTTGAAGTTGCTCCAATTGGCCCGATGAGGCGAGTTCGTAGCGCCGCAGCACATCAGCATACTGGGTCAACGGATGCCCCGTGACGTAGAAGCCGAGAAGCTCTTTCTCGAACGCGAGCATCTCGCTCTGGGACCATTCCACGGAGGGAGCCTGGCCTGTGGCGTTTCTGCGGGCGTTGACCGGCTCGACATCGAACAGCGCGGTCTGTCCGCGTTCGCGATCCCGCTGGAGGCTCGCGGCGCGGTTCATCTGATATTCGATGGCGGCGAACACCTGGGCACGGGGTTCGCCAAGAGAATCGAACGCGCCGCATTTGACCAGGCATTCCAGAACCTTGCGGTTCACGGTCCGCAGGTCGACGCGTGTGCAGAAATCCTCGAAGGACCGGAACCGGCCGCCCGCGTCGCGGACCTGGATGATATTCTGCACGGCAATCTCGCCGACGTTTTTGATCGCCGCGAGGCCGAACCGGATCTTGCCGTCGCGGACGCTGAACCGCACGGCGCTTTCATTCACGTCGGGTGCCTGGACCTCGATGGCCATGCGTTTGCATTCGTTGATGAACAACTGAATCTTGTCCGTGTTGGCCAGTTCGTTGGATAACACCGCGGCCATGTATTCGACGGGGTAATTCGCTTTCAGCCACGCGGTCTGGTAGGAGACAACACCGTAGGCCGCGCTGTGTGACTTGTTGAAGCCGTACCCGGCAAACTTGGCGAGCGTATCGAAGATGTGGTTCGCCTTGGATCGCGGGATCTTGTTCTTCTCGTGGCAGCCCTTGATGAAAATGTCGCGCTGCTTTTCCATCTCCTCGGGCTTCTTCTTGCCCATCGCGCGACGCAGGACGTCGGCGCCACCGAGCGAATAGCCGGCCAGGACGTTCGCCGCCTGCATCACCTGCTCCTGGTACACGAACACGCCGAACGTCTCCTTGAGAATCGGCTCAAGCAGCGGATGGTCGTACTCAACCTTGACCTTGCCATGCTTGCGATTGACGTAGTCATCGAGCATGTTCATTGGCCCGGGGCGGAACAGCGCGATGAGGGCGATGATCACGTCGATGGAATCGACGCCGATCCGCCGGCACAAATCGCGCATCCCCTGAGATTCCAACTGGAACACGCCGATCGTGTTGGCCTTGGCGAGCATCTCGAACGTCTTCTTGTCGCCCATCGGGATCGCATCGATATCAAGCCGTGTTCCCGTCGTTTCCTCGATCATGTCCAGCGCGTCCTTGATCACGGTCAGCGTCTTCAGGCCCAGAAAGTCCATCTTCAGCAGGCCGAGATCGCCGAGCGGATTCATCGAATACTGCGTGACAACTTCGTTCGAGTTCGTGCCGGTCGTCAGCGGGACAATGCTGTCGAGCGGCTCCGCGCCGATGACGACGCCCGCGGCGTGCGTCGACGCGTTGCGGGAGAGACCTTCGAGGGTAAACCCGTAATCGATGACCCGTTTGACAGTTGACTCGGTTTGATACGCCGTTTTCAGCTCCGGACTGATTTCCAGGGCTTTCTTGAGCGTCATCCCGATGTCCGGCGGGATCATCTTGGCGATGCGGTCGCAGTCGCCGTAGGACAGCCCCATCACGCGACCGACGTCGCGCACGACCATTTTCGCGCCGAGCGTGCCGAAGGTGATGATCTGCGCGACGTGATCGTCGCCGTACTTCTTGCGCACGTAGTCGATCACTTCCCCGCGGCGGTTGTAGCAGAAATCCATGTCGATATCGGGCGGGGAGATGCGCTCGGGATTGAGGAACCGCTCGAACAGCAGGTTGTAGCGGAGCGGATCGATGTCGGTGATCTTCAGGATGTACGCCACCACGCTGCCGGCGGCGCTGCCGCGGCCCGGGCCGACGGGGATATTATGGCTGCGCGCGAAGTGGACGAAATCCCAGACGATCAGGAAGTAACTGACAAAACCCGTCTTCTCCATGATCTTCAATTCGTATTCCACGCGGTCGACGATCAGCTTCTCGTGCGCGTTCTTCGGATTCTTCCAGTCGATGCCATAGCGGTCGCGCAAGCCCTGTTCGCACAAGTGGCGCAGGTACTGTTCGCGCGTGAAACCGGCGGGCGGCTCGTACACGGGAAACCGCAGCTTGCCGAACTCCATCAGCAAATTGCATTTCTCGGCGACGGCCAGCGTGTTCCGGAGGGCTTCGGGGACCTCGGCGAACAGCGCGTGCATTTCCTGCGGGGTGCGCAGGTAGAATTGCTCAGACACGTATCGCATGCGTTTCTCGTCCGAGAGCAGCGATTGCGTCTGCAGGCAAATCATGCAGTCGTGCGCCTCCCAATGCTGGCGCTCGACGTAATGCACGTCGTTGGTGGCGACCAGTGGGAGCTGGAACTCATTCGCCCACTCGATCAAGGTGCGGTTGACCGTGCGCTGCTCCTCGATACCGTGGTTCTGCAACTCCACGTAGAAATCGCCGGGCTCGAATATCTGGCGATACTCGTCCAGCGCGGTCTTCGCCAGATCCAATTGGTCCTCTTTGATCTTGTTGGGCACCTCGCCTTTCAAGCATGAGGTCAACCCAATGAGCCCTTTGGAGTGTCGGGCGAGGATTTCCTTGTCGATGCGCGGCTTGTAATAGAATCCGTGGAGATGCGCTTCGCTGATCAGCTTGACCAGGTTTTTATAACCGAGGTCGTCCTTGGCCAGCAGAATGAGATGATACGCGGCATCACGGGCATTGGTGGACTTCTTGTCGAGGCGCGATCCGGGCGCGATGTACGCCTCGCAGCCGATGATGGGCTTGAGTCCTTTCTCCTGCGCGGTCTTGTAAAACTCGACGGCCCCGAACATGTTGCCATGGTCGGTCATCGCCACTGCCGGCATGTTGCACGCGTGGGCCTTGTCGACGACGTCGGCGATGCGGCACGCCCCGTCGAGCAGGCTGTACTCCGTGTGCAAATGCAGGTGAACAAAATCCGAATGCTTCATCAGAACTTTCGCGTCTCGCTCGTGCCACTCTAAGTGTGATGCTGACCGCAATCAAGACTTCTGGAAGAGTCAGTGAGATGCCGGCGCCAGTTGCGGGTCTGCACGCTCGTAAAGACCGACAAAAATCGTGGTCGAATCGTGGAGCGCGCGAACGAAATGGTGATGATGATTCATCCAGTCGCGGGTCGAATCCGCGAGGTCGCGATGGAATTGGTCCCTGTAGAGCACCAACCAAATCCGATGACAGCTCGCGGTGTCTTGCGGCAAGCGCCCGTCGCCGGTGACGGGGAACAAATGCGGCTGATACACGGGGGTGTCGATGACAGCCTGCGTGATACCGGGTTCAAGATAACACTGAAAGGGGCGGAGCGAGTGCTCGGACAGGTGCAAGACAATGTCGCCTGGCTGAATTTCACTGCCCAGTGTGGTTGCCGCCTCCCGCAAATCAGATTTCACCCACGCGTTGTCGAGAATGTAATAATTCCGCAACGCGTAGACATTCGCCGCGAGAAGGGCAACCCCTACGGTGGCCGCGATGGAACGAACAATTACTTTGCCCGGCCGGACCGTGGCGCATCCCAGCAACAAGGCGAATGGCGGCGTCGTGCACAGCAACACGCGCGGCAAGAAGCGGTTCTGATTCAACGACTGCAGGATCAAGAGAACCACAGGAACAACGAACCAAAGCAGGAGCAGCAGAGCCGGTTGACGCGATTCGCGTCGACACCAGAGAATCACAGCGGGAATCACCAGCGCTGCGACCGTGACAGCCACGGATAGGGCGCGTCCATGCGTGTCTCCGAGATAAGCTCCGCTGAAAAGGGAGAAGAACGCGAGCACTCGACCGGGGTCGAGTGGCCCGAGCCACGAACTGCCCGCAGCCATTTTCGCCTGCGATACAAAAGCGGGCAGCCATGGAGCGAAGAGTAGAAGTACAGCGCATTGCGACAGGAACCAATGGCGGAGCTTTGGCCGGTCGCGCCAATGATAGAACACAACGAACGCGTTCTGGGCGATCACGGCATAGAACGAGGCGTATTGCGCGTACAAACTCATCGCGGTGACGACCGCGTAGCCAGCCCACAGGGCGAATCGATCACGCCGCAGTGCCAGCAGCATTAGCAGAAAAGAGACGCTCACAAGGAGGGTTTGCAGCGTGTACATCCGCAGTTCTTGTGAGTACCAAATATGGAGCGGATTCACGGCGAGGAATGCTGCGGCAAGCAAGCCCGCGTTGCGTCCCATCAACGCGCAGCCCAGCGAGTACGCAACGGCCACAGTCGCAACCCCGGCCAATACGGACAGAAGACGCCCGCCCATTTCGCCCCCAGTCACAAACTGCCAGTAGTGCAGGACCAGGTAGTAGAACGGGCTGTGCGTATCATCACGAACGGCGTCGATGATCTGCGACGGGCTCGCCTTAGCGATTAGCAGGGAGTTGGCTTCGTCAAACCAGAGGACACGCTGGGAAAGATGAAACAGTCGAAGTCCCAGCGCCAGAATTAATACAATGGCCAGGAACATGCTGGTTCGTTTGGCGCTCACGTTCAAATCGATCAATGCCCCTGGTTACGGAAGCGCGCACCACTGGCGGACGACAAACAACCAGAGCAAAGCAGCCAGCACGATGATCGCGATCGCCCACCAAAACCACTGCTTGCCGGTTCGGCGAGGACGGTGTCCTTCCACTTCGCGGCGTTTCCAATCCTCGTAATCGAATTCGTCCGGGTCCTCAATGTCGGTGCCGTCGTAAATCGTATCGTGGGACCACCCCGTCTTCTCGTCGGCACCACACTCCGGGCAAGCCTTGGCGTTTGGAGGAACCTCCGCCCCGCAATTCGGACAGGTGAAAGAATCGTTAGAGCGTGGAAGCGTCATGAGCGTCCGAGCGTGAAGTGGCGAAGTATGCAGAGAATTCTTCGCGGATGAACCGGTCGTTCCCACACCAAGAGGCCGCGTCCCGTATCATCGTTGCCATCTGTCGACAAATGTGGTCGTAGGCGTCCTTGAGCTTTGCATGTTGGTCGGCTTTCAAATACCCGCAACGGAACGCAAAGCTCAAGTGAGTCTCGGTCTCGGCGGCTTCGGCGTCCGCGTCGCTCAGTTTGCTGGCGAAAGCCGCCTCGTAACGACGTTTACGCCACGCTTCGGCGATATTGCTGCAGACCGACCTGGATGAGCGGCGCATCTGGTCAGTTAGTGCATAGCGTTCCTCGTGGGGGAATTGTTTCGTCAATTCGAACACTTGCATGGTGGTCTCAAACGCCAACTGGTAAACCCGCAGGTCCTTGTAGTCAGCCACGCGCATTTTCGTTCCACGCTCCTACGCTTTACGCTCCAACGCTCTCACGATCAGGTCCACGCGTTTTTTGACCGCCTCATCCATCTTGATAATCGGCGGCCACGGGCGGGTGTTCGCCTCCCCTTTCAGCTTGTGGGTGGCATCGATTCCAATCTTGCTGCCGAACCCCATGACGGGCGTGGCGTGGTCGAGCACGTCGGCCGGGCCCTTCGTGAAAATAATGTCGCGCTCGGGATCAATGTTCGCCGTGAGACGGAACAGGACTTCGTTGGTGTCATGGACATTCACATCGGCGTCGACCACGACGATCATCTTGGTGAACATCATCTGTCCCATGCCCCACAGGCCGTGCATGACCTTCATCGCGTGATACGGGAACTGCTTTTTGATTGAGACAATGACGAGGTTGTGGAACACGCCCTCGGCGGGCAGCGCCATGTCGACGATTTCGTTGAAGTTGGTTTTGAACACCGGCAGGAAAATCCGCACGCTGGCGCTGCCCATGTAGAAATCCTCCATCGGCGGCACGCCGACGATCGTGCTCGGATAGGTCGCGTTGCGTCGATGCGTGACGCGTTCCACGTGAAACTTCGGATACGGCTCGGGCAGCGTGTAGTAGCCCGTGTGATCGCCAAACGGACCTTCGAGATCGAGTTTCTCTTCGGGGTCGACATATCCTTCCAGCACGAAATCGCAATCGGCTGGGACTTCGAGGTCGTTGGTGTCGCATTTCACCATCTCGACCGATTTCTTGCGGAGGAATCCCGCGAACATCATCTCGTCGATGCCATCAGGCAGGGGCGCCGTCGCCGCGAACGCATACACGGGGTCGCCGCCGAGCGCGACGGCGACGGGCATGCGCTGCTTCAACTCCATGTACCGCCGCCAGTGGCGCGCGCCGGTCTTGTGCATCTGCCAGTGCATGAATGTCGTCAGGCCGTCGATGACCTGCATGCGGTAGGTGCCGACGTTACGCGAGCCGTTGTCGGGATCGCGCGTGATCACGAGCGGCAGACAGACGAACCGTCCCGCATCCTGCGGCCAGCATTGTTGAACGGGAAGCACGTTAAGGTTCGGTCGCGGTTGGACAACCTCCTTGCACGAGCCGGACTTCAGCGATTTTGGTTTCGCGTGGCGCAGTTCGAAAGCCGTTCCGAGCAGCGAGAGGGCTTCCTTGAATGAAGTGGGCGGCTTGGCTTTGAGCAATCCTTCGAGTTCGCGGGCGATCTCTTCGACGTCGTTCACGCCGAGCGCCATGGCCATGCGTTTCGTCGAACCGTAGGCATTGATGAGCAGCGGGAACTGCGAGCCCTTGCATTTTTCGAACAGCAGCGCCTTGCCGCCACCCGGCGACTTCATCTCGCGGTCGGCGATCTCGGTGATTTCCAGGATGGGATCGACCTCGACCGAGATGCGCTTCAATTCGCCGGCGGCATCCAACCTCTGCACAAAGTCGCGCAAGGAATCGTAAGCCATGGCCGCAACTGATAACACAGGCAAGCGCCGGGCGGAAAGACCAAAGCAATGGCTCTTGCCACATCAGCCTTCATGCTGTTATCTTGAAACAGCGCATTGCCTGGTTCTGCAGCCAATGAAATGTTTCACTCACAGGGACGCGGAAGCTGTCGCCGTGTGCATGCATTGCGGCAAAGGCATCTGCACCGAGTGTGCCGGTGTGTCGGAATCGGGCCGGCAGGTCTGTTCGCCCGAGTGCGCGCGCAGTCGGGAAGCCCGCCGATGGTCGTTGAATGGACGGTACCTTTACGTTCTGGTCCCTCTCTTCCTGATCGCGGCGATCTACTACGTCGCCGAGGATATCTGGCAATTGTCCATCTTCCTCTCTCTTGCCGCTTTTTTCTGCTGGAAGGCTGGCCGGCGCTCGCTATGGGAAGATCGGGAAGGAGCCGGACTGAGTGCCCTGTATTATCGCACCGGGGACGCCCTGGAGAAAGCTCACCGGTTCCGACAATGCCTTTCGGAACTGCTGGCTCATTACGCCGGGTTCTCAGACGCACCGATCACGCTCGCACAGTTGGATGCCGCGGATCAGAAAGGCCGGACAGAACTGCTGCGCCAAGTGTACAGTGCTGCCCAAGAGAGGGTCGGCGGCAAAATGTCTCCCGCCGATCTGGCTGGAGTGGCCGGCGGTCATGCGCGCGATTTTGAATTCTGTCGTGTGTTGGGGGAGGACTATTACGAACGGCACGCAAGAGACGTGAAGTCACTATCAGGCCGAGAACGATTGCGGAATAATCTGTTCCGTGCGCATCTCCCCGTGAGGGACGACATTTTCTGGTTGGTCACGCTCAATCGGCAACTCGCGCAGAAGGCAACCTCATGAAGTGCTTTGCCCATGGGGAACAAGATGCGATTGCCACATGTGTTTATTGCGGGAAAGGCCTTTGTGAAGCGTGCATCGCCCCGGCGGGCGGCGGGCGGTTGGTCTGCTCGGAACGGTGCGCTACTTTGCTTCGTCGCCGCCAGCAGTTTGGCGCGGGGCGCTTTCTCATGGGGTTTGCAGTGTTATTGGTTGCGGCCTCCATGTTCTTCGGTGCCCATCGCTGGTGGGCGCTGGCTGTGGTTACGCTACTGTATGCACTGGCGTGCCTGTTGGTAAGCGCCGCGATGGTCAGCGAACAGGTTGGAGAATGGAAACCGATGGGGGATGATTCATTTACGCCCTTTTATTGGCTCAGTAAGGAGGCACGATTACGCGCCGGGCTCGCCCTCCGTGAAGCGCACGCGTACCGGAAAGCTTTGGCGGAATTTCTCTCGCTGTCTGCGTCAGCCGGCGACCGCCCCATCACCCTTTCCGAACTCGAGTGGGCCGATCACGAATCACGGGGCCAGATGCTGGAGAGGATGTGTTCGGCATGCGGCGACATCCCGACGTGGCTTGCCTCCTCCCCGCAAGCTGCGGCAGGTGAGCTAACCGAGCAAGTCGAAGTCATGCGTCGTATATCCTGGACGTTCTTTGCGCATTGTCATCTTACCAACAGGAAATCCTTCAAAGAACAGCAGGATCTCGTTACAGAATTGATTACCGCCGCTCGCAAATTGGATCGGGGAGCCTTCAGGGTGCGGATGTTGGCCAGGCAATTGGCCAAAGCCGAAAAACCGGCATCAAAGGCGCCAGGCTGACGAGCCGCGTATAGGCGGTTGCTGCGAACTCATACCACAAGCGGCTGGAACTGGCCAACGCCGGGTTCGTAGGCGAACATCTCGGCGGTACTGATCTTGAAGCACCAGCCATGGAGGCGGAGTTTGCCGGCGCTCAGGCGGTCGGCGATACCAGGATGGCCGCGCAGATTCTCCAGCGCCAACAGCACGTTCTCTTCCGCGGCGGCTGTTACGCGGGCGGCGGCATCGAGGTGCTGATACTGGCGTTGGACGATTTCGCGGACGGGTGCCGCGAGCTCGATCCACGCAACGGCGTGAGGCATGGCCGCCGCATCGGGCAAACCGTTCAACAGCGCGGTCATCGCCCCACATTGCGTATGGCCGCAGACGACGACGTCGGCCACGTTCAGAACGTGGACGGCGTATTCGATGGCGGCGGCGGTCGAGTTGGTGCTACCGCTAACGCCCGCGGGGGGCACGATGTTGCCGATATTCTTGACCACGAAAAGATCGCCGGGCTGACTCTGGGTCACCAACTCGGCGAGGACACGCGAGTCCGAGCAGGTGATGAACAGCGTGTGCGGGTTCTGCCCTTCGCGGGAAAGACGGGCGAACAGCTCGCGGTACCGGCCGAATTCTTCCCGGCGAAACTTGTGGACCCCTTCAATGAGCCGTTGCATATTGGGTCAAATCTTCCACGCCGGCGTTGCGAAATGCCTTTCGGCGCTCGGCGCATTTGTTGCAGTGGCCGCAGTGAAGTCCACGCCGCGGGGAAATGCAGGAGAAGCTGAGACGGAGCGGCAATTTGAGGCGAACACCGCGGCGGACGACCTGTTCCTTTGTGAGCGACCGAAACGGCGCGATGATCTTGAGGCGAAAACCCAAAGCCTCGCCCGCGACGATAGCGAGATGGCGGAAGAATTTCGGCGTCGCATCGGGAAATGGATTGTGCCCGAGCGAGCCGACGGCGATGGCGCTGATGTCGTTGACCGCGCAGAACACGGCCGCCTTGGAAAGCAGCATCAGGTTGCGACCGGGGAGGTAGACGGCTTCGTCGGGTGTTCTTGCGCCGGGGACACGCCGGCCCGTTGTGCTCCAGTGCGCGCCGTAGAGATCGTCTGCAGGCAAATGGAGGATGGTCAATGGTCGATGGCGAACATGGGCGGCGCGAAGGAATCGGCGGAGATGGCGAAGCTCGGCATCTTCCCAGGTGAGTCCCTGTCGCACAAACACGGGATGGACGACACGGTATTGGCGCGTCAGCAAGGCCAGCATCACACAACTGTCGAGGCCGCCGCTGACCAACGCGCAGACGGAGGGCTTCACTGGCCCGCCCGGACCTTCTCTTTCTCGTCTTCGAGTTTCGCGCGCAGCTTGGCAATCTCGGCCCGAAGAGTCTCTTCCAGCTTCTGCGCGTCGTCGGGTTTATCAGCCCTGTTCGCCGCCGCGATCTTCGGTTTCAATTCCAATTCGCGCTCGGCGATCTTTGCGGTGTAAATCTTGTCGAGTTCGGCCAGCGTCGCTTTCTGCTCGTTCGTCAGCTTCGTCGACGATTTCCCGCCCGTGCGTTCGAGGGCAAGTTCCCAGGATGATTTAAGCGCCATTGAGTTTCACCTTTACGTCGTTGCCTTCAACCACGCACTCGATAGCTTCGACCTTCGCCGTGGGAATCATCGGGTTTTGCCCCGTGGAAACATCGAACCGCCATCCGTGCCAGGGACAGGTGACGATGTTCCCGTCGAGTGTCCCCTCGCCCAACGGTCCGCCGCGGTGCGGGCAGACGTTGTCGGTCGCATAAAACTTCCCGCCGACATTGTATAAAGCCAGTTCCCGCTCGCCCACGACCACCGTCTTGCATTCGCCCGGCTGTAGATCGCCAACTTCAGCCACTTTGATCAACTCGCTCATTGCATTGTGTTCTCCTCCCGAAACACGTATTCTTGTGCCATGAATCCGACCCGCTTTCAAGACGCGATTGCCCGATTCGACGCGGCCAACGCGCAGGACCCACACGGCGTCGAACTTCCCTATGCGAAGCGGCTGAGCGGTTGGGTCGAACGGCTGGCGCCGAACGCCTCCGAGGAATTGCGGCTGGCGGCGCGGGCGCAACATATTTGCCGGTGGGTGATCCCGCGCGAATCGTATCCCGCAGGCCGCGTAGGCTACCTGAAATGGCGGGAGGAATTGAAACAGTTTCACGCCCAGAAGGCCGGGGAGATTCTGCGCGAAGTCGGGTATGACGAAGCGACGATTGGGCGCATTCAGGATTTGATCCGCAAACGGAATTTTCCGCGGGTGCCGGAGGGCCGCGTGATCGAGGACGCGTTGTGCCTGGTGTTTCTGGAGACGCAATTCGCCGAGACAACGGCGAAGACCGGCGACGAAAAGATGATTGGCATCCTGCAAAAATCGTGGCGCAAGATGACGCCAGAAGCCCAGCAGATCGCGCTGACAATCCCGATGACACCTGAATGCCGGGCGCTGGTCGAGAAGGCATTGCAAGCGTCGCCGTGATTTGTCATGCTGGGCGCGGTGACGAGCCGAAGGGCGTCCGTCGAATGAATGATTTATGAAGCTGGCTGACGTTCCCATTTCAACAACGGATCCGATCAACGCGAAGATCCTCGCAACCTCCGAGGACCGTCTTCAGGGCTTTCAGCGCGATCCGCTCGGGGAAATCGCGCGGCAGTCGGGTGTGGAGTTGGCGGTGGTAATTGAGCGCATCCAGGCGATGTTGCGGGCGGGGACGATTCGTCGCGTGCGGCAGACGCTGTTGGCGACGAACCTCGCCCAGGGCGCATTGGTGGCCTGGCAGGTGCCCGAGGGCAAACTGGAGGCCGCGTTCGATTACATGTTCCAACGCGATCCGTTCAGCGGGCACGTGGTCATCCGCACGACCGATACTGCAACAGCGGGTTCGAAGTATCGGCTGTGGACGACGCTGAAGGTGCCGCAAAGCTTTTTGATGACCGCGCACTGCGAGTTCTTGTGTCGGCAGACGGGCGCCACGAGGTTCATTCTGTTGCCGGCGAAGAAATTGTTCGCGCTTGGGGTTGGTCACGTGCGGCGACGCGGGCTCGAGCCGGGCAGCCGAGCGGACGTGCTGGCCGAGGTGACGGATGTGGCGGTGACCGAACTCAATGATCTGGAATGGCGCGTGTTGGTGGCGCTCAAACGGGAATTCACCCCCGAGGAACTCGGGTCGGATATCTGGGTCGCGCGCGCGAAGGAAGCGGGCGTCGCTCTCGAACAGTTTCTCCAGGTCGCCGCCGGGCTGAACCAGCGGAAGATCATCGGACGTTTCTCGACGTTCCTCGAGCACGTCAAGCCGGTGGCAAATGGCGAACAGGTGACTCGATACAACGCGCTGTTTCACTGGGCTGTGCCGCCGGGCCGCGAGATCGACGCGGGGCGCGAAGTGGGCCGTCATCACATCATGACACACGCCTACTGGCGCGAAGGCGGTCCCGAGTTTCACAACGTCAACATCATGGGCGTGGCCCACGGGACGGACAAACAGCTTCTCCTCGCCCACAAGTCCGCGATTGACGGGCATTTGAAAGAGGCGGGAATTGAAGTCGCGTACACCAACGTCTTCTGGGGCGGGCGCAGCGAGATCAAGCCCAGCGAGATTTCGCCGTTTGCGTATCGGGAGTGGTGTCAAAGCGTTGGTCTTGAGTCCGAAAGCGCGAAGAAATGAAAATCGTATTTCTTGAGCTTCAGCCGTGGGAAGAGGCGTACTTGCGCAAGCGCATCGATGGCGCCAATGAGGTCATCGGCATTCGCGAGATATTGGACGAAAAGCATCTCGACAAAATTGTGGACGCCGAGATTGTGTCGCCATTCATCTACTCGAAGCTGACGGCGGGACGCCTGGCGAAACTGCCCGAACTGAAGATGATCGCGACGCGATCGACCGGGTTCGACCACATCGACATGGCGGAAGCGGCGCACCGGGGGATCACGGTATGCAACGTGCCGTTTTACGGCGAGAACACCGTGGCGGAGCATACGTTCGCGTTGATCCTGGCGCTGTCGAGAAAGGTGCACGAGGCGTTCGTGCGCGTGCGCGCGGGTAATTTCTCACTGGATGGACTGCGCGGGTTCGATCTCAAGGACAAAACGATCGGGGTCGTCGGCGCGGGACGGATCGGTCTGCACGTGATCCGGATCGCGCGCGGATTCGGTATGAAGGTGCTCGCCTTCGACGTCAAGCGGGACAATTTCTGGGCGGAGGTGCTGGGATTTGAATACGCGGAATTGAGCGATCTGCTCGGGCGCTCGGACATTATCACATTGCACGCGCCGTACAATCGTCACACGCATCATTTGATCAATCGGGACAACATCCACCAGATCAAGCGCGGGGCCATCCTGATTAACACGGCCCGGGGCGGGCTGGTGAATACGGATGCGTTGTTGAAGGGGCTGGATGACGGGATCCTGGCGGGCGCGGGTCTGGACGTGCTCGAGGGCGAGGAGGCGATCTACGAAGAGAGCGCCTTGCTCGGCGACGCGACGAATCCCGAAAAGCTGCGTACCGCGATCCAGAATCATGTGATCTTGAAGAAGCCCAATGTCGTCTTCACGCCGCACAACGCGTTCAACAGTCAGGAAGCGTTGGAGCGGATCCTCGATACGACGGCGGACAATATTGCCGCATATGCGGCTGGCGCGGCGAAGAACGTGGTGCGGCAGGTCGCCGCGTGATAAGTGGCTACGGAACCGTCGCCTTCCAAATCGGGACCTTCTGTTTCAGTTCGTCGATGATGAACTGCGCGGCGGCGAATGCTTCGGCGCGATGAGCGGCTTCCACGCGAACGAGCAACGATGGTTCACCCACGGCGATCACGCCGAGCCGATGAACAACGCGGATACGTTTCAGGGGCCACTTCTGGCGCGCTTCGGCGAGCAGCTTGCGGAATTGATGTTCGGCCATTTCGCGGTACGCGGTGTAGTCGAGGGCGCGAATGTCTTGTCCATTCTCCAAATCGCGGACAACCCCCCAAAACACGACGACGCCACCGACATCGCCACTGAATGTGCCGAGTTCGGCCTCGGCCAGACTGATCGGTTTGTCTGTGAGAAGTAATTCATCATCGCATGACGGCCCGGTCCCACCCTGCAACGGCGGCATGAGCGCAAGCACGTCGCCGTCGCGCAACCTGGTCGTGCGGGGGGCGAACTCGACGCCGATGGCAATCAAGATGGATTCGTCCGCTTCCTTGAGTCGGGGGAATTTTGCGTAGAGCAGGGTGAGCACGTCGGCGACTGTGGCGTTGTCGGACAAATCGAGCAGCAGTTCGGTTTGGCCCGTGAGTTGGCGGAGGAAACTGAAAAGCTGGACGGTGATCTTCACTTCGTTGCGGCAATGGCTTCCGGCCGGAGCACCCCGACGTACGGCAGGTTGCGATAGCGTTCGCGATAATCCAGTCCGTAGCCGACCACGAACCTATTGGGGATGTGAAACGCGACGTAGTCGGCTTGGAAGTTCTCGCGGTGCGGGATGTCCTTTTCCAGCAGCGTGCAAAACTTCAGGCTCCGGGGTTGAAACCGCGTCAGCATCTCGCGGATTTTGACGAGGGTCAGGCCGGTATCCAGAATATCGTCGACGACGAGCACGTCGCGGCCGTGGAGATCGAGTTTCAGTGCCTTGGTGAGAATCAATTCGCCCGAGGAGCGTGTTTCACCATGGTAGCTGGAGACGCCGATGTAATCGAGCCGAAGCTGCATCGGCAGGCGCCGCACGAGATCGGCGATAAAGAACATGCTGCCCGTGAGAATGCCGACGACGGTCAGGTCCTTGCCCTCGTAGTCACGCTGGAGTTCCGCGGCCAATTCATCGAGGCGCCGCTGGATTTGATTCTCGGTCAGGAGAACTTCCTCCAAGTCCTGTTGCATGGGGCGCATGATCAGCAGACCTTAGCGGACCGGGGCGATGGTGGAAAGCAAAAGGTGCGGACAGCCACGCCAAAGGGTCGACCAAAAAAGTGATTTGGGCGCTTGACGCGAAGGCTTCGCCGGAGTATTCTTGCCCTGTCAGTGGAGTTGTTCGGCCCCTTGGTCGTTAGGCAATCCTGAAAATCACAAGCGCTCAATCGGTTCACCGTCTCCCATGAATCCAACTGGGAAAACCGGGTTATGAAACGGCTGCTTAAAGTCGGGCTCACCGGAGGTATCGCTACGGGGAAGTCCTCGACCCTCGACGTTTGGCGGTCGCGGGGGGCGGCGGTGTTCGATGCTGACGAATACGCGCATCGGGCGCTGACACCGGATACGCCTACGTGGGAAAAAGTTGCACACACGTTTGGCAGGGAGGTGTTGAACGCGGATCGGACGGTAAACCGCGGCAGACTGGGAGAGATTGTGTTCGCGAATGCCGAGAAGCGGCAGGCGTTGAATCGCATCATTCATCCAGCAGTCAGACGGATGTGGAACGAGGACGTTGGACGGTTACAGCACGAAGGCTTGACGGAGATCGTCGTGGTGGCGATCCCGCTGTTGTATGAGGTCGCGGTGGAATCGGAGTTTGACTGCGTGGTCGTGGTGGGATGCAGCGAGACGACGCAGCTGGCACGGCTGGGCTGCAAAGGATTGAGCGAAGCGCAGGCGCGCGCGCGCATCGGCGCGCAGTGGCCACTAGCAACGAAAATGGAGCGCGCGGATTTTGTGATCTGGAACGATGGCCTGCCGGCGGTGTTACACCGGCAGGCCGAGACCATTTGGGCAACCATCAAGGAGACCTACCATGCCCCGAGCAAAAACTAGCCCCGACAAGACCGGGACAACCAAGCAGGATGAGCCGAAGCCGCAGGAGTTGAGCGCCCCGGCCGAGACGGAACCGAAACCGGAGGAGACCGAGAAGAACGGTGGTGTGGCTGTGGCCACGGCGGAAAAGGAAGAGTCGCCGGCGCCCCGCAACCAGTTGCCGCCCGGGGAGACGCTGAATCTCGCGGATCTCCAGGCAATGTCGATGCCGCGCCTGCAAAAAATGGCGCGCGACGGCGGCGTGGAGGCCGTGGCCGTGCTCAAGAAGCACGAGATCATTTTTGAAATCCTCAAGAAAAACGCCGAGCGCAACGGCCAGATGTTTGGCGAGGGCGTGCTGGAGATCCTGCCGGATGGATTCGGGTTCCTGCGGTCCCCGGCGTACAATTATCTCCCCTGTCCCGAGGATATCTACGTGTCGCCATCCCAGATTCGGCGGTTTGAGTTGCAGACGGGCGACCTGGTGGCCGGGCAGGTGCGTCCGCCGAAGGACAAGGAACGGTTCTTCGCGCTGTTGAAGGTTGAGGGAGTGAATCGGGACAATCCCGAGAAGGCGAAAGAGAAGATCATGTTCGACAATCTCACGCCTTACTTCCCCACGAGCCGGTTCATTCTCGAAACCAAGCCGGAAGAGATCAACAGCCGCGTGATGGATTTGTTCACGCCGATCGGCAAAGGCCAGCGCGGGCTGATCGTCGCGCCGCCGCGCACGGGCAAGACCATCCTGCTGCAGAAGATTGCCAACGCGATTCTGGTCAATTCTCCCGAGGCGATTCTCATCGTCCTGCTGATCGACGAGCGCCCCGAGGAAGTGACCGATTTCAAGCGCACCGTCAGCGCCGAGGTCATCAGCTCGACGTTTGACGAAGCGCCGGAGCGCCATGCGCAGGTGGCGGAGATGGTGCTGGAAAAAGCCAAGCGCCTCGTCGAACACAAGAAGGACGTGGTGATCCTGCTCGACTCGATCACGCGTCTGGCGCGGGCGTACAACACCTTGCAGCCGCACTCCGGGAAGATCCTCTCGGGCGGTGTCGATGCCAATGCGTTGCACAAGCCGAAACGATTCTTCGGCGCGGCGCGCAACGTCGAGGAAGGCGGCTCGCTGACGATCATCGCCACGGCGTTGGTGGAAACCGGCTCGCGAATGGACGAAGTCATCTTTGAAGAGTTCAAGGGGACGGGTAACATGGAATTGTGCCTCGACCGTCATCTGGTCGAGAAACGCATTTTCCCGGCGATCAACATCGAGCGTAGCGGCACACGCAAGGAAGAGTTGCTGTATCACCCCGACGAACTCGACCGCATCTACATCCTGCGCAAGGCGCTGGCGGGCGTGCCGCCTGTCGAGGCGATGGAACTGATCGTCGAGAAACTCAAGAAGACCCGCTCCAACGCGGAATTCCTGTTGTCGATGAAATTCTGAGCGCGGGCAACTTTTGCCTATGCGGCGCGGACTTACTCTTCGCAACCTCGTGATGGTTGTGTCCGCCTGCTTGTTGTGCCAGGGGCTGCTCGCCCAGGACACGAATTCTCCCGCCGCGCCCGTGGTGAAAAGCCGGGTGGTGCTGGTGCGCGACGCAAGCGCCGTCAGCAATTTCAGCGTGGATTCCGCGAAAGCACAAGCGCTGGTCGTCGCCGGCCTCAAATCGCTCACGGGTGAAAGCGACGAGGCGGCGGCATGGCGGCATTTCGTCTCATCCAACGACGTGGTCGGCATCAAGATCAGCACGCAGTGCGGTCCGCTTCAATCGACGCGCCGCGCGGTGGTGGACGCGATTGCGCGCGGGTTGCGCGCCGCGGGTGTGTCGGGCCCGAACATCTACGTGTTTGACCGCGACCCGATCCAGATGCAACTGGCCGGTTATCGTCCGACGAGCGGGACCAACGGATACCGGGTCGTCAGCATCATCGACGGGACCGGCTGGGACCCGAAGAGTTATTTCCAGAACAACCTCGCGGGAAAGCTGATCTGGGGGGATTTGCTGTTCGGCAGGGATGATGAAATGTTGAGCAAGCGCTCCCACCTGCCAAAACTCGTGACGGGGACGATCACGAAGCTGATCAATGTGCCCGTGCTACAGGACCACGACGCGTGCGGTTTGGCCGGCTGCCTGTACAATCTGTCGCTGGGGATGGTGGACAACACGCGCCGGTTCGAAATGTTCGGCCAGCGGGGTGACCCGATGATTGCGGAAATCTGCGCCATGGCCGCGGTGCGCGACAAGCTGACGTTGAATATCATGGACGGGCTCATCGCCGGCTACGCGGGCGGGCCGCAATTCAAGCCGCAGTACTCGTGGAATGCCGGCGCGCTGTATTTGAGCACCGACCCGGTGGCCATCGATGCGCTGTGCCTGGAGGCGATCGATGCGCGACGACGCGACGCCAAGGTCACGCTGGCCGCGCCGCAGGCGACCTATATCGCCACGGCCGCCAAAGCCGGCCTCGGCCAGTCCGACCGCGCCAGGATCGATCTCTCCGAAATCAGGCCGTAGCTAGGGAGCTTTTGCGGGGCTGGTCTTTCCGCTGGCGGCCGGCTTTTCCTCCGCCGCCGGTTTCTCTTCCGCGGCGGGCGCCTTGGCTTCCAGGGCCTGTTTCGCGCCATCGACGATGTCGGACGCCGGGAGAATCACGGGCATCATGCCGTATTGGTTGAGGTTGCTAAAGACAAAACCGCTGTCCTGATCCGTTTGCGTTCTGGAGTTGCGCAGCAGGACGATGCCGATGAGTTTGCCCTCCGTCGAAAACACGGGCGCGCCCAGTGAATACCCCCACATGGATTGGCCCAGCAGATAAAACGTGCGCGGCTTCTCGATGATGCCCTCAATGCGCCCGATCGACACAGCCGTCGCGCGATCCGCCGCCTGACTCAGCCGGTTGATCACGATGACTTCGTCGAGAACCTGCGCCTTGGCGTCCTTGCCCAGATCGATGTACGCCAGCGGCTTGGCCGGCTTGTCGGACGGACGCAGATAGGCCAGATCCAGATCCTTGTCGCGCAGCACAACGTCCGCGGGAATCTCCGTGCCGTCGGCGGTGACGATCTTCACGTCGTTCAGTTCGCTGTCGACCTTGAGCTGCGACACATCGCCGCCCCGCGCCGCAACCATGCGGGCGTAGGTGTCCTTGATCGTGCTGCTGGGGTCGGTCACCGCCAGCGAGACGACGGTCAACCCCGACGGATCAATGACCGTCCCCGTGGTCTCGGTCTTGCTCTCAGACTTGTTTTCGCGGCCCCCCATCGACACGCTTTGTTTGATCGCCAGTTTCACGGTCACCACCGCGCCCTGGTTCTTGCCGAGGACGTCACGCCCGGCTTTGGCAAGATCTTCGGCGCGGGAGGCGGTCAACGCCGCCACGGCAGCGACCGCCACCATGGTAAGCGGCACACTCAGTGAGGGATGTCTTGGCATGATTAGAGGTTTCCTTTCACAACCTGCGGGGCTTTGTTCCAGTTGGATTCCAATTCGAGGAAGACCGTGTGAATCCCGCGGATGACCCGCAGGACGATCATCTTCCGTTTTTCCGCGGCGACGTGTTTCATGATTTGTTTGAGTGACGCGACGTCCGTCACCGGATTGCCATCGACTGCGGTGATCAGATCGCCGATGCCAAGCCGGCCGAGCGCCGCCCACCCCCCCTCCTTCACCTCGGTGACGAGCACGCCGGGCTGCTCCTGCGACCATTGTTCCTGCACCTTGTCGAGGAACGTCGTGTCCCGCGCCGTGAACTCGAAGTCGTCGTCGCGGTATTTCTTCATCTCGCGTTCGAGTTTCGGCGAGCGAACCAGTTCGACCGGGATGCTGAGCTTGTCCGTGCCGCGGCGAACCGTCAGCGTGGCGGTGGTGCCGATCTTGTATTCGCGCACCATCGTATCAAGAATCTCCTCGTCGCCCGGCTGCGAGGCTTCGATGGTGTTGCCATCCAGCGCCAGGATCAGGTCGCCAACCTTCAAGCCCGCCTTCTCGGCGGTGCTGTCGGGGTACACCTGCGTGATGCGAACGCCCGTCAGCCCGGGATAGCCAAGCTGCCGGGCCAGATCGCGCGGGATGGCCTGCGTGGCCACGGGCAGCCAGGCCTTCTGCGCTTCGAGCCCGGGATCCTCCAGCTCCTTGATGCCCACCCGTACCACCGTCAGCAACTGCTCGGTCCGCCGCCGGAACCCGAGCGTCGTCGGCACGGGCTTCGATTTGCCCGCGGTGATCTTGTCGGTCAGCTCCTGCATCTCCGCGACGTTGCGGACGGGTGTGCCGTTGATCTCGGTGAGCACGTCGCCGGATTCCACCGGCGGCTTGGCGTCGTCGCACGGGCCGCCAGGCCGGATCGACGTCACAATCACGCCGTCGAGGCTCTTCAACTTTAGTTCGCGAGCGGCCAACGCCGAAATGTCCCGCGCCGTGATGCCCCATCGCCTCAATTCAAACTGATCGCGCTGGATCTGCTCGCGCTCGGCGGTGACCAGCTTGAGCGTCTTCTCCTGGCCGTCGCGTTCCACTACCACTTCGATCTCCTTGCCCACGGGCAAATCGGCGACCATCTGGTTCAGCAGCGGAATCTCCTCGGCGTATCGCACCAGCACGTCGTGCCCGGCGATCTTCACCATGATGTCACCGGAATGAACGCCCGCCTTGCCCGCCGGCGAATCATCCAGCACGTTGGAAATCAGCACGCCCCGGTTTTCCGTATCCTCCTTCAGCAACGGCTGGATCTCCACGCCGAGCCAGCTCCGGCTGACCTTGCCCTTCTCAATGATCTGCCGCGCGACGCGCTGGGCCAGATTGCCCGGGATCGCGCCGCTGAGACCGAAACTGATCTCGTTGATGCCGATGACCTGGCCCTTGAGATTGACCAGCGGCCCGCCCGAGTTGCCGGGATAAATATCCGCGTCGTGGCCGATCCAACGCACCAGCGAGCCGACATCTTCCCCATCGAGCGTGAATCGCGATGACGTAAACGCCTCGGGCATGACCATCTTCATGTTGCTGATGATTCCGAGCGTGACGGATTGGGACATGGCCAGCGGGCTGCCCATCGCCAACACCGTGTCCCCCACGCGCATCGCATCCGAATCCCCAAACTCGACGGCGGGAAAATCCCGTTTGCCGTCGGGCTTCAGTTTCAGCACCGAGATGTCCGCCAGCGCGTCGGTTCCGATGAGGTCGGCGGGGATTTCTTCGTTGCTTGGCAGAATCACTACGATCCGCGTGGCGTGTCCGGCGACATGGTGGTTCGTGACCACGTAGCCGTCCTTGCTGATAACCACGCCGCTCCCGCTCGCCTCGAATTTCACTTCGCGGCCCTGGTAATACTGCGTCGCGACCACTTTGATCCGCACCAGCGACGGCTTGACCCGCGCGACGGCCTCGTCGATTTGCCGATGCACGGGATCGATGGGCTCGATCGGGTCGGTCGCGGCGCAAACGCGAGAAATGGTTGGTGGAGTGATCGCGGCGACCGCGACCAGCGCGCATATCCAGGACCGCTGTAATCGGGAAATCATTCGCCGCAGTATGGCAGAAGCCCCGCTCGGTTTCGCCTCAATCATATGCAAAAGGGGACAAAACGAGGCAAAAAGGGCGATTTCTTGGGTTCGTTTTGCCCAAAACTGGGTTCGTTCTGCACGAAACTGGGTTCGTTCTGGGTTCGTTTTTTGTAGAGTTTTCCGACACACCAAATCGGTAAGTATCTCATTATAAACTTGTTGTGAATTTATAATCCCTCAAAATTCTGGGTTCGTTTCGTAAAAAAGCACTTATGCGGCCCTGGCACAACCCATCCCGTCCGAAAACTTACCCCGAATCCTGACCCTCGGTCCCTGACCCCTGACCGCTGACGGTCTCCTCTCATTTTCACAATCGCCGATATTACCACATATCCAACGACAAAAAAAGCCCGCATTGCGCTCGAAATGCGCACCGGGGAATCTGCTCTCACGTGTACTACCGCGAGGAAACGTCGTAACCGCCAAGCGCATTCTTGTCGATGAAATCGTGGAGCGCGGCGGTTGGTCGCCGTGACTCTTCATCCAGGATCAGGGCGTTCCGGAATCGTCCAAGGTCGAGGTACTCCTGATAGACCTGTGGAGCCGCGCCACCGGCCGACTGCAGATCCGGCGCAGGGTCGGTCGCGATCTTCGCCAGGAGCCGACGTTGTGCCGGTGTGATGAGTTCGACTCGACCCATCATGACCCGCTCCGTTCTGGCAGGCACGGACACGCGCAACGGCAAATAGCGGTCGGTCCACGCCCTCGGCACAATGAAAAACAGCCGCGCCCCCGCGCTCTTGAAGTACGACAGCTCCCACGTGTTGAGCAGCGCGTCGGCCTCGTCGTCCAACAAGCCCTCACCGACCAGAGCCTGGTGCATCTCCGCGCGAAACCGCGCCGCGTTCTGCGGCGAGAACTCGTCGGCGGGAAACGATGCGGACGTCGTCGCCAGAAGTTCGTCGCTGTTTCCCGTGAGTGTGACCGGCGCCAACCGCCGGAACGCCGATGAACCGTCGGGATGTATTTCCGTCAACCACAGATTGCGGACCACAAGAGGAGATTCACTCGGAAACGTCGAAGCCGACTGGCTGTAGAGTGACAATTGATCGTGGATCGGGTCGCGTACGACCCGCAACGGCGCATTGATGTGACCCACGCCGCGGTAGAAGAGAAACTTCTCGCTTTCGTTGTCGGCCGTCGTCACGGATGCCGCCTGTACCGCTCGCGGCGAGGTCCACACGCGCTCGGTCGTGTCCGGCCCCTTCGCGTTCGTACCAACCGCGAGCGCGGGCCACGCCAGCCGGCCGACCGTGTCGCTTCGCAAATGGCCAAACCGGCCCTCGGGTTCGACCCCGGGCGCGACGGCATCGGCGACGGGATAGAATTGAGTCAACCAACCACCGTGAAATTCGACGTCCACGGACACCGTCAGCGGCTCGGTCTGGAATTCGGGGAGATGAAAGTACAGGACCGGCGTTTCCAGCCGCATCGTCACGTCGGGATGACAGCGCCCCACGCCTTTGGGCGTGTCCGGGGGCGGGATCAACAATGTGGCGGCCAGATTGTGCACGAAACGCGGCACCGGTTCGTCGTCGGTGTTGATGCCGCCGATCGCGCGCCCGTCCTCATCCTGCAGACAGGTGAACGTGCCCCATTCGTGAACCACCAACCCCTCCACGCGAGCGCTTCCCGTGGGCAAAAGCACGGCCGCCACGGCAATCATCGAGCCAGCTATTATCCCGAGCGTAAACGGTTTCACGGCGTTCCTCCGGTGTCGCGGAGATATCTCGTCACCGGCGGCAACCTAACACCGCGCGGAGATTTTGCACGCAAAAAGGTGTGTAAAAATCCGCGAGGCTATCGCGGGAGGACGACCGTGAACAGCGCGCCGCCGCCGGGCGCGTTGGCGCAACCAACCCGTCCGCCATGCGCCTGCGCCAGGGCCTTCACCAGCGCCAACCCCAAACCCAGCCCCGCCGGCGCGTCTTCGTGGTGGCCCCGCGCGAACGGACGGAAAATCTTGGCCCGCACGTCCGCGGGGACGCCCGGTCCGTAGTCGCGCACGGACAGCGTCACCGAGTCGCCGTTCGCGGCAAGCGCAACGTCGATCTCCCGGTCACGGGCCGACCGCGTGTATTTCTCGGCGTTATCGACCAGGTTCAGGATGATTTGGGCCAGGGCGTCCTTGTCGAAGCGGACTTCTGGAAACTGGTCCGGGATGGAAACTTCGACGCGCGCCCCGGCCGCTTCGAGCGCGGGCCGCTGGTGGTCCACGCACTCGCGCACCGCCGCCGCCAGGTCGCCACGCTCGGGGCGAACCTGGAGCGCGCCGCGTTCGAGCCGGGTAAACTCCAGGACGTTGGACACGACGCGACCCAGACGCGTGGCTTCTTCCGCCAGACGGTTCGCGTAGTCCCGCGCGCGCCGCGGGTCGCCCGATCCGTCGGCGAGCATCTCGCTGTACATGCGCAGACCGGTCAGCGGCGTCCGCAGCTCGTGGGCGGCGGACGCGGCGAATTGCGAGCGCTGGCGGGCCAGCCGCTCGGTGTTCCAGACCAGCGCCACCACGCACAACCCGGCGATGCTGGCCGCGCCCACCCCGGCCCAAAAACGCTGGAAGAAACGGATCCAGTTGTCGCGGGCCTGCGCATCCGCGGCGGCGAATTCCTTGGCGGCGCTGACGACGATGTACCAGCCGGTGATGTCGAGGCGGGCGGCGGCCACATACGAACCGGCCCGGGCGCCGGGCGTGAACCGCGCGGGCGACGCGGGGTTCTTGATGGTGTCCGCCACGCCGTCGTTGGAGATGACAAACCCCTGCACCAGTACGCCGGCGGGCGTGGTGACATTCCGCAAGGCCGCGAGGTGGACGGCGTTGGAAATCGGCAGCGAGCACCACAGGAATTCGCCCACGCCGATCGTGACCCGTTGTTGTCCCTCCTTCCGGCGCAGTTCCTCACTGGCAAACGCCGAGTTGTCGCCGGACTTGATGACCGAGTAAATCCGCGCCGCCTGCGCATTCTGGATCCAGGCATCCAACTCCATGGTTTCAAAGTGCTGCCGTGGCCAGGACGGCGGCGGGGTCGACTTCAGCGAAAGCGACGGCGACGTGGATCCGCGCAATACGGACGGGGATTGACCTGGCGATGGTTGCGGCCACGTTCCTGTCTGGAGAAATGCCACGCAAGCCGAATCATGCGCCGCCCCCTGCAACTCGCTTTGGAGAAGCCGCTGTGTCGCGATCATGCTGACATCTTCGCCTTCCAGACCCGCCTCGGGCAGCGTCGGCAGCGTCACCCGGCCCGACGGATCGACCTGGAAGTAGGCGCGGATCAACGGGTCAGTTGGCCCCTGCGCCAACGGCGACGGTGTGACGGACGGGCCCTCGGACGCGCCGCGCGGGTCGTGGTAGAGAGCCTGATACTGATAGAACGGGCGGTTGGACTCGGATTCCAACAGCGTCTGGAGGCGTGTCTGCAGGCGCTCGGCCAGTTCCCGGGCCGTTTTGTTGGCCGACTCGCGCAACGGCGCTTCATTCTCATCGACGGCGCGCCGAACTTCACGGGAGCCGACGATATACCATGCGCCGCAGGGAACGATCAGCGCCGCGCTTGTCAACACCAGCGCCAGCGTCGTGCGACTGCGCCAGAACTTCATCGCCGGCCCCACCCGTAGCCGACCCCCTTCACGGAAACGACGATCGCCGGGTCCGTGTGATCGCGCTCGATCTTCTGGCGCAGGTGGGCAATGGTCACGTCCACCGTGCGGGTCTCCATGTCCGCGTTCGCGCCCCAGATTTGTTCGAGCAGTTCGCTGCGCGATACCGCCCGCGCCCGATGCCGATACAGCCAGCGCACGATGCCGACTTCGCGGGCCGTCAACGGGATGACCTTGTGGCCGCGGCGCGCCTCGCAATGACCCAGGTCAAACCGGCAGCCGTCCAGCTCGATGATCTCCGGCTCGGCCGGCGCGGATTTGGCGCGGCGGGCCAGGGCGGTAATCCGCGCGAGCAGTTCCCGCGTGCCGAACGGTTTCGTGACGTAATCATCCGCGCCGACTTTCAGCCCCCGCACTTTGTCTTCCTCGGAGCCCTTGGCGGTCAACATCAGGATCGGCAGCTCGGGCCGCGATTTGCGAAGCCGATGGCAGACCTCGATGCCGTCAAGTTTTGGCAGCATCACATCGAGCACGACGAGATCGAGCTCGGGATCCATACCGCGCTTCGTCGCGGTCACGCCATCGGCCACCGCGTCGACCGTGTGGCCCGCGCCAGTGAGCAAATCGACCAACCCATCCCGCAGCAGGGGATCGTCTTCGACAATCAGTATTCTCATCGGCCTGTTACCAAAGCTCAACCACAACCGTCGGCGCCGTTCGCTGGGGCATTTCGTTCATTGCGTGCTCTTGAGCTGGAACGTCACGCTGACATTGGCGCGGATCGATATTTTGCCGAGGGCAACGCCGCCGGAGATCTCCGCGGCACTCCCGCCGACATCCTGAACCGCATTCTGGGACATCCCTTGCGAACGGCTATAACCCCAGCCGGACCAACTGGAATAATACCACCACGGGGAACCGTTATCGTTGATTTGCAGAGGGGCACCAATGGATTGTCCAAGAACCGCCGCCATTTTTTCCGCCTTTTCCTTCGCCGCGTTCAGGGCGAGTTCACGAGCCTGCTCGCGGTATTTCTTGAACTCCGTGGTTTGAAAGTCAATCCCGTGAACGTAATTGACACCCGCTCCGAGCGCCCGCGTGACGAGTTCCTCGACTTTTTCCGGTTTGGTCAGGGTCACGACAAATGTATTGCGAACAAAATAACCGATGAAACCCTTCTGTTTCCAATCGCTTTCGTATCGTGGCTCAATGGATAAATAGTCTGTTTGAATGTCCTTCTCCGCCACACCACAGTCCTGGATCGACGCGACGGCCCGCTTCAAAATCTCATTGTTTTTCTTCTTGGCAATGGTGATATCGGCATCAGAGGTTTCGATGCCGAAGTTGATCAGGATTTTGTCCGGCACGACGTTCACCACGGCCTCGCCGTTGACGTTAATCTTGGGACGATCGTCGTAGCCGAGCGGCTGCTGCGCCGTGACGGAAACAACACATAAACCCGCGAGCAAAGGGCCAATGAGAATTGCTTTCACGCTCGTTCTCCTTTCGACGTGCAGTGTAGTCCGCCTTGTGAAGGTGGCAAAGTAAAACCTGTGTAAAAAACCGCGTCGCTCGGGTATCCTGAGCCTGAGGCTTTCTGCGATGAAAAAGACGATTGGCAGCGCGACCTTGGAAATCGTGCAAGGCGACATCACCGCCTTGGCCGTGGATGCGATTGTGAACGCGGCGAATCAATACCTGGCGCATGGAGGCGGCGTGGCTCTGGCGATCGTTCGGAAAGGCGGATTGTCCATCCAGGCCGAATCGACGGCGCTGATAGCCCGTCACGGGCTGCTGAAGACCGGCGACGCGGTTGCGACGGGTGGCGGGAAGCTTCCGGCAAAGTTTGTCATTCACACCGTCGGCCCGGTCTGGAGCCGGCACGAGCCGGCCGAGGCGGACCGGCTACTGCGCCAGGCCGTGAAGAGCAGTCTGACGCTGGCCGACGAGAAGAAACTGAAGTCGGTCGCGTTTCCCGCCATTAGCACGGGCATTTACGGATTTCCCATCGACCGCGCCGCGCCATTGATGCTCGAGGAAGCGAAACGCCACCTAGAGGGCAACACCGGATTGGAGCGCATCCTGTTCTGCCTGTATGACGACGCGAGCTACCGCGTTTTCGAATCGGCCTTTTCCACGCTCTGAACCGACAGCCGCGTGGCGAAATCCACCAGCGATGGGCTGAGCCGCCGCAACCAGACGGCCAGGCGCGCGGAAATCGTGAGCACCACCTGGCGTTTATGCCGGGCGCAGCCGCGGAGAATGGCCCGCGCGACTTTCGAAGGATGCTGTCCCACGAACGGACTCTGGTGCACCGGACCGTCGCCGTGCTGGTACATGCTATCGAAAAACGCCGTGTCGGTGTACGCTGGTAGCACGGAGATGACCTCGATCCCGGTCCCGTGGAGTTCGATTCGCAGCGTATCGCTCACGGCCAGCAGCGCGAACTTGGTGGCGCAGTACGCCGCGTTGTACGGCGCGACCACCGCGCTGAGCACGCTGCCGACATTGACGATCTGCCCGGCGTGCTGCCGGCGCATCTGCGGCAGCACCGCCTGAATGCAGCGGATCGGCCCGTAGAGATTCACGTCCATGAGCGACCGCACATCAGTGAGTGGGGAATCGGCGAGCGTGGCGCGCATGCCGACGCCGGCGTTGTTCACGAGAATATCCACCCGGCCGAACCTCGCCACGGTGGCCGCCACAAGACGTTGCGCGTCCTCGTCTTTCGTGACATCCGCTGGCACAACAAGGAAGCGGTCGCGCCACTCGGGACGGGCGTTGGCGACCTCCTGCAATCGGGTCTCGTTTCGGGCTGCGAGGGCGACGCGCGCGCCTTCGCCGGCAAACGCCACGGCGGTTTCCCGGCCGATGCCGCTGGACGCGCCGGTGACGATGACGACCTTGCTTGAAAAGCGATTGGCCATGTTGAAATTGATTTCCTTTCCCGACCGAATGCGGCTATGGTACATGGCCGGTGGTCGAATTGGCAATGACCGAGCCATGAATGACAACTTCGTCAGTTCCCCGGTATACACGCTGGCCATTGACGATGAGCCCGAGATTCTCGACGTCATCCGGCAAACCCTGGAGGGCGAAGGGTTGCCCGTGCTCACGGCGGCCGGGGCCAGGGACGGGCTGGAGACGTATGAACGACGCTGGCGCGAGATCGGGGTGGTCCTCCTCGACTATCTGATGCCGGAAATGACCGGCGATCTGGTGCTGGAGTGCATCCTGCATATCAATCCGGATGCGCGTGTGCTGTTGCTGACGGGCTGTGACGATCGGGTGGCGCGCGCCATGTTCGACGCCGGCGTGCGCGGCTGCATCCAGAAACCGTTTTATCTCGACGATCTCGTGCAACGGGTCCGTGATGAATTGTCCCAGGTATGATTCGCGGTGAACCAGTCGGGAAAACTCCGTTGGAAAGGTGCCGAAACCGGGAGTAGATTGCGCCATGAGCAAACGCGAACAATCTGAAGATCTGGTGCAGGTGCACCATGCCCACGACGAATGGGAAGGCAACATCATCGTTGGCTATCTGCGTGACAACGGCGTCGAGGCCACTCTGCAGGCGCCGCCAGCCGTGCCGCCGCTGGACGCGATGGAAACGCTGAGCGGAGCGGAAAAGACCAACGGCATTTTCGTGCTCGAAGACCAGGCGGACAAGGCCCGCGCGCTGTTGAAAGACTTCGTCAGCACGGTGGCGGACGAACAGGTCCTCGAGGAAGCCGCCAGCCAGAAACTGAAGCTCGACAAGGAGACGATTGGTCAATTGCGCACCGCGCTCCGCGAAGAGCGTCAGACGTTTGCCCTGCTGGGCTGGGTCAGCGTTGTGTTTCTCGGCGCGGCGGCGCTGCTCTGGGCGATCTGGCCGAGCTGGCTGCGAATCGGTCCGCCGACGCCGGTGCTGCGGTGGGTGGTGGTGATCCTGCTGGCGCTGGCCGCGGTGTTCGCCGGCAACTGGGCCAGCCGTCCGACCAAATGAAACTGGCCTGTAACATCGACCCGCGCGGACGCAAAGCCCGGCTCATCAGTGGCGCCGTGGTCAACCTCTGCGGCCTGGCCCTGATCATCACCGGCGTGCTGGATAAATCAACGATGCTGCTGGTCGTCGGGATCTTCCTGGATCTGGTCGGCTCGTTCATGGTCTTCGAAGGCGCCCGCGGCTGGTGCGCCCTCCGCGCCCTCGGCGTCAAAACACCGATGTAGGGGTACGCGGCTGACTCGACCTGTCGCGTTCGAAGTCAATCAGTCACCGAACCGGGCGCAGTCGTGACAGGGCATCGCGAGCTTGGACAAAACCGGGGTTGATCCGCAGAGCTTGTTCGTACTGCTCGACGGCCTCGGGCACCCGGCCCAGCTTCTCCAGCGCCTGCCCCAAATTGAAATGCGCTTCCGGGTAGTCGGGTTTGATTCGCAACGCCTCGCGGAACTGCGCGACCGCCTCGGTCACCCGGCCGGCCCCGGCCAGGGCCACGCCCAGTGCGCAGGGCACCTCGGGCAAATCGGGCCGCAACCGCCGCGCCCGCTTCAGATGGACCAGCGCCTCCTCGTTGCTGCCGATGCCCGACAACGCGATCCCAAGGTCAAGGCGCGCTTCAACGACATCCGGATCGATCCGCAACGCTTCCTTGTATTGGGCGATCGCCTCGGGTAATCGGCCGAGTCGCATCAACGCCCGACCCAAATGCTCATGGGCCTGGAAGTAGTCCGGATTCAACCACACGGAACGTCGCCATTGGAGGGTCGCCTCCGCAACACCGCCTGTCTGGTACAAGGCGTCTCCCAACGCGTCGTAGGCCAGAAAGCTCGGGCCAAGGCGCACGGATTCCTTCAGGTGCTGAATTGCGTCGGCGGTCCGGCCGTCCTGCAGGAGAACGCATCCCAGGTCATAGTGTCCCTCGGCGTAAGCGGGATTGAGTTGTAGCGCCCGTTCGATGGCTGCGATGGCTTCCTTATCCTGGCCGGCCCGACCCAGGGCTTTGCCCAATTTCGCCTGTCCTTCAGCGTAGTCCGGCTTGATCCGAACCCCCATTCGGAGAACACGAATGCCATCCGGCACGTGTCCCTGCTCCACCAGCATGGCGCCCAGGGCCGACGCCGCATGCGCCCATTTCTCCGCCGTCATGAGCAGATTGAACACCACCGAGAACACGAGCAGCGACACCCACCCGCCACGCACCATCCACCGCCGCACCCTCTTGCCGGTTTGCGCTGAGTCCGCGACCGGCGCCACCGCCCGCTCCAATCCCATGACCCCAACGATCGCCAACAGCACCAGCGCCGGCAGAAAATCCGCCTCATAACGCGCCGCCGACGTGCAGTACAACCCCAGCGTCAGCGCGCAGAGTCCTGATTGCAGGGCCACCGCCACCACGAACCATCGCAGCACGGACCTCGCCGGGTCCGTCCGACCCCGCCACGCCAGCGGCGCCGCCAATCCCAGCCAGACCAGCGGCACGTTCAGCAGCACCCCGAACGATTCCTGAATATCGAAATAGCCCTCCGGCCGCACCGGCACCGGTGCCCGATGCAAGTACGGGAACGCCCCGCTCCAACTCACCCGCTCCCCAAAGTACACCCGAAGGTTGAACCACAAATACCGGAGACTGAACGCCTGCCCGTGCCACAGCGGATGCCCGGGCCACTGGTACTGTTGTCCAAACTCCAGCGGATTGTCGAACCGCAGGAAGTTGTACACCATCAATCCGACCCCGATGGCTGCCATCGGCCCCAACGCCGCCGCCAGCGCACCGATCACCGGCCGCCGTTCGCGCCACCCTTGCGCCACCGGCACCAGCACGATCACACCGCCGAACACCAACGTCGGCCGCGCCCCCACCGCCAGTCCGTACGCCACACTTGCCGCCGCCAGCCAGGCCCGGCGCTTTCGTGGATCCCCCTCGTTCAGCGCGCGCCAGATCGCCCCCAGCGCCAGCATCGTCAGCATGTACGCGCACAGAATCGCCACCTCGTGAATCTCCGACCGTGGCAACAGCGACGGAACCGCGGTCGCCAGCCCCAGTGCCAGCGCGCACGCACCCGCCACCGTGCCGCTCACTTCCGCAAAGTAGCGCCGCCACATTGAGCACAACACCGCCACGCTCGCCAGAAACCCCAGGCTGCCGAGGATCGTCGTCGCCTGCCGGTCGCACAGATACCGCCCCGTCATGGCCACGAACGGCCAGTACAACACCCATGCCGGCGTCACGCCGAAATACACGTACAACCGTCCCTTGTAGTAGCTCAGGTCCACCAACCCATAGGTCGGATTTTGATACCGCTGATTCGCCACCGGATCACGCGGGTCGGCCATGCGCGCCAACCAGGATGGCACTTCCTTCTTCAGGCTCAAGTGCCCATCCCGAAAACCGTCCACCAATAAGTTGTAATACGCGTTCCCCGGATCCAGCTTCGTCCACTCCTCACCACCCAACCTTGCGACGCAGGCGTACATCCCCCCCACCACCAGACACACAACGCTCAGGATTCCACGCCGTCTCCATGAGCTTCCTCCTCGGGATGTCTCTGTTCTACTGCAGTCTGGCTCGTTGTCGTTCATCGTTGGTCGCAGGGGTGGCCGCCTATAGCGACTGACATTCAAATGAGAAGGATAAGCCGGCAGTCACCGAGCCGGCCGGAAGATTCAATCGGAATTCGTCGGCGTAAAATTTCCCCGGCACCCAGCGGTTGACCGGCCAAACGCATTGTCCCAGCGGCTGGAATTGCGTCGCGACGGGTCGGTTGGAACCGTCCCGGCCCTGCACTTCAACCCGGCATCGCACCGCCAAATCCGCATCCACAGGAGCGGCAACGGAGTTGTATATGGTCACAAGAATGTGGTCGTTCGGGTCCGCGCCGTTGGACGCCTGCACGGCCACGGTATATCCCTCGAAGCTTACTCCTTTGCCGAGCTCGGCGGATTGGCGGATGATGCCCGGCGGCAGGGCGTCCCGCTCGACCAATCGGCGCGGATCGATGGCTTCCCCATGGCGCGAGTACAACAGCAGGCCATCCTCGACATCCACGAGCCGCAACTGCGGCAGCGCTTCGGTTTGACGTTGGACAGCGCGAAGCGCCTTCAGCCAGTTGAGACTGCCGGTCGCTCTCCACAAATCGCGCAGATCCAGCAACACATAGTCGATCTCCGCGGGCACTGGCGCATACACGTAGAGGTATTTCTGCGTGATGAAATGGGCCGCGACCCGCTGGGTGGCGAACAGCGAACCCTGCCGATCAATTCTCTGCGCCATCCGCTGCACGACCGGGGATCGGTTTGGCAGCGGGGGCAGCGGGACCATTGTCGCTTTGCTCCAAAAAGCGTTGCCAAAGAAAACCGACAACAAGACTCCCGCGACGGTCGTTGCGGAAAGAACGCTGCGCCTCCGAGCCAATGGGCTTTGCGACAATGCTGCCGCCAGTGCCCAAAACACGACGGGGAACAGGGCGAGCTGATACCAGTAGCGGATGCTCTTGAGCGTGGGATTCAGGCAGTCGAAGAGAAACACCATGGACCCCACAAATAGCACCGACGGTTTCCTCAGAGGCGCGAACAACAGCGGCGCCAGCAGGAACGCGGCGAAGTAAAGGGTCGATGGCGCGAACAGGTTTCCCCAAAATGCCCGAGGGTTCGTGACCGGGGAGAACAGGATTTCTTTGTGGCTCTGGCCGATGGCGGGAAAGTGGCTCAACGCCATGTACGGCTGATGGGTGATGGCGGGAATTATCAACGCGGTCACCACAAGGAAATAGGCGAAGGCCGCCACCGCGATGACCAGTCCCAGCCGGCGGCGCCCGCCAAACAGGGCGAGGTACAGCCCGAATGTTCCGATGGGAATCGCTGCTTCCTCCTTCAGGAAAATCGCCCACGCGGCAAACACCAGCGCCCAGCCCGGCCGCTCCTCGAGCCACAACGCCACCGCGAAGAAATACATTGGCAGACACAGGGTTCCACAATGAAACCCGTACGAGCCGCTGTAGATAAACTGAGATGCCGGCGGGAACACCAGCCAGGTCAACGCGAGCAGCAGCGCCGCCGTTGTGTCCTGGAGAAGTTTCCGGCCAATCCAATAGATCGGCGCCGCGCAGGCCATGACGGCGACGACCTGGAGCAGAATGGTGCTCGGGATGCCCGGCGCCAGAAACCACAGCGGGACAAACGGCAGGAACCCCGGCTGAAGATGATCGTAAAACAGCGGACGGTCCGGATTGACCCGCAGGAACAATTCGCGCGGGTTGTACAACGTGTTGTACATCGTGCGGGCGTAATCCCCGCAGTCGGCGTAGCCGAGCCGGAAATCATTAAAGCAGCGGATCTGTTGGACGAGATAAAAGATCGTGAGGCCGACCGCCGCGCCGACCACCGCCGCCACCAGCACTGCGGGACGGATCGCGGGCGCGCGGTCGCGCCACCACAACGCGATCGTCCAACCGCACGCGGTGCAGAAAACGAGCGGATCGAGGCACTGCGGGTGAAATCCGAGGACGCGCTTGGCGAGAATGAAGATTGCCGCGGCGGTGGTTGGGAGGGTGGCGTTGAATGTTCGGCGGCATTCATCGGGGCGTTGAGCAGCGGAACGCAGCAGCAGGATCGTCGCGGCGGTGAGCACGAGCATCCAAACGAATTCCAGGACGCCAGGCGGATTCGGCAACGCCCAGTAAAGCTCCGGAGAGTAGTTGGTTCCGAGCAGGATCCAAAACGCGACAAGCGCGAGCGCGGCGCTGGCCGCCAACGCCAGGAACCAGGTGTATCGGGACGCGGAAGGCATGGCATCTTTTCAGGGAACCGGACAAATGCGCTTCACGTCAAAGCATGATACCCGCCCGGTTCGCGCAGGCTCAAGACGGAAAGCTCGGCACGGCCACAGCCGGGTGCACCTGACACCAAGATCAGGTGCCGCGATAGGGGGGCGGGGCGTCTCGCCCGCTATCGGGTTGGCACCTTAATGCCCTGTCGCAGATTCTTAAGGGCAACCGTTATACGAACCATGTCCTTAACCCTGTAGGTCGGAGGCATCCAGTCAGGGACTTTAATCTGTTCGGCCTCGTCATCTGTTAGCTCCACACCGAACTCCTCTTCAAGCGCACACAGGAATTGAACTGCGTCGAGACTACTCCAAAACGGCAAAGCCGACAAATCGCGTCTAAAAGAGTCCCCAGGGTAAATGAGGGACGGCGGCACATCTCCCAAGCGGGCAATCGCACGACGGACGCCCAACGTGATTTTGGCGGTGATTTGATCCTCAGGAACATTACATAGCCGGAGGAATTCTCCGTCGTCCATCTTGCTCCGACCGGCAAATTGACCTGAAGTCGTTTTCATGGTGCGCTTGGGTTTAGTTCTCAACATTGCAGCAACTGATTTCCGACTGACGCGGTTGGTTGCCATTGTCGTCAGCATGGTTCGTATCCACGCTTGCCCCGATCAACAGACCGGCCGCGCCGTGTGAAAGCGCACGGCCGGCAACCCCGAAAGCGTTCGGGGGCAGGCGCCTCACACTTTGTCGCGGAAGGCATGGCATTTTTTCAGGAAAACGGACAAACGCGCTTCACGTCGAGCTATGATACCCGCCCGGTTCGCGCAGGCTCAAGACGGAAAGCTGGACACGGTTGACAGACGGGTGTGTCCGAAAGCTATTGCACGCCGTCGCCGGCGCTCCGCCCGCTACTGGTTGACACTTTCACCCTGTCCGCTGTCGGCTACTCGAAGCAGTATCCTTCCCACTTCCGCTCGTACTGTCGCGCCGTCATATCCCTCGGGAATCTCGTTTCCATCACCGCCGCCCTCGAGTGCGTGCTGCACGGCCCGAATTAGCTCCTCCCGTCTCCGCGGAGTAAGCTCATCGCAATATTGCTGACGGTACACCAGATCGTTAGCGACGTAGAAAAATGGATTCTCGGTAATCCACACGCCTGGAGGATCCATGTGTTCCAAAAAGCGCTTTGCCCAGCGAAGCGTTTCGTCGCGATCCCACCCCAGGAGTTCCGCAAATGCTCTTTCCCACACCCTCAGGTAGCGCGATTGGTAGGCGTTCATAATGGGCTATTGGGGGGACCGGTCGCGACGCGGGAAAGCACACGACCGGCAGCTCACACCTTGTCGCGGAAGTACTCGATGGTCTGGCGGAGACCATCCTCCAGTTTCACCTTGGGTTCCCAGCCGAGCAGTTTTTTGGCGCGGGAGATATCAGGCCGGCGCTGTTTGGGGTCATCGACGGGCAGCGGCTCATTGACAAGCTGGCTCTTGCTGCCGGTCAGTTTGAGGATCAGCTTGGCGAAATCGAGGATGGTGAACTCGGTCGGGTTGCCGATGTTGACGGGCTCGTGAAAATCGCATTGCGAGAGACGGAAGATGCCATCAATGAGATCGCTGCAGTAGCAGAAGCTGCGGGTCTGTTGTCCGTCGCCGAAGACGGTGAGCGATTCGCCCCGCAACGCCTGGCCGATAAACGCGGGCACGACGCGGCCATCCTTCAGGCGCATCCGCGGGCCGTACGTGTTGAAGATGCGCACGATGTGGGTATCGACCTTGTGGTAGCGGTAGTACGCCATGGTCATGGCTTCGGCGAACCGCTTGGCTTCGTCGTAAACGCCGCGCGGACCGATCGGGTTGACGTTGCCCCAGTACGTCTCGGACTGCGGATGCTCCAACGGGTCCCCGTAACATTCCGACGTGGAGGCGAGAAGAAATTTCGCGCCTTTGGCCTTGGCGAGGCCGAGAGCGTTGTGCGTGCCGAGCGAGCCGACCTTGAGCGTCTGGATCGGAAGTTGAAGATAATCGATCGGGCTGGCGGGCGACGCGAAATGAAACACGTAGTCGACGGGCCCGGCGAGATAGATGAACTGCGTGACGTTGTGATAGATGAACTCGAAATTCCGATTGCCGGCGAGATGGGCGATGTTGTCGGTGTTGCCCGTAAGCAGGTTGTCGATCGCGATCACGTGGTGGCCCTCGGCGAGGAGTCGGTCGCTGAGATGCGAGCCGAGGAAGCCGGCGCCGCCGGTGACGACGGAAACGGGACGAGAGGGGGTCGCTGTCATGCGGCTGAGTGATTCGCAGAATTTGCCGCGCGGAGCAACAAAAATCCGCCTTCGCTACCGCTACGGCTGCGACACACCTGATTCAACAGGTGCCAATGCGAGGCCGGGCACAACTGCGACCAATAACAAACTTCCCCTCGCCCCTCCAGGGGAGAGGGTCAGGGTGAGGGGGCGTCCGTCAAATGAACCGTGTCGCCCCACCGCGGCGGACCAGAGAGCGCACCCCAGCCTCACGCCGCGCGTTTCGCGCCAAAGAACAGCCGCAGCATGTACGCGACCACGCCCAGCATGACCACGAAACACACCAGAAACAACGCGAACGGTCCCCATTGCGGTGCGACGCGGTACGCGTCGGGACGGAACTGATCGCCCAACCGCAGCAGCCGGACGATATGCCGGGTGTACACCATGCCGAGCATCGATACCAACAGCATCGTGCCGGACACGCAGAAGCTCTTCTTGAAGAAAAAGTGCAACGAGCCAAGCGACAACAGGATCGCCACCAGCAACACCCAGGACGCCCGCGTTTGCATGAGCCGGGCCAGTATCGGCTGCAAACTCATCAGATACGCAATGCCGGCGACCGACGCCAGCGCCATGCCGCCGACAAAGTACGTCTTGCCGGTCTTGTACGCGACCGGCTCGTTGCGGCCAAGCATCCCGACGAAAAATCCGCCGACCGTGACCGCGCCGAGCACCATGTGCAGCCAGCGCAACAGGTAGTCGCCCATCGCGGGGTTGAGCACCCGCCCTGACTGATTTTCCGCGTACAACACCTGAATCAACCCCGGCCGCTCCGCCATCGAGAACACCGAGCTGTACACGAACGAGACGTACACCACCCCGGCCAGCGCCAGCAGCAGCCCCGACAAACAGACCTTGCCCGTCCGCTCGCCGCGCAGCGCGGTCCAGTACAACGCGTAGTACGCGACGATCACTGCCCCGACCACGCCGAGCCAAAACCAGCCGCTGACGATCGCCGCCGCGTAGACGGGTCGCGGAAACGTCATCTGTAAGAACAGCAGCGGCGCGACACCGAGCGTGACCGTCGCGGCCATCGCCGCCGGGAACAACCGAACGAACTTCAGCAGCGTCGGGTCATCCCAGCGTTTGCGCAGCCCGGCATGAATGACGATGATCAGCCCGCCAAACAGAAAGTTCATCGCGGCGAAATGCAGCGTCAGCGTCACCAGATGCAGGATCGTGACCAGCCAGAGCGGCGCGGACAGGAATTCGTAATTGGGCAGATTCATTTCTTCACCTGCTTTCCGAGCGTTTGCAGATAGGCCACGAGCGCGGCGCGTTCCTCGGGCGGTCCGGTGTAATCCGGCATCCCGTCGCCGAGCGCGGCAGAATTGTCGAGCATCGTGCCCAGATCATCCGCGCTCTGGCCGGCGAAGCTCTTCGATTTGTCGTGGGTCGTGCCGAGCATGTGGCAGTTTCCGCAGCGGACGGCATAGGCTCGCGGCCCGAGATCGACCCCTTCGGCGCGGCAGATGTCGGCGAGCGGACGGTGGTCGATTCGCTCGTAAATGTAGCCGGCGATCTTGTCCGCCTCGGCCGGCGTTCCGAGAAACGGCGGCATGTTGCCCTTCAATAGATGCGCGCCGCGAATGATCTCGGCGATAAACTTGCGGTCGGTGCCGTCGAACGCCGGCTTGAGCGCGTGATAGCCATCGATGGTGTGACAGCTCCGGCACGAGTGGAGAAACAGATCGGTGCCCTCGTCCCCGGTCTTGTAGGCGATCTGCGCCGCGTAGCCTTCCTTCTTGTAGCGGTCGGTCAACGCCACCTCGACGCCGTTGCCGTAGATGTAGCCGGTGATCACGTACGGTTTGCGGAGCGCTTCGCGGAACATTTCAAACTCGCCGAACCACGCCAGCCCCGTCACCATCAGTACGCCCGCGACGACAACCGGCAACCGCCGCGCCGCCGCCCGCGCGATGATGAGCAGCGCGCCGATGGCCGCCGCCAGCCAGACGGTCGACCGCAGCGCCTGCATCGGGATCGGCATGATCTGCATCGCCTTGGTGGTGATGGTCACGGGGATCGCTCGCCAATACCATGCCTCCGCGGCGGCGGTGATCACCAAGCCTAGCAGGCCCCATGTCGTCGTCTCGCGCACGAGCCGCCGTTTGAGATCGCCGGCCTCATACCGCGCCGCCACCAGCAGCCCGTACAATCCCGCCAGCATGATGCACACGCCCGTGCGCATCACCAGCGATGGCCAGTACGTCGGATTGAAAAAGCCGGTCCAGAACTCGCCGTTGACGAGCCATTGCCCCGGCGTCAGCATGAACGTGATGATGCCGTTGATGATCACCAGCGACAGCCACGCCGCGGCGAAATAAATCCAGCCGATGGCCAGGTGCGCCGCCGGTGTCAACCGCTGCCAGCCGTAGTAGTACAACAGCGCCGCCGTGATCTCGGTCACGAAGAACGTCCACTCGATCGCCCAGCCCCAGACATAATTATGGATCAGCGCCTCCGTCGCGGTCGGGTTCAGCAGGCCGATGATGAACCAGATCCCGACGCCCGTCAGCGCGCCGAACACGAGCGTCGTGAGCGCGAAGAATTTGCTGAGTTTCGCCAGATAGTCGAGCATCGGCTGATCGCCCGTCTTGCGGGCGCGCTGCTCGGTCACGACCAGAAACAGTCCGCCGCCAATGGCGAAGTGGGAAACGAAAACGTGGACGACCGCGATGACCGCCATCAACAAGCCGTACCCGATCGGCACATCCCAGAATGGATAGTTCATGCCACTCCTCGTTTTTCGGCAACCGTTCCCGTACGGGGCCACGCGGACGGTTCCGTCGATTGCCCGCGATCATACCGACCGCCCCGCACAACGCAAGCGGATTGCATCAGACCCGTAAGGGGGAAAAGCTCCATGCCGTCCGCCTGCTGCAACTCCGTGCTCGCTGCGGGTCGGGCGCCAACGGCTACAGCAGCCCGTTGCGCACCAATTCGTCGGCGAGCAGACGAGGTGACACGATGCGGACGCCCTGAACTGTTTTGCCGAACCAAGCGCCGAAGTCGCGCTCGTCGCCGGTAAGAAGATGGCTGGCGCCACCCGCCACCGCGCCGCCGAGAATGGGAACATCTTTCGGCTGCAAATCGATTTCCAGGTCCGTGATCAGGGCGGTAATGATTTCGAGGCGCGCCGTCAACCTGTCGAGTTCGGCCACAAGGGCAGGTTCTTTCACGGCGATATTGCGGCGCGCTTCTTCCACGGCATAGGCGTTGGTAACGCACTCGCCGTGCTCGGTGAGAAGAGCGATCAGAGCGCGGACGCGGCTGTTGGGTTTCGCCGCCGAAAAGAGGATGTTCGCATCGAGGAATACCCTCATCGTTTCGCTTTAAGCCGATAACGACGAAGAGCTTTCTCGTTGACGCGGTCGAATTCCGCGACGCGCTTGTCCGTGTACATCTCGATGGGGAACGTGACGCCGGCGCGGATGAGGATGCCCTGCGCCGTCTCCTCAGCGACGACCTGACCGGCGTCCTTCAGCCCGAGCTTGTCCCGCATTTGCTTCGGCAGCGTGAGCGTCCCACGACCGTTGATATTGATGACCTTGGTCACGCATTCAGTATTTCACACTTTCTGAATTTGCGCAAGTCGTGGAGAGCCGCCACGCCTGCGCGATTGCGCGCAAATTGTAACGGCGGGGATGTTTTAATTTCTTGATTCGCGGGGCGTTCGTCCTAGAATGCGCCGCAAGGAGGATGCTATTTCCGTGACCAACATTACTCGAATTCAAGCCCGCGAGATCCTCGACTCCCGCGGGAACCCGACGATTGAAGTGGATGTGGAACTTTCCGGCGGCGCGGTCGGTCGTGCCGCGGTGCCCAGCGGCGCCAGCACGGGCGAACATGAAGCCTGGGAATTGCGCGATGGCGACAAGGCCCGCTACGGCGGCAAAGGCGTCCAAAAAGCCGTCGGCAACGTCAACACGGAGATTGCCCGCGAGTTGATCGGCCACGACGCGCTCGATCAGGTCGGCATCGACAATCTGATGATCGCGCTCGACGGCACGCCGAACAAGGGCAAGCTCGGCGCGAACGCGATTCTCGGCGTCTCACTGGCCACGGCGCATGCCGCTGCATCCCAGCTCGGCGTGGAGCTCTTCAAGTATATCGGCGGGCCGAACGCCAAAGTGTTGCCCGTGCCGATGATGAACATCCTCAACGGCGGCGCGCACAGCGACGCGCCGATCGATCTCCAGGAATACATGATCATGCCCAAGGGCGCGTCGAGTTTCCACGAAGCCCTGCGAATGGGCGCGGAAGTGTTTCACGCGCTCAAAGGCGTGCTGAAGGGCATGAAGCTCAGCACGGCGGTCGGCGACGAAGGCGGATTCGCTCCCAATCTAAAGAACAACGAGCATCCGCTGGAAGTCATCATCGCAGCGATCAAACAGGCCGGCTACGGCGCCGGTAAGGATGTGTTCATCGCGCTCGACCCGGCTTCGAGTGAGTTCTACGACAAGGACAAGAAGCAGTACGTGTTCAAGAAATCTGACGGCTCGAAACGTTCGTCGGCCGAGATGATCGAATTCTACAGCGACCTGTGTAAGAAGTACCCGATCGTTTCCATCGAAGATGGTTTGGCCGAGGGCGATTGGGACGGCTGGAAGCTGATGACCGACAAGCTTGGCAAGAAACTGCAGCTCGTCGGCGACGACGTGTTTGTAACCAACACTACATTTCTCAAGCGTGGCATTGAGACCGGCGTGGCCAACTCAATTCTCGTGAAGGTGAATCAGATTGGTTCGCTCACCGAAACGCTCGAAGCCATCGAGATGGCGAAGAAGGCGAAGTACACCGCGGTCATCAGTCACCGGTCGGGTGAGACTGAGGACACGACGATTGCCGACATCGCGGTTGCCACCAACGCCGGGCAGATCAAGACCGGTTCGTTGTGCCGGACCGACCGGGTGTGCAAGTACAACCAACTTCTGCGCATCGAGGAGTTGCTGGGCAAGAGCGCGATCTACGGAGGCAAGTTGTAGCGAAGTGAATCTG
>DATKNW010000003.1:0-66315 GCA_035541135.1 Verrucomicrobiia bacterium
CGCGATGAGGACTATGCTTATCGCGCCAAAACCCGATGAAAACGGTCAAACTCCAGATCGACGGGATGTCCTGCGCGAGTTGCGCGAAGGCGGTCGAGAAGGCGCTCGGCATGGTGCCCGGCGTGGAAAAGGCGTCGGTCAATTTCGTCTCGAAGATCGCGGCCATTGACGCGGAAGATGCTTCCACAAGCGAGCAGTCATTGATCGAGGCGGTCCAACGCGCCGGATACAGCGCTCGCCTGCCGGCGAAAGACCGGGATGCGCAGGAAGCCCGCCGTGCGGGGCTGCAGCTTGGCAAGGTCATCGGCACGGGCGCCTTGCTGTTTCTGGGCTGGCTTCTGGGCGTAACGAAACTGGTACCGCAGACCGTCTCGGCCACGATGGTGATTGTCGCGGTCGTTCTCGGCGCGTATCCGATTTGTCTGCGGGCCGTCAAAGCGCTGTTGGCCAAACGGCTCGACGCCGACGTGCTCGTGGCCATCGCGGTCATCGCCGCGTCGTCGGTGGGTGAATTCGTGGCGGCAGGTGAAGTGGCGTTCATCATGTTGCTGGGCAAGCAGCTCGAAGAATACACGGTGCGACGCGCCCGACGTTCGCTGGGAAGCCTGATGTCGCTGGTGCCGCTGACCGCGCGCGTGCGGCGCGACGGTAAGGAAATCGAGGTGGCCGCCTCGGAGCTGGCGGTTGGCGACATCGTGGTCGTCCGCGCCGGCGAACGCATTCCGGTGGACGGCGTGGTGCAAAGCGGCATGGCGTCGGTGAACCAGGCGCCGGTGACGGGCGAGAGCATGCCCGTCGACCGCGGCGAAGGCGACGAGGTGTTTGTGGGGACGCTGGCCGAGACGGGCGCATTGATTATCGAGGCGCGGCGCGTCGGCGAGGACACGACCCTGGCGCGGATCGCGCAACTGGTCGAGCAAGCCCAGCAACGCGCAGCGCCGATCCAGCGATCACTCGACCGTCTGGCGGGCTGGCTCGTGCCCGTGATGCTGACGTTGTCCGCGCTCGTGTTTGCGTTCACGCACGACGTGACGCGGGCGATTACGGTGCTGATTGTGGCGTGCCCGTGCGCGCTGATTCTGGCCACGCCGACGGCCATGATGGCGGCGATTGCCCGCGCCGCGCGGGCAGGCGTGCTGATCAAGGGCGGCCAATACCTTGAAGCGACGGCCCGCCTGCACACGATCGTGTTCGACAAGACCGGGACGCTCACGCACGGCCAGCCCGAGGTCACACACGTCAGCCGATTCGACGAGCATACCGAGGCGGAGATCGTCGGCCTGGCGGCGGTTGCGGAGAAGATGAGCGGCCATCCCGTGGCCCGCGCGATTTTGCGCAAAGCGGCGGCGATGGGCGTGTCCGCCGCCGATCCGTCGGAATTTGAGGCGCACCACGGTCGCGGCGTTGTCGCCGAGCACAACGGCCAGAAACTGGTCGTCGGGCAAACGGGCTTGATGAAGGAAGAATCCGTGGCCATGAGCGACGCGCTTCGGGCGCACATGGACGAGCATCACGAGGAGGGCCATACCACCATCGTAGTCGCGCACGATGGCGAGGTTTGCGGCACGATCTGCGTGTCCGACACCGTCCGCGCGAAGGCCGACGTGGCGATTCGCGACTTGCGCGATCTCGGCGTGGAGAAGGTGGTCATGCTGACCGGCGACAACAAGCGTGTCGCGATGCAGATTGCCGGCAAACTCGGTCTCGACGAAGTGCAGGCCGAAGTGTTGCCCGAGCAGAAGGCCGAACACATTGAGTCGCTGAAGCGGGCTGGCCGCGAAGGGGGCGTGGCAATGGTTGGGGATGGCGTGAACGACGCGCCCGCGCTGGCGGTTGCCGATGTCGGCATTGCCATGGGTGTGACCGGCACCGATGTCGCGCACGAAGCGGCGGACATCGCGTTGATGGCTGACGACCTATCGAAGATCGCGTTTGCGGTCGGCCTGAGCCGCCAGACGCTCTGGATCATCAAACAGGGGCTGATCTTCGCGCTGGTCTACAACGTCACGATGGTCACGCTCGCCTCGAGCGGGTGCCTGCATATGATCGGCGGTGCCATCGCCCACCAATTCAGCAGCGTTATCGTCATCCTGAATGCGATGCGGCTGCTGAGGTACAAGTGATCTCGAATCGGCGCAGTCAGGAGACCGCCGCTGAATTGAGTCAAAGCTGGGGCAGGTGAGATTGCGGACGTTGTCTCCAGAGGATTGGTAGTCCTATCGCCCCGCCCACAGCCGCGCCAATCAAAAGGCCGACGGTAATGTCTGCCAATAGAAGCAGCGGTTTCGGGTGAGACTTTGCCAGTCTGGATCCGATGCTTTGGCTGCTCTTCTGGGTGGGGGCTACGCCCCACGTAAACGGCCAGCCGAACCAAGCGGTTGCACCGTTGTCTCTCGATCCACCCACACAGAGCAATATCGCTATCACCGCGCAAATGCCGACTGCCTGTCTGAGTGGGCGCACTTTGTTCCTGTCGTTTAACTTGAATTAGGGTCGTTACGCCGCCTGTGGCGTGCTCGGTTTTTCGCGCACGCGGATGATCATTTTTTTCATACCGGCTTCGTCGCCCTCGCCTTCGCTGATGGCTTCGAGCTCGCGATCTTTCTCCATGTGGAGATGAATGACGCGGCGGTCGAAGGCGTTGAACGGGCCGATCTTCACCGACTCGCCCCAGCGGCGGACCCTGTCGGCGGCTTCGACGACCTTCTTGAGGATGTCATCGCGCTGGCGTTCGCGGTAGCGCTCGCAATCGACGGTGACGCGCGGGGCGTCGGGATTGGCGCGCTGGAGAATGCGGTTCAGCAGGAATTGCAACTGGCTCAATGTCTGGCCGTGTTTGCCGATGAGGCGGCCGGGTTCGACGGTGGCGATGTGCAACAGCATCGAGCCATCCATCGTGAAGACTTCCACCTTGGTTTGGAGGCCGAGTCCATCGAGCATTTTTTGCAGGACTTCGCGGGGATCGAGCGGGGGGCCGGACGGTCTGGCGGGTGGTCCCGCCGGTGTCGGCGTTTCAGTTTCCATAGTCATGCTCCTATGTCTTCGGCGTTCGGCCTTCCCTCACGTGGGGAAAGCTACGACGCCTTTCGATGCCAAGTTGTCGGTCACTATACTGAAAGCTATTTGCCTTTTCCAGCCGGAACTGCGACGGCAGCGGCGTCGTCGCGTTGGCGCATACTTCGCCACTGCTGCAAGAGCGAAAGTAATTGCTGCAGAGTGTAATACAGCGTCAATCCTGCGGCCAGTTTGTAGAAGAAAAAGAGCATCATCACCGGCATGAACATCATCATCTTCTGCTGCTGCGGGTCGCCGCCGGTCGGCGTCATCTTTTGCTGGAAGAACGTCCCCGCCGTCATCGCCAGGGGCAGCGGATTGATCTGCAGTCCCGCGATCGTAAAGATCGTGTCGGGCTGCGAGAGATCGTGGATCCACAGAAATGGCGCCCCGCGAAGCGCGCTCGCGTAAAGCAGCACGCGATAAAACGCGATGAGCACGGGCAGTTGGATCAGCACGGGGAGACAGCCCGAGAACGGATTGATCTTGTGCTCCTTGTAGAGCTTCATCATCTCCGTGTTCAGCTTCTGCGGGTCGTCCTTGTATTTCTCGCGCAGCTTGTTCATCAGCGGCTGGAATTTCTGCATCGCCTTCATCGACTGGATGCTCTTGGCCTGGATGGGCCAGAAAATGACTTTCAGGGCGATGGTCACGAGGATGATCGCCACGCCGTAGTTCGGAATCAGTCCATGGAAGTAATTCAGGCTGTGCAGCAGGATCACGCCGAACAATCCCGAATAAAAATCCATCGGCGTGCCCAGGTCCATCAGCTCTTCCTGGTGTTTGCCCAGCGCGGCCAGTCGGTTGTAGTCCTTCGGCCCGGCGTAGAAGCTGAAGGCGCACGACAGGCTGCCGTCGCCCGCCCGCGTGAACGGTATCGTGGCGGTTGCCGTCAGCCCGTGGTTCGTCGGGGGCGGTGGCGGGGTCGGCAGGTCCACAGGCGCGCAGGTGAATCCCACGACATTGGTCACGGGGGACAGCACCATGGTGAAATACTGGCTCTTGACGGCGATCCAGCCCGCGGAGATGGTTTCCTGGCGTTTTCCGTCTATGAGCCGCTTGGTGATGTAGGGCAGGGTCCGATTGTTGAACTTCGACGCGTTTTCCCAATCCACCACCAGATAGTTGGGGATTTCGTGGGGCTGTGTTGGCTGCGCCGTGCCAATGACCACACCGACCGTGCCGGATGGCGCAAGCGCCGCGGGCAACTGGACGCTGCCAGCCATCAGGTAGTCGTTGCTCAGGGTGACGGTCTTGACCACGCCGTTGTCGCTGCGCATTTGGACGGTCCGGGCATCGACAGCCTGGATCGAGAACGCGTCGTTGCTTCCCGCGCCGGGCACACCGACGAGCGACAGGGCGGGCACCAAGTTCGTGCCGTTCAAGACCTCCACATCGTTGCTCGGCCCCTTGTGACGGAGCAGTTCCACGGTGCGGACGCCGCCGCCCCAACTGGTGAAATCGACGCGGATGAAATCATTGCTGAGGGAAACAATCTGCTCCGGGGGACGCGGCGCGGCGGGCGCGGAAGGCGCGGGCTTGGTCTCTTTGGCGGGCTCGATGGCCGGCTGAGCCGGTGTCGCGGCGGTTGCCGGCTGGGGAACGGCGTTCGAGCCCGCGGCGGCCGGTGGATGCACCGCCTTCGCGTGCGGCGGATACATCTTGTTGATCACCGCCTGCGACAAGAACAAGGCGAGAATGCAGATGGCTACCACGAGGATTGTTTTCTTGTCCATCATCGGTCGGGCACCGGATCGAATCCGCCTTCATGGAATGGATGGCAGCGCGCCAGCCGTTTCGCCGTCAGCCATAGGCCGCGCACGGGCCCGTGTTTCTCAATGGCCTCGCCGGCGTAGCACGAGCAGGTGGGATAAAATCGACAGCACTGGCCGCCCAGCGGCGGGGCGGGCAGCAGCATTTTCAGCGGCGACAAACAGCACCGATACAGCCGCAGCAAGAATAAAAGTAAATATTTGATCACGTCTCGTTGAGGATGCCCGCCGCGCGGAATAAGCGCAACAATTCCGTTTCGACCTCCTGCCGCCGTTTTCCGTTCATGGCGCTGCGGGCAACCATCACAATTTGCAAATTGGTTTTGAGTTCTTGCTTGTTCAGCCGGTACGCCTCGCGCAACAGCCGCCGCGCGCGATTCCGCGTCACGGCATTGCCGATCTTGCGGCTGGTCACGACGCCGACGCCACGAGTGGCACGTTCCGCGGGCGTCCGCGCCGCGGGCGGTTGATCGACCACGTAGAGCACGAACATTTTGCCGACGAATTTGCGCCCCTGTTCGTACGCCTGTCGAAACTGCGAACCGCGCTGGAGTCGCTCGTTCCTCGGCAATGTATGGCTGCCCTGCACGCCGGCCTCCGCCCAGCCGCCACAGCGACCGCGCCCTACACCGAGAGGCGTTTGCGTCCCTTGCGCCGACGCCGGCTCAAAATCGCGCGGCCACTTTTCGTGCGCGTCCGTTTCAAGAACCCGAATCTTCGTTGCCGCCGAATCTTGGACGGCTGGTATGTGCGTTTCATTGTGTCTGCCCCCGACTTAGGGAACGCGCATCATAGCAGGCGACACCCGATTGTCAACCACCGGGGAAATACTTGGATGTGAAGAGCTTGATGACCCGGACTACCTTCCGTGTACTGCGATTATTCCCGGTTGCCACTGCACGAAGTAATCCGTGTCATCCGTCCGAAGGTCCAGATTTGTATCACCTACGAAGAGCCCCCACCCTTTGAGCCCGCCTCCGTAAAGAAGCAAGACATTCCACTGCCCGTCCCGCGTGCCTACAGCGACGTGGGGGTTCTCATATCCCGTGACCTTTCGAATGAACTCGGGCGGCGTGTCTCTTACAGCCTTGAGGTGTTCTGTGTGACCTTGGGCAATGGCACTGACCTCGGCCCGCCTTGTCTTGATGAGATCCAAAGCCCAAGTCTGAAGCTGATGCGGATCCACTTCCGATTTCATTCTGCGCAGGAATCCGCTGGTGAACGGATGATAGGCTGGGACGAGGAATGCGAACACGCTGGCCATGAGCAGGATGAATACAGCTACTATCCTAATCGCATGTTCCTTTCTTGTGAATAGCAGAAGGACGAGGAGGACTGGACAGAGGCAATAGTAGAAAACTACACCACAGAACCATAGCCCGATGCTCCCGAGATACCCGGCCCAAAACTGAAGGAAATACAGGAAAGCGAGTCCGCATACGGCAACGGCAATGACCACCAAATCACCCGCGATGGACGGTCTCTGATCTTCGTCGCGCATTTCCAACACCAAGAGCACCGATTTGCCGCAGACAGCCGCGCCTTATCGAAACCTCAAATGGCGGAGCGCTGACTCCTTGCAGAATGAATATCAGAGGCTGTTGCCTGTGTAAAGGTCACAACATCGTCAGCGTTGGCCGCGGACGGAGTTCAGCATCTGGGCGGCGAGCCACTGGGCTTCTTGGGAATCGCGGATGGCGCTGCCGGCGGTGATTTCGCGTCCGTCCCGTCGCACGACGGCGATATTCTGATAGGCGGTTTGGCCGCTGGTCGTGCCGATCTTCGCTTTGACCTCCGCCACGTCCGCGGCGGGAATAATCTGCTTCCGTCCGATGCCAATGATTCTCTTGGTGATGGTCAGGCCTGACGCGTTGGCGACAACGCGGGTTGTGCCTGTGAGAAAGTGCAGCACCGCAATGAACATCAGCGCATCGAAGAATCCCCAGACGATCGGAAACAGTATCGGGGCTTTCAAATGAATCAGTATCCAGAAAAACGCTGACCACACCACGAACACGGCGAGCAGCGCGAAACCGGATCCAAAGTTGCGCATCGCCGGGAAATAAAACTCCTGGCCACCGCCAGCGGCGGGCTGGACGCGAATTCGCGAGTTGGCCGCTGGTTGATAATTCTCGATGGCGGCGTGTTCGCGCGAGAGGACGGCTTGCGCTGCGGCGATCTGCTGGGGCGTCTGCGCGACCTTGAACACCGGAACATCGAAGCGCGCGGTGTAGCCCACGCCGGCATCTTTCGCCGCCACCTTCAACCGCCAGATGACCTGGTTGTTCACATCGTCCGAGGCCGTTTCCCGGCAGTCGGGCGGGATATAGAACGCGACGGGCACGCGGTCGCCCAGCGCCGCCTCGACGTGCTGGTCTTCCGTCCAGAGGACGTTCTCCGACGTTGAACTGTCCTTCCCGGTGTGAGTCGTGACGCGGTTCACGCAGGAGAGCTTCAAGTGGAATCCGTCCGCCGTTCGCACCGGTTGGCTGAGACGAATGGTCCCCTGCAGGGTGCCGCCGACAACGCCCGGCACGCTGGACATTTCAAAGACCGACTCGCCAAACCGGAGCCAGCGCGCCGTCGCCCGGATCGCCCAAATAATCAGACCAACGCCAATGGCCGGGAATAATAGTCCGACGAGCAACGTTGGATTGCGCGATCTCGCCCACGCATGCACCAAGATGACCAGCACTGGCAACGACAACGCATTCCAGCACACCGCGAAAATCCAGGCGCCGATGGCCATCGGCTTTGCTGATGACACGATTCGGCCTGCCGCCCAATCCTGACGGCGCATCCACGGCGGGTCTCCCGGTCTTCCTGCGGTGAGTTTCGGCCTGCCCCCGCCGACAAATACCCAGATCAACCCGCCGAGGCCGACGAACAAGAAGATCGATGGAATCAACCCGACCAGCATCTGGGGTGTGAACTCGCGTTCGAGCACCGCGTCCTGCGGGTCGTTGGGATTGACGTAGCAAGCCGGAGTGGTGCCCGGACGGTACCCCGCCACGATCGCGGCTTTGCTGTTGTAGCCGCTGGACGATCCGCCGATGAAATCATAGCGACCCGAGCGATACTCGCGGCCACCCACGTTGTACGCGTAGAGGATGTCGATGCTGTAGGTCGTTCCGCCCTTGCTGCCCGAATGGCTTTGCACGCGGCTGGAGATCACGCGGCACGGGACCGCGGGCCAATGTCGGGCGTGTTCGATACCCAGCAGCGGACGGACGAAGAAAAAGTAGGTCAGCACGCCTCCCACAAGAAAGAACAGCGAGAAGAACAATGCGAGAACAACCCGTGACGCGCTGGCGTTTACGGGGCGAGGCGTGCCGGCCGCCGGTTTGGAGCGCCATGTCGCGTAAATGCCGCCGCCCCCGATCAAGATAAACAGGAGCGGCACGAGAAGAAACGGGATCATCGCCAGACTGCCACGCTGCAGCACGGCATCGGATGGATTGCTAGGGTTCACAAAGCACGTGGTCTTCCTTCCGCTCGGATAGGAATCCACAAGGCTGGCGATTTGGCTATAGTCGGATCGGGTGAACTTTCCGACGGTGTAGTTGTTCCCGCGATAATGCTGACCGCCGAAGTCATATTCGTACTGGATTTGGAGGGCGTAGTTCTTCTGCAAGTCGAGCACGGAGCTCGAGACGATGACGCAATCGACGGTTTTCCAAGTGTACGTCCGCGCCTGTTTGAGGACCTCTCGCGAGAAAAGGACCAGGAAGAGCACTCCCATCCCGAGGAAGAAGGATAGAAAGACGGTGCCGAAGAGTCGGCTCGCAACCGTTGGTTGTGAGCGGCCCGTGCTTGACGGGATGTTCATGGTCAGCCCCACCGGCGGTTGAGCTATACCACACACCGCGCACCTTAGGAAAGCCGATAACGCGTGGGTGGTGGTACACCACTCCGCTTTCGGAACCGCAGGCTATTCCACTCCAAAACAGAGCTCGGGCCTGTCATCTATCATGTCCACAGCGGCAGGCGTAGTACCTTCGTTAACGTCTGATAGAGATGTTCGTTCTGATACACGCCGCGATCAAACCCGATCCAAGCCGTCTCCGGATGAGCGCGGTTCCCTCGGCCCAGCTCGAAAGTTAGTTTCTCGCCCGAGCGAAGTTGGACGGTCACTCGCCATGGATCACAAATTCTCTCATGGTTCGGCGAGTATGGATACGTGCCCTGAAGGGCTTCAGTAATCGCGGCGACGGCATTCGTATCAACGACTCGTATGCTCTCTCTCGGTTGGTTTGCGTTTGTTGTGAGCGGCGTCAGATCTATAAGCGCGACGCCATCCGCCCTCGATTGAAGGGATTTCAGTCGAAGCACTCTTCTAATATGTAGGATCCCATCCAGACAACCATAAGCGAACGCAGCGAGCAGCAAGGCGAATGCGATGTACGCCACAATCCCACCTGGCTTGGATGCGTTTGGCCGGGTACAGCAGAAAACAACCACCAGACCGCCGAGGAACAAGAAGTAGAAGAGGGGCTGCGGAGCAAAATACATACTTCCAACCGCTATTAGAATCCCGATGGAGTAAACGACAGCCGCCCCGAACGCGCGAAAGTCTCGGGGGGTGTCACGCAGTTTGGCTAGACCGATTACTGCGACGAGACAGGACCAAAGTTGGAGCCAAGCCCCTCCCATATCCCAAGGAATCATAAGTCCACGCCATACGAATGTTCCCAAGGCGATACTGACAAAAACCCAGTCGGATCGGCTCATCTTTAGCGAGTTGAGAGTCATGACGTACGCGGCCAATGAAACCCCGCCTCTACGGGACTGGATACGAGAGAGATGTTGGCAACGCAAGATTAATCCCGCTCCTCTTTGAGGGACACACTATTGACGAACTGACGGATTCTTCAGATAGCGAACCCCCTACGGCCGACTGGCACGCAATGCGCTAATAGCCCGCTGGATATGAAAGCCAAGGGTTTGGCGTTCGGACTGATGTTGGCGACGGTGGTTGCTATGCCGTGTTTCTCGATGGAATCCAACGCGGCCCCGCAAGCCGCGGCGCAAACCATATCCGTCGGTTCCATCGCAGAACTGCGAAATCAGGACGAGGCGTTTTCGCTTTTGATCGAGGCGTTTCGGCTGGTCCAGGGACGAATCATCCAGAACGATTACGAGACCCGCATCCAGGCGGCCAATGCGTTGCCCGATGCGAAGACGCGGCGGAACGTCGTCGAGCTGGCGAAGCAGGAGCGCGAGCTGCGCGCGGCGAAGCTTTCCCGTCAGATCGGCAATTTGGATCTGACCTATGACCACACGCGCGTCGATGACAAACGCGCTCTGGCCGTGGCGAACGTGCCCGTGCACATCGACACCAAGCGCGCGGCGAAGACCCTCATGGATTTCGTGTTCGTTGCGCCGACCGCGCCGGACAAGAACGGCCAGATCAAGGTGACGACGGTTCCGGCGAGGGATTTCCTAACAGCCCGTTGAAGAGTGTCCACGACCGCCGCGTGGGGACACGCGGCCTACAGCATTTTCTCAGCAACCAGCCAGTGTTGTAGGCCCACTGTCCTCAGTGGGCGATCTTTTCAACGGTCGCCGTACGATACGGCGCGGTCAGGGAGCCGTAGCGGAGCGGAGACGCCGCTGTCGTGCGCGGCAAACCGGCGCCGAACCCTCATATGCGGATAAACATCTGGGCGAATTGATCGAACAGACGCGCTGAGACCGGGCCCGGTTTCCCTGTCCCGATTTGCTTCCCGTCGATGGTTGCCACGGGGGTCACTTCGGCGGTCGTGCTGCTCAAGAAGACCTCTTGCGCGGATAGAAGTTCGGATTTCGTGATGCGCTCTTCAACGACTTCGATCTTCGCGGCGCGCGCAACTTCCAAGAGCTTGTCGCGAGTGACACCGGGCAAAATGCGGGTGTTCTTGGGCGGCGTGCGTAATCGGCCATTGGTGACGATGAACACGTTGGCGGCAGACGACTCGTAGACAGTATCGTCCTCTCCGAAGAAGATGGCGTCGCTGGCGCCCGCTTTTTGGGCGGTTCGATAGGCCAGCACGCTTGGCAGGAGGGCGATGCTCTTGATATCGCAGCGCGCCCAGCGAAATTCGGGCAGCGTGATGACGGCGATGCCCGTCTCGCGAATTTTCGTGGGCGGCGGGGGCAATTGGCGAACGGTCAGCACGACCGTCGGCTCGATGCCTTCCGGCATGCTGCGATGACGTTTCGCGCAGCCGCGGGTGACTTGGAGATAGACGATGGCCTCGGCGAAGCCCGAACGCTTGATGCCCTCGCCGATGATGGACTTCCATTTCTCGGTGGGCAACGGATTCTTCAGTTCCAGCGCGTCGAGACTGCGGGCCAACCGCGCGAGATGCTCGTCCATGGCGAACGGTTTGCCGTGGTAGGTGCGCACGACCTCGTACACGCCGTCGGCGAACTGGAAACCGCGGTCCTCCACGTGCACCGTGGCCCGTTCGAGAGGCAGAAACTCTCCGTTGACGTATGCAATCTCAGACACAACCGGTCATCCTCCTTGTCGGGGAAAAACAACGGCTCGACTATAGGATTGCGTACGCCGCGTGTCAACGGTTCCTAGATTCAGCCATTTTTGCATTGAATTTCGGGCGGGATTCTTCTAGGTTCCGTGCTGGGGAACCCTGAATAAGAGGAGGAAACGTAGCATGAGCCCGAGATCGGTCTCTGTTGCCGCCGCATTCATTTTCTTTGTGGCACTGTCGCTTTGCGCCACGGTCCCGAGTGCCTTCGGGGCCACCGAAACCAACTCGACGCCCGCCAAGGACGAAGCCGCTGTGGGCGACGCCAAATTGGCCCAGCACGTCGTCCAGTCGTACCAGCAACTTCAGGAGCAACAGCAAACGCTGATGCGCGAGATCGAGCAGCAGCGCCAGGATGCCGCCGCCAACGCCCGCGCGGTCGAGCAGGCCCGCGAAGACGCCGCGGCGACCGCGAAACGCAACAACGAGGAGGTCGAGTCGCGCCTCAACCAGATCGAGCAATCGGTGACGGCCGAGCGGATTCGCGAGATCGAAGTGATGCAAAGCTCGCATCGGTTCACGCTCATCATGGTCAGCGTGTTCGCCGGCGCGGGGTTTTTCGGGATGCTGTTTTTGTCGGTCTTTCTGCTGCGGATCATGAATCGACGAACGGAAACGCTGATCGCGCAGTTTACCGCGCAAGCGTTCAACCCCGCGTTTGCCCACCCCGCGCTGGGCCCGGGCGATACGCAGATCGCCATCCCCAATCGGGTCGATCAGTCCACCGCGCGATTTCTCAATACGATCGAGCGGCTGGAGCAACGGATCCACGAGCTGGAAGATTCATCGGAGACTGCGCCCGTTCTCGCCGGAGCCGCGCCGAGGAAGCCGGCCGAGCCGTTGCCGGAAGCCCGCCCCCACGGCGATGAGACAACCGAATCGAAGAACGGCAACGGCAGTGATGCGGATTCGGTTGCGGCCACCGTCAAGAACGAGCGGGCGGAGCGGGACGCGCGGATTGCGTTGTTGCTGGGGAAAGGCCAGGCGCATCTGAATTTGCAGCAGGCAGACACCGCGCTGACGTGCTTCAACGAAGTGATCGCCCTCGATTCGACCAATGCCGAGGCGTTCGTCAAAAAGGGCATGGCGCTGGAGCGGCTCGGCTCGCTGGATGAGGCGATCGATTGCTACGACCGCGCGATCGCGCTCGATCACTCGATGACGATGGCGTACCTGAGCAAGGGCGGGGTGTTCAATCGGCTCGAGCGGTACGGCGAAGCGCTGCAGTGCTACGAGCAGGCGCTACGCGCGCAGCAGAAACCCAGCATTGCTTAGATCGACGCGGGTCGCGCCGCGCTCGCGGACGCGTTCGGTGACGGACGCGGCGGTGGCGTTCTCGGCTTCGAGGGCTTTGCGGGCAAGCTGGAAATTTTGCCGCATCAATTCGCGCTTCTCTTCCTCGGCGGCAGCCAATTGCTTTTCCAGCTCGGCGATGCGGTTCTCATAGGCGGCGAACCGTTCCTGGACGCTGACCTGGGCTTTGGCGATGCGCTCTTCCAGGTCGGCCATGCGTTTGGTGGCCTCGGCCTGGGTGTCGATGAGCGTCTCGCGTTGCGCGAACAGGGCTTGGACGAGGCGGTTCATCATCATCCGCGCCAGATGCGGGATCAGGGCCATCCGCAGGGCGGTCGACGCGCCACCCGGGCTGCCGTTAGCACCCGATCGAATCACCTCGACGCCACCGGCGGCGAAGGAATGCGCGCGACGGGCGGATTCGGCGGGGAACATTTCGGTGATGGAATACGGAGGGACAACGATCTGCTGCGCGCAATTCGTGCAGGAGACAACGGCGCCAATGCCATCTTCGGTAACGGCGAGCTTCTGGCCACAATTCAGGCAACGAAACTTGATCACGAACCTGTCACGGCCCCTCCTTGGTGAGACCGTACGCTCAGAATGCCGCGGCTGGTTGCGGGAGTCAATCGAAAACGGCGTTTCAAGCGAAGAACTCTCGACGAACCGTTGAGCGACGGCTCCTAGGAAGCCCGTGGACAATGGGCAGTTCCCGGCGTATAAGCAGATTTGTTCGCCCCGGTAAAACGATCATTCGACTGCGAGACTGCCCGATGGATGAGTCTAAATGGAAGGCGTTCCTAGACGAATACTGTCGAGAACTGGTTCAGTACGAGGAGGTCCTTGATCAGGTTCCGAGCAAGGTCATCAAATCCGGATGGTTGGGCTTTCCCGGTGCTTCTGAGAACAAGATTGCCAAAGCTGAGGCGAGACTTGGAATAATTTTGCCCTCATCCTACCGTTCGTTCTTGCGGGTCAGCAACGGATGGCGGTGGCCCTCATGTTTCGTGACGGATTTGTTGCCGATCGAAAAAGTCGTGTGGTTTCGGGAGCAAAACCAAGGCTGGATCGACGCGTTCACTGGGCCGGCAAGGGGACTGCCGCCGATTACGGACGACGAGTATTTTGTCTACGGTGAGAAGCAGGACTGCTGCAAATTTCGCGCCGAGTATTTGGAGGATTGCCTGCAAATCTCCAGCGTGGGCGATTCGGCAGTAGTGCTCCTCAACCCCAAGGCGGTGAGCGCGGACGGTGAGTGGGAGACGTGGTTCTTTGCGACATGGCTCCCCGGTGCAAACAGGTGTCGCTCGCTTGAGGAGTGGCTACAGGCCGCCCGTCGCCTTTGCTCCCAGAAGCTGACAAAGGCAGCCGCGACGGGGGCAACGAAGACTCGTTCGGCCAAGCAGCCCGCGTCTGTAAAGAAGGCACAGGCCGTGGCACGCAAAGGGGAAACGGACCTTGCCGTTAACGCGCTAGAGAAATTCGCCGCTCAAGGAGAGGACGCAGCAACAGCGTCTCTGGCGGAACTTTATGCGTTTCTAGGTCAATGGCAGAAGGTAATACCCAACGTGGGGCGGCTTATCTCGAATCCGGGAGCGGTGTATGCCGGTAATGTCCTTGACGATATGATACAGTTGCTTGGCCAAGCAGGGCATCGCACCGGCGATTGGCTTGGCGTCACCCGAGTTGTTGAGACCGCAATAGAGGCCAATAACGGGCGCTCCTACGACCAGCACCACAAATGGGCGCAGGATCGAAACGACAGGTTGTTTCGGAATCTGATCGGTTACGCAGATCGTGGCGGCAGGCCCCCGCACGAGCTAATCGCGATATTCGGTCGTCGCAGCCGAATAGCCGACATGACGAAGGAAGAATTGGTGTCGCGTTACCGACAGGGCGTCGATGCTGTGGACTCCCTTAGACCGGACCTTAGTGGCAAACCCAGCGCCAAGGCCGAACATTTCTTCTCGTTGGCCAAAAACTACAACTTGGAGGACGAAGCGCTAGGGTTGTATCAAAATCACGGGGCAACCTTTGGGCTGGCTTGGGACGCTGCCGAATACGTTGCCAAGATCCACGCCAAGCGGGGAAACCTCGACGCTGCTTGGTCCACGATTGAACCGAACATACGCTGGTGGTGGCCGGCTGACCATGCGCAGGTGGCGCCCGTGGTTTTGCTTGTTGATGAACATCTTTGCAGGGTCATGACTCCTGAGAGACTCAGGCTCGTTCTGTCAACCCCCCGCGGCCCTGAGGGCGTCAAGAAGTAGCCTCGCTCGTGCCCGCGCTTGCAGCGGCACGGGACGGCGATCATAATCGCGGCACTATGGGACTAGGGATTGAGGAGTTTCAGATGGAAATGGCCGGCGCGGTGAAGAGCTATGACAAGTTTGTCGTGTGCGTGGAGAAGACGCCGGACGAGTTTCTCAAGAGCCTGCAATCGTTGATGGGCGAGGCGATCACGGCGTTCGAGACCCGCGCGACGGGGTTGCGTCACGGCATCGCGCAATGGACGAGGTTTCGGAAAAGCGGCCAAATCTTTGGACTTTGGCCGATCTAAGCTCAAAGGCTAGACTGTGTCCGCCCCGGCGCTCCATGCGCCGACGCTCTTACGCACTGACGTTCCTACTGCCTCGCGCGCCATGCCTCTGGCGAAAGACCTGCGCGGGCTTTGAAGGCGTGCCGAAAGGAAACCGGGCTGGCGTAGCCCACCGCACAGGCGACTTCGACAATCCGGTTTCGCGGATCGCGGAGCAACTCCCTGGCCTTGGAGAGCCGGACTTCTTCGAGGAACCGGTGGAACGGCACACCGGTCGTTTGACTGAACAGCGCGGAGAGATACGACGCATTCCTCTTCATGACTAAAGCCATATCCTTCAAACCAATCGGGCGATGGTAATGCTGATACACATGGTTGCGCATCGCCTCGACGAGCTTCCGGCCTTGGCTGCCCGCACCGGGCCGGCCCTCCGACTTCGGCAGACCAAACGCCCGATGGCGCCGTTCCGAACCCGGGTGGGTGTTCTCACTCACATTGTTGTTCAATTTGTGCAAGGCGTTCCTCAATCCGTTCCTCGCGATCTGCGCACGGGCGGTGGATTCCAAATCGTGGAGGATCAGACGCGTCAACTCCACCCCATGCTGGAAGGCGGCAGCGGAAGCGGGTTTTCCGGCGCGCCTTGCCACAAACGGTTGCCCCTCCCTTTGGCTGACATTGCAGGAACCGGGGAACCGAGACGCGACCCGCGCCTGCAAAATCAGCGTAAGAGGGCAGAGTTGATCCACGTGAAGCGTCGCACAGAAATTGGTGACGCCGCACCGCCCGAGAAACCTCCGCCCCCGGCTCGCCAGCGACGGAATCGTTTCCCAACGACGCCGCATACAAGATTCACAGCGCGTCGGCCACGGCTGCTTTCCGCCGCTTCGATCGACGGCCGTCGGGCAGAAGACGCGTACCGCGCCGGGTCTTTGAAAATCCGAGAGCCGATGCCACAACACACACAGGCGGATGCCGGTTAGCTGGGGAACAAGTTGCAGCTCCGGCGTCGTCAGCCGTGATCGGAGCAGATCCTGGCACGCCTTGAAGGCAACTGGATCCGAGGTTCCGATCTCCGGCATGGCACCGATGGGCTTCGTCATGGCGTTTCCCCCGGTGGAGGCCGGTCAGCCTGATGGTCCACCAAGGTCGAATGTCTGGCGGGAGATGCGCGGAAGGATCGCTCACGGACTGCGCATCTTGGGCGCATGCATACCGCTACCGTTGTCGTGCGAACGTGGCGCGAGCCGCCGACGACATCAATTACGGGTTGCCTCACCCAACTGTTCCGATGCGACCCAAGGCCACTGACCGGGAACAAGTGACCGCCCAACGGCAGGATACTGCACCTACACACCGATAACTGTTAAGCCGCACAAATTACTGGCTTGGCATCGGGGAGATACCGTTGCCCTAATGTACTACGTTGCCAATTCGTAACCTCGTGCCTCGCGACCTTCTTGCGGGGACGGATAACTCAGGCCCGCCATACGCCCGCTTCAGCGTCTCAATGTCGAGCTTCCGCATCCGTAGCAGGGCTTGCATGACGCGCTCCCGTCTGGCGGCGTCTTTGTCGATCAGCATTTCGCTCAGGATCGCCGGGAAGATCTGCCACGACAGCCCGTACCTGTCCTTGAGCCAGCCGCATTGACCCGGCTCGCCGCCCACCGATAGCTTCGTCCAATACCTGTCCACTTCCGCCTGCGTCCTGCAGTTCACGACGAACGATATCGCCTCGGTGAACCGGAAATGCGGGCCGCCGTTGAGCGCCACGAATCGCTGCCCTTCCATCTCAAACTCAATCGTCATCACCGATCCCTTCGGGCGGCCGCTCGCTTCGGCCTCCGAGTCTCCATAGCGGGTGATCGTCAATATCTTCGTCCTCTTGAAAATCGACGCGTAGAACCTGACCGCCTCTTCCGCTTGATCATCGAACCACAGAAATGGTGTAATCTTTTGCATCGTTCGCTCCTTCCCTTTCATCATTCGCGCGAATTCGTGTCCATTCGCGGTTGATGCCCGCCGAAAGCCATGCCCACCCTCACTCTTCCTCCAGCGCGGCGACCTTCTTCAGCCGGCGCAAATGCCGCGGCGCCTGACTGAACTCCGCGCTGAGAAACGTCTCGACCAGGTCCCACGCCACCTCCGGCCCCGTGGTCCGTCCGCCGAGGCAAATCAGATTCATGTGATCGTCTTCCACGCCCTGTCTCGCTGAAAAGTGGTCTTCGATCAGCGCCGACCGAACACCCTTGATCTTGTTCGCGCAGACCGACGCGCCAACCCCGCTGCCGCAAACCGCCACGCCGCGTTCCACCTCGCCCGCCGCCACCGCTCGCGCCAGCGGAATCACGTAGTCAGGGTAATCATCGTCCTGCTTCAACTCATGCGCGCCGAAATCTGTGACCACATGGCCCGCCGCGCGAAGCCGCGCCGCCAGTTTCTCTTTCAATTCGAACCCGCCATGGTCTGTGGCGATTCCAATGCGCATAGGTCTCTTTCCTTATCGATCCGTCCCGGCTTCACCTGCCGCCGCGCGGTCGGCCAACACCACCGCCGTGTCCGCGCGCACGCGGCCCGCAGGAATCGATTCGTCGCCGCGCCGTAACCGCGCCAGCATCCCGGCTTTTTCCGCGCCCGTCACGAGCCACAAGATGCGGCGGGAACGATTCAGCATGGGATAGGTCAGGGTCATGCGCCGACGTCCTTGATAAATGCCCGTCACCGCCACGTCGCGATCAGTGACGGCCAGCACTGGATCGCCCGGCACCAGCGACGCGGTGTGCCCGTCCGGTCCCAGACCCAGATGCGTCAGGTCCAATACCGGCGGCGAACCGGCAATCTCTTGAAGCAGTCTTGCATAGCCCGCCGCGGCGGCTTCCAAGTCGTCTTCTTCCACCGGCATGGCGTGAATTTGTTCCGGCGGCAACGGCGCGTGTTCGAGCAGGCTCTCGCGCAGATGTGTCAGATTCCGGTCCACATCTCCCGACGGCGCGACCCGCTCGTCCACCTGCACGACGTGCACGTTCTTCCACGGCACCGATTCATTCGCCAGCGCTCGCAACATCTCCCACGGCGTCCGGCCCCCGCTGACCGCCATGACAAACCGCCCGCGCTGCGACACGGCAGCCCTCGCCTCGGCCGCGATCAATTTCGCCGCCGCCCGCGCCACCGCCTCGGCATCCGCCAACACCTGGACCTTCAATGCGTTTCCCGCCGTTGGGATATTCACGTGATTTCGCCGACCCCCGCTATACTCGCACAAAATGCTCCGCCCGTCACCCTCGACCGTCCCCGGCATATCTGCTTGCGGCCTCGACTCAGCCTACAGATGATGCACGCACCGGCTCCGCTAAGCCCACAGCTCGGCTATCAAATCTTCTCTGCATACCAATCACTCGGACTCCTGTAGCGAAACCGTCTTTCGCGAGCCCCGAGAATCGGCACCCTGGCCACAAGTACCACTGGCGTTCGGGGAGCATCTACGTAAGTAAAGCCTCTCCACTCCTCCAGCATCCAAAGGGCGATTGCAAAAACAGTGTCCTTGTCTTTATCGTAATACGCTGAGCATCGGAAATCGCTGTTCTCGATCTGGAGCGAAAAATGCGGTGCTCGTTGCGCGCACACCTCGTCCGTAATCTCGTGCGCTCCAAGAACAGGGACAAAAACAAAGTCGATTTCAGGATTCTCACTCGGCAGATGAAACCAAATCGGATGAACATCAAAATCCGCCATGGTCATGTTAGTCTTCGGAGCGCCAACTTCCATGTCCCTATCGATGACATTAGTACCAAGACGATGTCAGGAGCAATATGGAAATTGCCGTGTTCACCTCGTCCACGGTCTTCGACGGCAGGCTTTCACTCGGCGGCTTTGATTGGCTCGGTGCCTTCGCGCAGGATCTTCATGTATGGCTCGTAAGAGAAGACACGGTCAGGCCACGCTTGAATAAGGGATAATACTGCTGAATTTCACCGAGTCAGATTTTGATAGGCAGGCCGCCCGTTAAAGGATGCTTGCATAAGAATTCTACGCGGGATTCCTTCGCCGGCACGCCATTAAAGAATTGACACGACCGCCGCGTGGGGGCACGCGGCCTACAACTTCCTTTCGGAAATCAGCAGGCGTTGTAGACCGTCGAGGCCCGGGTCAATCAGAAGGCGCTGACGATGACCCGGTCGCTCAGCGAGGGCACACTGACGGAACTCACCGTTACCGGTATGTCATACGACGTCGACGTCGGCACATCGTTGGCCTGGATTTGCACACGGATCATCGCGTTCTTCGCGGTCATCGCGCCAGCGGCCATGGATGGAGTCGTATACGTTCCCGCGACAACGGCATCCGTGATGTTCGTGGCGTTCTTCGCGGTTCCGAGATAGTAGCTCACCGTGAACTGCGGAGTGCTTCCCCCGCCTGTGACAACGAAGGAATCCGACGCCGATCCCAGGTTCTGGATCGCGACGTAAAAGACCTTCTTCTTGCCGTTGTTAATCGTCGTGTAGATGGTTTGTGACGCTCCCGTCGGATCCAGCACGCCGTTGCCGACGAGTTTCTTCACGCTGGTCGAGGTGCCGATCAACGCGTCCGGCAGGGCTGACACTGAGTTTCCGCTGAGTGAGATCGCCTGTGGGCTACCGGCGACATTGTCGAAAACCATCAACGACGCCGTGAAGGTGCCCCCGCTGGCAGGCGTGAACCGCACCGATATGGAGCAGGTCCCTCCCGCGGGCACACTGGCGCACGTGTTCCCAACAACCGCGAACTGTGCGGCATCGGTTCCGGTCAGCGACACATTCGTGATCAACAGCGCCACGGTCCCACAGTTGGTCACCGTCAGCGTTTGCAATGCGTTGTTGCCGACATGCACGTTCCCGAAGCTGAGTGAACCGGCCGAGTAACAGGCGCCCGGCGCCGGGACGACGCCCGTGCCGGAGAATCCAATGGAGTGCGGATTGTTCACGGCGTTGTCGTACAAGATCAACGTGGCGGCGCGAGCGCCGGTACCGCTCGGCGCAAACGAGACGCTGCCCGTGCAGACCCCGCCCGGCGGAATGGAGGCGCTTTCGCAGTCATAACCCGTCAGCGTGAAGTCGCCAGCATTGGCGCCGGTCAGCACGTGGTTCGTCACCACCAACGCCGCCGCGCCGCAATTCGATACCACGATACTCTGCACCAGGCTGGTGGTTCCGACGAACTGATTGCCAAATGCCAGATTCCCCGAACTCAAACAAACCAGGGGGCTGGCCACGAGGCCGGTGCCGCTCAACGGCAACAACTGCGAGGCTCCGGTCGTGTCCGACAGAAGCTGCAGGGCTGCCGTCCGGGTTCCGGTCGCCGTCGGCTCAAACACCAGCTCGATCTGACAGATTCCGCCGGGCGGCACGGTTGTCCCGGCGCATTGGTTCGCAATAATCTGGAAGTCGCCGGGATCGGCGCCGACCACCGAGATGTCGTTGATGTTGACGGCGAGCGTCGAGCCGTTGGTGAACGTCACGAGTTGCGGAGCCGTTGTGGTGAATGGATAGGTGGCGCCAAAGTTGAGGCTGGAGGGAAGAAATTCAATGGCCGGGACCTGGGCATCGACATTCAACACCAGATGGCCCGTCGCTCCCCCGAAGCCTTCCGCCACGATGTAGTACATGTTATTGGTGTCGGTTACCGTCCACGAAACCGATGGCGGCACCGGCGGAATCGTCAGGCTCGGGGCGTCCGAGGTGAGTTCAAACAAGGCGCCGCATTGGCCCTCCCAGATCGACACTTCCGTGGGAAAAGCGCTGCCGGTGGTGTTGGCGCTGATGATCGTCCCCGGTATCGGGCGGACGATCCGGAAAAACTCCTTCAACCCGCCCGGTCCGGCGGACGGACTGGGAGCGGCATTGACATAGGTGGGTGAGGACAGGGTATTGGTCCAGGAGAACGGGAAGGCCATGATCGGGATGGCGGTCTGGCAGATATCGTTCGTCAGTCCCATGGAAACGTCCGATGCATTGGCGCCGTTGTACACCACCAGCGCGAAGTCCTGGTTCACGACCGACCCCTTCACGTTCGGCACCGCCGGACCGGCGATGTCCTGCGCCTGCACCACCACGCTCCACGCGCCGGTCTGCCCGGCGGGCAGGAACACGCTCTCCATGTTGTTGACCTGGTCCAGGACGCCACCGGGCACGGAGTTCGGCCCCGCAAATACGTTGCCCAGGTACAACTTCCCGCCGATCGTCACCTTCAGATTGAGATCGTTCACCAATTGGTTGAACGCCGCCGGATTACCCGGCGCATCCGTCCACGCCAGCGTGACACGAAACGGCTGTGAGGTATCCGCCACGGTGCCGCTCAATTGGTACGTTTGCCCGGATTGCGAGAAGAACGTCTGTTGCGACACCGCGTTCGTGCCCAGCAGCGGCGTGTCAATGGCTCGCGGCGTCGTCTCATCGCGCAGCACGCGAGACACGCCGTCAAACATCCGCGACAAATCCATCCGCCCCATCCCCTGGGCGATCGATGGCAATGTGTCCTGGGCTCCTGTCAGCGGGTCGATGATTGGCAGATACAGCGCCGAGTTGCACAGATACGCTTTCAACATGGCCGGACTCGGCGGCAGCATTAGCAGCCGATTCTGGAAGTACCACCACAACAGTTGCGCTCCGCCCGAGACCGCCGGAGCCGAAAAGCTCGTGCCGGCGTAGGCGGTGATGCCATTGTCGACCTCGCCGTACAGTCGGGTAATGACCGGATCGGACACGACGTCTTGTGAACACACTGCCGGACTGGGATTGTTGGGATCGCAACCATCACAGTCCGGATGAGTGTACGTTGCCTGGGATGTTGCCCCGAGAATCCCCTCGCCGGGCGCAACAATGTCCGGCTTGAACCGACCGTCTTCGCAGGGACCGAAGGAACTGAACGAAGACATCCCATCATCCAACGTGCTCGCTCCCACCGCGATGACGTTCTTCGCGGTCGCCGGGGGTGTCACGATCACATCGCCGAAACCGCCAACGGTTAAATCGGCTCCGTTGGCATTACCGCCGGCAAACACATAGAACAACTCCTGGTTGACGGGCGAGTACCCCGGGGTGGGAGGATTGGTCGACCCGGTTTGCACCGCGTCGCGGACGAGGCTGTCATAGTCTTGCGAGCTGGCGTCGTAGGCGCCGCCGTTGACACCCGTGACCAAAATCTCGCCCCAACTGTTATTGCTGATTCGCGCTCCGCTAAGATACGCGCGCAAGCCCGCCGTCATCGCGCCGGGATAGTCGCCCTGCGCGCCGCCGGGACTGGAGCCGATGCGGCCATAGGGTGAAACTCCCAGTCCGCATTGCAGGCCACCGGAGCGGCGGAAGACCGTCGCGGGAAATGGCCGCGATTGATCCTCAAGAGGAACGCAAACGTTTTGTTGATTACCATTAACCGTCACCACATCGTTGCTCTGGGTGAAACAATGGATTGTTTGGTTGGGATCCAGGTCGTAACCGGCCGCCACGGATGCGACCACCGTGCCGTGTCCCTCGGTATCGGAATCGGTGGCGTACACGACGCGCGACGAAGTGGAGGGGTCACATTGCGCATCCGGGGACACCGGAAACGCCGGGTCATAGAAACAGGGATGCCACGGGTAGATGCCGGTCGTTTCGCTGGGCTCGTCCAGCCCGGTGTCGGCAATATCCAGAATGGGGTATTCCGACGGGTCGTCCGGAAACCCGATGGCGTTTAGAAAATTGAGATATCGCGTGGGCGCCAAACCGTTGCTGCCGGTGGCCAGCACGATGGCTTGATTTTCGTCCATGCGCCGCGTCGGCACGATCTGCTGAACCCACAAAACATCCGGCAGGCGCACGACCGGCAACAGCCCCGTCGCCGGCAACGTTGCCTGAATCTGGATGCGACCGCCCACCCGTGTCGGCTCGCCGCACTTGCCACCCAGGCACAGCCCTCGAATCTCGCCCAGGCTTTGCGGCAACTGGGGTGTATCAACCAATTCAACCGTCACGTTGACCACCGCATTGGTTGTGTGCAGCAGCGACGGTTTCGCTTTGTAGTACGGATGATAGGCGCTGATCCACTGAACGGGTCCGTTCGAGGCGGTCAGACGGTGCAGATTGGCCTCGGCCGCGGCATCCACCCACACCACGTACGCGTTGTTCGGCACGTAACTCACGATCTTGACGTCCCCAACGCCCTGGAGTTGCTGCAACCACTGCGGTTTCACCGGTCCCCGGAACTGGACGAGGCGCAGGCGGTTGCCCGAGGGGATGCTTTCACGCAATCCGTCGGGAATGTTCGAAGGTTCCCCTTGACTTACATCGATCCTGCAAACATTCAGATGGATGTGGTTCATCGAGTCAGCTTTCACGACGCGCTCGCCGTACCGCGCCTTTACCGACGCCATCTGGTCGTCGGTCACCTCCGCCAGCCAGTAGGAGCCGTAATTGATGACGTGGCTGATTCCGAGGTTCTGCGCCTGTGAAATCGGTTCGTTGGCCGATGGATAAATGACGATCTTGCTCTTGTGACTGCTCGCCAACTGTCCCAGGACAACTGTGCCAGTTGACAACACAGACACACCTAGAATCCACAGCGCAAGAAAGCGAAAACAGGGCGAATTCTTCATCCGGCTCCTCCTTTATCTGACAGCACAGCACTCTTCCGCCATCGGAAGACCCTGTGTTCAATGCAGTTTTTGTGCCAAATACGCGGCGAACACGGGGCGTGCCGCCCGTCGTGGATCGGAAGTAAGAACGACATCCGCGAAGATGCTAAGGCCTATATCGACTGCGCCGCCGAGACACCAACGACTTCCCCCCCGACCCGGGATAACCTCGAAGTCAATCACAGCCCGGTACGGCCATCTTGAGTCGGTCGCGTCGATGGCTGGTATAGAAAAAGAAACAGCCCCCTAAAGGTCGTCTGGGAATTGCCCGACGACCCTGCTCTGGAGTCATTATGTCGCTTTGCCGACGGCTGTGACTGCTCACTCGATCGAGCGCTCAAACTCCTGACGGCTCGGTCGGGGAACTCAGGGGCAAATCGGCGTCTGCCTGACGCGATAGAATCTTGAAGGCTTGTTGGTGGCGCCCATGCCATCGGTCACTGTCCTGATTCCTCCGTTGCCAAGGTTCAGAGACCCAATGTTGGTCCAGATTGTGTTGTTCGTCAGGATAGTTGTATACTGCAACTGATAAGACAGGTTCGTGTTGGCTTCGGTTAGAAAGCTAATGTTGACATCCTGGCCGGTGACCGCCGCCCTGGTCACACGCATCTCTGGACCGACCAGGAAGTAATGCACGCCCGGAAGACTACTGAGGTTCACCAAAGTCGGCTCGCCCAGGCTGCCCTGACAGGTTCCAGTGTTAACGGGCCCCAAGATCTGATTGGAAATGTAATCATGCGCGATGCCGTTGACGAACGCGCAGACTTTCACGGTCCCCGTCGGGTTGCCAAGCGCCGCCAGCGGGATCCCCAGTTCGATGCCATTCGTCACCGACCCCTGTTGAAATACCGAGGGATCGTCGTAGCATGCGGAGCTGTCGACCCCGGCGATGTTCATGTTGTTGACGGTGGCCTGGACGCCGAACGGATTCGCGGCGCCCAAGACGAGCGTGTTGCTGGCGGCCGTGGTTGAGCCCAGGTAGTACCCGTTGGTGCCGCCGCCGCCGGGCCACAACTGCGCGTAGTTGGCGTAGAACGTGTAGGGGGTTCCGCCTCCGGTCACCCCGATCCAGTAATTGGGCGCGAAGTCCGCGTCGAACGTCAGTCCGGGATTGCCATTCGACGCGCTCCCACCGTTGTAGCCCATTCGGTTGAGGCCGTTAAAATCCACATTTGGGTTGATGTTGGTCAGCGTGTGCTGTCCACCGGGACCTGTCTGAAAGAAGATTTCCAGCTTGTTATAATTCGCTTCGAGGTTCCCCGCGAACGCCAGGAACAGCACGCCATTCTGAACCATTCCGTATGCCGCATCCAGTTCGGAGCCGTTGGCTGCCGCCGGGTCCGCGCTGGTGTTTTTACCGAACGCTGTGCCGACTTGCTGCACGGCCAACGGACATCCGTAGAGGCTTGTGTTTGCCGTGCCGTTGATGATGATACTGCCCAAGGGCGGCGCCGGCACACCGCTTTGCGTAATGGATACCGTTTGCGTCGAGAGCACGGTTGTCCCCACGATAAACATGCTCGCCGTCCGCGGATTGATTGATGTATTCGTGCTCACCGAGTAGGTGATGGTTCCGCTGCCCGTGCCCGACGAGCCGGCAGTGATCGTCAGCCAATTCGTGTTGACCGATGCCGCCCAGGAGCATCCGCCCCCCGGCGTGACGAACACACTGGAGCCGCCGCCGGTGGTCGGGAACGATGCCGTGGTCGGACTGGCAGGAATCGACTCGCAGGACGGGACCGGAACGGTAAAGTAATGCGTACCCGGTAGAAACTGAAAATTGACCTCCGAAGAATCTCCGTCGCCGGACAAGGCAAACTCGCAAAAGCCGGTGGTTCCATCCCAGACCGGGCCCAAGACCTGATTGTACAGGGAGTCACACCGACTATCCGTGATGAACGCGCAAACCCTGATGGAAGACGACGGACTGCCGATGGCGCTCAATGGAATGGCCATTTCCACGCCGGTCGTGACGTTTTGTGGAACGTTGGTGGGCGATCCATTCATGTAGCATCCGTTGGGGTCACCCCAGACGCCGCTCGTGTTGCTGTTGTTGAGGGCAACCTGAATGCCAGTGTTATGACCACTGCTGTCCACCAGGGCATTGCCGGGAGAGGTCGATCCCATATACCAGCCGGGACAATTCGAGCAGATCACCTCAAAGTTCGCGTACATGATCGGATTTGTGCCGCCCCCCCCGACCGTGACGCCGATCCAGTAATTGGGCGCGAAGCCCGCGTCGAACGTCAGCCCGGCGCTGCCCGAGTCTTGGCCATTCCCGCCGGCTCCCATCCGGTTAATGAAACCAAAATCGGCATTCCGGCTATAATTTGTCCCGAGAGGATTGTCTCCGCCGGGACCGGTCATCAAGAACACATGCAGCTTGTCAAACGGCACGCCACCGAAATTATTGCCCAGCCCGCCCGAGTCGATGTTGCCCGCGAGAAACAGATACAGCACGCCGTTGCTGATAATTCCGTACCCGGCGTCGAGCTCGGACCCGTCGGCTTGATCGACCAGGCCCATGTCGTTGTCCTGAGCAACCGTGGCGATCGCCTGGGTCGCGAGGGCCGACCCGTAAAACGCCTTGTACGTGCCGTTGATGGTGACGCCTTCGAGTGGAGCTGCAAACATTCCATATGCCAAAAGGGCAAAACCGAGCAATCTAAGTGCTTTCATAGCTTTGTCTTTCCATGTTTTCGTTATACCTACTCGAATGCGATCGCGACTGCCGCGATGCACGCCCGCCGTTACCAGACCGCTTGGGCAACCTCGTCTTCGACGATCATATCCCAAGGGATTGCACAGCAAAAAGGTGATCGAAACGAAAAATTCGCAGTGAATGGGGACAATAGGAGCGTTGCGTACCGGAAGCGCTGTTCGTTGCTGCGTCACACCATGACTTAAGCTTCACCTTGCCTCGCAATCCTCACAACCGACCCGATAACCTCAGTAGACCAAGGCCTCGGCCATCTGTCAAGAATATTCGAACCTGCCGGGCCGTGGCCGGGCGTCCGATCCTCACAACGGTGCGACGGTCAGTCCAATCCATACTTGAGGTTACAGCCGAGCCAGATTGCTGTACAGGCGTGCATATAAGCCGGACCGCTGGAGCAAATCGAAATGGTTACCGGTTTCCACGATTCGACCCTCATCCATGACGACGATCAGGTCGGCATTAATAATGGTGGAGAGCCTGTGGGCCACGACCAATGTCGTCCTGTTCTTCAACAGCTCCTTCAACCCCGCCTGAATCAGCGCTTCGGATTCCAGATCGACGGACGACGTTGCCTCGTCCAGGATGAGAATACGCGGGTCGTGAAGAAGCGCTCGCGCGATCGACAACCGTTGCTTTTGTCCGCCCGAAAGTCGAACGCCTCGCTCCCCGATTAACGCCTGATAACCGTCCGGCAGCCTGATTATGAACTCGTGCGCATTGGCCAGGACACACGCGTGCTCCACTTCCTCCCGGGAAGGGTTGCGCCTGGCCACAACCACGTTATCCCAAACGGAGCCGTTGAAAAGAAACGGATCCTGTAACACCATTCCGATCTGTCTGCGCAGCGACCGCAGTTCGAATTGTTTAACATCCTGACCATCGATCAATATCTGGCCCTGGTCGGGATCGTAAAACCGGGGAACCAGGTTGACCAATGTGGTCTTTCCCGCGCCGCTTCTTCCCACGAACGCCACCGTCGTGCCCGGTCGAACCTCGAGGCTGATTTGCTTCAAGACCGGCACTTGCGGAGTGTAGCCGAAGCCGACGTCGCGAAACGTGATGCGACCTTCAATGCGAGAGGTTCTCAGGGCGCGGGCCGAGCCTCGCAACTCGGATTGCTCGTCAAAGATCTGCGAGAACCTTTCCGCAGCCATCACCACGCCCTGAAGCCTCTGACGAATCGTGATGAGCCGTTGAGCCGGACCGAAGGCACTGCCCATAACGGCGAAGAACGCCATGAGCTCGCCGACCGTCAACGAACCACGTATCACCAGATATCCACCGTAACAAAGCGTGACGTACGTGCCCAGGCCACCGGCGAAGCTGGTCAACGCTCCCTTGCCGGCGCCGGCCAGTTGCATTTCCATCCGGAGCTTCCGCTGCCGAAGCACCAGGTGCTTGATCTTTCGAACAATGAAATTCTCAATCGCAAACGCCTTGATGACGCGGATGCCGACCAGTGCCTCGTTAATCAAAGCGCGAGATTGGGCGTCAAGATCCCAGCGGGCCTGTTCTTTTCTCCGGAACCAGGAGAGAAACAGGTTCGAGCTGGCGGCAAATAGCGGCAACGTCGCGAATCCCACCAACATGAGCTTCCAACTCATCGTGGCCAGATAAATTCCATAGATAATGACCCCGATAACGTCCGAGCCGTAGCCCTGGATAAAACCGCTCACGAGATTCTGGATGACGCTCACGTCCTCAAGTCTGTAAATCAGCTCGCCCACCCGACGACGATCAAAAAAGCGAAGGGACATGTGCAAAATGTGAGAGAAGAAGGTCCACCGGATATCGAAGTCGATCCTCTGCTCCGTTAGTGCCGCAACATTGCCGTAGAGGGCGCCAAACCCGCTTTGAAGGACATTCGTGCCAACCATTGCCAGAAATACGAGACCGAGCTTCACCATGTCGCGATGCGTCAGCACGTTGTCGATGAGAAACCCCAGGAGCATGGGGAATATCACCGTAAGCGACTTGTCAATTACCAGGAACACTATCAGGAGAAGCATCTGCCATTTGTATGGCCGCAGGAATACAAAGTACTTCCAGAGGTTTCTAACGCCGTATCTGGTGTTGTCCCCCATTATCGCTCGGTACCAGTGTTCGCCAGCCGCGTTAACTCTCGAACCCGAATGGAACACCAGGGCCCGAAGGGAAAAGGGATCCGCGCCGAGACGAGAACCTGTGCATGCCGGGTTGCGCGCCCCGCCGCAATTGATGGCTCGCCCGTGCGATTGGAATCATGTCCTCAAAACCGCGTTCGCGGAATATCAAACCCAGGCCTTTCCCAGAAAAAAACCGTGCCGCCATCGCCAATGGTGAAATTGTTCTGTCCCACGCAGGTGCGGGCCGGGTTGGACACCCATTTTTCCGTTGCGTTGACGGTCAATGAGATCGCGTATCCGGAGTTCGGCTCCAGTCCCTGAAGAAAAATGCACGTCAACGGCGGACGTATTCTGTCGTTGTGATATTCGACGCGCTGGTGATTCTGCCCCGCGTCGTGGTTCGCGCTCAAAACCAGCAAATCCAGCGATTCCGTGAATGTCATTTCTACCGAGAATAATGGCTTCTGTTCGCGTCGATCTCCGGGTCCAAGCTTGAACAGCTCAACCACCAGGCGGTCGCCCTGTTTCAGACCCTGCTCCCGGAAGACGCAGGCGAGCTCCCTTGGAGAGCGCGGAAGCAAGATCAATCTGCCAGGACCTGAATTGCCATTTCGTCCGTCCGGGACAATCCGCGCGGCATCAAAGAACCTCCCCATGAACGGCTGCGTCTCTTTTCGATCGGAGAGATCAGGCGGGCTCTCCCCGGGTCGCCGGTTGATGATCGCGCTGAGCAAGGAGACACAGCCATTGAAGTGCTCTTCAATCCTCTTCCGCGGATACGATGTGTTGTAGTTGTTCGCGATCATGAAGAGCCAGTCACTACTTTGAAGCAGGAGCATCTCCTTCGTTGCCTGCTCAAAACACGCCCGCTCGCCGTCATCGAGGCTCATGCGGGCGACCTGCAGCCACAACTCGAAGCAATGCTGGATCCGACTCCAGACCCACATGTTTCTCGCGCTTGTCCAAATGCCAAAGAAGCCGCCGGCCCCCCAGGTGCCATGCGCCGGCGTCGCCACTTCCGGCGGAGCACTCGATGAAATCGCGGCGCCACACGTGACAAAGTGGAGGTGTTCTCTTCCGCGCGCCTGACGGAACAGATGTTCCAGCCAGTCCGGACCTTCAAACCACCAGTGACCATACAATTCGGCGTCGTTGGACACGACGATGGTCGGATGCGGTGTCTCGGTCTTGTTGAAGACAGTTTCCAGCTTGTGCAGCATGTCACCCGCATGGGTGATCGCCATGTTCCGCGCCGCCTCCGGATTGTACAGTGCCTTCTCACCCAATGGCACCTTCACGCCCGTGATCCGATGGTACTTGAAGCCGATATTGCAGCGGTCGTTGCTCCCGGTAGGCAGGACGGATGAGACGGCGTCGAACGGCAGGTCCCATCCGGCATCCCGATAGTATTCCCGGTAATTAAAGTCGCCCGGATAGCCGCAACCGATGCCCCAGAGCTGCGCATGAAAGAACGGATGCCTTGGCAGCACGAGCACCCCGTTGGGACATCGGATCGGAGCATACACGCCCGACGGCGGTTTCGGGTGCGCGTTTTCAACGGTGTGATGCGCGCTTAAAAAATACTCGAAGCCATTCTTCTTCAAGTTTTCTTCCATCCCCGGACCGTAGGCGTTTTCCGGCAGCCAGAAACCCGTCGGGTTACAGCCGAAATGGTGCTGCGTGGCTTGTCGGCCCATCGCCATCTGAAGGTCAACGGCGGCGGGATGCGGCAGGAGTGGCAGTACGGCATGGGTCGCGCCCGTCGATAGGACCTCGATGTTTCCAGATCGGACAAACTTCTTGAAGCCATTGACGACCGAACCATCATAAGACTCGCGCAGCAGATCCCGGTTTCGCACCAACCGGTTGGCATACAGTTTCGCCGTTTCGTGCTGCAGACGGCCCTCCTCGCCGGGAAGGACCGCCGTCCTGCTCAGCTCCGTCTCGGAGAAGGCGATTAGCTTCGACAGATGCCAGAGATACTTGTCGCGCAAATACTCGTCGTCGAGCATTTCCAGAAGGGTGGCCGAGAAACTCATCGTGAGGGCAAACGGCGTGTCGTCCGCACGGAGTCTCTCGAATACATTCAAGAGCGGCAAATAACAATCCGTAATGGCTTCGAAAAGCCAGACTTCTTCAAAATAATACCGGTGGCCGGCCTTCTCATAGTCTCTGGGATGTCTTACGTAGGGCATGTGTGCGTGAAGCACAATGCATACGTTCCTGCCGCCATTCATGAGATTGCTTCGCTGCGCCGCTATCGCAGATTTCCAGGACTCACCCGCATATTCGAGCGCATTTTCAGTGTTGACTCTCGTTTCGAAGTAGCGCGCCCCGACCAGCTGCAGGCTACCACGATGCTCCGGACCGGTCAAGCGACCAGTATGAAGCAGGCGTTGCGGGATTTCGCTTTCGTGAGGTTCATCCTGAGGTCGAGTGGCGGCAGTTACCGATCCCCGGCGCGCCGAGGATGATTTGCATTTGTTTTCGCGATATCGATGACGTCAGCCATGCCCTGACCGGCAGGGGCGTTGCCGCCGTGGGTAACCGCGATGTAATTATGGACCGCCGCGGATGTGAGCGAGCCTTGAACGTGAACACGGCCGGTCTTCGTGTCGTATGCGGATGGCGAGGGCACGTAATACGCCCCGTTCGTAACCACCCTCACGGGCGTGACACCCGCGGGGATGCGCAAGTAAACATCGTAACTCAGCGGACCGACTGTGTGCTTGTCGATGTCGGCGCGGACACTGGTCGGGTTCTCCGTAATCGTGACATCAAATCGTTGCCCTTGGGAATCAAGATTGTGGAACGTCATGGCTCTCCACGCCGAGGGCAGCTTCGGCGCGAAGTAACAAGTGTTGTTACCGTTCGTTCCTTGGGGCCTGTAATCCAGGAACATCGTCATCTGATCGACGAGCGTCGAATGCGATTCCCAAACGGTTGGCCAGGCGGCCTGGAGCCAGAACCCCGGGTACAACTGTAGCGTGGTTGTCGGTGCGATTTGCTCCGCCGCCAGCCCCATCGGGCCCAACTTGTTGACCAGCCGGTCGAGCATCTTCTTGTTGGTGTCCACCAGACTGGTGCCGCCAACGTAATCCTGCCAACGGGCAAAGTACTCGCCGTACCAAGAGGAGGCCAGGAACCACGGGCTGTGCAGAGGCGGCGATGTGTTCCAGTAGTTGTCGGTACCGCCATTCTCATTGTGCGCATAGCGGTCAACCAGGCCGACAATGTCCGGATACTTCACCGGATCACTCTCCACGAGGTTGTCCCTCCACGGTCCGCCCGCGCTGATGCAAGCCGAACACGTGCCTACAGCCTGACGCCCGTTGATCCACTCGACGACGTTGGTCATATGAGGATCCGCCGGCGACAGCACTTCGTATGGAACCGCGATGCCCAAGTGGCTGATATCGGCCGGCTCCACCCGGTAATCCATGCGCGCGACAATTCCGGTCACAATTACATCGGCACGCTCACGGAACGTGGTCGCCCAATGATTGCTGCCGACGAACGCCGCGATATTGGCGGCGTCGCGCAGGCCGCGTACGACCCCAGCGTTGGAGTAGATGTGCTCACCCATGCTATCCTCCCAGACATTCCACGTGCTCATCAGGTCATAGGTCGGGTCGAAGTACACCCCCGCCGTGTTGCGGCAACTTGTCTCGCTGCTGGCGTTGGCGGAGGTGAAGGCCAGGTTCCAGTTGTCGGTCAGGAAGGAGCCGTCCCCGGTGGTCAGGTAATGGTCGTACAACCCCCAGGGCACACTGGCGGTTGCATCCAGTTGGGCGTTGCGCCACACCGGGGTCCCATCCGTCGTGTATTTCTGGGCGAAGACACCCAACCCGCCATCCACGCAGTCGGCCTCGCGACGGGCCGCGTTGCCCAGCCACCGATAAAACGCCGCCGCCTCATTGGTATGACCGGTACGGTCAAGGGTAACGGCGGCATAGATGCCGTCGCGCGGCCACACAAACGGATACGCTCCGTTGTGCATCCCGCCGATGATCGCGCCCGTTGCCAGGTCAATGTGCAGAGCCGTCACCAGAAGCGACCGCTTGAACAGCGTGTTGTACGCTGCATCGGGAAAATCCGCCGTCACGCCGGCGCTCAGCCAGTTGGACCAATAGGTCTCCGTTGCCGCCTGCACACGCGCCATGTTGTTGGTGTAAAACCAGGAGATCATGGGCCTGCACCAGAAGTTGTAGGTTCCGGTCGCGCCGACCACATCCTCCCACGCGCCGACGATCATCACGTCCACTTCATTGGTGACGCCGGGCGCGAGCGTAACGCGCTTGCCAATCCAGCCCTCGTGGCTGTCCGTGGCCGTGATGTCGCGCCAGCTCCCGTCGGCGGGGGCACCGGCGCCCGTGACGGTATTGGTCACCAGTTTCATCACCGTCGCAAAATGGATGGAGATGTTCTTGATCCAGTCGAATGCGAACGATGGAGAATACTGGACGGTGTAGCCGTTGGGGAGGCAGCGTTGGTTCGCCCGGGGGACATCGACATAGGTGTTGTTGTAGGCCACCATCGCGTTGTAGTTGGTGCCGCCGACCGACGTCTCCCAGTACATGACGTTGTTGGTGTGTCCGCCGTTGATCTGGAAGCTGGCATCGTAGTAGAAATCGACCGTGTTGGTCGCCGCCTGGTTGTTGGTCAGAAGGAACCGCTTGATATAGACACCGTAATTGGTGCGCTCGCCGTCGGTCACGATGGGCAGGGCGTTGGTCGAGGGGCAGAAATCGTACTGGACGATTTGAATGTTCTTGCTCGCCGCGACGAGTCTGGCGGAGGTCGCCACGACATTGACGCTGTCGCTGTCCCATCGTTGCGTCACGCTTTGGTAGTCGGCGCCACGCGTGTTTTGGAGCCAGTAGATGTTGTTGGTGCCGCCGGTGTCGATGGCGATACCCCCCATGCCGCTGATCACGTTCATCTGGCCGTTGGCTTCTTCATCGAGCGCGGGACAATTAGGGAACTGCTCGGGACCGCGGTAGCCTTCATTGGCAGCGCCGACGCCGCGTCGATTACCAACGCTCGGATAGTAAATGTCGTACAACACGCCGTTTTGGTCGAGCATGGCGTTGATGTACCCGTTTCCGACGACCGCCTCTTCCTTCCAGTGATGGATCTTGCCGGCTGGATCGCTGGGATAACCCAAACCGGGCCATGGCATGGCGAGAGTCTTGTCGATCTCGCTGGCCTGGGCAACACCCGGCGCATCGACCATTATCCTATCCGCGGACCAGACCCTGCCTCGGCAAACGCCGACAATCTCCACGACGCCCCAGGCGAGCGCTCGAGAGAGAAACAAGCCTGTAACGACGACGGCCCGAACGTACGGTAGCAGATAACCCCGATTCATTGCCCAAACAGTCGAACGGTAGGGCCGGCGATTTCGTATCGCGGCACCCACTCCAATCCATCGCTCTCACCCGGACTAAACCAACTCACTCCAACTCTGCCGACAGAGCCAACCTCTGTCGTCGCCAGCCGGCAATTCATCAACATCTCGTCGCGTCTCCTCGCGTCTCGACCTGTTCTCCGTTGTGGACGGACCCGACTCTTCGAGCCAGGGGGTCTGCCGTCCGAGACGGTTGTTGATGATGCACAAAGGTCATGAGTTTGTCTATCCCCGACAGGGGGATGGCGGGGCCTGACCGCGGACGGGAATGCGGCTATGGACGCGCCTCATTTCACCCGTTTGGCCATCGCTGCGTTGTGCTCATTGCGCAGATGCCCGTACGTGCGAGCGACAAGGACCCCGCCCTCTTTCTGGCCCGACCAACCCGCGACGACTTTGAAGGCAATCCCGGCCCAATGGCGCTGGAACAAAAGATGTCCCCGCGCGTGCGAGGACTGCGGCGTATCTGCTTGCGGCCCCGATTGAACGTGGCATAGTAGGCGCGGACGTACTGGTACTGGTGTCAATTCGGTGCGCCTGTAGCTCAGTTGGATAGAGCATCGGATTTCTAATTCCCGCCGACGGTTTTAGCCTGTGTTCACTCGTCTTTGCCAGACCACACAAAACCGAATAGCCGTCGGGTTTTCTACATCTTGGACGCTTACTCTCGTTTGCCTGAAGCCACTCAAATTCAGCCACGACATTGCAACAAAACATTGCAACACGTCCGTCTCAGAATCCGTTGCGCTCGTCGACCGAAACTCGTTCCCCAAGAAGTTTCCACAACTCAACGGTGCTGCTGGTATCAAGCACCAGCCCAACAACGCTCTCCGACATTCCTACGCCAGTTATCATCTTGCCGCATTCATCAACCCGACCCCAACAGCGCACCGCATGGGGCATGTCGGCGGCACCGAAATACTCCACGGCCACTATGAAGGTTTGGTTCCAAAATGCGAGGCGGAGAAGTTCTGGGCACTGCGCCCTTGCGTGCCGGTGGCTCCAAGCTGCTAGGCGATTTCTTGTGATACTTATTCTGCTGAGACGACTTCCATCTGCCGCTCTTAGTGAGGTTATCGCGCCCATGCGATGCGAAAGACCGCCCGTCTAGATCAGACACACGCTTCGCACTGTAATGATCAACTAGCCCACCCAGCGCCACGTGGCAGCGAACCGCCGCCAGAGGCACTGGTTCCCCTGTCGTGCCCGATTCGGAGCGTCTCCTGATTCCAACCAGAAGAGGAGAGAGCGCGACCGATAATTGATTCACCGAGTCGTGAACGCAGGCCTTGTTTGGTTATCGGCCCACTATTTCGGTCGCGCTCTCAAACAACCAGCGAACAATGTCGTCCGCGTTACGGCAGCAACACGCGCACGCGATAGAACCGCGACGGCCTGTTCGTTGCCCCGCCGCTATCCACCATGCTCGACACCGCGCCCAGCCCGGTGCCGCCACTGAGGATATTCGTCTGGCCCGTGCTGACGAAGTTGTTCGAGTAACTGCCATTGGCCGTGCCGGTCGTGTACTCCAGCACATTGGTGCGGGACGCCGGCCCACCGGTGTACGTGTTGTCGCCGTTGGCGCCAAGATAGAACACCTTGATGTCCGTCCCATTTGTCTTGGCGAGACTGATGATATGCAGGTACGCCGTTGAATTGGTGGCGAAGCCCGCCAGGAACTTGTTGGTGTTGTTCATGCCGGTGCCGAACGGATCAGCGCCCGGAGCGGCGTTCGCGATGTTGGTGCTGCCGTAGTACTGCAGCGCCCACCAGGCGTATGGATCATACACGTTGATCGTCTGGGTGAACGTGGAGGACCCGATGGCGTTGGAAACCAACAATTGAGCCGTGTAGCTGCCCGGGGTCAGATATGTATAGGTCGGATTCTCAACACTCGCCAGACCGCCATCCCCGAACGTCCAGGACCAAAACTGCGGGACGCTCCCCGACATGTCGGCGAAGCTCACGGTGAGCGGGGCCGGCCCGCTGAGCGGAGCGGCCGTGAAGTCGGCGGACGGCGCCGTGGTCGCTGGTGATTGGAAGCTCAGACCGGAGCGAGTCAGAACCAGGTTGCCCAGGAATGTGCCCGCGACGCCGCCGGAATTCGTCGGCTGCAGTTCATACAACGCCGAGATGACCTGGTCGCCCGCGGCAGGAAGCGTCACCAGATTATCAATCGTCGGATTGAAGTGGTTAAAGCTCTCGCCCGGAGTACTCGCCTCCTGAATCGACCAACTGCCGGGTTGCGTGGCATCGATGATGGCTGATTCGGAACTGTTGGTAGTAGAACTGGCACCATCCAACGAGTAAGTGTCTCCGGTAATCACCGGTTCAATAACTGCGGAAGAGGTTGCTTGCGTACTCTTGCCTGCCCGATTCCAGGGAGGGCCGCCCGCTGCCCGGCTTGCCCAAAGAGTGTCTACGGGAGCATGGCCATCGGGCGTGCCGCTGGCCCGGCCCGTCGTGGCGATCGCGCCCCACCACAGGTCCGTGCGCGTGTACCAACTGGAGCCGTAGGTATTGGCGAGGTCTTGCAGAGCCAGGGCCGGCAAGGAAACCGTCGTGCCGGCGGCAAGGCCGTAGAAGTTGCTCATACTGCCAAGATCAACTTCCAGGTTCAGCGATTGTCCCGGTGCTCCGCTGGCGCGGAAGCCGAGGATTAAGTCACCAAACTGCGCGGTCACGGTCTGGGCCAACACATGGACTCCCGGTGTGAGCAGGGCCACACCGGCCAACGCCACCAGAATAATCCTGCGATGCGTACGCTTCGTCTGTTTCATCATGTTCTCCTTTTATTTATTCTCCTTCGTGCAAGTCGGGGCAATGAGGTCATGGCCGGTGAGTCGTTCGGACAAGCGGCCTCTCCCGGCGTTTGCAGCGGCGGTACTGCGACGGCGTCATATGAGTATGACGGTGAAACGTCGAAGTGAAAAAACTGACGTGTTGAAATCCGCAATCCATTGCCACGTTGATGATCTTTGCGTCGGTCTCAACGAGAAGCTGTTTGGCCCTGTCGATCCGCAGCGCCGTCTTCTTCGGCATCAGCGAGTGCCCGAATTGCTCCCGAAACAACCGCCGGAAATGCCGCACGCCGCAACCGCAGAGCCGGGCGAGTTCCTGGGGCTTCCGATACTGTAGTTCGGCTTCCGGCATCTCGCGGAACAGGTTTTCGAAGCGGTCCCTGGCCGAGTGCGCGCCGTCGCGCTCCGGTGCGTCCGTCGGCAGGTGTTCGCAAAGAATCGGGGCCGCCAACTCGAGCATCTGGCAGCGGCGGTTGAGCGCCGGAACGGTTTGTTCGCACAACCGTTCGAACCGCTGCGCTACCTCCGAGTCGCCACGGAACCAACGCACGAATTGCTCGGGCCGCGAGGTCAGCACCGCCAGTTGTTGTTGCTCAAAGGCGCTGAGGACCCCAACGAGCGAATCCGAGCGCAGTTGAAAATAGTCCAGTTGCAGACCGCCGAGGACGCTGGCGCGGACGTGGCATGCGCGCGCGGGGCCGCAGACCAGCACCTCGCTGGAATTAAGCAGTTGCGTCGAGTTGGCCAATAACAAGAGTCCTTCCCCGGCGCGGATACGTACGAACAACCAACCGCTTCCGTCCGCTTTCCATTCCGCAGACGGAGGGAGATTCTGTTTCCGCAAGACCAAGTGCTCGCCTGTATTCACCCCGGGGCCAGAGTACACGAGCGCGTGTGACAGTTTCTGGACGTGTAAGTGAGAAGCCCGTAACGGTTCTGTGACAGAATGTGGCGTCTCTGTGACTCAAGGACCGGGCCGTGTCGGCGTCCGACGCGTCGCGCACAACGCCGGCGCGGCCTCCGACGGGCGGCACGAGCGGCGCAAGGTTGGCCGGCTGTGTCCGAAAACTAAAAATTATCCACCTGCCGCTTTGTTCTTACCAGCGCGGCGAAGACCCACGGGAAAACGACTGGACTGAACAAGGCGCTTTCGTCGCGAGTGGTTCGTGACTGTGTGGGCGCGTACCACGATCACTGCCGCCACGCAGGCTGCGGCAACCGCAGCACGGACGGGTCGCCGCCCAGCGAATCGGGGATCACGCAATGGTGGTCACCGTTACTGTTTCGTGAACATCCTGCGCCGCGTGGCGTCAGGTCGCTGGCGTCCCGTGGATGTGGGGTGGGCGCAACTGGTTGCGCAGAGCGTGCCGATGCCCGCGAACTGCCCTCGCGTGTCCGCAAACTGATAGAGGATTTTCCGGCCCCTCTCTAGTATGTGGCGCATTGGCCGAAGTGAGAGTGCCATTGCGGTCGTCAGGGGGCACAGATGAGGAGCGCGATTTGAGGACCAGACCCACGGCCTGCCGCAGGCCTCTCGATTGTACCGGGGCGCCGCGCCGGAGCGCGGGGTCTGTAGGTTTGCCGGAACAACAACAACAACACAACTAGCAGGAGAGAGCATGAGAAAGTATGGATTAACCATGTTGGCGGGGGTGGCGTCACTGGCGATCGCTGGGACAGCTTCCGCTCAAACAAACATCATTCGCATTACCGGTTCCACCGCGTTCCGGAAAGCCGTGCACATCGCGATTGGGGACATTCTCAACGCCGGATATACGTATGGGTATGCAGGGTCTGCCCTCAGCAGTGCGGGCCAGGCTGAATTCCGGGGAAGCACAAAAGTGGGGAACTATCCCGTGGATATCAAGACATCCTTCTCCGGGTCCGTCGGCGGCATTCAAAACCTGACGCGCAACCTGACGGTATCGACATGGTTGAACGGCACGAACCTGACCGCGGGCGGCACAAGCGGTCTTACGGGACCTTATGACACGCCGGTCACGGCCGACGTTACCATGTCGGATTCGTTCCAAAGCTCGACCGCCTACACGTCGCCTCAGTTGGCGGGAGCCCTGAACAACGACGGCGTGGTTGGCGTGGTGCCGTTCCAGTTTGTCCGGAATGCCGGATCCCCGTCATCGATCTCCAATGTGACGTCCCTGGTAGCCCAGGCATTATTCGGGGCGGGTCAGATTAACCAATCGCTGTTTACCGGTAACAATGCGGATGAGAGCCTGCAAATCACGCTGATGGGCCGCGATGAAGACTCCGGTACGCGTCTGGAGTCGTTCGCCGAGACGGGCTTCGGGATATTCAACGCCCCGTTCCAATATCAGCCGACGATCTCGGGAACCCCGGGCACTGGCGGCGTCGTAACGGCTTACGCTCCGTGGCCGATCAACACGGTCAACGGCACGACCTATCCGGTTGGCCATTCCGGCTATAGCAGCGGTGGAAGTCTTGCTTCAGCCATGAACACACCCGGCAGCCAGAGCATCGGCGGTGGCAGCAATACTTCGTTCATCGCTTATCTCGGCATCAACGACGCATCGACCGTAACGCTCGGCCAGACGCTGACCTTCAACGGGGTTGCCTACAGCACCTCGACCGTGGCCGAAGGCCAATACACGCTCTGGTCATACGAGCACATGTATTATCGCGGCACCTACAGCGGAAATCCACAGACGATCGCCAACCAGATTGCCCAGCAGATTCATGACGTGGAAGCCGTGCAGTCCGGTCAGTTGCTCAGCACCATGCAGGTCGGTCGATCAGTCGAAGGCGGCGTGATCACGTCCGGATCTCCGTATTGATCGAACACGAAGATGATCGGGACAAGCAGAACTGGAAAACCAGGTTCTGTAAGGACATCATGATGAAAGATACAAAACTTCGCCATCGCAAGATGGTTCTGCTGGCTGTCGCCAGCGCAGCACTGCTACTCACACCGGTCGTTCGCGCTGTGGGCCAGACTCTGACACCACAGTTCGATGACCTGATCTTGGGCTTCCGCGCAACGGGAGATCCGGGATCCTCGTTAAACCTGGAAGTTGATCTCGGCAATATGAGCAACTTCTATGACCTCGCCGTCGGTACGGTGATTCCCGTGCCGGCCCTGGCTGTACAAGACCTCGTTGACGTCTATGGCGCCGATTGGTCCACACGCACGGATTTGGTGTGGGGCGCGGTTGCGACCACGGGCCGGGCCAGCGGCACGCCTGATGGCCATGCTCCCGTAGACACCCTGTGGGCAACCAGAGCGGCTGGTTTGCCCTCGTGGGCTCGGGGAAGCAGTAGCGCGCAAGCGAACGCTTCGGCAATTATCGAGCCGATGCTTGAGGGCGGATCCGCTGGAACGTTGTATGGTGCCACTCCGACGACGAATAGTGCAGCAGCGGCGGTCATCGATGCCACGCAACCCGGCAGTTGGTCGAAACAGGAGTCGAAGACTGCGGGCGAGAGCTTCGGACGCTTCAATCCGACCATTGATAATACAGCAAACATCCCCGACGGCGGCGAGGTTGTGTCCATCCTGGATGAGTCCGCGCCAGGCAGTGGAGCCTCCTCGCAAATCGGAGAGTTGATCCTGACGCAGGATGGCCTGAGCTATGAGGCGATTCCGGAACCCTCGGCGGCTATCCTGGTTGCCCTGGGGCTCGGATGCTCGGTCGTAATTCTCCGACGCAGGAAGGCGGCTCGCGCGTAGTAATCAACAAACAGAATTCATTCGGTTGAATTCATCCGCGGGGCTCCTTTGCTCGATCGAGCAGAGGAGCCTCGCTTCCATAAAACCAACGTCATATGGGAGATGACAACCCGTCTCATTCACAACACCTTCTCCATCAATCGATTCCATGAACATCAAGCCCTCCATTTTCTTCGCGAGCTGGTGGAATTACATGTTGACGCTATTGGCCATCGTCGCCGTGGCCGCGGGGATCACTGGCGGCACGAGCAAACCAGCAGTTCAACCGGCGATACCACCGTTCGTGACGACTGCAGCAAACCGGCTCGCAATGAAGATTCCCGACAGCCTGCCGGCGGGATCTGTCGACGCTGAAACGGTGGTTGCGACGCCCATGTCGCACTCCGAAGCTTCCGACGAAACGTCCTCTTTGGCTCTGGCGTCGACCACGACGGCGCAGACCTCCACAGGGATGAAGCCTGGCTCCGACACTTCAATGGCGCCAGGAGTGGGACGACCGACGGTCCCGTCCGAGACTCGACCGAAGCCGCCGGCCCTCCCTGTGGTTTCGGATCCCGCTGAAGGCAGCCGATTTCGGCTTCCGCTGGTCTTTCAGCCGGTGAATCCCCAAGCCCTCACGCCGGCAATCCAGGATAAACTCACCCAGTTGCAGGATCAGTTCGTAAAGGAGGTCGGCGGTGACGGCCCGGATCCGACTGATCGGGCGTACCAGGAACGCTGGCTCACGGCCCAGGAGATCGCCGATGAGAGGTTCCGTGCGCAATTCGGCTACGCGGCGTACGAGGAGCTGGAGGCCCAACAGGTACAAAACGCCAGTCAATGAAATGAGACGGGCACGGCAGGATGTGGCATGTCCATGATTGATGACCGCGAAGATCCGGGAAGCCTCGATCCGATGGCTCGCGCCTTCCGCAACACCAGCGATTATCGGACTCGCAGCCGCGAAGAAGACTAACGAACTCTATAAGTGTTACAATTTCGTGTCAAAGACACCAAAACGTTACAATAAACAACTGGTTCCCACCATCGGACCTAGTTAGACTCCGCAGGAAAGTCAGCGACGTGACCGCGTTCTTTCGAGCCGCTTAAGGTGATAGCATGGGCCGGAACTAACGGGGCCTGGATGAACGCCGTAGCGGAATACGATTTGTAGAGGAGATTTGCATCCTGCGGGAGGGTGATGCGGGCGAATCGATCCTCGATGTCTGTCAGGAACACAACATCTCCGAGGTGAGGCTTTCACCAGTGAAAACGGCAGCTCGGACAGTTGGCTGCCGGCAACACCTCGCGGCCCAGGGAGCTAGCGGTGCCGTTGCTGAAGAACGGGGTGTTGGAGGCGGTATGCGAAAAAGAATTCTAAGCCCGGGGCATCGGCGAGAGTCGGCGCTGACCACTGTGGCGGCAGGCGTTTGCTCCGGGTGTGGTGTACACCGCCGTCAGCGGCTATCGCCGTCCGCGCCCTGCGCATTGCACGACGAGTGGTTGTGGATGCTCGCGGAAACGCGGCAGGCGATCGAAGACTATCGGGATGAATACAACGAATGTGGGGCGCATTCTTCTTAGGATTACGCCAATTATGCTCGTTATTTGCTTCATTTATCCCCTGACGGTGGACGCCGCTCTCGAACCGATCTTCATCCGCGAGTATCTGGTCAAAGGCGCCCATCATTTGACAAGGACCGAGATCGAGGAGGCGGTTTATCGCTATTTGGGGCCGGGTCGAACGCGGGATGATGTGGAGAAAGCCCGCGCCGCCCTCGAGAAAGCCTATCAGGACAAGGGGTACCAGACCGTCTCGGTTCAGATTCCGCCGCAGCCATGGCGGGACGGCAGCATCATCCTCGAGGTCACGGAAGCCGCCGTGGGCCGATTGCGGGTGCACAGGGCGCGCTATTTTCTGCCCAGCCAGATCAAGGCCATGGCCCCATCGGTCGCCGAAGGCACAGTTCCAAATTTCAATGACGTGACCCGAGATATCCTCGCCCTGAATCAATACGCGGATGAGCGGGTGACGCCAGCGTTGCGACCGGGTGTGATGCCCAACACGGTCGACATCGATTTGGATGTAAAGGACACGCTTCCCCTGCATGGCAGCCTCGAGCTAAACAATCGTTATAGCGAGAACACGAGCCAACTCCGCCTGAACGGCGCAGTAAGTTATAACAACCTGTGGCAACTGGGACATTCGATTGGCGGAAGCTTTGAGTTGTCGCCAGAAGAGGTGGATCAGGTCAAGGTGTTTTCGGGATACTACCTGTTCCGCATCCCCGAAGTGACTTGGTGGAGCCTGAGCGTTCAGGGCACAAAGCAGGATAGCTCCGTGTCCATCTTCGGTCCGACTGCGGTGTCCACCCTCGGTCAGAGCGCCGTGGCCGGCCGCGGCGAAACCATCGGCTTTCTTTCGACGTTCGTGCTGCCCGGCGGCAAGGAATTCTCCGACACACTAAGCCTGGGTGTGGATTACAAAGACGGCCAAAACACTGTCAACCCGTTTAAGGGGGCGGCGACCCAAACCAGTTACCATTACTTCCCCGTTAGCGCGACCTATAGCGCCACCTGGATAACCACCAACAATCAAACCGAATTCGACATCACGCCAGAATGCAATTTCCGCGGTGTGGGCAGCAATCCAAACTCGTTCGAAGCGGCCCGCGTCGGCTCATCGGGCAATTTTGCCACGTTGCATGGAGACCTTTCCGATACCCGCGAATTGCCCGCCGGCTTTCAATTGTACGGGAAAGTCCAGGGGCAGGTTGCCGACGGGCCATTGGTGAGCCAGGAGCAGTTTGGCGGCGGTGGCTTGTACACTGCTCGCGGCTATTTGGAAGGAGAAGCGTTCGGCGACGATGCGATGTTTGGCGCGGTGGAACTGCGCACTCCTTCCATCACCCAGGCACTCGGGTACAAGGACTCGGAGTGGCGGGGATATGTGTTTGCCGAGGCCGGACGACTGACGGTGATCAACGCGCTGCCGGAACAGATATCGCAATTTGATCTGGCCGACTTCGGGGTGGGCACCCGCATCCGGCTCGCCGACCACCTGAACGGCTCATTGGACCTGGGCATTCCCGTGCTGCACTTGCCCGGCAGCGCTCAGCCCACGAACACATCCAGTTCGGCCACCGCACCGCAGATTCGGCATTACGATCCGCGGCTGACCTTCCGACTGTGGGCCGAATTCTAGAAGGATCTTTTCAAGCACCGACCAGAGGCAATGACCATGAACATACCAAGAACGATTCTGTTGAGGCACGGGTTTCTCGCAGCCGTCGGCCTTCTGGTTTTGTCGGGAACAGCCCGGGCATCCAACTGGTGGAACCCGGATTGGTCGGCTCGCAAAAGGATCACGCTCGATACAACGTCAACCGGCGTTGCCATTTCAGATCCCATTGGCACTGCACCGGTCCTCATTCGATTACACGTGGGGAATTTCCAGTTTGATGCGGCCAAAGAAGACGGGAGCGACATCCGGTTTGTCGCCGAAGACAACAAGACGCTCCTTTCCTATCACATCGAAAAATACGACGCGCTCATGGGCGAGGCGTTCGTCTGGGTTAAAGTGCCCGACATTCATCCGGGCGCAAAGACGAGTTTCTGGCTCTACTACGGCAACGCGAATTCCAAGCCGGATAAGAGCCAAGACCCCAAAGCCACCTACGACCCGGATACCGTTCTGGTCTATCATTTCAACGAGCATGGCACCCCGGCAACCGACTCGACGTCCTTTGGCAATCTCTCACAAAATGCCGGTGTCGCCGCCGACGGATCCTTCATCGGTTCGGGAATCCGATTGGACGATAAAACGGTCTTGACGATTCCGCTGTCAGCATCGCTTCAGTGGTCGGAAGGATCTCCCCTCACGCTATCGACCTGGATCAAGCTGACGGCAGTGCCGTCCAAGGAGATCATCTTCAGCCGGCACGAAGGGAAGGCGAGCGTCGTAGTGGGAGCGGACAACGGCGTTCCCTATGTCGAAGTCTCGCGGGATGGCAAGGCCCAGCGAGGGGCGGCGACGGCGCCGATGGCGGCCGGGAGTTGGCGACATCTGGCCATGGTCGCGTCGGCGACCACGATCACCTTGTATCTCGATGGCGAGAATGTCGCCACGCTGAATGTGTCCCTACCGGCGATGAACAGCGCGTTGCAGATCGGCGGAGAAAACTTCAACGGCGAACTGGACGAATTGGAGATATCGAAGGTCGCGCGATCACCAGGCTTTATCAAGCTGGCCGCCCTCAGCCAGGGTGAGAACGGGACCAAGCTGCTTGCCTTGGGACCAGACGAACAGACCACGAGCTGGTTCACCAGCGGGTATGCCGGTGTGATCCTCAAGTCGTTGTCGCTCGACGGATGGATCGTGATCGGCATTCTCCTCGTCATGTCGCTGATCAGTTGGTACGTGATGATCAGCAAGGCGGCCTACCTGAATCGAGTGGCGAAAGGCAACGCCCAGTTCATGAAGGAATGGCACCACGTCTCCGCCGATCTCTCCATTTTGCTTCACGCCGACTCGGATCACGTGAAGGCGTTGGGGGGACGCATCGACGAAAAACGCCTCCGCTCCATTCGCCGGGCTTCGATCTATCGCATCTACCGGATCGGCACGGACGAGCTTCGAAACCGCCTGGCGAGAGAGGGGCACGGGGGCGCTTCGCGAGCGCTTTCGGCGCGCTCGGTTCAAGCCATCCGCGCGACCCTGGATGGCGGATTGGTGCGGGAAACTCAAAAACTGAATCGGCTGATGGTCTTGTTGACCATTGCCATTTCGGGCGGCCCGTTCCTGGGTTTGTTGGGCACCGTCGTCGGTGTCATGATCACTTTTGCCGCGATCGCGCAACAGGGTGAGGTGAACGTCAACAGCATCGCCCCCGGCATTTCCGCCGCATTGGCCGCCACGGTGACCGGGCTGGCCGTCGCGATTCCCGCTCTGTTTGGCTACAACTATCTCCTGTCTCGCGTCAAAGACGCCACCAGTGACATGCATGTGTTCATCGACGAGTTCGTCACGAAAATGGCCGAATTCTACGGCGGCGAGAGCGAAGAAGACGCCCTCACGGAAATCTTAACCACGAATTAGCATGCAAGCCCAATCCGACGGCAAACCTTACGACGATATCAACATCACGCCCATGCTGGATCTGGCGTACGTGTTGTTGGTGATCTTCATTCTCATGTGCACGGCCGCTATTCAAGGGATGAAGGTCAACCTGCCGAGAGCAGGCAAGGGCGAGAATCTGGGCAAACCAAAGACCAAAGCCATTTCGGTCAACAATGAGGGTAAAGTGTTTCTGGATACCATTCCGGTTTCGCTGGACGAACTGGAACAGCGTCTCCGCCAACAAAAAGCGCTGACCCCGGAATTTCCGGTGGTTGTGGGTGGGGACAGCGGCACTCCGTATCAAAAGATCATGGATGTGCTCGATCTATTGGGTCGGCTCGGGATTTCACAGGTCGGCCTCGCAACAAAATCCCAAGGGAAATAGGATGGGTGTTTACGAGGAAGACGAGCCGAGTTTTTTCCAAAAGCACCGTGTGATCGTCGGTTGCGGCCTGGTGGCCGCCCTGGCGATCGCGGTGTGGTTCGGCCAGAAACTTGTCAATCAGACCTCGCGGTCACATCAAGAACAACGAATGGTCATGGTCAGACTGCCTCCCCCGCCGGTTACGCCGCCACCGCCTCCGCCTCCCCGGTCTCAATTGCCTCCGCCACCCACGGAAAGCGAACAGAAGATGATCGCGCAAGTGCCTGTCGTCGATATGGAGACCAAGCCGGACAACACCACCAAGACGGAGACCCCGGCCGACGATTCGCCCGGCTTGGCGACAAGCATCCAAGGCGACGGATCCGGGGATGGTTTCGGTTTGCACGCCGGCAACAACGGTCTGGGCTTCGGCACGGGCAAGACCACGACCGGCACGGGCGGAAGAGGCAGTCGATGGGGATGGTATGCGGGTCAGGTTCAAAGCGCGATTTCCCAGGCACTACAGAACGACAAGAACACACGAACCGCGGATTTTCGCATCGAGGCGCGGATTTGGGCGGATCAAGCCGGCCGGATCACGCGCGCGCATCTCGCCGGATCGACTGGCAACGCGGCGCTCGACAACGCCCTGACAAACCAAGTCCTGATCGGTCTGATCCTTCAGGAACCTCCGCCCGATGGAATGCCGATGCCCATCGTGTTGCGACTCACGGCGCGGCACTCGAACGCGGCTCTCTCCAGGTCATACCCATGATGATAAAGACGAAGCGGTATCTCCGATTCATTCTCCTGCCGCTCGTTTGCGGGGGTGCTGTTCTTGTTTCTCTCAGGGCCTACGCTGCCGATGCGGACGGTTCAGTGACTGCGGTTGTCGCTGGTCCAACGACCGCAAACACGCCGTCGATGTCCTTGCCGAAGGACGCGGGTCCGGCTCAGGGAAATGTAGCGGACGCGCCCGCTTCAGCAAATCTCCCGCCGGCGGCGGCACCGAATCGTTCAGCTTCCTCGCCGACGCCGAAATCTCAGAACGTGACCATCAACCTTATCAACCGCCTCGTGGAGCGGGGTGTGCTCTCGCCGGAAGATGCCAGGGAGCTGATTCAACAGGCGGAACATGATGCCGCTGAAGCGCGGGCGCAAGCGGCCAAAACAACAACCGAGCAGCTAACCAACGATACCGTGGGCGTCCGCTATGTTCCCGAGATCGTCAAGGCCCAGATCCGTGACGAAATCGAAGGCGACGTAATGAAACAAGCCCGCATCGAGCATTGGGCCGCCACGAATTCGCTTCCCGCCTGGGTCTACAGTTTTTATGTATTCGGCGACATTCGGGTTCGCTATGAGGAGGATCTCTTCCCCAAGGGCAACGACGATTCCGGCGTGTTTCCCAATTTCAACGCGATCAATACCGGGTCGCCGTTCGACACCACGGGCCCGGACTTTTCACCGCAGCGGAACGTGGATCAGGACCGGAGCCGGATGCGGTTGCGCGCCCGACTCGGCACCGAGATCAATTTGCAGGATGGTTATACCGCCGGACTTCGTCTGGCGACGGGTGAGGACGACCAACCCGTCTCAGCCAACCAAAGCCTGGGCGCAGCCGGCCAGGGACAGGGGGGGGACTTCAGCAAGTATGCGATTTGGCTGGATCGGGCCTTTATCAAATACGAAATGGGCGGATCACCAAACGAGAACCTGGCGATTTCAGCGGGCCGGTTCGACAATCCGTTTTTTTCCACCTCGATTATCTGGGAGGACAACATCGGTTTCGACGGTCTTGCGTTGCGAGGAAGAGAGGAGATATTCCAGGGAGTTACCGCGTTCGCGGCCGGCGGAGCATTTCCCATCTTCAACACGGACTTCAATTTTTCTTCGGATCGACCGGATAAATTCCCGAGCGAGGACAAATGGCTGTATGCGGGGCAATTGGGAATCGATTGGAAGATCAAAGATGATTTGAGCTTCAAGGGGGCTGGCGCCTACTATTACTTTTATCACGCCGAAGGAAGACTCTCCAGTCCCTTCGTTCCGTTGACAACGGCGGACCACGGCAACACCGACGATACACGCCCGTCCTTTGCCCAGTATGGAAACACGTATATGGCCTTGCGCGATATCACTCCCGTGGCCGCGAATGATTTCGGCACCATCGACCAGTGGCAGTATTATGGCCTCGCGACGCCGTTTCGCGACGTCGATTTCACCGCCCGACTCGATTACAGCCACTTCGAGCCGTTCGATATTTCCCTCACCGGGGAGTTCATTAAGAACGTCGGCTTCGATCGAAACCGCCTTAACGACCTTGCTGTAAACAACGTCGGGGCGGACACCTCCAGTGGCGCGAGGGGCCCCTATCTCGGCGGGGACACCGCGTGGATCGTCATCCTCAAATTGGGAAAACCCGTGCTCCAGAAACGGTGGGATTGGACCGTGCGCCTCGACTATCGGTACGTCGAATCGGATTCGGTCATCGATGGGTTTTGCGATGCCGACTTCGGGGGAGGCGGCACCAACGTGAAAGGCTACACCATCGGCGCGGCGGTCGCCATCGCACCCAGGGTCGCGCTCGGCGTTCGTTGGTATAGCTCGGATGAAGTCGCCGGCCCGACGCTGAAAGCGGATACGCTCCAAATCGATGCCAACGCAACATTCTAGTCTTATGAAATCGATACAAAGGCTGCATGCGATGAACAGAAACTGCATTTCCTTCTTGCTGCTGGGCGCCCTGTGCCTCTGGCCGGCCCGGGCATTTCCCACAGACGAGCCGGCGCAAACCGTCGAGACCCGGTTGCGGGACCGGCTCCGCGATACGCTGCTCCAATTGCGCGCAGCGGAGACGGACCGCGCAGCGCTCCAGGCGGCCCAGGCACAAGCCGCTGACGAAAATAAAGCGTTGACCGAGAGACTCCAAGCGGTCACCAAGCAGGCCGAGGCGAACCGACAGGCCGCGCAGACTGCCGCCCAGACCGCGGACGGCCTGAAGGCTCAGGTGTCCCGTCAGGAGAAGGAAATTGCCGATCTCAAGGAAGCCACGGAAAGCTGCAAGCTGGCGGCGGCGGCCACTCACAAGAAAGACGCCGAACAAATCAAGCTCGCCGATGACGCCGTGGTCCAGTTGGAACGCCTCGTCAGCGACCGCCAGGAGAAGAATCTCGAGCTCTACAAGACCGCCAGCGAAATCCTCCAACGATATCAAAACTTCGGTCTTGGCCGGGCCCTGGCGGCTCGTGAGCCGTTCGTTGGAATCACCCGGGTCAAACTCGAAAACCTGGTCCAAGATTACAAAGACAAACTTCTGGATAGCCGGGTCACGCTGAATGAGAAGGACTTGCCGCCGTACGGAGACAAGCTTGTGAATCCGCCGCGTCAAACCGCCGAATCCGGCTCCGGAGTCGCCAAACAAACCTCGGAATGAAACGGTCCATTCAACCAAGAGCCATCTGGCATTTCACGAGAGCGATCACGGCGAGCGTCCTTGTCGTCGTGATGCCGGTTCGCGATCTCGTGGCCGGGGATATTCTGCGAAGAGGCGCGACATCGACTTCCTCGACGAGCACGACCTCGGGCAAGCCAACCTCGACCACGAGCACGACAGCCAGCTCGCCCAATCCCGGAGATCGGTTGGCGCGAAACTCCCTGGCTCTGCAGTCGGTTCAAGCGATGCAGGCGGCCGCGCGCGCGCTCGCGACACAGGGAGCCAACAATCTCGGCGCCGATCCGAACCATCCGGGCTCCACGCTTCCCAATGTCCCGGACGGCACGCTGACGGGCGGGCTGGTGGTCGATCCACGGGTATCAGCCAACCCGTCCCTGTGGTCTGGCGCGAGTTTGCCGCAGCAATCCGTCCTCGGAGGTCAGACGGAAGTTACGATCGTGCAGAATTCAGCGCAAGCGATATTGAACTGGTCCAGTTTCAATGTCGGCAAGCACACCACGCTCGATTTCGATCAATCTCTCGACGGAATCGCCCAAACTTCGTGGGTGGCCTTCAACAAGGTCAATGATCCCTCGGGAATTCCCTCGCAGATATTGGGAAGCATTCAAGCTCCCGGCCAGGTCTATGTCATCAACGCCAACGGCATCATCTTTGGCGGGTCCTCACAGATCAACGTAAACACCCTCGTGGCCTCGTCGTTGCCCATCAATGACAACCTGGTCAGCCGCGGCCTGCTCAACAACCCGGACACGCAGTTCCTGTTCTCCTCCCTCGCGTTGTCGGCCGGGGCAAACGGCACGCCCGCGTTCACACCGGGCACCATCTACACCCCCAGCGGCGAACCGGGCGACGTCGTGGTGCAACCGGGCGCTGAAATCACAACACCAACGACCGCGGATCATGTCGGCGGACGGGTGTTTCTGATCGGGGCCAATGTGGACAATCAGGGGGAGATCTCGACGCCGGACGGGCAAACGATCTTGGCCGCCGGTCTTCAAGTGGGGCTGGCCTCCACCGGCATCAGCGACGCGGGCCAGAGCACCAGCGACGCGACCCTGCGCGGCCTGTACGCGTATGTGGGAGCGGTTGTCGATCCGAACGCGAGCAGCGCCGCGCCCTCGGCGGGCACTGTCATCAATGAAGGTCTCATCGATGTGCCTCGCGGGGACATTATGATGACGGGGGCGAAGGTGGATCAAAATGGCTTCCTCAACAGCACAACCTCGGTTTCCCTGAACGGGCGGATCGATCTTTTGGCCCAGTACAATGCCGTCGGAAGCGCGAATTCCGATCTGCCGCCGTTCTTCCCAACAAGCACGGGCATGGTGACGCTGGGCCCGGACAGCGTCACGCAAATCCTGCCCGAGACCTCCAGCGACGAGACGGTTACGGAGAACCAGTGGGAACAGAACGGCCTGACGTCGCTAATCAATATTCGAGGTCTGGGGATTTATCTCGCGCCGAATTCGTCCGTCCTCGCGCCAAACGCAACCGTTTCGCTAAGCGCCGGCACCTGGAACTTGACGGGCTCCGGCGCTACCGTGGTCGATCAATTTGTGAACCCCAACGGGCAGGGCCAGGTTTATCTCGATTCAGATGCCTCGATCGACGTGTCCGGATCGCAGGACGTGAACGTTCCCGTGTCGGAGAATATCGTTGCCGTGCAATTGAACGCGGCCCAGTTGGCCGATTCGCCGCTGTTGCGCAACGGGCCGCTCCATGGGCAAACCATCTACGTCGATGTTCGCGATACCGGAACCTACAATGGCGGGACATGGACGGGAACACCGCTGGCGGATGCATTGGGCTATATCGGGCTGATTCAACGTTCCGTTGGTGAACTGACAACCGGCGGCGGAACCGTTACGATGAAGGCGGGTGAGTCGGTAATCATGCAGTCAGGCTCAGGCGTCGACGTCTCCGGTGGCTGGATCAATTATCAGGGAGGTGTCGTACCGGTAACAAGTTTGGTTTCTGCCGGACGAACTTACACTGCCGCCCAGGCGACGCCCGATCGCACGTATCAGAATGCGGTCACGATTTCGGAATATGAGCAAGGCTATGTTCAGGGCGCGAATGGCGGCGCGATCAGTATCACGGCACCGTCCATGGCCCTCGACGGTAATCTGGTCGGGTATACGGTCTCCGGCACGCGTCAGCAACAGCAGCAAAAGCTGCCCATTCCCAGCACCTTGTCATTGACCTTTGTGGCGCAGGACGTGATCGGCTCCAAGGTTTTTTCCTACTCTCCGACCCCGCCCTCAATTGTGTTCCAAGCGAGTTCCGATTTGAAACCGGCGGACCCCTTTGCACTCGACGCTTCCGGGAATCCCTTGCCATTGCGCGGCGATCGGACGGCGGAAGTGATTCTATCCCCGGACCTGATTAACAAAGATGGGTTCGGCTATTTCAGCATCGAAAACAGTGATGGAAGCATCACGGTGCCGGCCCAGGTCGCATTGAATACCGCGCTGGGCGGCTCGATCAATCTTTCCGCGGCCAATATGGATATCGAGGGCAGCCTGGCAGCGCCGGGGGGAACGTTGCAATTCACCGTCTATGACTATTCGCCGTATGCGTTTGCAATTGCCTCCGGACAGAACAAGTTGGATGCCACGCCACCAGTCGACCCGACGCGCGGCAATTTCACTCTCGGCCCGACCGCAAGTTTGAGCGTCGATGGAACCATTTCGCTGAGTTTCAATCCGGATCTGACGCCGGTACAGGCCAATGGGGGCGCGATTTCCATCAAGAGCTTCAGTGCGGACCTGGCTGCCGGCAGCAGCATCGACGCCTCGGGTGGAGTCACCACGAGCGCCAAAGGAGCACGGACGTACGGGACCGGGGGGAGCATCAATATTGACGTGGGACGCGATCCGAATCCGGGACTCACGGGCTTGTTCGGGGGCCAGCTTGTTCTGGGTTGCAGTTTGCAGGCATATTCCGGGTCCAAGGGCGGCTCGTTGAGCATCTTGGGACCCGCCATTCAAATCGGCGGGGAAACCTCCGATCCAAACACGTTGCTCTTTTCACCCGACTTTTTTAGTTCGGGAGGCTTCAGCAGTTTTTCCCTCACAGGACTGCGCGGACTGGTGATCGCTCCGAATACGGTAATCGCTCCGGAGGAAGAAAGCCTGACCGTGACTGTGGATGCGGACGGCGTGGCAACCTTGACGCCCTTCCTGCAACCGCAAGGCTTGAGAACGCCGGTCAGCCTCAGCTTCGGAGCGAGCGGGGTCAGTGATAATTTCACGTCGGACTTGCTCGCTCAGGGCGATCTGGTCATGGGCGACGGCGCGGTGATCCGCACCGACCCCCAGGCAAGCGTGACCTTGCGCGGCCAGACCGTTGCCGTGCTCGGATCGATCTTCGCTCCGGCGGGCACCATTACCGTTTCCGGTGCCATGGATTCGACTTCTCTTTTCGCCGGCAACGCCGAGAGCCAACTGGAAGCATTACCCACGGTTGACCTTGGACCCGATAGCGTGCTGTCAGCCGGCGGCACCACCTTGCTCACGCCAAATGCGCAGGGCTATCGGACCGGCTCCGTGTTACCCGGTGGCAAGATCACGATTTCGGGCAACATCGTCGCCGAAGCCGGATCACTGCTCGACGTGTCAGGAACGAGTGACGTGCTCGACGAAGCGCCGGGCTACCTGGGAGGAACGCCGGTGCAGAAGTCAACGTCCGGCTTGTCGATGGTCCCCACGCGAATCGATAGTGATGGTGGATCGATTGCGTTGACCGGTGGCCAGGAACTCATCCTGGACGGAACCCTGAGAGGTTCCGCGGGCGGCTCAGCGGCCGCGGGCGGCAGCCTCACGGTGTCCTCCGGGCGGTTTTATCCCCCCAGTACTGTAAAGAGTCCGCTCGATATTACGCTGGAGGTCTCACAACAGGCGTTGGCTCTGTCCCCCTCGTTCTATCCTGACGGAGAAACAGCGATTGGCCATCCGGTATTGGACATCAATGACCAACCGGTTTCCGGCTATGGCCATTTTTCCGCCGATGCGTTTGAAGCGGGCGGGTTCGATTCGCTGACTCTGGCGGGGACGGTTCAATTTTCCGGTCCGGTCACCCTGTCGGCGAATCGCACGATCACCCTGGCAGCCCGGGGGGGCAACGGTGTCGATGGTGGGATTATCTATGCCGACTCTTCCGTCAATCTTTCCGCTCCGTATATTTCCGTAGGACTGCCTTTCCAGGATCCGGAGGAGGCCCTCCAGGCCGAACAGGCGGGAACTCCGTTCATGGATAGCCAAGGTCACGCCGTCGTGTTTTCGCCTACGTATGGCAGCGGGAATCTGACGTTGACCGCGACCAGCCTCATCGATATCGGCGCACTCTCGCTGCAGCATATTGGCCAGGCAAACTTTATTGCCAATGGAGGCGACATCCGCGGGGATGGCACCCTGGAGATGGCCGGCAACATGACCCTGAGCGCAGGCCAGATTTATCCGCCGACCGCCGTCGGCTTCACCATCGCGGCGTTCGATTATGATCTGAACGGCAGCACGCAGCCGGGCTCGGTGACGATCGAGGCGTCGGGAACCCGCCAGCTTCCGTTGTCGGCCGGCGGGACGCTGACGGTATATGCCTCGACAATCGATCAAGATGGTGTGTTGCGCGCGCCGCTGGGAACGATCCAACTGGGGTGGAATGGCACGGGCACCGGTCCAGGTGATCTCATTTCCGGCGCGACGTTTGCCTCAACAAAGGAACTGACTCTCGGGAATAATAGTGTCACTTCCGTTTCCGCCATCGATCCGATCAGCGGCCAGGCGTTTGTGATCCCGTACGGGATTGACGTCAATGGCACGTCCTGGATTGATCCGACCGGGCTGGACATCACCGATGGCGGCGTGGCGGCGAAATCGATCCAGCTCTCCAGCGCCAATATCACGGTGAAGTCCGGCGCGCAAATCGACATTCGCGGGGGTGGCGATCTGTATGCGTATCGGTGGGTCTCCGGGAACGGAGGCACCGAGGATATTCTTGGCTCATCGTCGAGCTTCGCCATTATCCCGACCTATAAATTGAACTACGCGCCCTTCGCTCCGTACGATCCTAGCCCATTGAGCGACTCCACTGTCTTTGGCTCCGACGCCGGCTATGTCAATGGCAGTTTGTCGGTCGGCGATCAGATTTATTTGCAGGCCAGCCATGGGTTGCCCGCGGGAGCATACACCCTGCTGCCGGCCCGATATGCGTTGTTGCCGGGCGCGTTCCTCATCACGCCCATTTCGGGAATACCCCTCAACACCAAGTCGACCCTGCCGGATGGATCCAGTCTTGTGTCGGGCTACCGCTTCAACGATCTCGACCAGAATCGCGTCATCCAGCCGTTGACCGCCGAGTTCGAAGTGTCCCCGTCAACGGTGGTCAGATCGCGAGCCGAGTACGACGATTTCTACGCCAACGCCACGCTGGCCCAAGCGGCGGCGTCTGGCGGGTTCACCAAAACGCGCCTTCCCGTCGATGCCGGCCAACTGGTGTTCTCGGCGACCCAAACGATGGCCCTCAATGGGAAAGTCCTTGCCGAGGCGGGCAGTGGTGGTCAGGGGGGGCTGGTGGATATCAGCAGCCCGGAAGACATTTTGATTGCTGGTTCTGGCGCGCCCAATGAAGCCGACGTTCTCGTTCTTGACGCGTCCGAGCTGAGTTCTTTCGATGTGGGGAGCCTGCTGATTGGAGGATTTCGCCAGACGGACGCGACCGGAACAAAGGTTACCGTTCAGACAGACAACGTAACGATCGATAATTCGGGATCGCCCTTGACGGGATCCGACATTATTCTCGTTGCGAAGGATCAATTAACACTGGCTCCCGGTGCGGACGTCGAAGCATCCGGCGCCATGTCGGGCAGCGCCGAGACGATCTCGTTGGGTAGTTCCACCGCTCCCGGGAGTGGCAACGGAGTTGCCTTGCGGGTGAGCGCTGATTCTGCCGCAACCATCAGCCGTCCCAATTCCAGTGTGGATTCCTCGACGCAGCCTGTTCTGACCATTGGGGCCGGCGCTCAATTGATCGGACTCAGCGTCACAATTGATTCGACGGGTCTGACAACGCTGGATCCGTCAGCGGTTTTGAGAGCCACGTCCGTTTCCATTGCGAGCGGGCAAATCAGCCTGGCGCTCACGGACCCGGGCAACCTTCAGTCCGTGGGCGGCCTGATTCTCTCGGGTACGGCGTTGCAGAGTTTGCAGAGCGGCGCGCAATCGCTGTCGCTGTTGAGTTATTCCTCGCTCGATACATATGGCACCGGCCAGATCGGGGATGGCGCTTTGGCCGATCTTGCCATCCATGCACCCGAAATTCGGGGCTTCAATCAAGGAGACGGCATCGTCCAGTTTGTTGCGCAGAACATCTTGCTGGATAACAGCGCCAACCAAACAGCCCCCGGTCCTGTCAATGACCCGAGCGGAACTTTGGCATTGGATGCCAGCGTCATTAAACTGGGAGCGAACCAATATAGTATCGACCAGTTCGCGCAATTGAACCTGAACGCGACGACAGGGATTCTGCTGCAAGGCTCGGGAGGGTTAACGACGCCAGGCAGTCTGAGCATGATCACCCCGTTGATCACGGGAACCACGGCGGCGAATCAAACTATTCATGCCATCGGGAGTATGACCGTGAGCGCTCCCACGAGCGGCGCGTCCCCCTCAACGCTTTCGACCGGTCTCGGCGCCCAATTAACGTTGATTGGCGCCAGCATCGCGGATAACGGCGACATGTTGTTGCCGAGCGGCGCGTTGCAGATGGAAGCCACCGCGGGCGATGTCGTCATCGGAAACACGCGGGCGAGCCAGATCGACGTCGGTGGCGTCGCCAAGACCTTCTATGATCAGGTGGAGTACACGGACGGTGGCCAGGTTTCGTTGACGGCGGATCTTGGATCGGTCGTTTTGGCCGCGGGAAGCACCGTCAACGTATCCGCTCAAGCCCGGGGCGGCAACGCGGGCAGCGTGACCATCAGCGCACCCAACGGCAGCTTCACATTGAATGGAACGCTCTCCGGTAACGGAGGAGTGGATGGCCAGAGAGGAGCATTCCAGTTGGATGTGGGAACCCTTCCCGGGTCGAGCCTGGCTTCGTTGGATGCGGCGCTTGACGCGAATGGTTTTACAGAATCACGGTCGATCCGCGTGCGAAACGGGGATGTTCTCGTGGATGGTTTGGCAACAGCCCATACGTTCGATTTGTCCGCCGATAACGGAGCCATCACGGTGACGGGAACGATCGATGCCTCGGGTGCCACGGGTGGCACGATCGATCTGGCCGCTTCCGGAAGCGTGATTTTGGAACAGAATTCGCGGTTGACCGTGGCCGGGCAAAACTTCGACGATGCCGGGAAGGGCGGGAGCATTTCCCTCGAAGCCGGCCAGGAAATTGATGGAAATATCAATCGCAATGCGGTTGTGGATATTCAAGCAGGCTCGACCATCGATCTTTCGGTCGCGGCCAATTCGACACAGAGCGCCGCCGCGGGTGATTTTACCGGCACGTTACATCTGCGGGCGCCCCAAACGGCAGACAACCTCGATCTGCAAATCAAGCCGATCAACGGGACGATTGTCAACGCCTCCCAAATCATTGTCGAAGGCTACGAGCTGTTCAATCTGAACCGCGCCGGTGGCGCCACCATCACTAGCGCCATCCAGAACGATGTGTTTGCCAACGGAACAACCTTCGGCGGAAATACCGCCGCGATCGTGAATCGGCTCTTCGCCAGCAACACCGCGCTCGAATCGATTGCGGAGATTCGTCCCGGCGCCGAAATCATCAATCCCAGCGGGGATCTGATCCTGGACACGACCTGGGATTTGTCGACGTATCGTTTCGGACCGCAGAGCGTGCCGGGCATCCTCACCCTGCGCGCCGCCGGCAATCTCGACTTCAACTACAATGCTTCGTTGGGCCAGTTCGCCTCCCTCAGCGATGGGTTCGACGGAGCCTCCTATTCGGCTGCCCTATTACCGGCGGGGGAGGAATCGTGGTCGTATCGGCTGGTCGCCGGGGCCGACTTTGGCTCGGCCAATTCTCTTCAGGTGCTGCCGTTAAGTCTGCTGGGCGCGAACACTGGATCGCTCCTGCTGGGCAACGACGCTCAACTCAAGGGTCCCATTCTGAATTCGACGCAAACGGCCCAGACGATTATTCCCCACTATTATCAAACAATTCGCACGGGAACGGGCGATATCGAGATTTCCGCCGGGCGCGACATTCAGCTCTTGAGCCCGCTGGCGACGATTTATACGGCCGGCACTCAAGCGGCTCCCCTCTCTGACTTTGATTTGCCGAGTACCTACTATCCAGGAGGCACAACGACGGTGATCGGTCCGGTTGAGTATTCGTCTCCGTATCCCGCACAGTACAGTTTCAGGGGTGGAAATGTGATCCTCTCGGCTCAAAACGATATTGTTCGTTATCAGGTTGATTCTTCCGGTACGCTTTCTGAGGATTCCTCTTTGGAAATGCCGACAAGCTGGCTGTATCGTCGAGGTTACATCGATCCCACGACCGGTGAGTTTGGGATCACTCACACCGGGGGCGAAGTCGAATCCACCTCCTGGTGGGTGGATTTCTCCAATTTCTTCATGGACGTTGGCGCGCTGGGCGGCGGCAACGTTACCCTCACGGCGGGCCATGACGTGAGCAATGTGGATGCCGTGGTTCCCACCAATGCGCGGATGCCGAAAGGAACTCCCAATGCAAGTGCTCTGGTGGAACTCGGCGGCGGAGATCTCCAGGTTCTGGCGGGAAACGATATCAACGGAGGTGTATATTACGTCGAACGCGGCCAGGGCACCCTTCGCGCGGGGAACGAAATCCTGACCAATCCCACACGAGCGGCCCTCGACGAGAGGACGATTCAGACGGACGAAGCCGATAACACTCCTCCCGATGAATCAACGTGGCTGCCGACAACCCTCTTCGTGGGCAACGGCAGCTTTGATATTGAAGCCGGCGGGAATGTACTGCTGGGCCCGGTGGCGAACCCGTTTCTTCTGCCACAAGGGATCAACAACAGCTTCTTCGAAAAATCGTATTTCTCGACCTATGCCTCCAGCGATGCCATCAACGTCTCGTCGCTCACGGGCGCCATCACGCTCAAGGACAATGCCGACCCCGCCAGCCAGAATACTTCGGACGGCTCGTTGGCGAGCTGGTATCAGAACGTTCTTCTCTATAGTGGTTCGCCATACTCTGCTGCTTCCGAATCGCAGCCGTGGTTGCGGCTTGACGAAATCGGATCCACATTGTCAGCGTTTGCCACCGTATTCGCGCTGATGCCCGGGTCCTTGCGGGCGACGGCGTTTTCTGGAGATCTGAATATTGTGGGAAGCCTGACGCTGTCGCCATCACCCACGGGAACCCTGGACCTGATGGCGGCGGGCTCCATCAACGGCCTGCAACCCAACGGAGTTGACCCCAATACTCAGAATTATGCGTGGGGCCTGAGCCAGATTGATCTTTCGGATGCGGATCCAAGTCGGCTACCGAGTGTGACCTCACCGCTATCCCTGGTCTATTTGGGCCCGGCGGCCACCCAGTCTCAGCAGATCAACGCGTGGATGAAGCCGAACACCGAGCTCATCGGTCAGGTTTTCGGGAATATCGATGCGATGTTTGATGAGTCTGGCTCTGACGAGGGAACATTTGCCGTACTACAAACGAAAGAAGCGCTTCATGCCCCTGGTCTGCTCCATGCCGATGATCCGGATCCCGTTCACGTTTATGCCTTGGATGGCGACATTTCCGGCATCACCTTGTTTACCCCAAAATCAACCCGGGTCGTGGCCGGTGATGACATCACCGACATCGCTCTGTACATCCAGAATGTTGCGGCCAGTGACGTGAGCGTGGTGAGCGCCGGCGGTGACATCATCGCCTATGATCCCAATTCGCCACTGCGCACCGAGGCGCAAACACGGAACAATGAACTTTTTTCCGGGCCGGCGGCCGGTGATATCCAGATAAACGGTCCCGGCACTCTCGAAGTATTGGCGGGCAGGAATCTCAATCTCGGCGTTGGGACGCTCAACACGGGCGATGGAACCGGGGTGGGCATCACCAGCGTTGGCAACGCGCGGAATCCCTACCTGCCGTTTGCCGGGGCGGACATCATCGCGGCGGCGGGTATCGGCGGATCAGCCGGACTCGATCAAAGCGCGCTGAACTTCGACAGCTTCATTACCGAGTTCCTCGACCCCGCGACAACAAGTGGGTACGCGACGCGTTATCTCCCGGATTTGGGCACACTGTTGGGCCTGCCAACGGGCAGCGATCCATCCGATATCTGGAACCAATTCACGCAGCTCTCCACAGAACAACAAGACCGTCTGGCCTTGGACATTTTCTATCTGGCGCTGCGGGACGCGGGTCGGGACCACAACACGGCGTCCTCAGCGGGGTATGGAAACTACAATGTGGGATTTGCCGCCATCGCTGACCTGTTTCCCACGACCAGGCCGTGGCAGGGAAATATCTCCCTCACGTCACGCGAGATCGAAACGACGAGCGGCGGGAACATCAGTCTTCTCGTTCCCGGCGGCCAGCTTTTTGTTGGGGTTGATGTGGTCGGCGTTCAACCACTTGACCAGGGTATCCTGACCGAGGACGGCGGCAATATCTCCATTTTCGGCCGGGACAGCGTGATTGTCGGAACCTCGCGGATTTTCACCTTGCGCGGTGGGAATATCATCATCTGGTCTTCGGACGGTGACATTGCCGCAGGCGCTTCATCGAAGACCGTGCAATCGGCGCCGCCGACGCGGGTGCTCGTCGATCCACAGAGTGGCGATGTCGAGACCGATCTTGCAGGATTGGCGACAGGGGGAGGGATTGGTGTCCTGACCACCGTGGCAGGGGTCTCGCCCGGCGATGTTGATTTGATTGCTCCCGCGGGAGTCATCGACGCGGGCGATGCGGGCATTCGGGTGTCCGGCAATCTCAATCTTGCCGCGTTGCAGGTGTTGAACGTCGGTAATATCCAGGTCCAGGGAGCGAGTGTCGGCGTGCCAGTCCTCGCCGTTTCGTTGAACGCAGCCAGCTTGCAGGCAGCCGACGCAAACGCCGCAGCGACGGCAACCACAACAGCCAACGTCATCGGACAAGCGCCGGAAGCCGCGGCGTCGCAGGAAGACGTTGCCTCCCTTATTTCTGTCGAAGTGTTGGGGTATGGCGGAGGGGAATCGGGCGACCAGGAAAGCAATGACATGACGAACAGTGGCACCACAAACTAACCGCCGAACATCCCCGATACACAAATCATATTCTTTGCCTATGGGTGCGACGGTCGAGATAAACAGCACGTGGAAAGCGAATTCCGCAAGGAAGCCATGATAAAACAAACGAGATTTGGCGATTGTAGGGTGGGATTGCTGGCGTTGACCGGTCTGGCACTCCTCACATTGGTCGACCCGGCTGGAGCCCAGACCCTGACACCGCAGTTCGGTGACTTAATCCTCGGCTTCCGCGCAACGGGAGCACCGGGGCAATCGTATAACCTGGAAGTTGACCTCGGTAATATGAGTCAATTCTACAATGCCACGCCGGGGAGCACGATTCCCTTGCCGGGGCTGTCGGTACAAGACCTGATCAACGTCTACGGTTCCGGTTGGTCCACCCGCGCGGACCTGTGGTGGGGCGCAATCTCCACAACGGGCCGCGCCAGCGGCACATCCGACGGTCATGCTCCTGCGGACACTCTTTGGGCGACCAGGCCGGTGGGGCAACCCGCATGGAATCGGGCGGGCAAGTCTACGCAAGCGACCTCTTCGGCGGTTATTGAACCGATGATTGACCCCCCCGGCGCTGTCGGGTCGTTATATGGCGCGAGTGTTACCACCAATAGTTCCGAAGCCGCCGTCATCAATGCCACGGTGCCCGGCAGTTGGACGTATCAGGAGGCGAGCACTGCGGGCGAGAGCTTCTCGCACTTCAATCCAACCATAGATAATGCGGCAAGCGTATCTGCCACGGGGATTGTGTCGGCCTTGTATGAGCTGCAGCCGACGAATTCCGGCGGCGTCGCTGGCACGCTCCTCGGTAACTTGATCCTCACCGCAAGTGGCCTGAGCTTTCAAGCCGCAGCAGCCCCTGTCGCGCCGACCGCTGGCTTCAGTGGCAGCCCTACGAATGGGGTGGCGCCATTAACCGTGAGTTTTCTCGATAGCTCGACGGGCACGATCACCAACCGTCTGTGGTCGTTTGGGGACGGCACGACGACCAACGCCACAAATCCCACCCACACGTACACCACTGCCGGCACCTATTCGGTCACGCTGACCGCTTACGGCCCGGGTGGCTCGGGTACATTGACACTGACCAACTATATCGTCGTGACCGCGGCGCCCGACGACGTGCAAAGCTACATCGTGGCCGCCAAGGGTCAGAATTATAGTCAGACCGATGCCAGCACCGTGATCCTGCAGGTGTACGGATTCGGATTGCACACCGAAGTCCAAGCCTTGCGCAGCAATGCCGTCGCCTCGGTCGCTCTCGAGTTGCCCGGCGGGGCGGTTACGAATCTGACCGCGTCATCCGATACTGTCAGCCTCTCGGCGGACATGTTGTTCCTCAACAAGACGTCACTGGACAGTGCTTGTCCCGCCGGCACATACACGCTCACGGTGGCCACCGTGGACCAGGGCAGCCTGTCCAGTTCGCTGAACCTGCCGGCAGATGACTACCCGCATACGCCGCAAATAGCGAATTTTGCCGCCGCCCAGGCCGTGGCCGCCACTAACGATTTCACGTTGACCTGGACAGCGTTCACCGGCGGAACGGCGAGCGACTACATTCACGTCGAGATCGATGACACGTCGACGCAGACCGTGTTCCAAACCCCCGGCATCGCGCAGGCGGGCTCGCTGAACGGCACGAACACCGCGGTCCTGATCCCGGCCAACACGCTGGCACCGGGCACCAACTACATCGGGCGCGTGATGTTCTACCAACCAACAGCCAGTGACACGAACAGCATTCCGGGTGCCCTCGGCAGCATCGGCTACTACCAGGAGACCTGGTTTAACCTGTCGACCTCCGGCACCCTCCAGCCCCAGCCGCCCACCATCACGACAAGCAGCCCGTTGCCGAGTGGGACGGTGGGCACCGCGTACGCCGGGACGTTGGCCGCGACCGGCGGAACACAACCGTACACGTGGTCGGTGGTGTCCAACGGTTTGCCGGCGGGATTGGGGCTGGTCGCCGCTACGGGCGCGATTACCGGCACGCCCACCGTGGCGACGACGACCAATTTCACAGTGCAAGTGCAGGGCGCGGATGGGCTGTCTTCCATGAAGAGCTTCACCCTGACGATCAACCCGGCGGCAAGTCGGATCATCGTTCTCAGCGGCAACCTGGCGTTTGGCAACGTGAGCACGGGCGCGACCGCGACGGCCACGTTGACGATTGCCAACTCCGGCAATTCGGTGCTGACGGTCACAAGCATCAGTTATCCCGCTGGTTTCAGCGGAGCCTTCAGTGGAGCCATCGCCGCCGGCGGCTCAACCAACGTGACCGTGACCTTTGCGCCCACGGCGCTCACCAGTTATGGCGGCACGATCACGGTCAACTCTGATGCAACGAGCGGCACATCGACCATCGGCGCGTCCGGCACCGGCGTTCTGCTGCCGACGCGGATCATCAGCCTGAGCGGCACACTCTCGTTTGGCAATGTCACGACAGGCGCCACCGCGACCGCGAGGTTGACGATAGCGAACGCGGGCAATACAAACCTCACCGTCGCCAGCATCAGTTATCCCAGCGGCTTCAGTGGTGCGTTCAGTGGCGCCGTTGCGGCCGGCGGGGTGACAAATCTGACCGTGACCTTTGCGCCCACGGCGCTCACCAGTTATGGCGGCACGATTACGGTCAATAGCGACGCGACGAGCGGTACATCGACGATCTCCGCATCCGGCACCGGGGTGTCGTTGCCGACGCGGATCATCAGTCTGAGCGGCAACCTGGCGTTTGGCAATGTGACCACGGGCACCACGGCAACGGCATCGCTAACGATCGCGAACACGGGGAGCACAAACCTCACCATCGCCAGCATCAGTTATCCGAACGGCTTCAGCGGTGCGTTCAACGGCATCGTCGCAGCTGGCAGTGCGACGAACGTGACCGTGACCTTCGCGCCGACGGCGCTCATCAGTTACGGCGGTACGATAACGGCCAGCAGCGACGCGACCGGTGGCACCGGCACGATCGTGGCGTTCGGCGCCGGCGCGGCGGCTCCGACCATCGTTACGCCAAGCCTGCTGCCGACGGGCACGGTCGGTCAGGTCTACAGCCAACAGTTGGCGGCCACGGGCGGCACGACCCCCTACCAGTGGTCCGTGGCTGCCGGCCGACTCCCGTCGGGGTTGACCTTGAGCGTCGGTGGAGTGATCGGGGGCACGCCGTTGGTCGCGACGAACGTCAGCTTCAATGTTCGCGTGACGGATTCGAGTGGACGGTCTTCCGTTGGACCATTCAGCCTGGCGGTGCAGGGCGCCGGTGTCTCTGGCTATGAGCCGGGCCGTTATGACGGCCTGACGTTTCTCACCAACAACGTCGGGGGCGAGATTATCGGCTACGCCAGGATCACCGTGACGAAGCGCGGAGCGTTCCGTGCGCAGATCAAGTTGAATGGCGCCACGTATGTCGGTACCGGCCAATTCAACTTCTCCGGCGATTGGACCGGCTCGATCGGAGCCCTGAGCGGAATACTGCATCTCGACGTGGCCAACGGCACCGACCAGATCACCGGTATGTTGACCACGGGCGAATTCACCGGCAGCCTGCTGGCAAATCGCGCGGTGTTCAGCGCGACTAATCCGGCGCCGTGGGCCGGGGCATACACGACCGTGCTGTCCGCGCCGGACGACCCATCCGTGCCCGCGGGATTGGGCTGGGCGAACGTGCAGATCTCGTCGACCGGCTGGGTCGCATTGACCGGACAGTTGGGCGACGGCTCAAAGTTCCGGCAGGTGGTGCCGATCTCCAAGTATGGCACGTGGCCCGTGTTCGATGTGCCCAACGGCCTGTACAGTTTGGTGGCCGGCTGGGTCACGATGACCAATGCCGCGGTGCCCTTCAGCACGGGATCGATGGTGTCCGACGTGAACGCGGATCTTCTCTGGTACCGGCCCCCGATCCCGGCGAGCAAGCTCTTCTCGTCCGGCTTCAGCACGCAACTGACGGTGGTCGGTTCGAAGTACACTGCCCCGGCCCCGGGTACGACGGTCATTCCCGTCACGGACAGTAGCTGTAACCTGACCGTTGTGTTTGGTGGCGGAGATCTGCCGGGACCAGTCACCAACACCGTGACGCTGACGATCACCGACCAGGTGATCAACTGCGGCGGTGGAACCCTGTCGATGTCGCTGGTGCCGTCGCGGGGCTACTTCGGTGGCGCGTTCACGCCGCCGGGGGCGACGAAGCCGATTCGCTTTGGCGGGCTGCTCCTGCAAAATGGCGCCGTCGGCGGCGGCAATTTCCTCGGGACCGACACGACCGGTTATGTGACGGTCGAGCCGATCATCGAGCCGGCGCCATAAACAGACAACGGCGAACAGACGGAACGCCAGCTACACGAAGACTGCCGGCTGCCGGACTGGCTCAAACAGGCCACTCCACAACACTGCGTTCATGTCGCGTTCCGACAGCGGGCGGCGGCTCATTGCCTCAGCCAGCCGACCGAGACGCCAGCCCAAGATCACCACATCGGCGGTGGAAAAGGCGAGCGCGAGTCTTTGCGGCGGGGCGTTCTCACCGGCATCCGGGTTTGGTTCCAAGGTGTAGTCAATCAACTGGCTGGTGTGGAAACCGTGGCGGCGATCCTCGTCGAGATGGAACTCGATGCAGGCGCAATACTTGTTGGAAGTGGTGTAGCAGGAATCTTCTTTGGTGAGTGACATGATGGTTGAGGGGTTTTCAGACACCAATGCCGCGATAGTGGGGCGGGCGGCTTGCCCTGAGCGAAGCCGAATGGGTCTCGCCCGCCTCGTCGCCGGCTGCCAATGCCGCGGGCGGGACCCGTTCCGAAGCGTCAGGGCGAGGAGCGCCCGCGCTACTACAATGACAGTGTCAAGCCGCGCCCGTCATCCTCAACTGTCCCTGGCGTAATCACGTGAATGTTTTCTGAAGTGGCGCTTAATTCCCTCGATACTACCCGCGAAACTCGGAGTGATCCACGTTCCCGCGCAGGATGTCCGCCGCCTTGTCGAGGAACAGGTCGAGTTCCGCCTGCGTCATCCGCCTCACCGGCCGCGTTTTGATTCCGTTCGCCATGATTACCGACTCGCTTCGCGAAGCGTCACTCCCACCCAAGTGGTGAGTGTAGTCCAAATGGTCGCCGCAACTCAAGTCTACCGAATGACGGGAAGATGCTTCAAAACGGCGAGATTGCGCTCAATCACTCCTTGTGTGCGCGGTAAAATCTGTCCTCGGATAATCCTGCAACCTCTTGCACTTCACCGAAGCTTTATCGCGCAACCTGCGACTCATCAACCACCCTCCACAAACCGGATCTGTCCGTGTTCACCGGCACCGTATTGGAACCATACTGCAAGCCCCGAACTTGACGTAAGCGCCTGCACATCAATGCGCCATTTTCTCCATTCCGGAACCTACCAGCTTGCGGTTCCTTTCCAAAACCAACCTGCTGCACATCAAAACCACCCCGCTTTAGAGCCAGCTAACACAACCCGGTTTTGTGGTATAGTCTGGGCACACCAAGGAGGTGTGTAGTGGTATGGCACAGGAACTCGTCTCGGATGAGTTGTGGGGACTCATCGAACCGTTGTTGCCGCCGCCACGACCGCAACCCA
>DATKNW010000004.1:0-6600 GCA_035541135.1 Verrucomicrobiia bacterium
GACGCTGGACAGGGCGATCACGGTAACACGATTCCAGGTACAAGCGAAGACGGCACCGGCGGGATGCTCGACGAACGCGGTGGTACGCCTGACGGATGGGACGAACCCGGTGAACCTGACCATCAGCGGCGCGGCGAACGACTCGGGGGCGATCTCGCAGAATTATGCAGCGGGGGCAACGATTACGGTAAGCGTACAAACAGCGGCAGCGGGGTGCTCGACGTCGCCAGCGGATGCGAACGCGACGGTTCAGTATCGGATGCAGTGAGGGCGGTCCCAGGCGAGCAGCGGTCAGCGGTCGAGAAGAAAACAACCGAGAACAAATAGAGATGAATAGGCACGACGTCTCGTGGCATCGACGGGCGAGTGTGCGAGGGAAGCGGAGGAATGATGAAAGGGCAGAGCGAAGTGGTGTCGTTGGTGAACATTTCGACGGAGAAATGGCCGCCACGGCAAAGAACATATTTCGGGGCGCTGGAGATCGCGTCGCCGGCGCCAGGGCAGCAGTATGCGATTACGCCGATTCGGGCATGCCGGAGTGTGATGGACCTGGGCGACAAGCACACCACGGAGATTCCGATCAGCGCGCGTGAGGTGGCGGAGGACATTGCGCGGGAAATCAACGGCGATTCGGGGGAGGGCAGCTTCCACGGAGTGTTTGTGGCGGAAGGTGCGGAGCCGACGGAAACGGAACTGATTGAGGCGATGGAGAGACTGAGCGCGTTTCATCGGAGACTGGTGGAGATGGCCGATCTTGAGTGGGAGCGGTCGCACAACCCCATGTTCATAACGGATTTGGAGAGGCGCGCGGCGCGGGAATTGAAACTGGAAAAACCGTGGCTGTATGACCGGAAGCCGATGGAAGAGTGTCCGGCCTGCGGAGAACGGATCCGGCCGGGAGTGGCGGTGTGCCGGAGTTGCCGGGCAATTCTCAACGCGGAAAAGGCAGCGCGGTTTGGACTAGGGCCGGGGGCGGAGACGGCGGGAGCGTCGAAACTGGTGGAACGGCCGAAGAAGAGCTGAAGACCGAGGGGCGCTCATTACATTAGGGCATTCACAGCGAGCGCCAACGTTCATTGATGGTGAGTGAGGACATCTGACTGACAAAGCGGCGAGAAGTGGCCGCACTCCAAAGAAAAACTATGACGACGATGGGATCAGTAGATGCGCCGATTGAGATTTTCGGCGGTTTGGTAACAGATACGGTGGCGGCGGACCTGCCGCACGGAGTGTCGCCGGATTGCCAGGACGTGACGTTCAACAGCGGTTGCGTGATGACGCGGCCGGGACTGCAAACGCTGTTTGGCCCGTTGGCTGGAAATCCGACGGTGAACTACGTGAAAACGTACACGACACCAAACGGACTGCAGCGGACGCTGGCTCTCGACGGACTGGGAAACTTGTACAAGGAAACGACGCCGGGGGCGCTGACAAAGATCGCGAGCGGGCTGACCACTGGCGCTTACGCGCACTCGTGCACCTTGTTCGGGCGGGAGTACGTGGCCACAAGCGACGGTATTACGGGGAATGATCTGCCGAGACAGTACGACGACACGAATCTGGACCGCGTCAGCCAGAGCGGGCCGGGGGCCGGACCAACGGTGATGGACGAGAACGTCAGCGCGGGGATCATGGCGAGCCCCAGCGGAGCCGCGCAACCGGCGGCGGTGGCGATTGCGGCCAGTCCTGGCGGCGCGACGGAAAACGGATACCTGGTGACGATCACGACTTCGGCGACGCACGGATTGAGCGCGGGGCAAACGGTGACGGTCGCAGGCGTCGGTGTCAGCGGATACAACGGGACATTCGCGGTGCTGTCTGTGTTGAGTTCGACGCAATTCACCTACGTGGTAGGGGCTACCGGGCTTGCGAACTCTGGCGGCGGCACGACGGCATCGGCGACGGTGACGATTCAGACGGCTTCGGCTCACGGATTGGTCTCGGGGCAACTGGTGACGATCAACGGGGTCGGCGTGTCGGCGTATAACGGCACATATGCCGTGGCGAGTGTGGCGGACGCGACGCACTTCAGTTATGTCGCGCCGAATGGCGGATTGGCCGCGTCCGGAGGCGGCACAGCGGCAGCCGCAGGAAACGTGGCCCCAGGTGCGCACCAGGTTTGCGTGATCTTTAAGACGAGGCAGGGGTATCTCACGAAACCGGGGCCGGCGACAACGTGGACGGCGAGCGGCGGGAAACAAGCAGTTGTAACGAACATACCCACGGGACCGAGCAACGTGGTGGGAAGGATCCTGTGCTTCACGGGAGCGGGCGGGGCGAGCTTCTTCTATGTGGGAGGAGGCGGGTCACTCTTCAGCGGAAACATGGTGATTGCCGACAACACGACAACGTCGGTAGTGGTGGATTTTTCGGACGCGATCCTGCTCGCGGGGACGAACGTGGATGATTTATTCCGGCTGGTGGAACTGGGTGATTGCGCCGGCGCGATCGATTACTCCGAGCGGCTGTTCTGGTGGGGCGAACGAAACAAGATGAATAACTGGGTGAACCTGGGATTCGACGGAGGGTTCACGGGGCCGATGCTGCCGCACTACCCGCTCGGGTGGTTGCCAGATGCAACGTTTGCCGCGGGAGGGACGGACGAAGAAACCTTTGTGGTGTGGGGCGGGGCGTACTCGATCGTAGGGAACGGGTCGACGGCAACGCGGGGGTTGATCACACAGGGCGCCGTACAGGACGTGCTGGGGACGCCGCTCATTCAGGCGAACACGGACTACACGGTGCGGGCCCGGTTTGCACGAAATGCGACGCTGGCGCAGGGGACTCTGCATCTGCACTTGTATAGCGCGAGCGGCGGGGTGAACACGCCGGGGTTGCAGTTGACGGCTTCGCAACTGACGACGGGATACGTGGAGTACAGCGCCGAACTGACGGCGCCGCTTGCGACGATCCCGAGCGACCTGGTGTTGCGCGTGTACGCCGACGGAACACCGAACCAGAATGGGCAGTTCTATATCGATTCGATCGAGATCTATCCGACCACGCAACCGACAAACGCGTCGTTGGTGCGGGCCAGCCGCGTGGAAGATCCTGAAAGCTACGACGGGATCGATGGAATGCTGAGTATCGCGGAAAACAACGGCCAAGGCATCCGCGCGGCATTCAAGCTGAGAGAACGGCTGTATTTCGTGAAAGAGCATTCGCTGTATGCGACGCAGGATGACGGAACGAATGAGCCGGCGCTGTGGTCGATCGCGGAGATTTCGAGGCGAGTGGGCACGCCATCGGTGCGAGGCGTGGGAGTCGGGGAAGATTGGGTGGTGATTGGGCACCGAACCGGACTGTACCTGTTCAGCGGTGGCGAGCCGGTAAAGATCTCGCAGGAGATTCAACCCACCTGGAACCAGATCAACTGGCAGTGCGCGCAGACGATGTGGGTGACAGTCGATACGAAGGAACGGCGCATTTTCGTTGGGGCGCCATTTGGAACAGCCACGACTCCAAACCAGGTGCTCATGCTGGACTATCACGATCTGGATTCAGCGAGCGATTTGGCATCGCATGCACCGATTACGGTGACGTATACGGGACGGAAGGCGGCAACCGACAGCGCGAGGAAATGGTCGCCATGGTCGATTGCCGCGAACTGCTGCGCGTTGATCGAGCGGAGCAATGGAATCGCCGTGGCGGCATTTGGCGGCGGAACTCCCGGCGTTGGCGGTGGCGGGGCAAACGGGAAAATCTACCAACTGAGCGACGCCCAGTATTCGGATGATGGAGCGGCAATTCCGAGCTACTACATGACGCACTATTTTCCGGAGCGGATGTCGGAGAGCGCGCTGGGAGCAGGCGCGCACCGGAAGCTGTTCAGCTACCTGACGATGTATGTGGAAGGCGCGGGGAACCTGGGGCTGACGAGCTTTGTGGATTCGTCGAACGCCAGTCAGGCCCAGCAATCGCTGGCGATGAGTTCGCCCGGGCCAAAGGATCTGGAGTTGCCGATCAACATTCTGGGCGAGCGCGTAGCGTTCCAGGTGAGTACGAACCAGGCCGGGGCATGGTTCAAGTTGCAGAGGTTCACACCGGCCTTGCGGACGGACCCGTGGGCGCCAGTGCGTGGCGGGAATTGACGTCGCGCCGATGAGGAGGCGTACGTGGAGATCCTTCGTTTCGGTTAAGACGACACTACACGCCGATTGTGATTGTCAAAAGAGTTAGGTCGCAGGCGCGCGCTGAAGGACAGCATTCCAAAGAAAAGAGAGGGTTGATATGCCAAGTTACTCGAATTCATTGCCACCGGTGTCTGTGGGGTTTGGGGACAGTGCCACGGTGATTGTGTCGACGGACGTAATCTACCCGGCGCCGTCGAAGAGCACGCAGGTGGCGCTGGCACCTAATTTTTCCAGCGGGAAGGTGCGCTGCGCAGTCGAGATTGTGTGGAGTGGAGCGCCAGGATCGATTTCGGTGCAATTGCAGACGGCGGATACCGATACGGACAACGCGTATATCCAAGAAGGTTCGGCAATCACCACGGTTGGGGCCGGAAACGTGACACGTGCGGAATTTCCGGATGTGGTGGCCAAGTTCGCGCGGATCTACATTGCAACGTTGACAAATTCTGTGACGGCGACCGGGAAGATCAGCGCCTAGCGAAAGATGGCGGCGTAAGCCGGCGCGAGACAAACGAGGGTGGAATGCTGACAGTGGCACAACTGGCGCCCATGAAGGACCGGGATCCGTACTTGTACGAGACGCTGGTGAAGATCGTGTCGGCGGTCAATGCGGCGAGCCAGAACGCGGGAGTCGATCCAGCGACACCGTCGCCAGCACCTTCACCGATCGCTTCGCTCAAAGTGCAAGCGGCGAATGGATGGTTTGACCTGGCGATCACGGATCCTGCACCGTCGCGGCCGGGGTTGTTCTACTTTGCCGAATCGGACGTGACGCCGGGATTTAATTCGCCGCGCGTGTATTTCCTGGGTGCGTCGCGGAATCTGTACGTGCAATTAGGAAATCAAACGCTGTACTGGCGGGCGTACTCGCAATATGTGGGATCGTTACCGTCGGCGGCGGTCACGTTTGGCACTCCTCCCGCGGCGGTTACGGGTGGAGGAGCGTCAGGGCCAACGCCGTTGGCTTCGAGCGGAAGTGGAACACTGCCGAACGGCAAGTTGCGCGGAGCGAATGGATTCGGGGTGCCGGCGGGCGCACGGATTGTGCGGCCCAGCGGGCAATAAAAGTCGAATGCAACACAACTGTGATGACTGCAGAGATGGAACCGTGCGCGTAAGGCCGTATAAAGAAGGCGACCTGGAAGTTCTGCAGCGGATTCACGCAGCGCAGGGATTTGACTACGGGTTTCCGGACCTGATGAATCCGTTGTTTCTCACGAAGCTGGTTTTGGTCGGGGAGACGGCAGGCAGGGAAGAGCCATGCCAGGAAGGGGCGCTTCGCGGAGAGCGGGGCGCCCCCGGGGAAGCGGCGGAGAAGGGAATTATCGGCGCTTCCCTGTTGCGAGTGACGGCCGAGGCGTATTTGCTGATTGATCCGAAAGCCGGGACGCCACGGCAACGCTGGGAGTGGCTGCTGGAGCTGCACGCGGCCACGGAACGAGACGCCGCGGCGAGAGGATTGGAAGACGTGCATGGGTGGCTGCCGCCGGAGATTGCGGCGAAATTCGGGCGGCGGCTGACCAAGCTGGGTTGGCTACGAGACGACCGGTGGACACCGTACTGCAAAAGGCTGGGATAAGAATTGGAGGGTTTCATGGGACGGGGAGCGCAGGATACGACGCGAAACATGACGGATCAACAGCTGTCGCAGACAAATGCGTTGAACCAGCAATTGCTGGCGCAACAGCAGGCGCTCGGAAACCAGGTAGGCTCGCAGTACCAGAATCTGCTGAACAATCCGGGTTACAGCGCGGCGGATAAGGCAGCGATCACCGGACAGTCGCAGGGTGCGCTTTCGAGTGCCTTCGATGCCCTGCAACAATCGGCGATGAATCGTGTGGCGCGCACCAGGAACGGTGCGGGTTTTGGGGATCTGGAAGACGAACTGGCGCGGCAGAAGGGGCAGCAAGAAGCGAACCTGGCACAGCAGAACCAGTTGAACTTCAGCAACACGGCGTACCAGAGGCAGATGTCCGCGCTACAGGGGCTGTCGGCCCGCGCCAGCCGGGAAGTAGGTTGTTGGCCCTCGGAGGGCAGTGAGAAATCCAGAAGAAAACAAAGGAAAAGGCAGAAAAAGGGCTTGACACGGAGTCCGATAAGCTATATTATGTTAACTACGAAATAAGGCAAATGCGCGCCAGGCTAACTAACGTTCAGCTGTTGCGTTCTGGGCTAGCGTTGCCACGCCCTTCCCCATCTTGAGGAATCCGCTTACTTCGACTTGAGTTTCAGGCGATCCACTTCGAAATCAATGTACTGCTGGATTGCGTGGGCATCCGCACCGACGAGCTTTCGGCCGTTGACGAACACCGTGGGCGTGCTGCGCACTTCGAGCAAGTTGCCGTTGGCGATGCTGGCGTCAACTTCGGCAGCGGCTTGCGAACTCGCCAGACAAGACTTGAAGGTGTCGATATTCAGGCCGGCGCGGCCTGCGTAGTCAATCATCTTGTCGTAGGCGTCCGAGGCC
>DATKNW010000005.1:0-33611 GCA_035541135.1 Verrucomicrobiia bacterium
GCGCCCACCACGGCTGGGAGCTAACACTGCGGGCAACCCAAGCGCTCCGCCGAATGCGCCGTCGCCCGCGGTTGATCACTGCCTTCTGGAAACAGGCTGAACTGTGGTGAAATAGTCACTGTATTATGCAGGAGTCAATAAGAAGCCTCAACCGCTGGTTTCTTAGGTCCCCACTTCTTCATTCGGGCAAGCAGTGTCGTGGGTTTCACGCCCATAAGCTCAGCTGCGCCGTCGGGGCCTTTGATCTTCCAAATTAGCTTTTTGGAGGGCGAGCAAAAGGTTGTCACGCTCGCGGCGTTGAAGTTCGGTTTCGGTCAGGATCTCTGGTTGAACTGCCTCGCCGGCTGGCGGCTCTACCCGAAGTGTAGACTGGGCTTGGGGTGCGGGCAGGTTTCCCACCGGCAGGTCAAACTCCAGCGCCCCGCCACGAGCCAGAATCACGGCACGCTCGATCACGTTGCGCAATTCGCGAACATTGCCGGGCCAGTCATAGCTTTGTAGTTTCGCGATCCCCGCCCGGGTCAGACGCGGTTTGGCGCACTTCAAGTCGCGCGTGGAAAGATCAACGAAATGTTTCGTCAGCGACGGGATGTCGTCGAGCCGTTCACGAAGCGGCAGGACGTTGATCGGGAAAACGTTGAGCCGGTAATACAGATCTTCGCGGAACTTGCCGGTGGCGACGGCTTGTTTCAGATCGCGATTCGTGGCCGCGATGATGCGCACGTCTGCCCGGCGCGTGCGGTCCCCGAACGTTTGCCATACCAAGTCCATACAATCAGACTACATGATGATCTGCCTGGCTGACGCCCCAGACGTTTGTCAGCATGGCATTAATTTGGGTGGGACTTGGTTCTACCGACATCCAGATCGCCAGTTCCCCCTTGCGTTTTTGTCAGTCGCTTCTGGTATTCCGGCGAAGAGTCGAGCGACCTACTCGGGAAGAGCGCCCAAAAGGAGTGAAGCTCCCCCCACGGGGCAAAGACGGGGAGAGTTGAAGATTGGGAGTCGATCCTCCACTCTCCGGTGGCTAGGGTCGTCAATCACCCTAATGAATCTTGCGCGACGAGAATTGGGAAGAGACACTCCGCGGTGGAGATTTTCTTCCGATTATCGGCGCGGGAAGTTTTGATACTCCATGGATTTTTCGGGCCATATTTTGGCTAAAGTGGGGAAAGGCGAAAGTCAGAAATAGCCCGTGAACATTGGCTAAGATAGCGGTAGCTCAAGGGAGAAAACTGCTCCGGGCACACCCCATGCAAGTGCGCTACCAGACCGCGTTACGTCCCGACGCGCTGATTACGCGCAAAGTCCAGCATACGCCGCGTTGCCAGTGCAAGCGCGCCGCGGCGGGTGGTCCGCCTGCACATCAAATCAGCAGATACGCGGCAAATAGTTCGCCAAACAGGATGCTCACGGCCATCAGGTAGAGCAAGCCCGTGGCGGACTGGTTGGATTGTTTCTGGACGCATTGCAGCTCCATCACTCCCAGCACGGCGGGCAGGGCGAGGCCCCAGAGCAGGCGCATGAGAAAGAAAAACAGATCTCCGTGGAGAGACCACAACGACGGTATGAACGTCCGCGCCAGATCGGCGTCGAAATCGCCCAGCATGAGCAGCGTGCCGACGACGACCGCAATGCGCAGGCCCAGGGCGATCAGGAGGATCTGGGAGAGCCGCAGCAGATGCTCAAAACTCAAGCGGCGCATGACCAGATACCAATGCCCGAGGATCATGGTGACGGTGACCGCGCCGAGCAGCACGGTACCCGTGATCACGCCGGCGTCAAAGAAACCGGGCGCCGTCGTGTCGATTCCGCGCAGGGTCAGGCTGTTGGCGGCCAGCGGCATGACGCCGAGCAGGAAACCCAGCAAGCCAGACGCCAGCAGCAGCGCGCGGCCCGCACTGGGTTTGTCCAATCGGAATGCGCCGAACGCGGCGGTGGCGCCGATGACGGTCAGGCCGAGGTAGCGGACGTCGGCCCAGGCTGAAAGCAGCACCCATTTGGAGAGCACGAGCGCGACCGCGGCGGACAAGGCGCACAACAGGCTGACAAACGTAAAGAAGCTGGTGAGGATCTCGCGCGGCGACAACAGGCAAGTGACAAGCAGACTACCGATACTCAACTCGGTGAGCACGACGCACAAAACCTGAATGAGTTTCATCGGGCCGAGATCTCCCATCGTGGGGAAATGCGCCGGGCGTCGACGGTCGAAATCTCTACGGCGTCCACGACCCAGCTCACAATCCGATCCATGTCCATTCCCTCGTATAAGGTGCGACTTGTCCGACGAATCCCCTGAAGCGTCGATCCGAAAGCACGATTAGGGCGGGATCACGAGAACCGAATTCGTGCTGCCGTCGGCATCAACCTCTTGAGCCGAGTTCTCCGGGTCGAGAATCCACTTGCCGTCCACAATGAACTTGTAAGGGTAATGGCCGGCCGTCAATTGCACGCTATCCACCCAGGTACCATCGGCTCGTTTGTGCATGGCGTTGGCGGTCGGGCTCCATTTGTTGAATACGCCCGCCAAGCTGACGATGTGGGCGCTCGGCGCCGAGACGGTAAACTCGACGGTGTACGTGCGTTCCTTGGGTTTGGGCGGCGGCGTGGGTGGTGGTGGCGGTGGGGGCCTTGGCGTTTCGTGGTGTTCCGTCGGTGGCGTTGTTGGACCCGGCGGTGGTTGCGTCCGCGGGGTGCGCGGCCAGAAGAACCAAGCCAGGATACCCACAATCGCCAGCACGATCGCCACCGCGGCAGCGACCAGCACCCAAGGGGACTGGGGCGGCGGCGCGGGCGGTGGCGGTGGCGGCGGTTCGAGTTGGGGATGCAGATCCACCCCGAGGCGTTTGGCGGTGGCCTCGGTCTTGGCATCTTTGAGGTCCTCCAACAGAGCGTCGTAGTCGCGGTACCGCATCAAGATGCTCTTGTTGAGCATCTTGTTAACAACCTCCTCGGTCTTGCGCGTGAGATCGGGATTCACATCGCTCAACAAGGGCGGCTTTTCATTGAGGCGTTTGGCCGCCAGTTCCTCGGGCGTATCGGCTTCAAATGGCGGACGTCCGGTCAGCGCCTGGAACAAGGTGGCGCCGAGGCTGTAGACATCGCTGCGAAAATCTTCGGCCTTCTGGCCGACGCGCTCGGGAGAAATGTAGTAGGGCGAACCCCAGATGCCATCGGAGGCGGCGACTTCGACATTGGCGAGTTTGGACAGGCCGAAATCGAGGACTTTGGCGCCGGTATCTTCGGTGATGAAAACGTTGGCGGGCTTGATATCGCCGTGAATCATCTTGTTCCGGTAGGCGGCTCGCAAGCCTTCGACGACGTCGATGGTCAATTCCAGGGCGCGCTCTTCGGGAAGAGGGCCGTCCTTCTCGATGATCTCGCGCAGGGTTCGTCCGTGAAGCAGTTCCATCACGATGTAGTACTGGCCTTTTTCCTCGCCGACGAAGTAGATCTGGACGATATGGGGATGGCTGATGGCGGCGGCGGAACGGGCCTCCTGCAGGAAATCGTTGAGGAACTTCGGGTCGTGGGCCAGGTCCTCACGCAGGACCTTGATGGCCACCTCGCGATTCAGGGTGGGGTCAAACGCGCGGAAGACGGTGCCCATGCCGCCGTGGGCGATCTCTTCCAACAGGTTGAAGTGACCCAACTTTGATGAATCCGGCATCGATCTGTCGATTCTAGCGGTTCTCAGGACATGCGCAAGCCCTGGTTGCGCTCCACGAGCCAAAGGGCGCGCGACACCCACCGTCGTCCTGCTCTTGTGTGCAAGCGCGTCTTGCGATACAAGTCATCTGTTGCCTACAATCTAGCCGTGAGTAGCGTCTCAGACAACATCAAAGTGGTGGAAGACCGGATTCGGTCGGCGGCGGAGCGGGCAGGGCGCGACCCGGCGGAGGTCCGGCTGGTTTCGGTGAGTAAAGCGATTGAACCAGAGCGGATCGAGGAAGCGCTGCGGGCGGGTCTGACGGTTTTCGGCGAGAGCAAGGTCCAGGAGGCGAAGGCGAAAATCCCGCTGGTGTCGGGGCAGGCGCGGTGGCACATGATCGGCCATCTGCAGTCCAACAAGGCGCGCGACGCCGTGGCGCTGTTCGATCTCATCCACGGGGTGGACAGCCTGAAGCTGGCGGAGGAGATCGACAGGTGGGCGGAGCAGGCCGGCAAGACGCAGGCGGTATTGCTGGAGGTCAACGTGTCGGGCGAAGCCAGCAAGTTTGGCTTGAAGCCGGAGGATTTGGAGTCCACCTTAGGGGGAATCAACCGATTGACGCGTGTGGAAGTGCAGGGATTGATGACCGTGGCGCCGTTCACGGAGGAAGCGGCGGAGGTGCGTCCGTATTTTCGGCGGCTGCGGGAGCTGCGGGACGCGCACGGGTTGACGGAGCTATCGATGGGCATGTCGCAGGATTTCGAGACGGCGATTGCCGAGGGGGCGACGATGGTGCGCATCGGGACGGCCATTTTTGGAGAACGACAACGGCGTGAGCCTTCAGAGTAAGAACATTGCATTCATCGGCGCGGGCAACATGGGCGAAGCGTTGGTCCGCGGGCTGCTCGCGACAAAAACGGTGTCGGCATCGCAGATCATCGTGACGGACGTGCGCGCGGTGCGGCGCGAGCATTTTGCGAAAACGTTCGGCGTGCGGGCCGTCGCGGACAATCGGCAGGCGGTGAAAGCCGCCGACATCGTGGTGCTGGCGGTCAAGCCGCAACAGGTGAGCGAGGCGCTGCTGGATTTCAAGTGGGCCATGACCGACCAGAAACTGATCATCTCCATTGCGGCGGGCGTCACGACGGCGCGGATCGAACAGGAATTAGGGGAGAGGACGCACGTGATCCGGGCGATGCCGAACACGCCCGCGCTGGTGGGCGCGGGGGCGGCCGGGGTGGCGAAAGGGGCGCACGCGACCGACGACGACCTGGCGACGGCGGAATCGATTCTCCGCGCGGTCGGCATTTGCGTGCGCGTGGACGAGAAGTCCATCGACGCGGTGACGGCGCTGAGCGGGAGCGGCCCGGCGTATTTCTTTTATGTGACCGAGGCGATGATTCAGGCGGGAGTGACGGCCGGACTGGATCGGGCGTTGGCGAAGAGGCTGGCGGTGCAGACCCTCTATGGCGCAGCGAAACTCCTGGTCGAAAGCGGCGAGGAGCCGGACGTGTTACGGCGCAAGGTGACGTCACCGGGCGGAACGACCGAAGCGGCAGTGAAGGTGATGTCCGAGCGCAAACTGTCGAGCATTTTCGACGAAGCGATGAAGGCCGCCGAGAAGCGTTCGCAAGAACTCTCGGGCTCGTAGCTAGGCGGTGTGGGATCGTTCGCTAGGAAAGCGCCAATGGCAGAGTAACGGTGAAGATCGTTCCCTGCTCCGGAATGCTGGTGAACGAGACTTTTCCCTGCAGGTAGCGTTCACAGAGCAGCTTGATGCCGTAGGTGCCGACGCCGCGTCCCTGGCCCTTGGTGGAGAACGAGCGATTGAACACCTGCAGTTGCACCTCCTCGGGCATCACCTGGGGATTCTGCACCCAGAAACTGACCTGACCGTGGCCGTTGGGTTCGCATCCGGCGAGGACGCGCTCGCCGGACGAGGAGGCTTCGAGGGCGTTCTTGAGCATGTTTCCCAAAATCCGCGCCAGTTGCGTCTTATCGGTGGTGAACAACACGTCCGCGGACGACGGCGCGATTTGAATTGTTCGGGTATGTGCGACATCGAGATGCCGGTACAGCGAAGCGACCTCGTGCAACAGGGACAACGAATTGACCGCGGCGGGGTGGAGTTTCAGGTCGCCGTTTTCGGCAGCGAGCAATTCTTTGTGGCCGTTGATCTCGTCGGCGGTTCGTTGGATGGCGACTTTGAGCTCCTCAATGAGGTTGGCTTCGCTTGGCGAGGCGGTCGCACCGACGAATTCCGCCAGGCCCTGCAGGACCGTCAGTCGGTTCGAGAGGTCGTGGAGGAAGGTGCGTTCCAGCACTTGGAGACGTTTTTCGTGGCTGATATCGGTCACGGCAAAGACGGTGAACGGTTCGTCATCAACCGTGAACGGGGTGGAAACGACGCGGAGATCCAGCGCATCTCCAGCTGGGCGGCGAAGCAGGTGGCATTCTTCGACGGCCTTGTTGCCGCGCAAACCGGAGAGGATGGCTTTGACGGCACCGCATTGTGAGCAGAAGCACGTCGTACCGCAACCGCCCATCGACTCCGTGGAATGCTGACAGCCGATCGCCTCGCCGGGCCGAAGGCCATAGACCGACTTCCGATCAGCGATATGGAAGGCGTCTTCCAGGGCGCGGTTGGCGTAAACGATCTGCCGGTGTTTGTTTATGACGACCACGATATCCGCCACGCTGTCGAGTAGCTTGTCCAGGTGGGGGACGCGAGAGACGGTGGCGATTTGGTGGAGCAATTCCTCGGCATCCGCACGGGTGGCGCGAGCGAAATCAGTCGGAATTTCGGCCAGAAGGGTTTCCATAGCAAGGCCGTAGGGGGAGCATAATCCGCACCATCCGTGGCGTGGCTTACCTGTTGCGCGGCAAAGTGATAAGCCTGGCGGCATGGGGGTGTATAGATGAGGCTTATGGAGGGCATGCCGACGGGCAGTCGGCCGTCGGAAGAACTCTGCCTGGCGGGGGCGACTCGTCGGATGCCGTCACGGCCGGTCGCCAGCGTGCGTTGCGTCCGTGATGCGTTCATAACGCTAGGTCGTGGGACGCCGTGGGCTGCGACAGCCCAGAAAGCGTTCGGGGCGGCAGGTTAATGAAAGAGGTGCGCCAGTCCACACCCTCAGGACGGGTTCCAACGATCCGCACGGTCTTCTCTCCCAGCCCGCCCTCGAATTGAATAAGGAATAGATCTGGTCTGCAAGCGCTTCACCAGTGACAAGGCAAAACAGAATCCTCCGTAAAGACTCAAGGACGATTTTGGGCGTTTCACAACAGGAAGGGCAGGGCATCAAAGCTGGCCGTAGCTTAAGAGTGGAACTCGGCAAGGCTTGAGGGATGAGCGCAGGATAAGCAGGGAGTTTCTTGCTAATACCCGGAAAAACGGAAAGAGGCAGCCACGCAGTGGCTGCCTCTTTTCCAAGGTAAGTTGTTGTGGAATGCTTCTGTTTAAGCCGCGACCGTCGTCCACACGAACTTGCGCCAAGCGAACAGGCCGAGGAGCGCGACACCGAGCAAAGCGATCGTCGTGCCGCCATCGGGAACGGTGCTGGACAGTGGCTGATTGAACGTCACGTTGTCTATCGCGAAGTCCCAATCACCAGCAGCAAAGCCGCCGCCGCCGAGGTACTCAATCGACACCATGGTCCCAGCAGCAGCAAATCCCTCTGTCTGCAAGGACGAGCCTGTCGTCGCCAGAGAAAAGTTTAGTGAATCCCCGACGTTATCGAACATTTCGTAGTTGCCCGCAAGCGCGTTCAATATTTGAATCTGGAAGTTTTGAATTGGCGCCGTAAAGGTCACGGTTAGCGGGTTGAGCAAACCCGGACCACCACCTACCAGGTCGGATGAACCCGTGGCATAAACACTGGAGTTATCTGTGGTTTGGTTAGATTCGCCAGTCAAAACGACGCCGCCCGCGAAGGTGGCCGTATAGCCAGTGAAACTGTAAACCAATGTTTGTTCTGCGCCTGCTACGGCAAATGTCGACGGACCGGTAAGGTCTTCGAATGTCACTTCGTCGGCATGGGCAGATATTACAGCCCCTGCAGCAAGAGCGGTTGCCATCCCGATGAATAAGGCTGTTTTTTTCATACGCGTGTCCTCCTGAGTGTGTCCTCCGAGATTTCAGCTTTGGTAAGCATATCGCTTGTCCTCTATTCGACTTTACCTCGTCACCAACGAGACTTAATTTAGTTTCATAGCGAGAATCGTGCCACAGACTGTATCTTGCTTATTAGACGGCAGTTACACACACTGACAAACTGAGGAGTGTAAACGAATCTGACACATTTCCGCAGTTTTCCCAACTTCCTCTTTCAACATGTTGCACAAGTAATTGTAGGACAAGCTTTTAGCGCAGTAATCGGAAACCGTAAGCTTTTCCGACGCGCCGCAGCAGCCCACAACGCCATCTCCTTTCGCGCCGTGGGCTTCTAAAGCCGCAGCCTTAGCGTAGGGCCAGCCATACGCGCTCGAATGTCCGGAAGGCTGTTCCGGCGTTCGGCGGTTTGCGCCGCCTGCGGTTTGGACTCGCGAGGTTGTGCGTGAGTCCGGCGAAGTCAACGCCGGGTTCGGCGCAAGTGTCTGGCTACGAGCGCAAAGGCAGCACCGGTGGCAAGCAAGGCCCAGGTAGACGGCTCCGGGATGGCGAACAAGAGCATGTCTGCATAGGTGCTCCCCTCGGTTGGGAACCGTAAGGATAGATGATGCCAATCGTTTCCGACATGGTGAACGTTGAGCCCAGGCCGCTGGTAATAGTCAGATTGGTAACCGCGAGCATGCTCCCTATGGAAAAGGCGGCAACCGTTGCATTGTTGACGGTGCCGGTCATGACCGTGTACACGGAGGTGTTTGACATCAGCATGCTCAATGAACCTCTTCCGAATGGGAGGGCGGCAAAGCCGGTCTCCGTGGCGCTGATGAACAATTCTCCCGGGTGGGTACCGGATAACGCCGGGACATTTATGACGAGGTAATCATGGGTGGGGTCGCCCTGGTAGGGCTGGGAATACGCGGTGATGCCGTCAGGAAAACTCCAATTAGTGAACGTCAAGGCACCGGTGTTGACGAAGCCACTACCACCATCGGTGAAACTCGTTGTGTAGTCAGAGAGCCCTTCCCGAACTATCAGCGTGAGAGTCAAACTGTCCTGAGCGAAGGCGAGACTGGCGCGGGTCAGAACGGCAATGGATAAGGTCAACACTAAAAGAAGCAAATTACGGTGCGCGGTTGCTTTGGGCTGAAAAATAACGCGGCGTATGCTCATGATGCCCTCCAGAGCCAATGGCACAGACGGGGTGAAAGCCCTCGTAGTATAGGGCAGACCCGGCCAGGAGCGCAAGGCAATAGCAGGCGTGTGGGGTAGGTTATCGGAGTGTCTTTCTGAGCAGAACGACATTGGGCGGGGACCATCCGAGCGCCTCGTAAACTCCGCGGGCATCCTTCCACACGTCGCTGATCAGGACGGCGCAACCGCACTCGGCCAGGATGGTTTGAACGTGTTCGAGCAACTGCTTGCCGATGCCGCGGCGTCCGGACGCCAATCGTCACCCCAGAACCCGGGGACGGACTGCATCCGGGAGACGATTCGGGGTGCGTCAGTAATGGAAGCGGTTCGGATCATGGCATTGTTCCGGCCGAGTAATAAACGGGCACAATTAGGTTCATGGCCTCAGCACCTCGGAATCGCAGTATGAATGGATGTACCACGTCAGGCAAGTGCAGACCGGCACCGGGAACGATAATGGCACGTTAGTCGTGGTCTGTCACGCACAACTGAGGGCTTGTCTATCGATAGGGCTCCTTCTAGACTGACGGTGCGGTGAGCGTGACCGTCTATACGGCACTTGCCTGCTTGCAGCCGGTGCGGGAATACACGGAGGCATTTCATCGGGCCACGGGGGTGGCATTGAGGCTGGCGCCAGCGAGCAGTCTGTCGAAACGGGCCGCCTTTGGCCGGCGGGGCAATCCGTTCTGTGAACTGGTCAACCAGGCGACCGGGGGATGCCCGGCGTGCCTGGGCATCCAGCAAAAACTCCAAGCGTGCCTGCGAAAGAAACTCGCGCCCCAACAGATCGCCTGTCCGATGAAGCTGGTGGATCTGGCCGTGCCGGTGGTTGTCGAGGGCAAACACGTCGCGACGTTGTGGGGGGGACAAGTGTTCCGCCAGCCGCCGAAGCGACGCGATTTCGATCAGATGGCCGACGTGCTGATCGCATGGGGAGTCAGCCGCGACGATCTTCCGAAACTGCGCGAGGCGTATTTCGGGACACGGGTAGTCTCCGACGAACAATTCCAAGCCATCCTGCGGCTACTGATGATATTCGCCCAGAATCTCGTGGAGGCGGCGAACCGTTGTCTCCTGACGTCACACGCCGGGGAGGCGGCGGCGGTGGCTCGTGCCAGGGAGTGGGTGCAAGTGCATCTCGGGGAGCCGTTGACGATGCGCGCGATGGCGGAGCGGGCGCGTCTCAGCCCGTGCCACTTTTGCCGGCTGTTTCGGCGGGGTACCGGGCTGCGGTTCACCGACTACGTGTGTCGGGCGCGGGTGGAGCGGGCCAAGCGGTTGCTGATCCGGCGCACGGCGCACATCGCCGATGTGGCGATGGAATGCGGGTTTGGCGACATTTCGTATTTCAACCGGGTGTTCAAGAAGTGTGCGGGGGTGACGCCGACCGAGTATCGGTTGGGCCGGGCCCGGCGGCCGTGCGGCGCCATCGCAAAATTCTCCAGCTGAGCGTCAATCCTGTCCTAGCCGTCAAGCGGTTGATTGTCTAGCCTCGTGCCCCAGCGAGTCGAACCGGTTCTTCTTCACCGGGCAGATGGCCACTGTGGCCCGGGCAAGCGGACCCAAAACAAACCAGCGAGATCCGAGACTACGACAACCAGGAGGAGAGGGATATGAACAGACTTCAGAGATTGGTCATGGCAGGGGCGATGGTGCTCTTGGCAGCGCCCGGCCTTGCTTTCGGGCAATACATGGACATTCTTGTCGGCGACAAAGACAACTTCGCCGACCACAACGGCGCGGACGCCGTCACCCTGCGTCCGGCATTCGCGAGTGCGATGGCCTGTGACTGGGAAACCTACAACGACGGGCTGCGCGACATGGACGTGCACTATACTGTCCAAGGGAACACGAAGTTCGCCATGAGTTTTCAGGACCTGCCGTTGATCGATGTGACACAACCTGTGCGGCTGATCGTCGGCATGAAGGCCGACGGGAGCACGGGAGCGAATGATGGGCTGTTTCTCCAGTACGACGGCGAAACGCCTCCCGAGAATTACCAAACCACCCGTTGGGATATCAGCTTCCTGTGGGGCCAGGGGCTGAACTCATATTGGCCGCTGACCGGGAACCCCGGCACCATCTGGGATAACAACGAGTCGATGATCGTTACGCAGTATCTGGGGGGCTTGACCGTCCCCGGAGGCGGTTCGTTGCTGGACCAAATCAACGGCGTCAACGCCCTGGATGTCTGTGTGAGCGACGATACGGGAGTGGACTTCGTGGAACTGTCGTTCACGGCGATTCCCGAGCCGTCGTCGCTGGCGCTGGTCGGTGGTGGTCTGGCTGGACTGTTTTGTCTGGCCGATCCTCGCCGACGGACGAAGAAGTAGTTCTGGTGGTACGCTGTCTTTGCGTTGAGGACTGGGATCACCTGGGGCCAAGGGTGCTCGGGGCTGCTAGGACTGTCGGCTGAGTTGGAGCGCCCTCAGCAGAGGTTGGTTCCGCGCCTCCACAACACCAACTGCTTGAACGCCGCGGGCTGCCTCAGCCCGCGGCCTCGGCAGGGGGGGGGCACAACCAATCCCCGCTTGTGCCTCCGTCGCAATCCTTGTTACAGTGACGCGAAGGCGAGATGATATGCCGAACTCTCCGCGTACAACCGACCGTGGCTCTCACCTCCACCAGAACCCATTCGATGGCGACCGCTACGATGTGGACCAGTTCTATCGACGCATGGCCGCTGAGCAGAACCTGCCATTGGGAATCATCGGCGGGCTCGTGGGCGCGTTGCTCGGCGCGGCGGTGTGGGCAGGCCTTGCCATTGTAACCGGCTTCAATTTCGGTGCCATTGCCATTCTGATCGGATTTCTCGTCGGTCACGGCGTCCGTTTTTTTGGCCGGGGCGTTACACTGGGTTTCCCGGTTGCCGGCGCTGTGCTGGCAGTGCTCGGCTTGGTTGTGGGCAGGCTGTTGACTCTTTCGGCCGTGTACTCGTTGCGACATGGCGTGAATGTGAGCACTGCATTCCTGGATCTGGTGAGTCGGCCCGATGCCACCCTGCGGACGTTGCTTCGGGTCACCGGCCCGTTGGACGGCTTGTTTTATATCGTCGCCATTTGCACGGCCGCCAAGTTGTCCTTCCGTCCCGCGCTTTTCAACCAGGATTGAGACGGACCCGGGCCGGCCGCGGATTGCAGATTGAGTTGATGCTGACCGCGTGACCTCCCACTCCGTGGAATGTCAAGTGTCAAGAGTTGACCCCACAGGCTATTTACCATTTCGCTCGGCGCACCACCGATGATGTCGTCACCGACAGGTGTCGCCCCTTTAAGCAAGACTGGAACGCAGGTGGGCCTGAAGGCCAGGAGGGCTGCCTGCACAAGCACGGCGCGGCTGGTTCCCTGACGGACACAAAAACGCAGTTGAAATTCGCAGGCGTCCCGCTAATCTAACCACGCTTCACGGTTGCCAGTCCCGACATGAGGCGTCGGGGCAAGATGATAGAGCAGCCCCGAAAGCGTTCGAGGCTGGTCGGCGGTTTTCGGTGCCAGGGTAGCTCAGTGGTAGAGCAGGGGACTCATAAGCCCTTGGTCGGGAGTTCAACTCTCCCCCCTGGCACCAAACTTCAATTTGAACAGGTGCCCGTGGCTTGGCGGAAGAGAGCAGCCCCGAACCCCCCCCGGAGAATGCCGGGGTCGCCCTCTGGCACGGGAAATGCCGATATGCTTTGACAGCGCAGGCGCAGATGACTAATGTGCGGACGCCGATGATGAACCGTTACTGTAGCAGCTTCCGTCGAGTGGGCGCAATCGCGCTCGCGGCGATCGGCCTGATGGCCACCCGAACATCCCAGGCGGACACGAATCTGGTGAACCGGAAATCATGGGTGGTGGACGGCACGGATGACCCGGCGACGAACGCCAGCCTGATCACGGTAACAGTGAACGGTCATCCGATGGGCGCGTTCGGGGAACTGGCGTTTTCCTACAACATCGAGGGGACGAACGTGCTGCCGGTGGGAGTGGTGAAGGGGAGCGGGGAAATCAAGCTGGCGTTGCCCAACGGGCCGTTTGGCGGGTCGTTTTTCCTGACGGGCTACTGGGATTGCGACGCGGGGTACCTGCCGACGATGACGATCAGCGACCTCGATATTCGGGTGAAGGGGGGAAAAAAGGCGGTAGTGGAGATGAAGGGAAAGATCTCCAACGGCGTGACGATGGCGGCGAAGGATTTTGAGTTGATCATGATGATGCCGGAGCCGCAGTTGGTGCAGGCCGAGGTGAGTTACCGGCTGATGGCCACGGCGGATGTCTGTGTCGATGACGTGATCCATACCAATCAGGACAATTTTCAGATCGCGCGGATGGCGTCGAACTATCTTTCGGCCGAGGAGAACGAGAACAACGTGGCGCGGTTCTCGAAGGTCACGAGCCACACCTGCGTGCTGGAGTACTGCAACACGACGACGAAGACGTTTTGCTACGGGCTGGCCAATCAGGACAGCCTGGTGTTGACGAACAAGCCGCCGTCGTTGGGCGCGCCGGCGATCTGGTTGGTAAACAACGCGACGGCGAACACGAACGCGCCGACGCTGGGGGTGAAGTTCCTGGTGCCGTCGAAGGGGACGATCAAGCCGCAGGGACTGGAACAGGCGACGGCGGATCCGACGGCGGAGAACGTCAGTTTCTGGGGGAACTGGCGGAAAGCGAAAGCGAGCTACCGGGCCGGGAAGAAGGTTACGCAGGTGCGATACATGCTCGTGGTCAAGACGCCCGGACGATTGAGCTGCGACTACAATAATTGATCCGGCGGCTTCGCGCGGGGCTCCGGTCGAGCCCACCCACATGAGTAAGACGGTCATCCATATACTGTCGACCAGCCACGCGGGCTCGCATTATTTGTCGTTGATGCTGGGCAGCCACTCACGAACGATGCACGTGGGCGAGCTGTTCCAGTTGAAGCGGGAGAAGGGCATGATGCTGGGTCAGGTCTACTTTACCTCGAGCCCGGTGTTCGACGGGATCGGTCCGCACAACATCCGCGACGTGTACGAGATCGTGTTTTCGCGGATCGATCCGCATGTCGAAGCGGTGGTGGACACGTCGAAAGTCCTGCGCGGGTGGAGCGAGATGTTCGTGCGGGACGAGCGCCACGAGCACAAGTACGTACATTTGATTCGTGACCCGCGGGCGCTGGTGTGGCGGGCCCTGGTGAAGCGGGAACGCAAGAGCTCGTGGCGGATGCGCTGGAAGCTGGTGCGGTCGTGGCCAGCGGTGCCGGCGGGGGCGGCGTTCGGGGATTTGGAGTCGATGCTGACGTACCGATGGCTGCAGCAGAACCGCGAGATTACCCGATTCATCCGTGGCCATCGGCTCGACGCGAATCTGGTGACGTACCGCGACCTGGCAAAGGACACGGCGGGAGAAATGGGCCGCCTGATGGAGTGGATCGGGTTGCCGTTCGAGCCCGACCAACTGGAGTACTGGAAACGCGAGCACATCGGCACGCAGAAGCGCGGGTACGATTGGGTGAAGGAGAAACAGACCACGTACTTCGACCTGCGCTGGAAGACGGAATTGGCCGAAGCGGTCCAGGACCGGATCGTGGCGGATCGCGCGGTGAACGCGTATCTGGCGGAGACGTGTTTGAGATTTACAGAGGAGGGACTGCACCGAGAGGCCGGTGCCAGTCCGTACGCTCCGCGTCGGTGACCGGGGGAGTAGGTCCCGACGATTTGTGTTTCCGGCTGTACTGGGGAGACTTTCCCCGCCGCGGAGGATGACGGGGTTTCCCCTCACAGACAACCATGACCGTTTGGGCTAGAGTGCGTTCCTTTCTGAGCAGGATAGACAACCGAGGCGCACAACAGCCCGAGTGTTCGAGAACATGGAAATGCTAAGACTGTTTTGGCGGGGCGGCGCGGAACAGGCCGAGTTTCTCCGCACGTTGGAACCCGTGGTGGTGATGGGGCGTGGGCATAGCGGGACGCGGGTCCTCTCCTGGATCTGCGCGCATCTGGGGGTCCGCATGGGGGCGGGCGAAGAACATTTCACGGGCGACCCCGACGACGAGGCGTTCACGGATCGGATTGAAGTGATTGCGGCGCGCAACCTCGGGGTGAATTCGCTGGCGGCCGTGCAGGCCGGTGATTTGCGGCGATTTCAATCCGCCGCGGCCGCGTATTTTCGGCGGTTAACCCCGCCGACGCAACGCTGGGGCTGGAAGTTCCCCGAGACGTATCTGGTGGCCCCGTATGTGGTGAAGGCTTTTCCCAGGGCGAAGTTGTTGCACTTGGTACGTGACGGGCGCGACCTGGCGTTCAAAACGCATTTGACGGATAATCCCCGGAAGAAACTGGGGAGAGCCGTGCTCGCCGAGTGCGGGGCGATGGACCTGCCGCGTCATTTGCAGGCGGCGTCCTCCTGGGCGTATCAAGTGGATCGGTTCGACGCGTTTCGCCGGGAGCTGGCGGACTCTCAGGTGTTTGACGTACGGTTCGAGGATTTGTGTGTGGCTCCGGTCGAGTGGACGGAGAAACTCTGTGGTTTTCTGGGGCTGCCGATGACCGAGAGGTGTCGGCAGTACCTGACCAGCGAGATCAATCCCCGCAACGTGGGGCAGTATCGCAACGAAAGCGCGGCGCTGGTGCGGGAGGTGGAGCAAAGAACCGGCGGGACGTTGAAGCGGCACGGCTACGTGCCGCAGGCAGAAGGTTGAAACCCGGTAAGCTGGGAAACCTCGTCCGGACAATTCAGTTGCGGGGCGGGGCGGCGGCCAATCTCTTTTCGAGCAGGAACGCGTGTTTCATGAACACGCTGACCATGTGCATGAACGCGACGATCCAGCCGCGCCAGCCGTCGCGCCAGGCCTGTTTCAGGACGAGGTATTTCAAAAACTCGAGCCAGGGCCTGACGAGGAGATTGTGCGGGCGGAAACGGCGGCCCTCCTGACTGTAGGCATCGGCGAGAATGCGGGAATACTGGAGCATTTTCCGAAAGTGATCGGCCAGATCGCGATAGCTGTAGTGGAGTAAATCGCCGTCCAACCGCGCCGTGGCCCCGGTGACGTCGAGCCGGTCGTGCGGGTCGCGTCCGTGCCACTGCGCCGCGCTGCGCCGGACGAGGCGGATGCGCCACTCCGGATACCAGACGTGCCACAGCCAGTCGCCAAGGTAAAACGTCCGTCGGCTCACCAGAAATCCGTCAACACCAGGCTGGGGGCCTGCCAATTGTCGGCGGATCGCGGTGCTGAGTTCCGGCGTGAGCGCTTCATCCGCGTCGAGAGCCAGCACCCACGGTTGGGCGCAGCGAGTCAATGCGACGTTTTTCTGGGCGACATGACCCTGCCAGGGATGAACCTCGAACCTGGCGCCGAACCGGCGGGCGATTTCCGCCGTGCGGTCCGTGGAGCCGGAATCGACAATGACGATCTCGGCAGCCAGTCCGCGCACGCTTTCCAGGCACCGCGGCAGGTTGTCTTCTTCGTTGAGTGTGATGATCGCGACCGACAATGGCAGCGGGGTGTCCACGCGCGCCTTATAGCGCAGCCGCCGGGAGCGTCGCAACGATTTTCCTTCACTTCAGTTTGGCGCTTCCGATATAGATGCGCTTGCGTTGAACGTCTTGCACCTCAACACGGAGCGCTCGTGGCGCGGCGGGGAATGGCAGACGCTGTTGCTGGCGCGCGCGTTGAGCGACCACGGTATCCGCAGCAGCATCGGCTGCCGGCGCGGCGCACCGTTGGCCGACCATGCGCGGGAGAATCAATTGCCCATCGTGCCGCTGGGCGGCGACGCGCTGAGCACCTCCGTGGGATTGGCGCGGGCGGCGCGCGACTTCGATCTGATCCACTGCCACACGGGCCGCGCGCACAGCCTGGCTGCCGTGACGGCGCTGTGGCACCGGAAGCCGGTCATTGTGACGCGGCACATCGAATTGCGCCCGCCTTCGACTTGGTTCAATCGCTACAAGTTCCGCAAGGCCGCGGCCGTGGTCGGCGTTTCCGAGGCCGTGACCGCACAGCTGCGCTCCTGGGGTGCGCCGGCGGAGACCTTGCGCACGATCCCGTATGGCGTGCCGCCCCTCAAGACCAACCCGCAGCGCGCGCAGGACCTTCGGCGGCGACTGGGGATTGACCCCGCGCAGACGGTTATCGGCACGATCGGGGCGCTGGTGGACCACAAGGCCCATGAGGTGCTGCTGCGCGCGGCCCAGCGCGTCGCTCGTGGACGGTCCGACGTGCGGTTTGTGATTGTTGGCGAGGGCAAACGGGAACCGGAGCTGGCAAGATTGCGCGGCGAACTGGGATTGGAGCGGGTCGTCGAGTTTGCCGGTTACGTGCCCCAAGCCGCGGAATGCCTGCCCGCGTTTCAGGTGTTTGCCCTCTCCTCGAACATGGAAGGGTTGCCGAACGTGATCCTTGAGGCGTTCGGCGCCGGCGTGCCGGTGGCGGCGACGGCGGCCAGTGGCACTCCCCAACTCGTGCGCGATGGCCAGACCGGGTTGCTGGTGCCAGTGGGTGACGACGCGGCGCTTGCGAAAGCGATTCTTCGTTTGATTGATGACCCCGCCCTGGCGCAACGGGTCGCGGCAGCGGCCCGCCGGTACGTGGAGACGGAGTTTACCCTGGATCGAATGGCGGAACGGTATCGGGCCGTGTACGAGGAAGTGCTTGGGCGGGCCGGAGGAACCGAGGGGACGCGATCCGTGGCGTGATTGACCTTCGCCCGCGGCCTCCCTATCATCGCGCCGTGGTTCGGACGGAACAGCATGGAATGAACTGGGAAGCGCGGGAGGATTTCGTGCCGCTGCTGTCATCGGTATTGGAGAGCCCGGGCGAGGCCGTAAAGAATTCCGGAATCACCTCGGTCACGCGTCACCACCTGGGCGATCGACAATTCTACGTCAAGACCCAGTCGCACGGACAACGCTGGTGGTGGCCTCTCAAGTACTTCTTCAAGGCCCCGCGCGGACGCGACGAATGGCGTCTGGCCGGCCGCCTGGAGCGGTTCGGGATTCCGGTCGTGCCGCACCTGGCCTACGGCGAGCGCTGGGGTCGAAGCGGTTTGCGGGAAACCACGCTGATTACCGAGGGACTCGCCGGCTATTTGCCGTTGCCAAAAGCGACCGACCTCAACGACTCCACGTTCCAGAACCGGCTGGGCCAACTCGTGCGACAAATGCATGAGGCCGGCGTCATCCACGAGGATCTGAACCGGGCGAACCTGCTTTACGCCGCCACGGTTGCTCACCTGCGGTTGGTGGACCTCGACAAGATCCGCCTGCGGCCCGCGCTGACCGTGCCGCAACGGCTGTCCAATATCGCCTTGATCGGCGCGCGATTGCCGTTGACCGATTCCTTCTTCGATGCCTACGGGACGGGGTTCCCGTTCTCCCGTGAAGCCATCAGGCAACGGGCGCGTACGGAACGCGAGGCCCTGGCGTCGCAAATCTCGCGGCGCTGGCGCGCGCACACCAGCGAGATGGACGTTCGTCGCGTCGGCGAGCTGCGCTGGCGCGTGCGGCGGATCTACGACGACAAGGCGCTGGCAAAGATCCTGGAGGCGCCGGATCGCCTCTCGGCGGCGAACGAAAATGGATTCGTTCTCCAGCAATTCGGATGCGGTCGGTCACGAGCGGACCGCTGCTACCGTGAGGCGTACCGGCTCGAGTTGCTCGGCGTTGGCGCTCCCCGCCCGGTCGCGGTTGGCGAAAAGAGGCTGCTGGGAATCTGCCAGCGGAGTTATTTCGTGGCCAAGCTGTAAGAAGGCGTCGCGGAATTCACGGGACCTCGCACACCACACGAAACCCACGGGTGTCCTTCAGGTCGCCGGGATCGTCGCCGTCGCGCAAGGCGCTGCACGTGTAACGCAGCCCCGTGTTCCAGGAGCCGCCCTTGTCCACCCGGCAATGCCCCGTCGGCGGACCTTGCGGATCAACCGCGTCGTTGGTCGGAAACACCGAATACCAGTCCGATACCCACTCCCACGAATTGCCGAGCATGTCGTGGAGTCCCCACGGGTTCGCTGGAAACGAGCCGACCGGCGCGGTGTACTCAAACCCATCGTTGGCATAATGTGCGTGATTCTTCTTATCCGACGACCAGCCCAGGTTGGCCTTTGTGCGGTCCAGGACATCACCGCCCCAATAGGTGCGGTTGGTGGTGCCTGCGCGACAGGCGTACTCCCATTCGGCTTCCGTTGGGAGCCGGTATGACCGTCCCTCCTGCGCCGACAGCCAGCGGCAGAAACGTTGCGCGTCCTGCCACGAGATCGGTTCGACCGGCTCGGTGTTCGCGTCATGGTCGAGTTGATACGCGGGACGGTGATGCTTGTGCTCGGTGTCGTACCGATCGTACTGGGCGTTGGAGACCTCGAACGCGCCCAGGTAATACGGTTTGGTCAGGGTCACGCGGTGCGGCACGTACATCGGTCCGCCCAGCGGATCACTCGGCCCGACGTCCTTCGATGTTTCTGCGTCCAACCCCATCACAAAGGTGCCGGGCTCGATCCGCACAAGCTTCATCCCAATCGAGTTGATGAGGTAGGTGATGTTCGTTTGCCGCAATCCTTCCGGCGTGGCCACCGGCACCTCGACCGGTTCATTGGACCACGCGGCCGGCGATTTCGGCCAGTTCGACCGGTCCACCGCAGGCAGATCCTGCATCGATGCGTACGGCGGATGAAATCGCCACGTCTTGCGGTACCAGTGGTTCAACCGATCGCCCACCACCCAGCAGGCCGCGATCAATACGATCGCGCCGATCAACCACGGCACGGCTTTTCCCGAGTTTTCAGACGCCACCATGGCGGCGCAGGATAGGTGTTCACCGCGGGTTCGTCAAGGAACAGTCAGGCCGCGTCAGTCCGTCTTCTTGTCGCGTTGGAACACCGCCAGATGCAAGGTGTGTAGGACGCGCATCTGGGCGAAATCCTCAACCAGGCGGAATCCCGCGTGACGGAAATACCCCTCGACCTCGGCCAACGGCGTCGCAAAGCGGTCTTTGTCCTTGCCGCTCAGCTTGCGGCGGACCGACTGCACGGAATACGGGCTGAAATAGGACAGCACGACGAATTGGCCGGCCACGCGGCAGAGTTCACTGATTACTTTTTGGCGGATCACCGCGTTGGGAAAATGGTGGAATAACCGGAAACACACGATCGTGTCGAATTGTCCGCTCGCGTAGGTCAGTTGCTCCAGGTCCTGACTGTCCACCGTGCACGGCAATCTCGCCTGGGAAGCGCTCTCCCGAGCGATGGCAAGCATCGACTCCGACAAATCGGCGCCGCTGGCTGCATAACCCTTCTTCGCCAGATGCAGCATGACCCGTCCGCCACCGCAGGGGATGTCGAGGACGCGATGGCTTTTCGGAATGCGCCGGAACGCGCGGTCGATCAACCGCATCTCGGCGCGATGCTTGTGCGGTTTGCGCTGCTGATAGCCCTTGGACTGCTTCTCGTCGTACTTGACGCGTCCGGCGTATGCGGGTGTGGTTTGGGTCATGGTTGATTAGTCGATAAGGCAACCCACGCGAAAGCCGTGGATGTCTTTTTGGTCATGGGGCGCGTCGCCATCGCGGTACGCGCAACAAATCCGGTAGTACGGGTGCATCCATCCATTTCCCTTGTTGGCGCGGCATCCTCCCGTCGGCGGTCCCACGGGATCGATCACCGCGTCCCTAGTATAAAACGGCGTGTACCAATCCGACACCCATTCCCGCGCATTACCGATCATGTCGTACAGGCCCCACGGATTCGGCGGGAACGAGCCGACCGGCGCGGTGTAGTCATATCCGTCATCGCTCCAGTGACGATGGGTGCGTTCGTCGTACCTGGGCCCGCCGATATTCGCCTTGGTGCGATCCTCGACATCGTCACCCCAGTACGTTCGGTTGGTGGTGCCCGCACGGCAGGCGTATTCCCACTGCGCTTCGGTGGGCAAACCGTAGGGGTGGCCTTCTTTCTCCGACAGCCAGCGGCAAAACGATTGGGCCTCCTGCCACGTGACAGGTTGCACGGGGTGATTGTCGCCGTCAGGTCCACGTTGGTAGAACGGCCGGCGGTGCTTGTGTTGCGTGTCGAACAGGTCGAACTGTTTGTTGGTCACTTCAAATGCGCCGATGAAGCAGGGCTTGGTCAGCGTGACCGGATGCTGCAAATACATCGGCCCGTTGCCACGCTCCGGACCACCCCCGCGGGGGGCGTTTGGCCCGACCGAGTTGGTCATGTTGTCCGGCAACCCCATCAGGAACGTGCCCGGCTCGATCCGCACCAACCTCATGCCAAGGGAATTGATGTAATACGTGACCTTCGCCGGCTTCATTCCTTCGGGCGTGGCGGTATTGACCACGACGGTCTCGTTGGACCACACCACCGGCGGATTGGGCCAGTGCGAACGGTCCGCCGGCGGCAGATCCTGCATCGTGGGATCGAAATGCCACTGCTGGCGGTACCAATGGTTGACGCGCTCAGCGGTTTTCCATACCACCGCGATCACCGCCGCCGCGATGAGAATCGGGACGACAAGCTGTTTTGTCTTGCTTGGCGCAGACACGGTGACGGGAGAATAGTTGCCGCCGCGCCTTTCGGTCAAGTGGGCAGATGAGATTGTAGCCGCGATTGAGATTCGCGGCTGCAAATCCGCGCTCTCGACAACGGGGTCGTTTGATTTACAATCCGCGGCCAGGATGACGTTCAATTCTCCCGCTACGACCACGGTCAGGCCGCAAGCATCACGGTCTTCGCTGGCGCCGTGGGTCCGGCCCGTCGTTGTGGCCATTGCGCTCATTTTCATCGTCATCCTTGGCATCAGCACCGTCTACCGCGCCGGCCCGTACACGATCGGCGGCAAACACTGGGGCTCGCGCGTTCATCGCTGCGATTTCACGGTGGATACGGCGGCGGGCCGGGCGGTGCTCGACGGCGCCGACATTTATCAGGCGCACAACATCCGGGGCTGGTATTACATTTACCCGCCATTGTTCGCAATCGGCATGGTCCCATTCGCGCTCGTGCCGACGTTCTGGGCCTCGCTGGCGTGGTACATACTCTCGGTGGTCCTGGTCGCGCGAACGGTCAGGATGTGCGTGACATTGGTATCTGGTGCGTTGGATTTCAACGGGGACCTCCTGTGGCTTTACGCGCTTCCGCCGTTGCTCGTGCTATTCCCGCTGATGTCCGCGCTTGCCCGCGGCCAGACCTCGCCCGTGCTGTTGTGGCTGGTCACGGCGGGTTTGTTTTACGGATGGAAGGGACACGACTGGCGCGGCGGGATTTGCTTCGCCGGCGGTATCGTGCTCAAGGTGTTTCCGGTTGTCCTGCTCGCCTATTTCGTCTGGCGAAAACGCTGGCGATTCGTGCTGGTCACGCTCACGGCCACGGCAATCGGTGCCTTCATCATCCCGGCCGCCGTGTTCGGATGGCAACGGAACGTCGATTATCTGCGCGAGTGGGTGGACGTGATCGGCAAACCCGCGCTGGAAGCCGAATCCGAACGCGCCGACAATCCGCTCTACGGTCAGTTGCTCAGCTCGCAGTTGCCGCGCAATCAATCCCTGTCCGCCGTGCTGACGCGGCTCACTGGCAATGCACAAGCCCGCTGGGCTGGCATCGGCTTCGGCGTGATCATGGCGGGGATCATTCTTGTCGTGGGCGGGAAGATCCATCCCGGCTCGGAAATCCACATCCTGTCAGCGGCAGTCGTGTGGATGGTGCTGATTCCGCCGGTATCGTGGGCGCACTACTTCATGTTGCTGCTGCTGCCGCTGACGGCGCTCGTGACGGCGGCAATCGAAAGCGCGAGAGAACCTGTGCGCAACGTCGCACGCGGGGCCCTCGCATTCTTCGCGTTGCTGGCGCTGGGATTGTCGGGCAGTCGCGCGGCGCAGGCTTACGGGCCGCTCTGTTGGGGGACACTGGCGCTTTGGGCGGCCTTGGTTGTCTGCGCGCGGGCGGGCCGCGCTTCCTCAATCCAACGCGAGTAGTACGGAAAATCGCCGGGTTCTTTTGTCGGTCGGAATTTCCAACGGCGGTAGAACCACAACCAGTGTTCCGGATTTTGCCGGATCAGAACTTCGCAATAGCCCAGACACCGCTGGCTGGTGGTGCACAGGTCCGTTTCGTCATTGCCGGTGTTCGCGCACGGAATCTCCGGTCCGTACACGATGCGAATCCGTCCGTCCGGCAGCGGGTAGGCCACGCCGCCAATGATTGGCGCGCCCGTATGCCGCGCCAGGGCCGCCGCCGCCGAGAACCCGAACACCGGTTTCCCGAAGAAATCGAGCCAGAGTCCGCCGCGCCGGGGCACGGCATTCAGGTCGATGAGCAAGGCGATGCACTCGCCGCGCTGGAGCGCCTTGAGAAGCTTGGGTATCGCGTGACGCTGGAGAATGAGCTGGTTGCCGCCGCGCCCGCGCAACCGCTCGAAAATCCGTGTGAGATGAGGATTGCGGAGTTGTTCCATCACGATCGTCATGGGAAATCCCAAAAGGGCCGTGGCGATGCCGAGCGTCTCCCATTCGCCGAAATGAAACGGGACGAATATAATGCCTTTGCCACGCGCCCGGGCGGCCTCGACCATCCGCAAACTGTCCGCGTCGACTTCGACGACCGCATCGAGAGTGGCACGGTTCAGTCGCTGGGCCCAGAACAGCCCCAGGAAGCTGCGCGCAAAATTCTGAAAGGCGGATCGGGCAATTCGCCGCTTCTCTTCGGCCGATGTTGCCGAGCCGAAGGCGATGTCAAGATTCGTCAACGCGATCCGCCGTTCGCGTGGTGCCACGTGAAAGGCAATCCACCCGGCGCTGTTGGCGAGGCGCACCAGCATTCTTCGCGAGAGCAACGGAATCGTCGCCGCCAAGAGTTCCAGCAACCAGCCTTCGCAACGGTACCGAGCGCGTTTCCAGAGTGAACGAGGTTGTTGTCGGTCGCTCACGCTACACCTGGATCGAAACCGTGTTTGGTTTGGCGCGACGGACGCGATCGAGTTGGGGAGCACGCAGCGGCGCGGCAACCCGCAGGGCGTGGCGAAGGAGTTCCTTGTCGGCGCTGGTCAAACGCGCGTGACCGCGGTACCGCAGAAAAAAGCGCAACCGCTCACTGCGCCGAAAGAACGAAGGAGCCGGAGAATCCAGCGTGGCCAGGTCTTTCGCGCGGCTGGCCAGGTCCGCCCACGAGCTCCAGCGGCGACCCTTGTGTGAGTCGATGAGGTAAAAATGCTCCAGGGACCTCGCACTGAGCAGAATATTCCGCCAGAAATAGTCGTGGTGCACGAAGCGGTGTTCGTGCATCCGCCGGGTGTAATCGGCAAGGTTGTGGATGAGTTCGCGCTGTCGTGTCCGTCGCTCGGGTGTCGGCATCGCGGGCAGAACATCGCGAATGAACAGATCCAGGGACAGGGGCGACGGCACGCCCTCACTGATCAGACATGACCGGAGCAACCAGCCGTTGTGGCGTTCTTCGCCGTAGGCGACCGGGACCGGGGCGTCGAGTCCCCACTCTCGGAGTTGCCTCAGATTCTCGTATTCACGCCGCACTTTGGAAATCCCGAAAAACGTCCCCCGATAAGAACCGCTCCATCGGAGCCTGGCGGTTGGATACCAATATTTCTTGATGTACAGGATGCGCGTCTGCTTGTCGTCCTCGACTTCGACGCGCCGCACTTCCGTCGCGGTGCCGCCGCTGAGGACGACGCCTTCGCGGACACGGTATACTGTGTCGACGGTGGCCGGCCCGTGCTGGCGCAGCAAATTCTGCCAGGCAGGATCGATGACCATGCGAGTGGTGGTTGCACTCATCGGCGGCTACTTGTTCATGAACTGGCGCATTTCCTGCATTGCGGCCAACATTTCCTGACGGTGCCGGCCCAGGGCCTGCCGAGGGTTGGGGAGAGGAACGTCGTTGGTGTCGAGCACGGCCGGGCCACGATTGTAGGCCTCCAGCCCAAATGGCGTGATGGAGTTGCTGTCGACCACCGCGCCTGAGTTCCAACAGGAGACGAGGAGGAATGGGTGGATCGCGTTGGTCGTCAATGGCAGTCCCTGGGTGTAATCGGTCAGCGGATTCTTGACGCCCATGTACGTGAGGATGGTCGAGGGCACATCCTCGTGGCTGGTCATGCGCTCGATTCGTTGTGGTGGTTCGCCGGGAATACCGGCCGCGCACAGGGTTCGCGTCTGATAGCGGTCAAACGCGCTGTCGTGACCAAACAAGCCCAGTTCATTGAACGCCTCGCCATGATCGCCGACGATAAATACCAGCGTATTTGACTCCGCCCCCTCCTCGCGAAGCGTTTGCAGCACGCGCCCAATCTGTTCGTCAATGTAATGCAGGCTGTTGCGGTAACGGTTGAATGCAAGCTTCATGTCACCCGGCTTGGGGTGGGTGAGCTGGATGTAATTCAGTTGGTCCGTTAACGTTCCCGTATCAAACACTGCGTGCTGTGGCGGGTAACGATAGGGTTGGTGCGAGGCGTCGTAAAAGACAAAGCCAAAGAACGGGACGGGCTTCTCGTGAATGAACTTGATGAGCTCATCCGTCATCACCTTGTCGCGATCAACACGCGGGAGATCCTCGCCCCAATGGTCGGTGACGGCCGGGGAGATCTCGATAAAAGCGGTGCTGCGGAACTCCGGATAGTTCAGATCAGTGCAGCTCAGGATGCGGAAATGATATCCCAGTTGCTTGAGGGAGTGCACAAGGACCGGGCCCTGACGGCTGTTGAGGACGCTTTGCCAGTAGGTGCCGTGAATCCCATACAGCAAACCAAATATGCCGTAGCGGGTGGCATTGCCGGAGCTGTAGTTGTTGTCGAAGACAAGGTGGTCCTCAGCCCAGCGCGTGAGGTGAGGCATGACGTCCATCGTCAGCATGTCGAAGCGGCCGCCTTCAATGACCAGCAGCAGCACGTTGGGGCGCGGGCCGCCGGCCCGGAGGCGAATGGGTGATTTGGGATAATCCAGGGCGTGCGCCGGAACCATCTTCAATTCGGATTTGCGGGCCGTGTCGATGCCAAAAAGGTTGCGGGCCAGTCGCCGAACGGTGGGCGCTTGGTAGAAGGGGAGGATCGCGTGGAGCCGGATCACCTCGAGGTCGTCGGCAAGATCGCCCACGTCGTAAAGGATCTTGTCGAGGGCCATTAGCAACAAGACCGAGGAGCAGAATGTGATGAGCCCGCGCGGTGTTCTCCATCGCGGCACGAAGGCGTTGCGGCCGAGTCGGGGCAGCACGAGCCAGGCGAAACCGAACTCCGATCCGAGAATGACGACGATGGCGCAGATGGCGGAAGTGACGGTTCCTGTGCCCGCCGTGACGGTGTCACCGGCCCCGGGTGTGGTGAGCAGGTTCCAGATCATGCCGTTAAAGTGAAAGCGCCAGAGTACGTACGTGATGGAGTCGGCGTAGATGAAGACGCTCAACAAACCGAAGAGCAGGGGCGCGAGGGTCAAGGTGAACCAGCGCCGGCGCACCAGCAGTACGGGCAGACTGAGAACGGCCGGGCCGATGGCCAGAAAGAAGAAATTGGCCGTGTACGCCAGGAGCGTCATCGCCCATCCCGCCAGGGAAGTCCCCGTCGGGATGTTGGCCAGATAACTGCGACCGATCACCATCAATTGGGCGACGCTGAACAGATAAATGTAGACGACGCACTCCGCGTGGGATGCCGAGTCGCGTGCATTCGTTATGGAAGCAGTCTGTGCCATCTGCCACGCCACCGGTGGACTGTTCCACAGGTGAAACTGGTACGCACGTTAACAAAGTTGTGCAATATCGCCAAGGCCACAATGAAAGAGAAGCAAATTCATTGCGTTTCGCGACGGCCTCCTGTACTGAAAAGAGCATGAAACGGCACCGGCGGATCGGGATTCTGGGCGGGACGTTCAATCCGATCCACCTGGGCCATCTCCTCATCGCGCAGGATGCCACGGAACAGATGGCGCTGGACTGCGTGAAGTTGATTCCGTCCGCAACGCCGCCACACAAGACGCCGGATGCGTTGGCCGGCGCGCGCGACCGAATCCAGATGATCAGGCTGGCGATTCGCGGAAACCGCCGGTTCGAGGTCGACGACATGGAAGTCCGGCGCGGCGGCACTTCGTATTCGGTGGACACATTGACCGAGCTGCGGCGGCGCCATCCCACGGCGGAGTTCTACTTCATTATCGGCGCCGATTCGCTGCGCGAGCTGCATTTGTGGCGCGAGGTCGGCCGGCTGGTCAGGCTGTGCACGTTCGTCACGGTGCCCCGGCCCGGGTTCGAGGCCAGGCCGATCGTCGATCGGCGCCTCGATGCCGCCTCGCGAAAACGTCTGCGCCAGTATGTCTTGCGCGGGCACTGCTGCGACATCGCCTCGCGGGAGATTCGCGCGCGAGTTGCCAGCGGGCGGTCGATACGCTATCTTGTGCCCGATGCGGTTACCGAATATATCCGGAGGCACGGACTCTATCAGTGAAGGGCACTAGCGGGCTCGCCTCCGAAAAACTTGCCAAGCTGTGCCGCGAAATCGCCCTCGACAAGAAGGCCGAGGACGCCATGATCCTGGATGTGCGCGGCATTTCCAATGTGGCCGATTTCTTTCTCATTTGCAGCGGGACTTCCGAGCCGCACCTCAAAGCCATCGCCAACGAAATCGACCGCCGCTTGCGTGAGGAGGGGATCCGCCCGCTCCACCGCGACGGGTTTCCACCGAGCCGCTGGATCGTCATGGATTACAACGACGTGCTGGTCCACATCTTTCATCCCGAACTCCGCCAGCGCTACGGCCTCGAAGACCTCTGGGGCGACGCCAAGCGCGTGAAGTAGAAGCGTTCGACGGTCGTTACGTCGGCTGGTTATCTCCGCGTTTTCTGCTGGACACCGTTGCGCATCCGTTTACCCTTGCGCCGTCTTGAGCAGCGGACCCGTCATCAGAGTCGAGGACTTCCATAAAACCTACCGCAACACTCTGGCGGTGGCCGGACTGAGCTTTGAAATCGCCGGGGGCGACATCCTCGGGCTGATCGGTCCGAACGGAGCGGGCAAGACGACGACCCTTCGGGCCGTGACGGGGATCATACCGCCGACGAAGGGAGTGTTGCGTGTCAACGGGCATGATGTCGTCACCGACCCGGTGGCGGCGAAGCGGGGCATCGCTTATATCCCCGATGATCCGCGGCTGTTCGACGCGTTGACGGTCTGGGAGCATCTCGAATTCACGGCAGCAGCGTACCGGGTGGCCGATTTCAAGCCGCTGGCCGAACGCCTGCTTCAGGAGTTCGAGCTGACCCCTCAGCGCAACACGATTGCGCAGGAGCTGTCGCGCGGCATGCGGCAGAAGGTCTCGATCTGTTGCGCCTATTTGTACGATCCCAGGGTCATCCTCTTCGATGAACCGCTGACCGGGCTCGATCCGCGAGGCATCCGCACGTTGAAGCAGTCGATCCTCGACCGGGCGGGGAAGGGCGCGGCGATCATCATCAGCTCGCATCTGCTTTCGTTGATCGAGGACCTGTGCACGCATCTGCTGATTCTGCACCATGGGAAACGCCTGTTCTTCGGACGGGTCAGCGACGCGCGGGGGGCGTTTGCGCAAATGGATGCGGACGCATCGCTGGAAGACGTGTTCTTTCGGGCGACGGAACCGGGGCCGCCGATATTGCCGGCCCAATCCTGAGCCACCCGGGGAAATCCCATGGATGCTTCGTTGTGGAAACTGATCCGATTGCGGATGCGCGGCGCGATCCGGCACTCACTGCGGGGGTTGAAGACGGTGCGAGGATTGCTGCGGTTTGTCTTCGCCTGCGGGATGATGGTGGCGATTGTCGCCCCGGCCTTGATTGCGAGGGTCAGTGAAGAGCGGATGGTTGATCCGCACACCATGCGTACGGTTGTTCCCACGCTCTTGCTGGTCATGTTCCTGCTCGCCGTTGTCAATTCCGGGGGTGACAAGGCTGTGTACTTTTCCCCGGGGGAAGTCAATTTCCTGTTCGGCGGGCCGTTCCATCGGCGCGAGTTGCTGATCTACAAGCTGGTGTTCGGCGTGATCAGCGCGGCGATCGGCGCGGTGTTCTTCTCGATGCTGTGTTTGACCTATTTCCGATCCTGGCTGGCCGCGTACGTGGGGATTTTCCTCTCGCTGGTGCTGATGCAGTTCCTCGGCACGTCCTGCTTGATGATCGCGCAGAGCATCGGGGAGGGTGTCTATTCCCGTTGGCGGAAAATCGTTCTGGCGGCTGTGGTGATTTGTCTGGTGCCACTCGCCGCACGCTCCTTCCTCGCGAGCGGCGGGGACCTGGCGGGCCTGTTGCCGTCGTTCCGCGAGTCGTTGGCTGGTCGCATCGTGCTGGCGGTCTTCGATGTGTACGGACGGGCAATGACGGCGGAGCGGGTTTATCCCGACCTCCTCGAATGGGCGAGCGTGGCGTTGGTCATCGATTGCGTCCTGGCGGCCTTCGTCATCTGGCTGGATGCGGATTACGTCGAGGCCGCCATCGCCCACAGCCAAAAACGATATGAGCGACTGCAGCGGATGCGGCGCGGCGGGTTTGCGGGTGCGGCGGGATACAAGGCCAGGAAGCCGCGGGCGTCGCGATGCCCCTGGCTGGGCGGAGCAGGGCCCATTGCCTGGCGCCAGATGATCGGCGCGGCGCGGGGCTCACGGGCGCTGCTGTTTCTGCTGCTGATCGTGTCCGCGATTGCGGTCCCGGCGTTTGTCTTGTTCCGCGGCGACGACAGCGTCGGCGGGGTGATCATGATCATGTGCTGGATGGCGGTGTTTCTCACGCAGCGGGTCACGTTCGATTTTCGTGGGGATCTCGACCATATGGACGTGATCAAAGGTCTGCCGCTGCGGCCGACGTGCGTCGTCCTGGGCGAACTCGTCACACCGGTGCTGGTCCTGACAGCGCTGCAACTGCTGATTGGGTTGGCCGCGGTGGCCACCGGGCGCATGCCGGCGTACATGCTTGGTGTCGGAACGGTCGCGGTTGTGCCAATCAACTTCCTGCTGTGTGAGATCGAGAATCTGTTGTTCCTCTTGTTTCCGTCGCGACAAATGACCGGGCAACCCACCGATTTCCAGTTCTTCGGCCGGACGATGCTGATGTTCGCCGCGAAGACGATGATCCTGCTGATGGCGGCGCTGCTTGTGGCGGCTGTGGGATTTGTGGTTTACGTGATCGTCGGCGACATGTGGATCGTGGTCATCGGTGTGGCGGCAAGCGTGCTGGTCGCGATCACCGTGGCGCTCATTCCATGCCTGGCATACGCATTTCGGCGGTTCGATATCAGCACGGAAACGCCGCCATAACGCGCTGCTCCGCACCGCGCGCGGTTTCACCATCAGTTGCACCGGGCGGCATCCGGGCCTATGTTCCGGTGGGTCGCAAAAAACCGATACCTTTCTTTTCGCTGGTTCGTTGTTGGAACCGGTAGAAGGAGGGAGGTGAAACAAGATGTACTATGAGTTGATCGTACTCGGGTTGGTGTGCCTCGGAGCGCCGTGGCTGGCCAGGTTGGCTGGCTTCGAGACGGGTCGGAAACCGTTCGACCTCGTCGGCGTGGGCGGGATCTTTTTCCTGCTGACCGCGGCCTTTGGACTGGGAATCGATCTGGTAATGGCGTTGGCTCAAATCGGAAGAGCATTCATGGTTGTGTCAATGCTTCTGGGTTGGATTGCCCTGGCGGTGGGCGCGGTCTGGGGCACGATCGACGTGATCCGCGAGGTGGATCACGGGTTGTTGCATCACAAGGCATGATGCAGCATCCAACTGCGGTAGAAAACAACAGGGGCCGGGCGACGCAAGTCTCCCGGCCCCTTCTTCATTACGAGATGGTGAACTACCAAAGGCCGAGGCGTTTCTTTCCCTCGTCGGTAATCATGCTTTGATTCCACGGCGGGTCCCAGACGATATCGACCTGGGCTTCCTCGACGCCGGGCACGTCCAGCAACCGATCGCGCACCTGCGCGGCGATGGCCGGGCCCATGCCGCAACCCATCGCCGTGAGCGTCATCTTCACATCGACCCGGCTCCGCGAAGAGGGGAGCGGCGTCGCTTTGACATCGTAAATCAGCCCGAGGTCGACGACGTTGCAGGGGATCTCGGGATCGTAGCACTGTTTCATGGCTTCCCAGAGCGCCTTCTCGTCGGCGGGACCGGCGGGCTTTTCATCCAGAGCGGACGGACCAGATATAGCTTCGGCGACGGGCACGCCGTCCTTGAGCAGGGCATCGAGATTGCGTCCCGCCACCTGGATCAGGCCGAGCGATGGGATCTGTAACGTCACATTGCCGCCAAGTGTCTGGCCCACGAAGGCCGGGGTGCCTTTCGGCACGACAATCCGCGCGCCGGAGGGGATCTGCGTCGCCTCGCAGTCCCTGCTGAATTGGACCTCGTCGGATACGTGAAGAGTTTCAATGCCGCTTGCCATGACGCATGACTCCTTTGAAAAATCGCTTGTTCGCCGTTGCCACGGATAATCTTAGCCGCAGATCGCGGACCTGTCGAGGGCAGTTCGTCACATCCCCAATCTTTACCATCGACCTGTAGGGCGGGAAGCCCCCGTCGTGCGGGGTTTCCCGCCGTTCGTGTTGTTTAGAGCCGTCGGCGGGATACCTAAACGACAGGCATCCCGCCCTACAACGCATCATTTCGTGCATTGGCCGCGTAGGATCGCACCACTCCAAGTCACATTTGTTCGATGACGTCGATGCCCAAAAGATTCAGGCCGCATTTGATGACATCGGCGGTGAGCCGGCACAACACCAGCCGCGACGAGCGCGTCGGCTCGGTGGATTGCAGCACGGGGCAATTCTCGTAGAACGCGCTGAACTTGTTGGCGAGGTCGAACAGGTAGCCCGTCAGCCAGTTGGGTTTGTCGTCGTCGGCCACGGCCTGCAGGGTCTCGGGGAATCGCAGGATGTGCTTGGCCAGATCCAGTTCGGCGGGATGCTCGAGCGCGATCGGCGTTACACTGGCCCTCACGGCGCCCCCGAGGTCCAGTTCGGCAAGGTGTTCTAGCGTAATGCTCGCTGAATCGATCTTCTCGCCGCTGGCCTTGCGGAAGATGCTTTGCACGCGGACATAGGCGTATTGCATGTACGGCGCCGTGTTGCCCGTCATGGCCAACATCTTCGCCCAACTGAACACGTAGTCGGTCGCGCGATTCTGGGACAAGTCGGCGTATTTCACCGCGCCGATTCCCACGACGCGGGCGACCTGTCGGCGCACCTGCTCCGGCAATTCGGGGTTCTTCTCCGTGACGACCGCCAGGGCGCGTTCTTCCGCCTCATCGAGCAGCGCGCTGAGTTTTACCGGCGCGCCCTCGCGCGTTTTGAGCGGCTTGCCGTCCTCGCCAAGGATCGACCCGAAGTACACGTGGCGCAGATCGGGCGTCTGCTTCCACCATTTCCGCGCCGTGGCGAAGACCTGCTTGAAATGCAATTGCTGGCGCGCGTCGGTCACATAAATGATTTCGTCGGGGTGCCACTGGTCGATGCGGTACTTCAACGTGGCCATATCGGTCGTGCCATACAGAAACGCCCCGTCGGCCTTCTGGATGATCAGCGGCGCGGCCGTCTTGAGTTCCGGATTATCCTCGAAGAACACGCAAATCGCGCCCTCACTCTGCCAGGCAATGCCGAGCCGTTTCAGGTCGTCGACCACATCTTTCAGCAACGGATTGTAGAAACTTTCGCCGAAGACGTGATCGAACTGCACGCCGAGGCGATCAAACGTTTTTCCGAACTCCTGCATGGAAACATCAATGATATTCTTCCAGATGGCGACGTTCTCGGCATCGCCCTGCTGGAGCTTGACCAATTCGGCTTTGGCTTCGTCGCGCAGCTCTTCGTGGCCATTGACGTATTTGTAGAGCCGCTCGAGCTCGCCGATGGGATCGGTTTTCAGCGCGTCATCGTTGCGGAATCGTTTCCAGCCGAGAATGAGCATGCCGAACTGAGTGCCCCAATCGCCGAGATGATTGTCCGTGATCACCTGATGACCGAGGAACCGCATCACGCGGGCGAGGCAATCGCCGATGATTGTCGACCGGATATGACCGACGTGCATGGGCTTGGCCACGTTCGGCGAACTGAAATCGATGACGACGGTTTTCGGCTTCTGGATGACGGGGACGCCAAAGCGCTTATCGCTGGCAGCGGCGCTGACCTGTCGAGCCACGAATTCGGGTTTCAGCTTGAAATTGATGAATCCCGCGCCGGCGACCATGGGCGGTTCACAAACATCCGCGAGCTGAAGTTGTCCGATGACCTTGTCGGCCAGGGCCTTTGGGTTTTGCTTGAGACGTTTGGCGACCGCCATGATGCCGTTGGCCTGGTAATCGCCGAATTTCGGGTCGGCGCAGGGACGAAGCATTGCCGGGCCGGCGTTCTCGGCGCCGACGACCGTGCCCAAGGCTCGTTCGACAGCGTCGGCGATCATTTCGGGAGCGGATGCCATGAGATGAGCTTAGAATGCCGCGCGAAAGATGGCGAGAATTTCTTGTGGGGCTGGGCGACGTTTAGGAGACGCAATTACAGGACGTGGGGCTGCCAAGCGGTTGAAGAAGTATGCAATACAGCTTGATTCTCGTTTGCGTCAGGGGTCTGATACCGTTTCCGACGTTATTCGCAACCGAGCGGAGTGTAGCCCCCACACGAAACGAAGCGAGGTTGTGAATAACTCGGCGACGCGCCATAATCGGCACGGCGTCGATACCGCCACGTCGGGAGCACGGCTCGTCAG
>DATKNW010000006.1:0-55236 GCA_035541135.1 Verrucomicrobiia bacterium
CTGACGAGCCGTGCTCCCGACGTGGCGGTATCGACGCCGTGCCGATTATGGCGCGTCGCCGAGTTATTCACAACCTCGCTTCGTTTCGTGTGGGGGCTACACTCCGCTCGGTTGCGAATAACGTCGGAAACGGTATCAGACATGGCAAAATGCGGTCACGGCGGCAGCGGGTTGTGCTCGCGTGGTAATAATCGTTGGGCCGTTATTGGTTCTTTGACAAGAGCAGGAGAAAGAGAAAGAGGGTGGTCCGCCTTCGCGTGAGCCCGCCAGAGGCAGGTAAAGCTTCAGCGAGACAGGGAGGGGGCTATATATATGTTTCTGCGAAACGAAGCCAACGGTTTTCAGGCGATGTCGTAAATGGATGTGCCTGCGATGAAGGGTGTTATGGAGAACGAAAACCCGAAAAACGCGTTGGCTTCGTTTGGCTTCGTTTTGGGGGGTATTCGGGCCTCGGCGAGGCCTTCGGGCGCTCGGTCCCTGCGCTTCACAGAGGCGCAGCCACAACGGCGGACGACCGGCCGCTTGTCAAAACGGCGAGGCTTCGCTAGGGTCGATGGTGATGGCGAGCCAACACAAATTGTCATTGCTGCACGAAGCCAAGTCGATGGGGTTTTCCGATCGGCAGATTGCGGCGCTGGTGGGGAGCACCGAGGACGAGGTGCGAACGTTGCGGAAGAAGATCGGGCTGGTGCCGAGCTATCGGCTGGTGGACACGTGCGCGGCGGAGTTCGAGGCGTACACGCCGTATTACTATTCGACGTACGACACGGGCGACGACGAGGTGCGGAAGACGGACACGCGGAAGGTGATGATCCTCGGCGGCGGACCGAACCGGATCGGGCAAGGGATCGAGTTTGATTACTGCTGCGTGCACGCGGCGTTCGCGCTGAAGGAGCTCGGGCTCGAGACGATCATGGTCAACTCGAATCCCGAGACGGTATCGACGGACTACGACACGAGCGACAAGTTGTTTTTCGAGCCGTTGACACTGGAGGACGTGCTGCATATTTACGAGCGGGAGAAGTGCTGGGGGGCGATCGCGCAGTTTGGCGGTCAGACGCCGCTGAATCTGGCGCTCGGGTTGCAGAAGAACGGGGTCAACATCATCGGCACGTCGCCGCAGAGCATCGAGATTGCCGAGGACCGCAAACTGTTCGCGGCGATGCTGGACAAGCTGGGTATTCCGCAGCCGCCGAACGGGCTGGCGACGAACGAGGACGAAGCGCTGGCGGCGGCGCACAAGGTGGGGTATCCCGTGCTGGTGCGGCCATCGTTCGTGCTGGGCGGGCGGGCGATGCAGATCGTGTACAGCGACGACGAGGTGCGGCACTACATGCGGTTCGCGGTCGAGGCGTCGCCCGAGCGGCCGGTGCTGGTGGACAAGTTTTTGGAGGAAGCGTTCGAGGTGGACGTGGATTGCCTGGCCGACATCGGCGTGGGCGGGGACACGGTGGTGGTCGGCGGGATGCTGGAGCACATCGAGTTTGCGGGGTGCCACAGCGGGGACGCGGCGATGGTGTTGCCGCCGCATTCGATCTGGCCGGAGAACATCGAGACGATGCGGCGCCACACGCAGGCGATGGCGCGGGAGCTGAAGGTCGCGGGGTTAATGAACGTGCAGTTCGCGGTCAAGGGGTGGAACGTGTGGGTGCTGGAAGTGAATCCGCGCGCGTCGCGGACCGTGCCGTTTGTGAGCAAGGCGATCGGCGTGCCGCTGGCCAAGCTCGCGGCGAAAGTGATGACGGGCAAGAAGCTGACGGAGTTGGGGTTCACCGAAGAGATCGTGCCGAAATATTACTCGGTGAAGGAATCGGTGTTCCCGTTCAACAAGTTTCCCGGGCAGGACATTTTGCTCGGGCCGGAGATGCGATCGACCGGCGAGGTGATGGGGATCGGCGAGGACTGGGGCGAGGCGTACGCCAAATCGCAGATGGCGGCGGCGCCCGCATTGCCGCAATCGGGGCGGGTGTTCATCAGCGTGCGCGATTCGGACAAGAAGAACCTCGTCCCGCTGGCGAAGGAATTTGGCGAGCTGGGCTTTGAGTTATGCGCGACGAGTGGCACAGCGAAGGTGCTGGAGGCGGGCGGGGTGAAGGTGCAGACGCTGTTCAAGCTGGCGGAGGGCCGGCCGAACGTGCTGGATTTGATCAAGAACGACGAGGTGCAGCTCGTGATCAACACGCCGGCGGGCAAATCGCCGCGCGCGGACGAGGTGCGGATTCGCACGGCGGCAGTGGCCCACAAGATTCCGATCATGACGACGCTGGCGGGCGTGAAGGCGGCGCTGCTCGGGATCAGGGCGATGCGGGAAAAAGGGCTGAGCGTTTGCACGCTGCAGGAATATCACGCCGTGCTGGCCCGCGATTAGGCCGCTTCGACGTTCTCGGGAGCCACTTCTGGTTTCGGGCCGATGCGCAACTCGGCCCTCAAACCGCCGCCGTCCTCGACGATGAGGTGCTCGGTTTGAATCTCGCCTTCGAGCAGGCCGCCCGGTCTCACGGTGATCAACCCCGTGGCTTCGAGCCGTGCGCGGAAGGTGCCGAGGACTTCCACGTTGCGGTACTTCGCGTCGTGCTTGAATTTGAACTCCGCTCCCGGCGCGATGCGAAGATCGGGACCCGAGACAGCTTTCTCCGAGAAGATCGCGCCCGCGCCCAGTTCGAGCGTCCGCAACGCGCGGGCGCGCCCGCCCTCGATGATGCCTTCCAGAATCACGTCGGCGCCGATGAGGTCGCCATTTTTCAGGACGCCGGTCGGGGTGAGGCGGATTGTGCCGGCGGTTTTGATCGTGTCGACCCATTCGGTGTCGATGGTGTGATCGCTGAGGTCGAGCAGGGCGCGGCATTTGGGGCAGTGCGTGGTCGTGGCGCGGCCGTGCACCTGGAACTTATAGCCGCACTCGTAGCAATCGATCTGATGTTTGACGGGAACGGTGGTGCGGGCCACACGCGCGCCCAATTTTACGGCGTCGGGCGTCGCCTCGGCGGACGGACCCGGCGATTCGTCCGCGGCGGACGCGGGTGCACCGGGAGCCGGCTTGGAGCGCGCGACGGCGCGAATGGTCGCGTAGCTATCGAGTGTGTTGACCTTGCGGTTCTTGCTCACCGCTCGCTCCCGCCCTGGTGCGCGCCGTCAATGGCGCATCGTTTTCAGCGTCGCGCAAACGACCGGACCGTCGCGGCATCCGCGTGGTCCTCTTTGTCGGCTTCGGCCGCGGCGCTCACGACGGGCGCCACGCCGCTGATGGGCGAACCGGACGGGTTCACCTCGGAGCGGCCGACGAAGGTCACGCCGTCCTCGACGCTGAGGCGTTTGGCGCGGATGTCGCCGGTGACGCGCGCCGTCGATTTCATTTCGATGCGGTCCTTGGCGGTGATATTGCCCTGGATCGTGCCCTCGATGGTCGCGGAGCTGACCACGATGTTGCCCTTGATCTGCGCGGATTTGCCGATGACCGCGTCGCCCGTGCAATGCAACTCGCCCTCGAGTTTCCCGTCGATGCGCAGGGAACCCGAGCCTTTGATGGTGCCGGTGATTTCGACTTCGTTGGAAATGACTGACTGCGAAACTGCGTTGTTGTCCATAAGATTATCCTCCCAATTTCCTCCGTGGGGCGAGACGCCGTGCCCGCCGCCCAAACTCGCGGGAATAAGCGTCGCAGAAATCGCGGGCGGTGACAAGGCGAAATACCATTGGGTCGGCAGTTTTGCAAAGCTCTGACGGGTGTCTCCCATGGGAATGCAGGATCAGGCTGTGCAAAAGAAAAGGTTGCAAAACGGCGGCGTGAAAATTATCGTTCTGGCCAAGGGCAGGGAGGTCACATTTGAAAATCGCAGTTTATCCCGGCAGTTTTGATCCCATTACCAACGGCCATCTCGACATCGTGCGTCGTGCCGCCCAAATGTTTGACCGCGTGATTGTTGCAGTGGCCATCGATTCGGAGAAGACGCCATTGTTCAGCGTGGAGGAGCGGCGGCGGCTGGCGACGGAGGCGGTCAAGGGACTGCGGAACGTGTCGGTGGACCAATTCAAAGGCCTGCTCATCGACTACGCCCGGCGCAAACGGGCGACGGCGATCGTGCGCGGGCTGCGGGCGGTGTCCGATTTCGAGTTCGAGTTCCAGCTCGCGTTGATGAATCGGAAGCTGGATCCGGGCATCGAAACCATCTTTCTGATGACGAAGGATGAATATACATTTATCAGTTCGCGGCTGGTCAAGGAGATCGGGCATCTGGGCGGCAGAGTGAGAGATTTTGTGCCGCCCGGTGTCGAACATGCGATGAGACGTAGGTTTGGCTCGCGGTGATCGGGCTGCAGGTCTGGTCCCCGGGGCAAAAGGGGTATGTATGAAAATCAATGTCAAGCGCATCCCGCCGGAGGGGGAAACACAGTCCGGCAGCGATCCTTCCTCGATCATGGAGCTCGACGAACCCGACACGCGATTCGAGCACGACGTCGAGTATGAATTTCTGGCGCAAATCCAGGGAAACGCGCTACTGGTCACGGGGTGGCTGCGGACGGCGGCGACATTGCGGTGCAGCCGTTGCCTGCAGGTGTTCGAATTGCCCTTGCGGGTGGATCAGTTTGTGTTCCACCAGGAGCTCCACGGGGAGGACTTCGTGGACTTGACGCCCAATATGCGGGAAGATATTATCTTGGAGCTTCCACAGCGAGCACTTTGTACCCCCGGGTGCAAGGGATTATGCCCGTATTGTGGCAAGGATTTAAATAGTGGGTCGTGCCGATGCAAGCCGTCGGCGGGGGATTTGCGGTGGCATGCGTTGGACAACTTGAAACTGAAATGAGGTAAGGGAGAGGATTTCCATGGGCGTCCCAAAACGAAGAATGTCGAAGATGCGCCTGCGCACCCGCAAGGCGGCGAACCGGCCGAAATCGCCGCCGCAGTTGTCGGTGTGCTCCCAGTGCGGCGCGCGGGTGCGCCCTCACCGCGTCTGTCCGTCCTGCGGTTACTACAAGGGCCGTCAGGTCGTCTCGGTAACGACCGGTTAGCTCGTCGATCATGAAACTGGCAATCGATGCGATGGGTGGGGACTTTGCCCCCCAAAACATCGTTGCCGGCGCCACCCAGGCCCTCAGCGGCAACAGCCACATCGATCGCCTGTACCTGGTCGGCGACAACGCGCGCATCGAGGCCGAGTTGCGCACGCTCGGGTTTTCCGACAGCCGCATCGAGATCGTCCACGCCAGCGAGGTCATCGAGATGGATGACCAACCGGTGCAGGCCGTGCGCCGCAAGAAGGACAGTTCGATGAGCCGCGCCATCGACTTGGTCAAACGCGGCGATGCCGACGCCATCGTGTCAGCCGGCAATACCGGCGCGCTGCTGACGGCTTCCCAGGTCAAACTGCGCACGCTCGATGGCGTCGACCGCGCCGGGCTGGCGGTTCTGCTGCCGGCGCCGCAAAATGTCTTTGTCCTGATCGATGCGGGCGCGAACCTCGAACCCGCTCCGTCCAACCTCGTCCAGTACGCCATCATGGGTAGCATGTTCTCGAAACAGATTCTCGGATACGAACGGCCGCGGGTGGCCGTCTTCTCGATTGGCACCGAGGACATGAAGGGCAACGAGCTGACCCTCGAGACGCATCGGCTGCTGAAGCAGACCAACCTGAATTTCGTCGGCAACATCGACGGCCATGACCTGTTCTCCAATCACGCCGATGTGATCATCGCCGATGCCTTCGTGGGCAACGCGGTGTTGAAAGTCTGCGAAAGCACGGCGCGTCTGGTCGGTTGCTGGCTCAAGGAGGAGATCACCCGGAATCCGCTGCGGATGTTGGGCGGGCTGCTCGCGTCGGGCGCATTCCGGTCGCTGAAACGCAAGGTCGATCCGGACGAATATGGCGGGGCGGTGTTGCTCGGCATCAACGGAGTCTGCATCAAGGCCCACGGCGCCAGTTCGCCCAAGGCCGTCAAGAACGCGATCCGCGTCGCCACGGAGTTTGTCGAGTCCCGGTTCAACGACCACATGGTCGAGGAAATCAAAAAGTTTCATGACAAAGTCCAGCAAAACACACTTGCGCAATCCCAGGTCGAGGCAGCATCTTAGACCGGTGCACATTGTCGGCACGGGCTCGTACGTGCCGGACCGTGTGCTCACCAACGCCGACCTGGAAAAGTTGGTCGATACCACCGACGAGTGGATCACCACGCGCTCGGGAATCAAGGAGCGCCGGATCGCAGCGGACTGGATGTGCACGTCGGACATGGCCGTCGAGGCCGCCCGCCGCGCGATGGAACAGGCCGGCGTGCGCGAGGACGAGATCGACCTGATCATCTGCGCCACGATCACTCCGGACATGCCGTTCCCCGCGACGGCGTGCCTTATCCAGGAGAAGCTGGGTGCGAAACGCGCGGCCGCGTTCGACATGGAAGCGGCCTGCTCGGGCTTTTTGTACGGACTCGAAATCGGGCAACAATTTGTCACATCCGGCACCTACAACACCGTATTGGTGATTGGCGCCGAGAAGCTGTCGACGATCATCGACTGGCAGGATCGCAGCACGTGCGTCCTGTTCGGCGACGGCGCGGGCGCGGCGGTGTTGCGCAGCCGCGGCGAGGAACACGGTCATGGGATTTTGACAACCTGCATGGGAGCGGACGGTTCGCAGGCGGACATTCTGCTGATGCCTGCGGGTGGGGCGCGCTATCCGGCATCGAAAGAGTCGGTCAGCGCGGGAATGCATCATTTGAAGATGGCCGGCAAAGAGGTGTTCAAAAACGCCGTCATCGCCATGCAGACGGCCGCGGAGGAAGCGTTGCGACGGTGCAACCTGACGATCCAGGACATCAAGTGCGTGATCCCGCATCAGGCCAATATCCGCATTTTGGAATCCATCGCCGAGCGGATCGGCGCGCCGATGGACAAGGTGTACGTAAATCTGCATCGCTACGGCAACATTTCCGCCGCCTCCGTCGCCATCGCGCTCGACGAGGCCGCCCGTGAAGGTCGATTCCAGCACGGCGACCTGATTCTGCTGATCGTGTTCGGCAGCGGCCTGACGTGGGCCTCCTGCGTCATCCAGTGGTAACCCGAAAGCCCCTCCGTTGACAGGGGGGCGGTACGGTGCTAGATTGACGGACGACCTTGGTGAGTAACGATGGGAGCCACGAGGAGAGATATTTCCGGGGTGTTCGATGCCGAGCTGAATGGAAAACGCTCGCGCAACGCCGCCGTTCTCGACCAGGTGTTCAATCTGTCCCCCAAAGGCATTACGTTTCTGACCGATACGTTCATGCCCGAATGGATGGAAGTTGGCGTGGAGATGCGCTTGCCCCACTCGGGAGCGCGCAGGGATCAGCGACCGGATATTGGTTGTCGCGGCGTGGTCGTGCAATGCGCGCGACGCGGCCAGGGCAAGGGATTCGAAGTCGTGCTGATGTTCCTTGACCTGCCGAAGCGGGCGCAAGCCCAGCTCAGTGTCGCTCCCTCCGCCCTCGCTCCCCATAGCATCTCGATCTCCCGCTAACTTATGGAATACCTTCACAGCCTCCTCAAATTTGCCGTCAACATGGGTGCCTCGGACATCCATGTGAAACCCGACCATCACGCCACCATTCGCATCTCGGGCGAATTGTTCCCCGTGCAGGTCGATCCGCCCACCAAGGAGCAGGTCGCCGAGATCGTCAAATTCATGCTCCCCAAACACGTCGAGTCCCGCTTGGAGCGCGAGAAGGAAGCGGATTTCTCCTACATCGACCCGTCGCTCGGTCGCTTCCGCGTCAACGTGTTCTGGCAGCGCGGCTTGCTCAGCTTCGCGATGCGGTTCGTGAAGACCAAGGTGCCGTCCTTCAAGGAACTGAATCTACCCGAGCAATTGGGGGATATCGCGAAGGCCGAGCGCGGCATCATCCTTGTCACGGGCCCGACGGGCTGCGGCAAGTCCAGCACACTGGCCGCCGTGGTGCAGCACATCAACGAAAACGAAAAGTGCCACATCATCACGCTCGAAGACCCGATCGAATACATCTTCGAGGACAAACAATCGGTCATCGAACAGCGCGAAGTCGGCCTCGACACATTGAGTTTCGAGCGGGCCCTCGTCCACGTCATGCGCCAGGATCCCGACGTCATCATGATCGGTGAGATGCGCGACAGCCAGTCGTTCATGGCCGCCCTCGCCGCAGCAGACACGGGCCATCTCGTCATCACCACGCTGCACACGACGACCGCGTACTCGGCCATCGGTCGCACGCTCGACTTTTTTCCCGCGCACGAGCGCGACCAGATCCGCCGCCAGATCGCCGCCAACCTGCGTGCCGTCGTTTGCCAGCGCCTCGTCCCGTCGATCGCAGGGGGCGTCGTCCCCGCCGTCGAGATCATGATCAATTCGCCCACCGTGCGCAAATTCATCGAGCAAAACCTGCTCGACAAACTCGCCGCCGCGATCGAGACCGCCACGGACGAGGGTATGCAAACCTTCAATCAGGCCCTGTACAAACTGGTCAAGGCCAAGGCGATCACCGAGGAAGAGGCCCTCAACAAAGCCACCAATCCCGAAGCGCTCAAGATGAATTTCCGCGGCATCTTCCTCGACGAATCCCGCCGCATCCTCGCCAACGCCTAGCCGTCCCGCCCTTCGCCGCACGCCCTCGCGCTCGTTCATTGCGCTCGCACTGGGCTTCACTCTGTGGTAGGAAAAATCGCACGACTGCAATGTCAACAGTCCCCGTTTGCATCGTGAGGAGGGTATCGGAATCGTGAAACCCAGCAGCAAAGACGTTTTCTGGATGGTCTTCGGCGCCGCATTGCTTCTCGTGGTGATGCTCGTTGTGCTCCGCTTCCACACGGGCCAAAGCCCCGCGGAACTTCTCGCGCTCAAAGCCAGACGCGTCGATGCCGTCGAACAAATGCGCCTCGCCCTTGCGTCCGCTTCCGAAGCCGAGAAAAGCGCCGTCATGGCCGTCACCGACGAGGATTCGCAGAAGTACGCCGACCAGGCCCGTGCCGCTACCGCCGATGTGGACCGGGGACGCAGGGTGTTGGGCCAGTTGTTGGACAAGGGCAGCAACCCGCGCGAGAAAGAACTGCTTGCGCAATTCTCCAATGCCTTCACGAATTTCCTGAGCATCGACAAGGATCTGCTGGATCTCGCGGTCAAAAACACCAACATCAAAGCCTTCAATCTCGCCTTCGGCCCCGCCGCCGACGCGATCACCGAGATGGACGATGCCTTGTCCCGTCTCGTGTCGAAAACCGCCACCTCGCCCGATGCCCGCGCCATCGTGCCGCTCGCGCTTGGCGCGCAGGCCGCCGCGTGGCGCATCCAGGCTCTCCTTCCCCAACACATCGCCGAGGAAAGCGACGCGAAAATGGACACGCTCGAAGCCCGTATGACCGCCGACGACCAGGAAGTCCGCAGGGACCTCGACGCCCTCGCCGCGCTCCCGACCCTCAACGGCGCCGCCGACCTCGTCACCGCCACGTCCGCCTACGCCCGCTTCAGCGATGTCCGCGCCAAAATCATCCCGCTCTCCCGCGAGAACACCAACGTCCGCTCCCTCGCCATCTCCCTCGACCAGAAACGCAAGGCCATGTTCCTCTGTCAGGACGCCCTCGCCTCCCTCCAGCAGGCCATTCTCCAAGAACCCATCCCAGGCATCAACTACGGCGTCCCAGCCAGCCCGCGGTAGCGCCCCAGCTCAACTGGAGGGGGCAAATCCGGCCGTCTCGCCCGTCTGCCACAACCGGCCTCAAAGGCCATTCCGCTGTGCCCGGACCCCCAAAACGAAGCCAAACGAAGCCAATCGATTTTTCGCGCCCTCATTCTCCACAACCGCCTCATGCCAAAACACATCCGCGGACGCCAACCCGTCAAAACCGTTGGCTTCGTTTCGCAGAAACAGGGGGGCCCCCCCCGCTCCGCTGTAGCCGCGCGCAGTGAGCGCGGACCGCCTGCCGCTCGGCGAAGGCGGGTCAGGGTAAGGGCTTATCCAGCTCTCGTGTTGTGCGCCGGTCTCCCGACCGCGCACATCCACCGACCAAAGCGTCTCCACCACAGCCGAACCGCGAACCCGAAACTTGGAACCTATGTCAAAGAACCGTGCCGACTGTCCCACAATTCCGATACTACGTCCAGCACCAAATATCTCCCCACGATACTTTGCGTCTTGACAACCCCCGCCTTTTGAGCCATCGGCGCCACCAAAATAGTGGGGCGGGCGTCCCGCCTGCCTGCCGACAAAGTAGAACGGGCATCTTGCCCGTTTAATCTGTCGATTGATCGGCCCGTTTTCCACCGCTCCCAAAGTCGGGGTTGCACGGCGCGTCCCGCCTGTGCCCAAACGTAGAACGGGCGTCTCGCCCGTTTAATCCGTCAGTCGACCAAGCGTCTTCACCCCGCCCCGACAAGGTTGAATTCGCAACTCCACGCGGCGCTTGTCGAACGCCCACCGCCTGACTACACTCCGCAGCATGATTAAGAAAACGACCTAGCCTTCCGCCAACACCAAACTCCTGTGAGTCTACTAAAGAATAGGTGATATATGTTCTTACGCGAGATCCGGATTCGGAATTACTCAATACACCGAGACACGACCATAAAGCTGTCTCCGCTTACGGTTTTTGTCGGCCCAAACGGCGGAGGTAAATCAGCGATTTTCGAAGCGCTATTGAACTTTTCGATGATCTCGCGCGGCAACCTGAGGCAAGCATTCGGCCGGTACCCATTTTCATTCCGCGCGACTTTGCATCGCGGAGCCGTTGCCCCGGGCAGAATCAGCTTCATCGCTGACATGTGTCAGCACCGTGACTCCAAGGAGAGCCTCCACTATCAGATTGAGTACTCTCAAACGGGGGCTAATGAAGATCTTCCGAATTTTACCATCTTCAACGAGCGGTTAATCAAGAACCCAGGCAATCAATTACTCTTTGACCGAAGCGATCCGCCGCAGCAATTCGATGGGCTGCTGGAAAACGACAGGCCACTGTTTTCGGCGATCCGGCAGGCTCAGATTGCGGGTCGGCACCTAGACCTCGATCCGGAAGCAACGCAATGCGCACAACAGATTAGTCGCTTCAATCGCTTCCGTCTTGAGCCCGCGACCCTCGCTTTGCCTTCGAGGCTGCCCGAAGCTCCCGATACAAGTTCCAGTCAATCCGCTCCACGGATCGGTTACGGAGGCGACGACTTGGCAGGAACCCTCTATCACATGAAGGAGGTTTCTGCTCCCGAACTAGAATCGATAAAGGCGCTAATTCACGAGATCGAGCCAAATTTTCAAGATTTTGAGTTCAACGTTCTTGGAACAGACCGAGTCGGCTTTTCGGTAGCTTTCTCAGATGGACGACAATCGATTGCCGCACCGCGACTTTCGTCAGGAATATTGAATTTCATAGGGTTGGTCGTTTTAGTCTGCTCACCAAATCGCCCGGCGGTGATGATGATCGAAGAACCGGAGAACGGCTTAACCCCGCAGGCGATTGCCGCCTTTTACCGGTGCCTAAAATCGCTCACGGAGAACGCCGACCCCGCAAAGCGCTCGCAGGTCTTGATCTCATCCCATAGTCCCTTCGTGATTTGTGATGCATGGAACGGCGAGGACCGGGATTTTATTCACCAAGTGAAAGTCAACCAAGGGCGCTCGCAAATTCGCAAGTTCTCCGAGGTGATCAAGACCCAAGGGGTGCAGTTAGGAAAGGATGCGAAAGGCAAGCGGACACTCTTGAGTCTAAAGACGGCAGAGGAAGTAATGGGGGGAAGATTTTCGTAAACTAGCCCGTCGCTCCCTCAATTCAAATCAGTCGCACAGCCCCAAAGGCGTTCTTACTGCTGCCCACGTGTCGCTGCACCACCTGACTGATGCTTTCCCCTCCTGCGCGCAGTGGTGGGTTGAGGAAGATCCCCCAGATCTTTCAGAAGATCTTGTATCACCCCCGCACCGCCATCAGAAACGAGCTTGATGAAAGTTCCTCGCAGATCGTTCTTTATTGTTTCACGCACAGTCTTGTTGAGAATGGCGCGAAGCTCCTCGCGACGCACAGGATCAAGGCCCTTCCATGTGACAGCTAGGGCGTGCTCAGTGGCTTTGTCAGTGCTATCCAGCAGTTTGCTTACAAGCAACTCGATGAAACGTTCACAGCTGATGACGTAAACGTCGCCATGCTCCGTCGGCAGGACCCGCACCCTCCGCCGCTCTGCGTCTTCAGTCACAATCTTCTCAAACAAGTCGAGCTGGTGGACCGACGGTTTTGTGAACCGTTTCAGTTCCAACCAAAAACTGCTAACGGAGTCCTGTAATGGGAGGTCCTGAGCCCTTTTATAGGAGACCTCCTGAGTCGTAGGATTGAAGTAAAAGTAACCGGTCATGCTATGCGTCCTCTGCCGGTTACGAAAATCCGCCCAGTCGTCAGAAACCTCGAATGCCAAGACAATGTATGCCCCGATACTGATGGGGATAAGGACAACCCACGGATGCCGTTCCTTCAACAGCATGATGGGCACAACCGACACCAAGGCGACAACGAATGCGACGAGCCACATTCGCAGGAACGACGCCCGCTCCCGCTGTTCTTCGGCTGTGGAGGCAAGCGAGTTCATTTTTGCCTTATAATATCACGCAATGCACGATACAGCACCTTCATACATAAACCAGCGAAACCGACTGCGTCCGTCAAGAACGCGAGGATGGCGAGCCCCTGAATTCCGGTAATTAGCCATGCTGGACGATGCGTCGCCCGCAGCCAGTCCTCCACAAAGGTGAGACTCACGGCGAATATCAAGAGCAGCACCAGGTAGATGAACGACTCCAGCGAGTGCCTGAGCAAGCGTCGAAAATCTTGCGAGAAGAACGCCATGCCTCACATCTTATGGTTGCGAACCGCGTTTCAAGGCCGTCACACAACACGTGCGAAATCTGGACCACAATGCTACTTTGTCATACCGGAAGTCTCCTCCGCCCGCAACTCATTTGCTCGGGGTCGCTGCTAGCCGATGTCGCGGCCGCGTCGTCAGACTCGCCGAACTTTCCAACTCGTCCGATCTGCATTACACTACTGCGCAGTTCCGCCGGTCAGATCGACCTCCCCGCGGCTCCCCGCAATCCACGAAAAACCTCTCCGTTCCCCTCACACGCCGTCCCGCCGACGGCTCTACTTCGGCTCGATGGCGATCACCCACAGGTCCGTCTTGCCGATGTTGTGGCCGATGTGCGTCCCGCCACGCCGCCACGCGATCTCGCCTGTCTTCAACGTGGAAGTCTCCGTTCGACCATCCGGCAACTCATGCTGCAGCTCCGCGCCCGACAGGCAGACCACCACGCGGTCGTGATGCGTGTGCTGCGGCTCGCTCGTCCCCGCCGCAAACCGAATGTCGTAGACTCGCACATACTGATTCTCCACCAGCATCTTGTAGTTCGGCGCCAGTCCCGCATTCCCCCACGTATCCGTGCCGCCCTTCCCAAGAAACTCGACCGATACCAGCCGCAAATCCGTCTGCCCCGCGTTCTTCAACAGCCCCGCCCCCACCGGCCGAAACACGACATCTCCACGCTTCACGATTACGGTCCGAGTCGTCTCGATCCCCGTGACCGTCACCGATCCGTCATCAAGGTAAACCATCACGGACGGCCGAACCGGCCACAACGTCGTCACTTCACCCGCCGCCAGCGAATGCTCCACAACCAGCACCTTGTCGTTACGAACCTTCTCGTCCGGCGTGTCCGCCAACATGTTCGTCGCCAACAACACCATCAAACCCAGCGCGCAAAACCACCGTCGAAAATTCATACTCATCCCTCCGTCGTCGAATCTAATCGCGCGCCTCACCCACGGCAAGCGCGCGCCCCATGCATTGAAATTCGCCTCGCGCCTGCTATACTCCGGCCCAATAGCGGGCATGGGCGAATTCATGGACGACACCATCGCAGCCATCTCTACTCCGATCGGCGAAGGCGGCATCGCCATCATTCGCATCTCGGGACCACGCGCCATCGACGTCGCCGACCGCATCTTCCAGTCGCGACATGCAAGGGTATCTGAGTTCCCCACCCACACGCTTCATTTCGGGACCATCGGCATCAACGGCGAGGTGGTCGACCAGGTCATGCTCGCTGTCATGCGCGCGCCGCGCACCTACACGAAGGAAGACACGGTTGAGCTCAATTGCCACGGCGGCATCCTGACCGCCCGCAAAATCCTCGCCTTGTGCCTCGACCACGGCGCTCGCTTGGCCGAGCCCGGCGAATTCACGAAGCGCGCCTTCCTCAACGGCCGACTCGATCTGACCCAGGCCGAGGCGGTCATGGACTTGATTCGCGCAAAATCGGATCGGGCCCACACTGCCGCCGTCCACGAACTCGAAGGCCATCTGTCTGCAAAGATCGATGCCGCCCGCGATAAGCTGCTTACCGTTCTCGCTCACATCGAAGCACATATAGATTTCCCCGAAGACGATATCGGCCCCGAGGTCCGCGCGGATTTGATGCGCAACACAGAGGAAGTCGTTGCTGTCGTTCGGACGCTTCTAGCTACCGCTCGCGAAGGACGGATTCTGCGCGACGGCATCAGCGTCGCTATCGTCGGCCGACCCAACGTCGGGAAGTCCAGTCTGCTCAACGCACTCGTCGGCCACGACCGCGCCATCGTGACGCCCGTCCCTGGAACGACGCGCGACACGGTCGACGAGACGGTCAGCATCGACGGTATTCCGTTTCGGTTCACGGATACCGCGGGCATACGAAGGGGCCGAGCAACGGCCGAGAGACTTGGGGTGAAGCGCAGTCGCAAGACATTGGACGCCAGCGAGATAGCGCTTACTGTCTGCGATTTATCCCAAGCGTTTACTGCGGCGGACGCTGAGGTAATTGGCGCAGTTGGAACGAAACGCTCAATCTTGGTTCTCAACAAGTCCGACCTGCCACCGCGGCTGCGGCTACCCGCAGAGATCGCGAAGGGCCTCGATAGCATTCGTGTCTCAGCTACACGCGGGGACGGACTAGACAACCTCCGCGCGAAGCTTGTTGCGTTGGCCTACTCTGGCACGGTAGGTACTGCGGCTGTCGATGTTGCGATTAACGAACGCCAGAGAAACTTGCTTGGCGCGGCAATGAAATACTTGACTGGTGGGTGTGATAGTCTGAAGAAAGCCGAGCCGCTCGAGATCGTCGCGCAGCATGTGCGTGCAGGGCTCAATTCATTGGGCGAGATCGTCGGGAAGACCAGTACCGAGGATATACTCGACCGCATCTTCAGCGCGTTCTGCATCGGGAAATGAGCGCGGCGTTCATATACCCCAAGAAGTACGATGTCATCGTCATCGGCGCCGGCCATGCCGGGACCGAGGCGGCGCTGGCCACGGCGCGCATGGGCTGTCAGACGCTGCTGCTGACGACGAATCTCGACACGATCGGCCAGATGTCGTGCAATCCAGCGATCGGCGGCCTCGCCAAGGGCCATCTTGCCAGGGAGATCGATGCGCTGGGCGGCGAGATGGGCGTGAACACCGATCAGACTGGCATACAGTTCCGGATGCTGAATACGAAGAAGGGACCGTCAGTCTGGGCGCCGCGCGCCCAGTGCGACAAGAAAGCGTATCAGTTCCGGCTGAAGTGGGTCGTCGAACGGCAGCCAAATCTCGAGGTGAAGCAGGCGATGGTCGACGAACTTCTCGTAGTCAGCGACAAGGCCTGCGGCGTGGTGACGAAGATGGGGATGCAGTACGACTGCCAGGCGGTCATCGTGACGACGGGGACGTTTCTGCGGGGCTTGATTCATGTCGGCGAGGCGAAGCTGGAGTCCGGCCGGGCGGGCGAGCCGGCCGCGTACTCACTCTCGGACAGCCTGAAACAGCTAGGTTTCGAGCTGGGTCGGCTGAAAACCGGAACACCGCCGCGGCTGAATGGGCGGTCCATCGACTTCTCGCGGATGGAGGTTCAGTCGGGCGACGAGCCGGTTCCATTTTTCTCGTACCGCACACCGCGAACGTTCCACGTGGAACAATTGCCCTGCTACCTGACATACACCACGGACAAGACCCGGGAAGTCATCCAAGCAAACCTCCACCGCTCGCCGCTTTACTCCGGCCAAATTCGCGGCGTGGGGCCGCGCTACTGTCCATCCATCGAAGACAAGATCGTCAAGTTCGCCGAGAAGCCGCGCCATCAGATCTTCCTCGAACCCGAAGGCCGCGCCACGGATGAGTTTTACGTCAACGGCTCCTCGACCAGCCTTCCGGAGGACGTTCAGCTCCAAGTGATCCGCTCGATCATCGGTCTCGAGGACGCCCAGATCATGCGCCCGGGATACGCCGTCGAGTACGACTACAGCCTTCCGCATCAGCTCCATCCCACGATGGAAACCAAGCGAATCGAGAATCTATACTTCGCCGGCCAGATCAACGGTACGTCCGGCTACGAAGAAGCCGGCGCCCAAGGCCTTGTCGCCGGTATCAACGCCGCCCTGAAGCTCTCCGGCGGCCCACCACTAATCCTCACGCGCGCAGATAGTTATATCGGCGTGCTCATCGACGATCTCATTACCAAGAGCACCGATGAACCCTACCGCATGTTCACCTCGCGGGCCGAATACCGTCTCCTCTTGCGGCAGGACAACGCTGATCTTCGAATGACTCCTCTCGGTCAGCGCGTCGGCTTGGTCGACAACAATCACTGGGAGACGTTTCAAACAAAGCGCGCCGCGATCGAACAGGAGATCGATCGACTTCGCAGGACGCGAGACGGCTCGAACACGTATGCCGAGATTCTTCGTCGGCCAGAGATCACGTACAACTCACTGGCCGTCGCGGATCGCGCGTTGCCCGACGACGTCACCCAAGAGGTCGAGATTCAACTGAAGTATGAAGGCTACATCGCGCGCGATTTGGAGCAGATCGAGCGCTTCCGAAAGCTCGAAGATAAAAATCTGCCTGTTTGGATCAGGTACGAAGAGATCGGCGCGCTCCGCTTCGAGTCGCGACAAAAACTAATCCGATTTCGCCCCGACTCCATCGGCCAAGCATCACGGATTCCTGGCGTCACACCCGCCGACATTGCCATTCTTCTCGTCTGGCTGAAGCGCGCCGGAAATCGCTAGGCGCCGCATCACGCCGCTGTGTCAAGGATTAGCTGGCGGAAGGCATCGAACAGCCGGTCTGCATCATGCGGTCCTGGAGAAGCTTCCGGATGATACTGAACGCTGAAAATCGGGAGCTTCTTGTGCCGCATCCCCTCGATCGTCTGATCATTCAAATTGATCTGCGTGATCTCCACGTCGTGTGTGTTCAAACTCTTCGGGTCAACCGCGAAGCCGTGGTTCTGTGATGTGATCGAAACCTTGCCCGTGGGCAGATCCTTGACGGGTTGGTTCGCGCCGCGGTGCCCAAACTTCAACTTGAACGTGCGGCCGCCGAAAGAGAATCCAAGAATCTGATGACCCAAACAGATTCCAAAAATCGGAACGTGTCCCATGAGATCGTGGACCGCGCTGTGAGCGTAATCGAGCGCCTCCGGATCGCCCGGCCCGTTCGACAAGAAAACGCCCTTGGGCTTGTAGCTCATCACGTCGCCGGCCGTCGCGGTGGCCGGCACGACCTGTACGCGAAAGCCTCGCTGCCGCAATTTGCGCAAGATGTTGTACTTGATCCCGTAATCGAACGCGACGATCGGGATGTCGGCGTCGGGGAGTTCGGTTGTGTAGTGCATCTTGCCGTCGGCGCCGCGCTCGATGCGCCAGCCCTTGCTCAGTTGATCGTCGGGGTCCCACGCGAACGGTTTCGGGTGCGTGACCTCCTTGACGTAATCGACGCCGACGATCCCGCGCCAATCGCGCGCGCGCCTGACCGCTTCCTGGTCGGTGATCGACTCCGTGGAGATGCAGGACTTCATCGCGCCCTTGACGCGGAGAATCTTTGTCAGGGAGCGGGTATCGATATTGGATACGGCGGGGATGGTGTGTTTGGCGAGATACTGGTCGAGGGTCGAGTCGGAGCGCCAGCTCGAAGCCACCGGCGAACGCTGCCGCGCCAGAAATCCGGTGACGTGCGGCCGCCAGCTTTCGACGTCGGTGGCGTTGACGCCGTAGTTGCCGATCTCGGGATACGTCATCGCGACGATCTGCCCCTTGTACGACGGGTCGGTGAGGATCTCCTGGTAGCCGGTCATCGACGTGTTGAACACGGCCTCGCCGCACGCCGTCGCCGTCGCGCCAAATCCAACGCCGCGGTAGACCGTGCCGTCTTCCAGTGCAAAGACTCCGTTCAACTCTGTGGCCATGTCACCGTTGTCCGTTCTCGCGCCAGACGATCTCGCCCGCGACAATTGTCGCCACCGCCCGACCGGAAAAGTTCCAGCCGTGGAACGGGGAGTTGCGGGATTTGCTCGCCGACGCCGTCACATCGTAGGTCCACTCCCGCTTTGCGTCAATGACCGTGACATCCGCGTCGGCGCCGACCGACAAGGTTCCCTTCTTCAATCGCAACAACCGCGCCGGATTTATCGTGAATGTTTCTACCAGCCGCGGCAGATCGAGCGCGTTCTTCCGGACCAGCTCGAGGGCCAGCGCGAGTTCCGTCTCCAATCCAATGATCCCAAACGGCGCCACATCAAACTCGACTTCCTTCTCGTACGTGCAATGCGGCGCGTGGTCGCTGGCGATGATCTCCAGCGTCCCATCCGCCAGCCCCTCCAGGATCGCGGCGCGGTCCCGCTCCGTGCGCACCGGCGGATTCATCTTGAAGTTGGCGTCGTACGTCTTCACGCATTCGTCGGTCAGCGTGAAATGATGCGGACACGCTTCCCCGGAAATCTTGATGCCGCGCTTCTTCGCGTCCCGAATCAGTTGCACCGAGCGCGCCGAGGAAATGTGCTGACAATGAATGTGCCAGTCCAGTTGTTCGGCCAGCAAAATGTTGCGCGCCACGATCACGTCTTCGCCCACCGCCGGCCAGCCGCGCAGCCCCAGCGCCACGCTCCAGTGGCCCTCGTTCATCACGCCGTCCGCCGCCAGGTTGTAATCCTGGCAGTGATCGAGCACGGGCAGATCGAACATCTTCGAGTACTCGACCGCCCGCCGCATCAGCTCGTTGTTCTGCACGCACCGCCCGTCATCGGTGATCGCCACCACACCCGCTTTCTTCAACGACCCGATCGGCGCCAGTTCCTCGCCCTTGAGTTCCTTCGTGATCGCGCCGGTCGGAAACACGTTCACGCATCCCGCTTCCGCCGCGCGCTGTTTGATGAACGCGATCGTGCCCGTGTTGTCCGCCGCCGGCGACGTGTTCGGCATGCACACCACCGACGTGAACCCGCCCCGCGCCGCGCACCGCGTTCCGGTTTCGATCGTCTCCTTGTCGCTCCGGCCCGGCTCGCGCAGATGCACGTGCATGTCAATCAACCCCGGCGTGACGATCTTGCCCGTCGCGTCGATCGCCTCCGCGCCCTTCGCCGCGGCGGACGCGATCTTGCCGTCCACCACGAACACATCCCGCACCGCGTCCACGCCGTTGGCCGGATCGATCACGCGCCCGTTCTTGATGGTCAGCGAATTCATTCCGCGCCCTCCGCCGCGATTTTTCCGCCCGAGCACAGGAACAGCACCGCCATGCGCACCGCGAGCCCGTTGGTGACCTGCTCCAGAATCACCGAGCGCCCGCAATCGGCGATCTCGCTGTCGATTTCCACGCCGCGGTTGATCGGGCCGGGATGCATGATCATCGCGTCGGGCTTCGTCCGCCCGAACCGTTCCTTGTTCAGCCCGAACATCGCCGCGTACTCGCCGATGCTCGGGAACATCGTCTGCCGCTGTCGCTCGTGCTGGATGCGCAGCAGATTGATCACGTCCGCGTCGCGGATCGCGTCCTCGATGTCGTGCGTCACCCGGCAGCCGAATTCCTCGAACACACGCGGCACCAGCGTCGATGGACCCGCCAGTGTGACGTGCGCGCCGAGCTTCGTCAGCAACCAGATGTTCGACCGCGCCACGCGCGAATACAAAATGTCGCCGAGAATCGTGACGTTCAATCCCGCGATGCGCCCCTTCTTCTCGCGGATCGTGAACGCGTCGAGCAACGCCTGCGTCGGATGTTCGTGCGCGCCGTCGCCGGCGTTGATCACGCTCGCTTTCAACAAGCGCGACAGAAAATGCGGCGCGCCGGCCGCTGAGTGCCGGATGACAATGATGTCGGCATTCAACGCCTGGAGATTCAGGGCCGTGTCCTTCAGCGTCTCGCCCTTGACCAGGCTCGACGCTGTCGTCGCGATGTTGATCACGTCGGCCGACAAGCGTTTGGCCGCCAGCTCGAAACTCGTCCGCGTCCGCGTCGACGGTTCAATGAACAGATTCACCATCGTCTTGCCGCGCAGCGACGGCACCTTCTTGACCGCCCGCTGGCCCACTTCCTTGAACGCCGCCGCCGTGTCCAGCACGTGCGTGATCTCGCCCGCCGTCAGCTCCTGGATACCCAGCAGGTCCTTGTGCTTCCACGCCATCGCTTTCATCGCTCGATCACCACCTCGTCCCGGCCGTCGAGTTCGACGAGCCGCACCCGCACGCGCTCGTCCACCGCGGTTGGCACGTTCTTGCCCACGTAATCGGGCCGAATCGGCAGCTCGCGATGGCCGCGGTCCACCAGGCTCGCGAGCTGGATCCGCCGCGGCCGGCCAAAATCACTGATCTCATCCATCGCGGCGCGGATCGTCCGCCCGGTAAACAGCACGTCGTCCACCAGCACAATCGATTTGTCGGTCACGTCGAAGGTGATGTGGGACGGCCCGACGATCGGCGGCGAATCCCGCAACGCCAGATCGTCGCGATGCATGTTGATGTCCAGTTCGCCCACGGGGAATTCGCGTTTCAGGATCGACCCGACCTTGGCCGCCAGCCGTTGCGCCAGCGGCACGCCATGCGTGCGAATGCCGACAAACGCCAGCGAGCCGGCCTCGGGGTTGTTCTCGACGATCTCGTGGGCCATCCGCGTCAGCGCCCGCTCCAGCGCCGCGCCGTCCATGAGCACCGTCGCGCTCATGCCACAAAAAAAACCGTCTGCCCCATCGGGGCAAACGGCCATACCAATTCGATTCGCTCTTTCATTTCCGCTCCTTGTCGGCCTCTCGGTGCCGACTTAAAGGTGCCTCGAACGTCTACGTCTCTACCAACCGACTACGAGTGAGATTGCTTGCGAGACTTGCGCCAGTTCGACCGGTGTTTCACGATCCAGTCCAATAGCGCGCGCTCAAACCCAATGTCGTACCCCGCCTTCTCACTCTCCAACCACTTGTGTCGCAGGATCTCTTCGCGCTCGGCCAGGAACTCCCGGTACAACGCCGAGTTCATCACGATCTCTCTCGAGTCGCCGCTCATGTCGTGTATATCACTCACGGACAAACTCATTTTGCCACGTCTTTATGCGGAAGCATAGCCTATACCATGGCACTACTCTATCGCCTGTATACCACACGCCCCGGGCATTTGCAACGGTTCAGTTGCCTTGGAGGCCAAGCACTTGCGAGTCCACCGCCCGCTGAAAGTCAATCATCATCCGCAAAATCTCGTCCAGCGACTTCGTCGGGCGCCACCCCATCAACTGGTACAACTTGTCAGTGCTCGGCACGCGCCGGCGCATGTCCTCGAAGCCTTTGGCATATGCCTGCTCGTACGGAATGAGCCTCACCTCCGACCGACTTTCTGTCAGTCGTTTGACACGGTGTGCCAGCTCGACAATCGAAACTTCTTCAGTGCTTCCGATATTATAGACCTGGCCCACAGCCCGCGGCTGGTTCGGTAGGGCCATCAACGCCCGCACCACGTCCGTCACGTGGCAGAAGCACCGCGTCTGTTTGCCATCCCCGTGGACCAGCAGCGGCTCGTCGCGCAGCGCCGCCTGCACAAACCGCGGCACCACCATCCCGTACCGCCCGGTCTGGCGCGGCCCGACCGTATTGAACAGCCGCACCACGAATACCGGCAGCTTCCTCTCCCGCCAGTAGGCCAGCGCCAAGAACTCGTCCAGCAGCTTCGAGCAGGCGTAGCTCCACCGTGCGAACGTTGGCGGACCGATCAACAGATCATCGTCCTCGCGAAATCGGTCGCGCTCGCTCTTGCCGTAAACTTCTGATGTCGAAGTGATTAGCAGCCCGATCTTGCGCTTTGCCGCCGCCGCTAGCACGCTCTCGGTCCCCCGAACGTTGTCCTCGATGGTGAATACCGGGCTCCGCACAACCAGTTCCACGCCGACCGCCGCCGCCAAATGATAGATGAAATCCACCTCACCGACCAACGGCTCGAGAACCTCACTGTTGAGAATCGATCCCTTCGTGAAATGGAACGCGGGATTGGCTTGCAGGTGGGCGATGTTCGCGATTGACCCCGTGCTCAAGTCATCGATGACGAAGACCTCCTTGCCCTCCGTCACCAACGCCTCCGCCAGGTGCGATCCGATGAAACCCGCCCCGCCGGTGATCAGAACCCGTTGCACAGTGTGGTATCCTAGGCACGTGACAACGGAAAAGCCAAGCAAACATGTTAGTATTATCCAGCATCACCCGGTCGAGGGATTGGGAACCATCGCCGAGGCCCTCAAACGTGCGGGAATCGAGGCCCGTTACGTCCGCTCCTTCGAAGGCCAGCCTGTCCCGAAGGAAATCGGCGATGCGGTGGGCCTGATCCTGATGGGCGGCCCGCAAAGCGTTTACGAGGACAAGAAATACCCATACCTCCGCGACGAAATCCGCCTGATAGAGGACGCCGTCAAACGCGAAAAACCCATCCTCGGCGTTTGCCTCGGCAGCCAACTCCTCGCCGCGACCATCGGCGCAAGTGTCTATCCCGTAAGACAAAAGGAAATTGGCTGGCACCGGGTTACCCTTCGCTGCGGTCGCGGTGGTGGCGCAAGTGTCCCTTCTTGCGGTATTTTTGATGGGGAACCGCGTTACCTAACCGCTTTTCACTGGCATGGTGATGTCTTTGATCTTCCGCGCGGCGCGACGCTGCTCGCTTCGTCCGCCCTGACCCCCAACCAGGCCTTCCGCTACGGCAAGAATGCCTACGGCCTGCTTTTCCATCTCGAGGTGACCTGGCCCCACGTCAAGACCATGGTCGAGACCTTCGCGGACGAAGTCCAGGCCGCCGGCCTCAACGGTGCTGCCATCAAACTCAACGCCCACACCCACCTGCCTACACTTCAAAAGATCGGCAGCGAAGTCTTCGCGCGCTGGGTGGCAATGCTCACATGAATGTCCTTATCACGGGAGCAGCGGGTAATCTGGGTTCATTCCTTGCCCGCGACCTGTTGCCCAGCCCTCACCAGTTGCGGTTGATGGTCCACTGCCATGACCTGCCGTTTTCTATCGACAATCGCCCGAACGCGTCGATTTGTCGCGCGAACCTCGCCGATCCCGCAACCTCGTCCGAGGCTTGCCGGGACATCGACTGCATCGTGCATTTTGCCGGCATCTTGTTTGCGCCGCGCCCAGAGAGATTTCTACCACGGACCAATCTTGGTTACGTGAAGAACCTCGTTGCTGCGGCGCAGGCGGCGCGGGTGGGCAAGTTCATCCTCGTCAGCTTTCCGCATGTGGAGGGCGAATCAACACCCGAAAGGCCGGCTCAGTATCGACTCGATGGCCAGCCGAACTCTGTCCACGCACAGACGCGACTGGCCGCCGAGCAGCATCTTTTCGCGGCCTGCAAGGGCACAGAAATGATTCCTGTAGCTCTGCGTGCGGGTATGATTTACGGGCGAGGCGTGCTGATGATTGAGGCCGCGCGATGGCTGTTGCGGCATCGGCTCATGGCCGTTTGGCGCGAGCCAACGTGGGAACATCTCCTCGCGCTGCCGGATTTCTTGAAAGCTGTCACCGCCGCCATCGAAGGACCGCAAATCTCCGGCATCTACAACGTCGCCGACGACCAGCCCGTAACGCTGCAGGAGTTCCTCGACACCATCGCCATGCACTGGGGTTACCCGAAACCGTGGCGTTGTCCGCGCTGGATGTTTCCGCTGGCTGGCGCAAGCTGTGAAGCCTTCGCAGCCGTCTTCGGCACAAAATCACCGTTGACCCGCGACTTCATCAAGATTGGCATGGTCTCCGGCGTCGCCGACACTTCCCGCATGAAACGCGAACTGTTGGCCAAACTCCGGTACCCGTCGTTGAGGGAGGGCTTGGTGTTGCTCTAATGTCGGGAGTTACCGCGTCTTCGGCACTTCGCGTCCGAGATTCTCCAGCACGGCCTTCATGTCGTCCCAGACTTCTTTCTTCGCGGGGGGATTACGCAGCAAATAGGCGGGATGGAACGTGGGCATAATGGGGATATCTCTAAACGTGTACCAGTGACCGCGCATCTTGGTGATGCCGAGTTGCACGTCGAGCAACGCGCGCACCGCCGTCGCGCCCAGCGCCACGATCACCTTGGGCTTGATCAGCTCGATCTGCGACAGCAGGTACGGCAGGCAATTCGTCACTTCGTCGGGCAACGGCGTGCGGTTCTCGGGGGGACGACATTTCAGCACGTTGGCGATATACACGTCCCCGCGTTTGAATCCCATCGCCGCGATGATCTTGGTCAACAATTCGCCCGCGCGTCCTACGAACGGCTCGCCCCGCATGTCTTCATCGTGTCCCGGCGCTTCGCCGACGAACATGATCTCCGCGCGCGGGCTGCCCACGCCGAACACCACGCTGTGCCGGCACCGCGCGAGTTCATTGCATTTCTTGCACGCCTTGGCCCGCGCTTCGATCGCCGCCAGTTCGCCGGCGACGGTGTCCGTTGCGGGCCGCGTGCCCTCACGCGGCGCTTTGCCCAATTGCTCCAGCGTCTCGCGCGACACCTCGACATGCGTCACGCCCGAGCGTTTCATTTCTTCCAGCGCGTGGATTGTTTCGTCGATGATCTCGTTCAGGTCGGACACAGTTTCGCCATCTCCTCCGGCATCGGCGCGGTGAACTCCATGAACTTCTCCGTCCGCGGATGCGTGAATCCGAGTTTATAGGCATGCAACATCAGCCGTCCACCCCAAAACTCGAATCTCGAATTTCGAATTTCGAATTTCCGTCCGTATGTTGTGTCTCCCAGCACGGGATGACCGATGTGCGCCATGTGCACGCGAATCTGGTGCGTTCGCCCCGTATGAATGTGCAGTTCGACCAGCGCGAACTCGGCAAATTGTTTCAGCACCCGGTAATCCGTCACCGCCTGACGACCCCGCGCCACGCGCACGGACATCCTTTTGCGGTCGCGCTCGCTGCGGCCGATCACTGTTTCGATGCGCCCGCTCGGCCGCTCGAACTTGCCCGCGCACACCGCGCGATAAATCTTCTTCACGCCCCGCGACTTGAACTGCGCAACCAGCGCTTGGTGCGCGAAATCCGTCTTGGCGACGACGATGCAGCCGCTCGTTCCCTTGTCGAGCCGATGCACAATCCCCGGCCGTTCCACGCCGCCAATTCCCGCCAGCCCGCCGCGACAATGGTGCAGCAGCGCGTTCACCAACGTGTGCTCCTGGTTCCCCGCCGCGGGATGGACCACCAGACCCGCCGGCTTGTTCAACACGACCAGATCGTCGTCCTCGAACAACACATCGAGCGGGATGTCCTCGGGTTGCGCTTCGGCCGGACGCGGCGGCGGAATCTCGACGCGGATTTCATCACCCGCCCGCACCTTGTAGCTGGGTTTGGCGAGGCGTCCGTTGACGTGCGCGTTACCCTGCTCGATCAGCTTCTGCAGAAACGCCCGCGAATGCCCCGATAATTCTCGATGCAAGAACTGATCGAGGCGCATGCCCGCAGTCTCCTGTGACACAACGAATGACGGCATCCTGTCACCGTTTAGAGCCCGGCCATGAACTCGAAAATTGTGTCGTTCACGCCCGGCATCCCTTCGTGCGCGTAGTCGGGATAAATCACCATGTCCTTTTTCGCGGTGATCTTGTTGTACGCCGCGAACTGGGTCGACGGCGGACAAATCTGGTCCATCAAGCCGGTGCTCATCAACACCTCGGCGCGAATCCGCGGCGCGAGATGCTGGCAATCGATGTAGCCGAGCTTCGTGAAAATCTCCGTCTCGCGTTCGTGGCGCGGATCGAACCGGCGGAAATAAGTCCGCAATTCCTCATACGCTTCCGCCGCCAAATCCATCTCCCACACGCGCTGATAATCGCACAAGAATGGGAAAATCGGCGCGGCCCGTTTGAGGCGCGGCTCGAGCGCGGCGCAGGCCAGCGTCAGCCCGCCGCCCTGCGAACCGCCCAGCGCGCCCACCCGTTTCGGATCGACCTCGGGGAATTGCATGACGATGTTCGCCAGTTGCGCCGTATCGAGAAAAATCTGGCGGAACAACAATCTCTCCGGCGGATCGTCGAGTCCGCGAATGATCTGGCCGCGCATCGTGTTCCCCGTCACGCCGCCGAGGTCCTGCGATTTCCCGCCCTGGCCACGGCAATCCAGCGCCGCCACGGCGTAGCCCTGCGAGACCCAGGCAAACTTGTCGAACCAGTCGCCGCTGTTGGCCGTGTATCCGTGGAACAGCAACATAGCGGGATGCGGTTTCGGGCCGGATTTCGGCCGCAGATACTTCGCGTAGATCCGCGACCCGCCCACGCCGGTGAAATACAGGTCGAAACACTCGGCGGAGCGCGAGGATGTCTTGTGCGGGACGAGGTCGACCTTCGGCTCGACCGATTTCATTTCGGCGATGGCCCTGTCCCAGAATGAATCAAAGTCGGGCGGTCGGGGATTGCGGCCCTTGTATGTACGCAACTCGGCCAGAGGGAAATCGAAGATTGGCATGGCGCGAAACCTACAAGGAAGCCGCCCGCTTTCAAAGCGAAATCAATGTCTCACGCCGCGCGCAGTTCGACGCGCCGCGGCAGGCGGATCAGGGCGACCGCCGCCACCGCGATCATCACGATGGCCACGAGTTGGCCGAGGGTCAGCACGCCGAAATAATAGCTGACGTAGTCGCCGCGGAAGAACTCGACGATGAACCGCAAGATGCCGTAGCTCAGCACGTACAGCCACCAAATCTGGCCATCGGCGCGCTTGTGGCGATAGACCGCGCTGAGCCCGCCGAAGATGGCGAGGTTGCCCAGCGCTTCGTAAATCTCCGTGGGATGAACCGGAATGCCGGCCATCACGTGCGGCGGCGGAAACCTCACGGCCCACGGAAGCGAACACGGTTTGCCGTAGCAGCAGCCGTTGAAGAAGCAACCCATCCGGCCAAAGGCGTGACCGAGCGCGATCGACGGCGCCAGGATGTCGGCCACTCGAAAGAAGGGCAACTTTTTCACAGTCGTGTACGCCACCGCCGCGAGTGACGCCGTGATGAATCCACCATAGAAAACGAATCCTTCGCGCAACGAGCGGATGCCCTCCTGTCGCCAGCCGTACAGAAAGTCGTTCCAGAAAAACGCGATATGAAAGAGTTTGCCGCCGAGCATCCCCGAGATGATCAGCCACGCGCCAAGATCGGTGATCCGTTCGGGATCGATTCCCTCGCGGGGGGCGCGCCGCGACGCGACGGCCAGCCCGACGATGAAGCCGATGGCAACGAACACGCCGTAGGTGTGAATATCGAGCGGGCCGAGACGGATAAACTCGGGGTGCACGCCGGGTTCCTAGTACTTCTCGTCGAGCACGATGCTGTTCCTGGCCAGGATCGTGCCCTCCGCCAGGTCCAGCGCCACCAGCGACTCGTGGTAATCGGCCTCGGCGCGAATCTGAGCGACGCGGGCGGTTTCCAGTTGCGTCTGCGCCTGCAGCACCAAGAACGTCGTCGAGGTGCCCGCCAGGAGCTTCTTCTTTTCCGCATCGAGCGATTCCTGGGCGAGACGTGTCGCGGCGCGCGCGGCCTCGACGCTTTTCAGGTTCATTTCCACGTGGCCGACCGCGTCGTCCACTGCCACGACGATGTTCTGTTCCAGCGACTTGAGGCTGAGCAACAATTGATCGGCGTCGAGTTTGGCCATGTGGTAGTTGGCCCGCGCCTGCCGGTCCGCCAACGGGAACGAAAAGAGGACGCCAACCGCCCAGGTCGGGCTGTTGCCGCCGGCGGTTGCGTTGGCGAAACTGGCGAAAGAACTTCCGCCGCCATTGGCCGCGTAGCTACCCTGCAGGTTGATCTGCGGCCAGAGCTGGTTCCGATCAAACTGGACGGTGATATTCTGCGACTGCAGGGCGTGGTAGGCGCTCTGGTAATCCGGGCGAATCTCCAACGCGCGGCGCGTGCTCTCCGCCACGTCCAGCGCGACCATTTCGACCGGCGGATAATCCACCGGCACCAGCGTCGCGGTGCCGAATTCCGAGACCTGCTGGCAGATGAGCCGTTTCAATGTGTTCTCGTTGTCCTTGATCGCGCGCGCCGTGGTGATGACGCTTTGCTCGCTCTCGGCCACGCCCGCCTCGGCCTGGATCACGTCCAACGGTGACATCGTGCCGACCCGTTCCTGGATACGATTCTGGTCGAGTAGTTCCCGGGCCAGCTCGCGGTTCTCCACCGCCGCCTTGTGATTCTCAATCGCGTACACCAGCTCGTAGTAGGCGGTGGCGACGTTGCTGATGGTGTTCATGACGAATTGGACGAAGTTCTGGATGGCGATCGTCCGACTCTCCCGCGCGATACGGATGGCCGTCGCGTTGACTCCGAACCCGAAGTTCTGCAGGATTGGCTGCGTGATGCTGATTCCCGACGAGCCGGTATACACGAAATTGCTGTTCAGTTGACCCGAGGTGCGTGTGCTGGACCCGAACAGGTCGTAGGTTGTTCCCAGGGGTAATTTTCCGGTCAGACCGACGCTGGACGCCAACTGCTTTTGCTCGAGCGAGGACAAATGCAGCGATGTCGTCTGTTCCGGCGTCAGCGGCGTGGTCGCATCCTGATAATTCATCGATGCGGAAAACACGGGATCATACGCAGCGCCCTGGGCTCCCATGACGCCCCAAGTTTGGATGGTGGGTGTGATGCGCTGGAACCTGATCTCCAAGTTGTTTTCCAACGCGCGCTCGATGCACTCCCGCAGGGTCAGCGCCCGCGTCTCGTTGGTGGCGCCCCCGTCGGCCCAAACAGAAGACGCCATCATCAGGATCGCAACGAATGTTGTCAGGAGCGACGGTACACGGCTTGAAATCATGGATCTATTCATATCGTAGCGCATCGATCGGGTCGAGATTGGCAGCTTTCCGCGCCGGGTAAAAGCCAAAGAACACCCCTACCGCCGCGCTGAACAGAAATGCCAGCATCACGGACGTCGGCGAGACAAGCGTGGGCCATCCGGCGAGCGCCGACAACAATTTCGCCGAGCCAATCCCCAGGGCGATCCCAATCAGCCCGCCGAGCGAACTGAGCGTGATCGCTTCGATGAGGAACTGCAACAGGATGTCCTTGCCGTGGGCGCCCACGGCCATGCGAATGCCGATCTCCCGCGTCCGCTCCGTCACGCTGACCAGCATGATGTTCATGATGCCGATGCCGCCGACGATGAGCGAAACGCTGGCAATGGCTCCGAGCAGCACCGTCATGATGCGGCTCGTCGCCGTGAACGCGTCGGCGATCTCCTGCTGGCCGCGGATGGTGAAATCATCGTCGCGGTCCGGCCCGAGCCGGTGGCGCTGACGCAACAGGTCGGAGATCGCCCGCTGCACCTCGAACGATGCCGCGGACGATGAGGATTGAACGATGATGGAACCGATATTGGTCCGTTTGGAAATCCGTTTCATCAGGCTCGTGTAGGGAACCAGGATCACATCATCCTGGTCCGTGTTCATCACCGACAAACCCTTGGGATGCAGCACTCCGAGCACCTTGAACGGCATATCGCGGATGCGCAGGGTTTGGCCGACCGGGTCTTCGTCCGGAAACAACTGATTCGCGATGGTCTTTCCAATCACGCACACCTTGGTCGTGCCGCGCACGTCCAGGTCGGTGAACATCGCGCCGCTGTCCAGTGGCCAATCGCGAATCTGCAGGTAATCGGGGCCTTCGCCGAGGACTTGTGTGTACCAATTCAGCCCGTTGGCCAGCACCTGATCGCGATCGCGCACCTCCGGGCTGACGCAGGTCACGGCAGGTATCTCGCGCCCGATCGCCAGCGCGTCGTCAACCACCAACGTTCCCGCGCCGCCCCACCCGCTGCGCACGCCGCTGCTGTTCCAGTTCCCGGCGAAAATCAGGATGACGTTCTGCCCCAGGCTGGCGATTTGGGTTTCGACCTGCGATTTGGCGCCGTTGCCGATCCCCACCATGGCGATAACCGCGCCGACGCCGATGATGATGCCCAGCGCGGTCAGCGTGGATCGCAGCTTGTTGCGCCGCAACGCGCGCAGGGCCATTCGTACTGTGGCGGAGATTCTCATTTTGTCAGCTTGACCGCTTCGTGCGCCTGTTGCAGGCGGCGGATTTCCGTTTCGGCTAACGACCGGCGCCCGACCGGTGTATCGTTGACCACCTCGCCATCGCGCATGATCACGTTGCGTTTCGTGAACGCTGCGATATCGAGTTCGTGCGTCACCATGACGATGGTGATCCCTTCATCGTTCAGCTTCTGGAAAACGCCCATGACCTCCGCGCTCGTGCGCGTATCCAGATTACCCGTCGGCTCGTCGGCAAGCAAGACCGCCGGTTGGTTGACCAGCGCCCGGGCGATGGCTACGCGCTGTTGCTGGCCGCCCGACAGTTGATTGGGGTGGTGGTCGGCGCGATCGGCCAAGCCGACAATCTCGAGCGCGTGAATCGCCCGCTCCCGTTGCATGGCCGCGGTCATGTGGTCGTGCGTGTACAGCATCGGCAGCTCGACGTTTTCCAGCGCCGACGTGCGGGACAACAGGTTGAACCCCTGAAACACGAACCCCAGTTTCCGGTTGCGGATGGCCGCCAGTTCGTCGCGGTCCAGGTGGGAGACGTCGACTCCGTCGAGAAAGTACGCGCCCGCCGTGGGACGATCGAGACAACCGATGATGTTCATCATGGTGGATTTGCCCGAGCCGCTGGCGCCCATGATCGCCACGAATTCGCCCGGGGCGATCTCCAGCGAGACGCCGCGCACGGCATGCACGTCCACCTCACCCGTGTGATAGGTCTTGTGCACCTTGTCCAGTTTGATGACCGCCGACACGCGCCCCTGGCTCCTTAGAATCGCCTCATCCCGAACGGATTGTTCGGCCCGCTCGCCTGCTTGTACGTCGCAAAAGTGATCACGTTGTTGCTTTCCGAAAGGCCCTCGGTGACCTCTGTGTTGATGCTGTCGGTGATGCCGATCTTGATTTGAACCGGTTCCGGCTTGTCGTTTTTGAGGACGTACACCGTATGGGTTTGGCGATGCTCTCCTTTCGGATGCTGGCCGGGAGCGCCGCCGCCACTGCCGCCCGCTGCGCCGGGCCCGCCGCTCGCCGCTCGTGACATTGTGTTGGTCAGGTCCTGCGGATGAAACCGCAGCGCCGCGTTGGGAACCCGCAGAACATCCTTGCGCTCGGCGACGATGATTGACACGTTGGCGGTCATGCCGGGCTTGAGTTTCAGATCGTCATTATTGACCCCGATCACGGTGTCGTAGGTGACCACGTTCTGCACCGTGAGCGGCGAATTGCGCACCTGAACCACCGTGCCGTGGAACGTCCGATTCGGAAAGGCGTCCACGGTAAAATCCACCTTTTGGCCTTTTTCCACTCCGCCGATGTCGGACTCGGCGACATTGGCGTCAATCTGCATTTTGGTGATGTCGTTGGCGATGAGGAACAGTTGGGGAGCGTTGAAGCTGGCCGCGACCGTTTGCCCGACATCCACGCTCCGGGAAATCACCATCCCGTTTACCGGCGAATAAATCGTGCAATACTGCAGGTTGGCCCTCGCCAGCTCCACGGTCGCGCGTTTGATCTCCACGGTCGCCTGCGCCTGGTGCAGGGTGGCCACCGCCTGGTCGTAGTCCGACTGGGGTATCAGGCGGTTGACCAGCAATTCCTTCGAGCGCCGCTCGTTCACTGTTGCCAGTTCCAGGGCCGCTTCCGCGTTGGCCAGGTCGCCCTCGGCCGAATGGAGGTTGGCCCGATAAATCCGCGGATCGATCTCCGCGACGAGTTGGCCGTTCGTCACCGGCGAGTTGTAGTCGGCGTACAGTTTCGCAATCGTTCCCGAAATCTGGCAGCCAACCTGGACGTTCGTGACCGGGTTGAGCTGACCCGCCGCCGTGACCAGTTGCGTCAAATCGCCGCGGGTCACCAGACTCAGCGTATATTGCGTGCTGTTATCCTTGCGAAGCTTCACGTACCAAAGGGCGCACGCAACGACAACAATCACACTCGCCACCAGTGCCCATCGCTTCCAAGATTTCCGTTTGGTCGTAGTTGCCATCGTCGATCCCATTCTTCCTAATCGCTCGTCGGGGCGTATTCCCGTATCAGACGTGAATGTCCGTTCGGAGGTTACAACAATCGTCAGCGGATGTCCCGCACGGAATATATGACACTACGGAGCCATCCCACTCACGTTTTATCCCCCGGCGGGGCCGTAAACCGGACCGACTCGACACCGCCGGCGCGGAGCAACTTTCGGATGGCGGTCTCGGCGTTGGTCTGCGCGTTGCGGAGAATCCCCATTTGCGCCGCGGCGACCTGGATGTCTTCCAGGGCCGCCAGCCGGGCCTTTTGCTCCAGTTCGGGGTCGAACGGCTCCCACACGGCCCACCACGTCTTGGACCGGTCCCAAACCCGGGTTTGCTTTTCGTCCAGATACACGTGCATGACCTTCGGCGGAGGCAGGCGGACCGCCACCGCGCCATCCGCCGACACCTCGACGTCGTTGACGTTCAGCCCGGCCAGATCCACCCCGCCCAACACCTGCCCTTGCACCAGCAACAGAATCCGTTCCGATCCGAAGGGCACTTTGTTCTCTTCCAGGCCGATAACCTTTTGGATGCTGTACTTCACCGTGACCAGCTCGCTCAGATCCTGAATTTCACGCACGATCGCCGGCGGATCGGCCAGGCGGCGCACCGCGGCGCCGCGCCCGCCGCCGTAGTACAGGTAGAGGCAGGTTCCGCCGAGCGCCAGGATGATCGCGCTGACCGCGACGGACTTGATTTTCTTCCACATGATCGTTTGGAGCCGCCGGATCTACCAGTGGCGCGTCTGGAACGAGCGGAACTCGCCGTCGCGCAGCCGCACGTCAAACGGCTCCGCGTCCTTCACGAGGACCATGTAGTTTCGGCCCACGAGCAGCGCGACGGTGCCCGCGAAGGCGTCGTCCCCTACCGCGTAACTGAGCATCTCCCGGTCTAAGACACCGTGGGCGGGCAGTTTGATCAATTCGGTTTGCGTGCCCGTGGTGGACGGCAAGAAATAGTCCTTGGCCCGGTCCATGAGGACAAACCAGTTGCGCTGCAAGGTCACGTCATACGGATTCGGGTTCTGCAATCGCAGGTAGACGATCAGCACGCATCCGGTTTCCGTCCTGCCCACCATGACTTCGCTCAATTGCACAATGTAATTCGTCCCGCCATGGGTCTGCACCTGGTGGGGACGGTGAAACGCTCTCGCCTCCTGAACGCGGAGCAGGGCCAGCAGGCCGATGCTCAGGCCAATGACCCCGATGGCGATCACGGCGATCAGAATCTGGACGCGTCGATTCACGAACTCCACCTCATGACACAGGCCCGTTTTCGTACACGGGGCTCCCATCGTGGCACAGCTTGCCGCCGCCGCGCAATCCCGGATGGGAACCGCCGCGGGTTATGGCGACGATGGGTTTGCCTCCACCCAGCGCGCCTGCAGCTCGGCCTTCGCCTGGTCGATGTACACGCGTAGCTCATCGTCGGTTGTTGATGATCGGAGGCTCTCCAACAGCCGCATCCGGGCCGCATAGTCCGGCCGGAAATGTGGCGGGGGCGGGACCGGAATCTCGTGGGCAAGACTGACACGAAACGCGGGGTCCGCCAGGCCGTCGACAGCCGCGTAGAGCAGGTGCGAATCCGTGCCGGGGTCTCCCGCCAGTCCGCGCAGCAACGACTCCGCCTCGGGATTGACCTCCATCGTGGCGGCAAGGTAGCGCGTCGCGTCCGCCAGATTGGGCGGCGTCAGCGTTCCCGAACGCCATACGCGAGTGAGCGTGGCCGACTGATCGCGGTCCGCGAGCAGGGCAATTGCCTCCAGCGCGCGGTGGTTGTTTCGGCGCGCGGCCCGTTCCAGTTCGGGCAACGCGCCGACGTCGCCGGTCGCGACGGCCAGTTCGATCCAATTGCCCGTGGCACTCGGCGCAGCCGGGGTTTCGGCCGGCGGTGTCGGCAGCAGGAACGGAATGCGGCGCGGGGCGTCCGCGGTGGCTTTCACTTCGATGTTGCTCTTCAGCGTCGCCGCCGTCTCCTTGAGGCGCTGCACTTCCGCATTGAGCCGGGCATTGTCCTGTTGCAGCAACTGGACCTGTTCGGTGGCTGCGGCGAGTTGCGAATCCGTGGCCGACCCCGCGCCGGCGCGCGCTCGGCTGAATTGCTGGAGATAGAACACCCCCACGGCCGTGATGACCGCCGCTCCCGTCCACAACCCAACCGCGAATGCTGCCGCCGGTTTCATCTGCATCGGATGCGCCGCGCCACTATAGCCACGCCCCGCCGCCCGCGAAAGCCAAATCCCAACACCCCGGTCGCGCGCGTCTCTAGTGCTTCGCGGGCGGTTGGGCGCTGCTGGCCCCTGATGGCGGGCTCTTCTTTGCCGGGGGACGCGCGGGGGCGTTGGTCACGCCCGGAACGCTGAGCACGTGGCTCTCGAGTTCGGTCGCCGTATTCTTCTGATTGGCCCATCGGGCGCGATCGGCCAGCAGAACCTGTTCGTTGTCGGGGGGCAACGGGCTGTAGGCCTTGAGGGGGAAACTCGCGGGCAATTGCCCGCGCAGGAACGTCTCCCAGCCCTTGAATTCGCCTTTGGCCACCTCGGTTTGGGGCCGGGCATCGATCACGTACGGCGTCAACATCATGAACTGGAAGCCGTTCGGCGCCACGAAATCGTGGATCTGATAGAAATCGTCCATGGTCGTGGGCAGCCATACCGCTCGCCGTTCGCCGTGCCAGGCGACCGCCCATGGCAGATCGCTGCAGGCCAGCGCCGTGGACTCGAAATAACCCGCGACCGCCCGCTCCACCGGGGCAATGTACGGCGGATAGGGAAACAATCCCTGCCGCGGCGACAACAGCGAGAAGATCATCGGCGCCACGTTCAGGAGCACAAACCCGCCAATCGCCACGTACTGGGTCAACTTGATGCGAAACGGGATGTGATCGAGAAGCAAAAAGAAAAAGGCTGTTCCGTAAATCGCCACGATCGGCAGCAGCAACACCAGCAGGTTGCCTCCGTACACCTCCGGATTGCGGCGTTCGGGGTCCGATCCGATGACCGACATGGCAATGATCGCTACCGACAGCATTCCCAGAACCAACCCGCGCAGCCGCAACACGTCGCGCCGGCGGAAGCCGTAGAGGATTCCGACCCCGAAAAATAATATCAGGAAATCCGTGCCGATGAGGCGGAGATCTCTGACCAGCACGACCCGGAGGTTCGTCAGGAATTTCGTCCAGATCGCACCCACGGAGTACGCATGCTCGAAGTCGGGGTTGTACGAGCGCGGCAGGGTTTCGCCCAGAAAGGTGCCCGAACGGTCCACCAATTCGTAGCGCGCGATTCCCAGTGCGCTTCCGGAAACGCGGTGGTTGTGGACCAACCAGGGTGTGATGACCACGGCGAACACCGCCACATAAATGGCCGCCCAGACGGCGGCCATCCAACCGCGATGGATGCGCATCACGTAAATCACCATCGGGATGAGAAAAAACGCCGCCAGATACCGCGTGAGAAAACACAATCCCAACAGCCCGGCACTGACGACCACGCACACCGCCGCCCAGCCCGTCCCCGCCGCCGGTGCTGGCGCGCCCTCGGACGGCGCCGCGGGATTGAGCCGGCGGTCCGCGATGAACAGGCAGTACATCGCCAGCAGAAGCAGCAGCATCAGGAGATTTGTCGGCAACCCGGAGATGGCGTAGGACCACAGCGTGTCCGAAAAGAGCATCAGCCAGGTCGCCATGATGGCCACGCGCCGATCGAAGAGCTGCCTGGCCCAGACAAATACAAGCAGGACGCAGGCGAACAGACAAAGCTGGTCGAACGGGAGGACGGCCCAGCGCTCCGGGAGGTATACGTGCTCGGACTGGTCGTAGGTGAACAACCGCGGCGGGAGCATTCGGAACAGTCCCGCCAGCGCGTAGGGATAGAGCGGCGGATTGTAGATATCGGGATGATTGATGATCAGTCTGACCCGCGCGTCCTTCTTTTGAATGTCCCACCCGGTGCGTTCGAGTTCCCACAGGCTGAGCGGACGGATCACGTACGTCGTGAACCCATGGCCTTGCGCGATGTTTCGCGCCACCTGGGCCATGTCCATTGATTCCCGTTTGTCAAACCCGTAAAACTGCGCGCCCGTGTACAGGAGGCTCAGCATCCCCGCCAGCAAGATCAACAATACCCACAGCATGATCCGCCGGCCGCGGCCGATCTCAATGTGAAACACCGCCGACTGAATCGTCTCTTCCGTTGCCCCTGATCGCGCCATATCGTTCGCTCCTGTTCTCCAATTCCGTCTGCCGCTACTGATTCTCGAGCCCGTACTGTTTCAATTTGCGATGCAGCGTCCGCCGGCTGATGCCGATTCGCTGCGCTGCTTTCGTGCGGTTGCCATCCGTCTCCTTCAGGGCTTGCACGATCAACTGGCGTTCGGCTTCCTCCACGGTCATTCCCGTCCGCACCGCGTTGATCTTGGTCGGGTCCGCCGCGGCGCGGATGGCGGCGGGCACGTCGCGCAGCGTCAACCGTTCCGAGCGCGCCAACACGACCATTTGCTCGATGGCATTGCGCAACTCCCGCACGTTGCCGGGCCAGTCGTACGCCAGAAGCACGTTCAATGCCTCAGGCGTCAGTTCCCGCACCTGCTTGTTGTTTTCCCGGCCGAACTCGGCGAGAAACGACCGCACCAACAGCGGAATGTCATCCCGCCGCTCCCGCAGGGGCGGCAGGTCAACAGTGACGACACTCAGCCGATAGAACAAATCATCGCGAAACTTGCCGTCGCTGACCAGCTTTTTCAGGGTTTTATTGGTGGCGGCAACCAGGCGAACGTCCACCTGCAGCGTTTTTGACCCCCCGACCCGCTCGAACGCTCGTTCTTCCAGCACTCGCAGCAGCTTGACCTGCATCGGTGGCTCCAATTCCCCAACCTCGTCGAGAAACAGAGTCCCCCCGTCGGCCAGCTCGAACCGACCGATCCGCCGCTCGACCGCGCCCGTGAACGCGCCCTTCTCGTGTCCAAACAGCTCGCTTTCCAGCAGCGACGACGGAAGCGCCGCGGCATGCACGGCGATGAATGGCCCGTCCTTGCGCGGGCTCAGATTGTGGATCGCCTTGGCGATAAGCTCCTTTCCCGTTCCCGTTTCGCCGGTGATCAGCACCGTGGCGCGGCTCGGCGCGACCTGTTGCACCGTTTCGAACACCGCGCGCATCGCCGCGGCTTCGCCAATGATATTTTCCAACCCGTATTTCTGCTCGATTTGCTCGCGGAGATTGACGTTCTCGGACTCGATGCGGCGACTGTTGAGCGCCCGCTGGATGACCAGCTCCAGCTCGTCGAGATTGACCGGTTTGGTCACGTAATGATACGCGCCGGCCTGCATGGCCTGCACGGCGTTCTCGATCGAGCCGTACGCCGTCATCACGATGCACACGGGCCGGTTGGTCAGGGACATGGCCCGGCGCAGCAACCCCATGCCGTCCACACCGGGCATGCGCAGGTCGGTCAGCATGACGTCGATGGGCGTGGACTCGAGGATTTGTGTCGCCTTCTCTGAGTCCTCGGCCAGCAACACCTCGTAGCGGTCCTCCAGAGCGCGCTGCAGGCCTTCGCGGGTATTGCGCTCGTCATCGACAACCAGGATGGTCGGCTGTTTCATTGTTCCCTCGCGGCGGTTTCGTCGCGCGAAGCCTCCAGCAACCGCGTCCGTTTCTCGTGAATCGGCAGTTTCACCCGGAACGTCGTGCCGTGATCCCGGTTGCTCTCGACCTCGATCAAGCCGCCGTGTTCGCGAACAATCCGCTGCACGATCATCAGACCGAGACCGGTGCCATTCTGTTTGGTCGTGAAATAGGGCTCGAACAGCCGGCCGATCTGCTCGGGGGCAATGCCCTGTCCACTGTCGATGAACGAGATCGTGACGTACGCCTCGTCCGCCTCGGTGCGGACCCGCAGGATGCCGCCGGACCGCATGGCTTGCAGCGCGTTCTTGACGATGTTGTAGAACGCCTGTTTGAGCTGGGCCCGATCCAGCAAAATGCGCGGCATCCCGTCCGCCAACTCCCGTTCCACCAAAATATCGCGGTCGTTGATCTCCCGATCCAGCAACGCCAGCGTCTCCGCCACAACGTCGTTCACGCTCGTTGGCTGGAGCTCCGGTTGCGTGGGGCGGATCGCGTGCAGGAATTGGTTGATGATCTGGTCGAGCCGCGCGATCTCATCCCGCGCCACGCGCAGGTCTTTCCGCACCCGTTCGCCCTGGGCTTTGGGCAGCTTCTTCAACTCGCGTTCCATCAGTTGGAGATGGATGTTCAACGAATTCAATGGGTTGCCGATTTCATGGGCCACACCTGCCGCCAGCAGTGTGATCGCTGAAAGCTTTTCCGATTCGAGCGCGCTGGCCGCGTGCTGGCGCGTTTCGGTGACATCGCGCAGGATGATGGCCATGCCGGTCACCACGGAATTCTGCTCGTCGGCAACGGGTACGATGTAGAAGCTGAGGAACCGTCGTTGCGGGTAGAAGACCTCGAGCTCGTGAGACAACACCTTCCGCCATTCGTCCTTGTCAGCCGACCAGATTTTCTGCCAGTCGAGGTCGCGGAGATACCGCGAGAGCGGCTCACCAACCGCGCGCTCGGGGTCGATCCCGAGGAGTTGGCCCGCGGCGGCGTTGAGATAGGTGATCCGGCCCTCGGCATCCGTGACGATGATGCCTTCCTGGATGGTGTTGAACAGCGTTTCGAGGAATCCTTTCTCCCGCGAGAGCTTGAGCACCACGCTCTGCAGGCTCTGGGGATCGACCCGCTCGATACGCCCGATCAATTTGTCCAGAAAAGAGGTTTTCACCGCGCTCTCAGGCTATTTCATTGTGTAACAACGTCACGATCTTGGAAGTTTTCGTCTTTGACAGGGCCCGCGCTGGTGTGTCAACATGACGCTAAATACACGCAGTTTCAAGCCCAAAACAGAGAGAATTTCCCATGAATGCTGATGAGATCTATACCAAGTTGCTCGTTGCGAATGACACGAAGCTCGCGCTGGTCGTCCTGGATGGTCTCGGCGATATCGCCACCGAGTCGACCGGCTTCCGCACGCCGCTGGAGGCCGCGCGCACGCCAACCCTCGACATGCTGGCCAAACGCTCCGCATTGGGGCGCATGATCCCTGTCGCCCACGGCATCACCCCCGGCAGCGGCCCGGGGCATTTGGGGTTGTTCGGCTACGACCCGCTCGAATACGAAGTGGGCCGCGGCGTGATCGAAGCGCTTGGGTTGGGGATCGACCTCAAGCATGGCGACGTGGCCGCGCGCGCGAACTTCTGCTCGCTCGACGCGAAAGGCATCGTGACCGACCGCCGCGCGGGCCGCATCGATACGAAAGTCACGGAAGCGCAATGCGCGCTGCTCGCGTCGAAGATCAAGAAGATCGGCGATGTCGAAGTGATCATTCGCCCCGGCAAAGGACACCGGTTCGTGGTTGTGTTTCGCGGCAAGGGACTCGAAGGTCCGCTCAGTGACAGCGATCCGCACCGCGAAGGGTTGCCCATCGCCACCGCCAAGCCGCTCGTCAGGTCCGCCAAAGCAGCCAAGACGGCCAAAGTGGTTGCGGCATTCTACAAGCAGGCGTTGCCGCTGTTGAAAAGCTGCAAGCCGGCCAATGGCTTCCTGCTTCGCGGCATCGCACACCAGCCGCACATTCCACTATTCCAGGAGCGATACGGGCTCAAGGCCGCGGCGATTGCCATTTACCCGATGTACAAGGGCCTCGCCCAGCTCGTCGGCATGAAGAAAGTGGAAGGCCCGAACACCGTCCAGCAGGAGTTCGAAGCCGCCGTCGACGCGCTCAAGGCCTACGATTTCGTGTTCGTCCACGTGAAGGGCACCGACATGTATGGCGAAGACGGGAATTTCGACGGAAAGGTCAAAGCGATCGAAGAAGCCGACGCGGCGCTGGGTCAATTGCTGCCCCAAGTGGATGTCCTGGCGGTGACGGGCGATCACTCGACACCGGTGCCGGTGAAAGGCCACAGTTGGCATCCGCAGCCCGTGATGATCTGCGGCGAGATCGCTGGCTGGGACGGCCAGGACCGATTCACCGAGCGGACGGCCAACCTCGGCTCGCTCGGCGTGTTCCAGGCGAAATACTTGATCCGCCACATGCAGGCCAACGCGAGGCGATTGGATAAATTCGGCGCGTAATCGAACGCAAAAATACAGGCTACCCAAGCTGGTAATTGACGGGTTTCTGGTGCCGTCGAGCCGTGGTTTTTCATTGGTAATCAAACAGTTCCGCTGTCCAGAAATATACTCCTTGCATTAATCTAGTAATTTAGTAGGGTTTCAATGTCTACTGATATGGTGGGGTTTAGACATGGAGCCGATGCGGCACGACGCTACGCATGCCGCCTCGCGAGGAAATGAAAGAGGATCCACAATTGACCGAAGAGGAGCGTGTCTGGCTGTCGCTGGTGCGACGCCAGGTGCGATCACTGCGTTTTGGCGTCGTGCAGATCGTCGTGCACAACGCGCAGGTCGTCCAGATCGAGCGGACGGAGAAGCTGCGGCTCAATGAAGCGGCCCGCCTTTCGGCGGAAGGCAGCGTGCGGTCCATGGAAGGAATCTAACGCCGGCCAGATTCACTGGAGGCAAACGGAACAGGAACAGATGATAGCAAGGCTGACCAGAGCACTGGAAGTTTTGTCACCGGAGAATAGCCATTGCTATGAAACCCAGTCGCGTCGTACTGGCCGTCATGATCGCGGCCACACAATTATTCGTCAGCAACGGGCGCGCCGACGATGCCGGCACCAACAATCCGCCGGCGCAGGCCAAGCCAGCCGAAAAAGGGGCGCCGTTGCCGCTCCATCAGATCGAGGGCAACGGAGGCATCTTCTCGACGTTGTCCGCCTATATCGTCAACCCGCCGCGCAACGGCGAGCCGGTCGGCCGTCCGGCCGCCGGTTTCTCATTCGTTGATATCGGTCACGGTCAGAACCTGGAGGCGCTCACGCTGACCGAGTCGCCGTGGAAACGGCTCGAACTCGGCTACGGGTGGGATCGTTTGGACCTCGGCGATTTGCCGCTGGCCATCAAGAACGCCACCACCGTCGGCATCAACCAACAGGACGTTCAACTGCACAACTTCAACGCCCGTCTGCAACTGCTGACGGAGGGGGAATTCGGTCAGAAATGGCTGCCGGCCGTGACGTTCGGTTCCCACTTCAAATACAACAACGGGATCAGCAACATCGATCGCGAGTTGGGCGGCGCGCTCTCCAACGCGGGCATCAAACATCACGACGGCGAAGACCTGACGCTGTACGCCTCGAAGCTGATCACGCAACTGCCGCGGCCCGTGCTCGTCGAGCTGGGCGGACGCGCGACGGAGGGCGTCTGGAATGGGCTGGGCGGGTTCACCTCGAAGTACGATGTCCTGTTCGAGGGCAACGTGGTTGTGTTCGTCACCGGCAATTTTGCCCTCGCCGGCGAGTTCCGTCAGCAACCGAACGAGTACAAGCCCATTGGCAAGCTGGTGCAGGCCGAAGGGGATTGGTACACGCTGGACGCGGCCTACGTCGTGAACAATCACTTCACGCTGGCGGCGGGCTACGGACATTTCGGCAACGTGTTGAATCACGAGGCCAACGGCGTCTGGGGCGTCACCACGAAATGGGAGTTCTAACATTCCGAAACCAATATGCCGCCGCGGCGGAAGGATTCTTTCCGCCGTGGCGGCGAAGGAGATCGCGTGAGCAGGCAACATTATTTCGAAGACAATTCGCTCTCCATCGGGAATACACCGCTGGTGAGACTGAACCGTGTCACCGACGGCGCGAAGGCCACGGTGCTGGCGAAGGTTGAGGGACGCAATCCGTCGTACTCGGTCAAATGCCGCATCGGCGCGGCGCTGATCTGGGACGCGGAAAAACGCGGCGTGCTCAAGCCAGGGATTACGATCGTCGAACCGACCAGCGGGAACACGGGCATTGCCCTGGCGTTCGTGGCGGCCGCCCGCGGTTACAAGATCGTGCTGACGATGCCGGAAACGATGAGCATCGAACGCCGTCGCGTGCTCGCGGCGTTTGGGGCCGAAATCGTTCTGACCGAGGGCGCGAAAGGAATGAAAGGCGCCGTGGCCAGGGCGGAAGAAATCGCCGCGTCCGACCCGAAGCGATATTTTATTCCGCAACAGTTCAAGAACCCGGCCAACCCGGCGATCCATGAAGAAACGACCGGGCCCGAGATTTGGGAGCAGAGCGGCGGCCAGATTGACGTGCTCGTCTCGGGCGTGGGCACCGGCGGGACGATCACGGGCGTCTCGCGCTACATCAAGAACACCCGGAAGAAGAAAATCTTCTCGGTCGCCGTCGAACCGAAGGAGAGCCCCGTCATCACCCAGAAGCTGGCGGGGCAGGAACTCAAGCCGGCGCCGCACAAGATTCAAGGGATCGGCGCGGGATTCATCCCCGACACGCTCGATCTGTCCGTCGTGGACCGCGTCGAGCAGGTGGACAGCGCTGAAGCCGTCAGTTACGCGCGGCGCTTGGCTCGCGAGGAGGGTCTGCTTTCCGGTATTTCCTCCGGCGCCGCCGCCGCGGCGGCGGCGCGGCTGGCGCGGCAACCGGAGTTCACGGGCAAGACCATTGTGGTCATCCTGCCGGATGCGGGGGAGCGGTACCTGTCCACCGTGCTGTTTCAGGATTGGGCATGAGGGCTTGCCACGAGCGGGGAAGCGATGTCTAATAGCGCTCAACCACCGGCTGGCGAGAGTTCCGCAGACTCCCGTCGGCACGGATTGGGGGAGTGGATCAAAGAGCTTTTTCTTAAAATCGAAATCGAAAACGAAGGAGATACGAACGTGTCGGACAACACACCACAACAGAGACTGGGCACACTGGCGCTGCACGCCGGTCAGGTGCCGGACCCAACCACCACCGCGCGCGCCGTGCCGATCTATTCGACCACGAGCTACGTGTTCCATAGCACAGAGCATGCGGCGAATCTGTTCGGCTTGCGCGAATTCGGCAACATCTACACACGGCTGATGAACCCCACCACGGACGTTCTCGAAAAGCGCCTCGCGGCGCTCGACGGCGGGGCGGCGGGATTGGCTTTCGCCAGCGGCCAGGCAGCGATCACGGCATCGCTGGTGACGATCGTGCACGCGGGGCAGAACTTCATTTCCGCGAACAGCCTCTACGGCGGCACATGGACGCTGTTTACCCAGACGTTCTCGAAGCTCGGGATCGAGGTGCGGTTCTTCGATCCCGCCAGGCCGGAGACGTTGAGCAAGCTGGTCGACCAGAATACACGCGCCGTGTACATCGAGACGCCGGGCAATCCGAAGAACGATGTTCCGGATTATCGCAAGATCACCGACCTCGCCCACAGCCACGGGCTGCCGACGATCATCGACAACACGGTGCTGACACCGGCGCTGTTCCGCCCGATCGAGCACGGTTTCGATATCGTGGTGTATTCCACGACGAAGTTCATCGGCGGCCACGGCGTGCACATCGGCGGCGCGATTGTGGACAGCGGGAAATTTCCCTGGGCGAAGGATCCCAAGAAATGGCCCGAGTTCACCGCGCCCGATCCCGCCTACCACGGGCTCGTCTTCGAAGAGGCGTTGCGGCCGATCGGCAACATTGCCTACATCATCTACATTCGCACGCACTGGCTGCGCGACACGGGCGCGGCGCAAAGCCCCTGGGGTTCCTTCCTGACCTTGCTGGGTCTGGAGACATTGCATTTGCGGCTGGAGCGGCACGCAAAGAACGCGCTGGCCGTGGCGGAGTTTCTGGAAAAACATCCGGCGGTTGCGTGGGTGAATTACCCCGGTCTGCCCAGCCATCCCGACCATGCCCGGGCCAGGAAGTATCTGCCCGACGGCCAGGGCGCCATCGTCGGCTTTGGCATCAAAGGCGGCGCGGAAGCCGGCGCGAAGCTGATCAATAACGTCAGACTGTTCAGCCACCTCGCCAACATCGGCGACGCCAAGTCGTTGATCATCCATCCGGCGACCACGACCCACTCGCAGCTCACGCCCGAGGAACAGGCCCAGACCGGTGTGACGCCCGAGTTCGTGCGGCTGTCGGTGGGCATTGAAGACGTGCGCGACATCATCGCCGACCTGGATCAGGCGTTGAAGGCGTCGCAGAAATAACGGTGTAATGGATGGGCGACGGCCTCCTCGATAACAGCGACAGTGTGCGGCATGCGAAGCCCCTGCGCCACGCGCAGACGGTAACGCTGGACGCGCCCCTGGCGCTCGAACGCGGAGGCCGGTTGCCGTCCGTCACGGTCGCCTACGAGACGTACGGGCAGCTCAGCGCGGCGCTGGACAATGCCGTGCTCATCTGCCACGCGATCAGCGGCGATTCGCATGTTGCCAGACATGATGACCAGGACGATCCGGGCTGGTGGGACATCGCCGTCGGTCCCGGGAAGGTGATCGACACGAACCGGTATTTTGTCATTTGTCCCAACCTGCTCGGCGGGTGCCGCGGCACGACCGGTCCCGGCAGTCTCGACCCCGCGACGGGTCAGCCGTACGGCCGCGATTTCCCGACGATCACCGTCGGCGACATGGTCGAAGTGCAGCGGCGTCTTCTCGATCATCTCGGGATCGAACAACTGCACGCGGTCGTCGGCGGCTCGATTGGCGGGCATCTGTCGCTGACATGGGCGACGCGGTTTCCCGAACGCATGCGCCGCGTGATCGCGCTCGCCACATCGCCGCGGTTGACCAGCCAGGCGCTGGCATTTGACGTGGTCGGCCGCAACGCCATCCGCCGCGATCCGCATTATCACGGCGGCCAGTACTATGGCCAGAAACACGGACCGGAAGTGGGCCTGGCCATTGCCAGAATGATCGGCCACATCACCTACGTGTCGCGCCAGGCGATGACGCGAAAATTCGAGGCGAACCGGCTCCAGCCGCGGGATGAGGCCATCGAGTTCGAAAAGATATTTTCGGTCGGCTCGTATCTGGGCCATCAGGGCCAGAAATTTGTCGAGCGCTTCGACGCCAACAGCTACATCGCGCTGTCGACGGCGATGGATTTATTCGATCTCGGCGGGACGCCCGCCGAACTCGCCGCCGCATTCCGCGACACGCGGAGCCGCTGGCTGGTGATCAGCTTCTCCAGCGACTGGCTGTTTCCGCCGGACCAATCGCGCGACATCGTCCATGCGTTGATCGCGAACAATGCGCCCGTCAGCTACTGCAACGTCCAGAGTGACTGCGGCCACGACGCGTTTCTGTTGCCCGACCAGATTGCCAGCTACGGCGAGCTGACGCGCGCGTTTCTTGCGGGCGGCGCGGCATCTCCTCAACCCGCCGCCGATGTGGCCCCGGAAGCTGGTTCCAGCCCGACCAGCATCTTCCACCGGCGCCGCATCGATTATGAGCACATTGTCGGGCTGATTGAATCGGGAGCCAGTGTGCTCGATCTCGGCTGCGGACGGGGTGGCCTGCTCGCGCGCCTCCAGCAGCGCGGCGACCACCGTCGCCTCGTCGGCGTCGAGATCGACGAGCACGCCGTCGTGACGTGCGTACAGCGCGGGCTGGATGTGATTCAGGCCGATTTGAACAAGGGACTCCGCGCCTTCGCCAACCAGCAGTTCGATACGGTGGTCCTCTCGCAGACGTTGCAGGCGGTGCGCGACGTGGAGGGCGTCATCAACGAAATCCTGCGCGTCGGCCGCGTCGGGATTGTCAGTTTTCCGAACCTCGCTTTCTCGAAGCTTCGCCGCATTCTGGGCGAGGAGGGTCGCTCGCCCCGAGGCTACGGCTGGATCCGCGATCAATGGTACAACACAACGGACGTTCGTTTTCTATCCATTACCGACTTCGAGGATTTCTGCCGGGAGAAATCCATTCACGTTCGCCGGCGGATCGCGCTAAACGCGGAAGACGGCCACGAGGTTTCCCACGACCCGAACCTCAACGCCGACCTCGCCATCTTCGTCATCAGCCGGGACGAGGCGTGATTCGGGAGCATCCGGTTGGGGGCGTAATCAATCGGTCTGCCGACAACGACTCGACACATTTCAGCGATATCGGCCGCTGCGCAGGAGTGTCTTGATCTCGTCGTGTGTGCCAAGAAAAAAGACGAAAATCTCGTCGGGATGCTCGCGGAACAGGAAACGACGTGACAGGCCGGCCCGACATTCGAAGAGGTTGTCACCCAATTTGCGGATGCCGAGACCGCTGTGGACATGCGGGCGACCAAATTCCTCGACCAATTCACACAACGCCAGGACGCATTCCACGCGCTCCTCCTTGGACAATTCCCGCAGCCCCTTGAGCAGCTGGGGAGCCGGCGCGAGCGTCTTACTCAAGCAGTTTCTTGAGTTCCTCCGTCGAAACACGAACCAGCTTGCCGGATCGCTTGAGCTGACGATAACGCTTGTCGACCGCCCGTTCGAAACGTGCCAATTGCTCTGGTGTCACACCATATTCCCGTTGCGCGTAGTCGGTGGATTCCACCTCCACTTTTCGCAAGGCAATGATGTCGGCTCCGGACACGATGCCGATGTCCTCGCCGCGCGCTGCTGCCGACAGCCAGCGGCCGAGATTCTTCTTTGCGTCCGTAATCGTCAGAGTCTTCATGTAGACTATATACAGCCTCCAAATAGACTTGTCAAGGTCTTGCGCGGCGTATGCGCTTACTCTCCGCTGAACTGGCGGTCGCCGGCGTCGCCCATGCCGGGGACGATATAGCCGCGTTGGTTCAGGTGGGAATCGACAGTGCCGAGGTAGATTTCGACGTCGCGGTGGGCGTTCGCCAGCTTCTCGATGCCTTCCGGTGCGGCGAACAGGCCGAGGTACTTGATCTTCTTGACGCCCCATTTCTTGAGCCGCGCGACCGCGACGCACGCCGAGCCGCCCGTGGCCAGCATCGGATCGAGCACGAACGCGATGTCCACGGGCTTGTGTTCGGAGAACCTGCTGTAGTACTCGACCGGCTCCAGCGTCTTCTCGTCACGGAACAAGCCGAGGTGATACACCCGCGCTTCGGGCAGAAATTCCAATATGCCGTCCACCATCCCGAGCCCGGCCCGCAAGATCGGGACCAGGCCGACGCGCGCCCCGACGTGGGCACCCTGCGTTTGCTCCAGCGGCGTCGTTACGGTCATGGATTCCTGGGGCAGGTCGCGCGTGGCTTCGTAAAACAGGAGCACCGAGAGACCGCGGATGCGGCTGCGCACAATCGAGCGATCGGAATCCTTGTCACGGATGTCGGTGAGGAAACTTCGGGCAAGCGGATGGTTCAGGACATGGACGGTTTCACGCATGGCGCGACCCAGTGTAGAGGGCGGACCCGGTTTTTCAAGCTCGGAGGCCGGGCAAGGTGCGGCCAAAAACGATGGTCAACAACGGACGGACCCCTCACCCTAATCCTCTCCCCCAAGGGGAGAGGAGAACGTTCCGGTCCGTCAGGTGTGCCTCACTCAGTTCCCGAAATCCGGACCGCGCGCACGGAATGGCCGCGCGAAATCGTGGTGACTTCGGGGACCTCGACGAGGCAATCGGCACCCGCGAGCGACGCGATCGCGTGCGAGCCCTGATTCGGCATCGGTTTCACGAGCCACTTCTCGCCGTCCCGCTGCAGGCTCGCTCGCATGTAATGCAGGCGATCACCGCTGTTCACGAAGTCCTCCGCGGCCTCCGCTGTCACGGTCGGCAAATCGATCTCGGTCAGGCCGCGCATCTTCTGCAGCGCGGGCCGCACCAGCATCAAGAAGGTCACGGCCGCGCTCACGGGATTGCCGGGCAATCCAAACACGAGCTTCGATTCGCGCGCGCCGAACACGAACGGTTTGCCCGGTCGCATCGCGATCTTCCAGAATTTCTGGTCGCAGCCGAGTTCCGCCAGCACGTCCTTGACGAGGTCGTGTTCGCCCACCGACACGCCGCCGACCGTGATCACGACGTCACATTCGCTCAGTCCGTAGTCGATCTTCTCGTGCAGGTCCTCGCGGGTGTCGTCGGCGATGCCGAGTTCCACGAGCTCACAGCCCGCCTGTTTCACGAACGCGGACAGGGCGTAACTGTTCGCATCATAGATCTGGCCGGCGCGCAACGACCGCCCGGGCTCGACGATCTCCGCGCCCGTGACCAGCACGCCGACACGCGGTCGCGGACGAACTGCGAGCTGCGTCAACCCCAGCGCGGCGGCCAGGCCGAGTTGCGGCGGACCCAGCAGCGTTCCCGCGCGCAATACGACTTCGCCCGTCTTCACATCATCGCCCGCGCGACGAATATTCTCCCCCGGCTCGGCGGATTCGGTGACGGCAATATAACCCTCGTGATGCGGGTGTGTGTCCTCCTGCATGACAACCGCGTCCGCGCCGTCGGGGATCGGCGCTCCCGTAAAGATGCGCGCGCAGGCCTGCGGTTCGATGGCCGCCTTCGCTGTTGTCCCGGCGGGGACAGCCGCCGTCACGCGCAGATGAATGGGATTGTTTTCGTTGGCCTCCGATACGTCCGCGGCGCGCACGGCATATCCGTCCACGGAACTGTTGTCCCACATGGGTAGATTGATCGTGGACGCCACGTCCTGCGCCAACACGCAATCGAGGGCTTCCGCCAACGGCGCGGTGATTTCGGCGCGTGGCCGCGCAGCAGGGAGGATAATCCCCTTGGCTTCACTGACCGTGAGCATGCCGCCTCCGGCTACCGGGCTTCATCGCCCACGCGCACTTCGCCTTCAACGATATCCGCCGTGGCCAGGGGCGCGCGCACCGGCTCGGTGATGCGGACGATGGCGACGCGTTTGTCGCCGCGGTAGATGTTGACGCGCGTGCCCAACGGCGGCAGGGTTTGTGACGCGAAATCGACCACCACGAAGCCCAGTTCCGAATTCACCGACGCGACCGTGGCTGCGCCCGTATCCGGCGCCGTCGGTTCGAGGCGGGCGCCCGCCGGCGCGGCGGCCGGGGCGGTCGCACCGCTTCCCGCGCAGCCCGCCAGGAGCGCTGCCGCCAGGCCCATCACCATTGCGAGTTTGACCATCGGTGGAAACAGTCGTCGATCATTTTGAATATGCATTCTCTTATGCTCCCGAAAACTGGCGCGCCTGGCGTGATTCGAACACGCGACCGCCGGATTAGAAATCCGATGCTCTATCCAACTGAGCTACAGGCGCACACCTTTATTTTATTGGCTTGTATGACATACATGCCCGCTCTGTTTTTGTGTTGCAATGTTTTGTTGTAATGTCTAGGATGTTTTCGCCATGAAAGCCACCCCAGAGACCCGAAAACATCAAAAGCTCATTCATGTTGGTGACTGCCTCTATCGTTCAAGCCGCACCGACGTTTACTATGCGATTTTCCAACGCGACGGTAAGCAAGTCAAGCGCAGCCTCAAGACCACCGATCCCGAACTGGCCAAGCGCCGGCGGGAGATCCATCGTCAAAAAGTCGAGCGGCTGAACAGCGACAGCGGCAAAAACCTGCCGTTTGCCGAATACGACACCAAAACCGGGGAATTGATCGGCGGGCTGGCTAAGCGATGGATTGAGATTGCGGGGGGCACGATGGAAGCGAGCAGCCGCGACCGAATGCTTGGGGTAATCAAAAACCTCAACCAGCACCTCAGCGGGTTGACTGTCCGCAATGTCACCCTGCGCACGTTGGAGCAGTGGGCAACGGCGCGCCGGGACACCTGCTCCGCCCGTACGTTCAACTACGAACTCGAAACCTTGCGGCGCATCCTGGACTACGGCGCGGAACATGGCATCCTCATGGAGAACCCCGCCCGCAAGATCAAACGATGCAAGCCTCATAAGAAACCCGTCACCATCCCGACGAAAGAGCAATTCCGCAAGATACTTGACGCCATGCGCACCAATGGCGGGAAAGCTTCGGCGGACCTCGCGGAAATGCTCGCGTACTCGGGTTGTCGCAAAGGGGAGATCGTCGGCGATTCTAAATACTCCAAGCCGCCGATGTTCTGGCGAGATGTGGACTTTGAATTGAAGGTGTTTACCGTTACCAGGTCAAAGAACCACGAACCACGCACCGTGCCGCTTTTCCCAGCGATGGAGAGTTTCTTGAGGGAACTACAGGCACGACGACCAGCGTCGCCGAAACCGGACGAGCGCATTATCCCGATAAACTCCGCCAAGAAAGCCATCGAGAGCGCCTGCAAAAAACTTGGCTTACCGCAATACGGACACCACACCTGCCGACACTTCTTTTGTTCCAACGCCATTGAGGCTGGGATTGACTTCAAGGTCATCGCGGGTTGGCTGGGCCACAAAGACGGTGGTGTCTTAGTGGCCCGCACGTATGGCCATCTTCGCAACGAACACAGCGCCGCCATGGCCAAGCGCATGAGTTGGGGCGCATCCACAGCCGAGCCCGCCAACGTCGTGCCAATGACTGCGAAGGCGTAGTATCGGGTTCGCATGGCTTGTCCTACTCGACGGTCGTTTCCTTCAGGAATCGCTCGATCTCGGCGCGAGCAAACAGCGGCCGGCGCAACGCACGGCAAGGCCGCAGTAACCCGCGCGCCACAAGTCGGTCAACGGTGATCGGTGTCACGCCGAGCGCTTTGGCGGTTTCGTGCCGCGTGAGCGCAAGTCGAAATTCCATCTTGTTTGTCTCCATGGTGTTGCTCCTCAAAATACTCATTCGTACCTGTCAGCGTGCATTGCACATTCCGTGACAGCACGGTAGAGGCATACCGCACTTCGTGGAAAATTGTGTTCCCAAACGGGAACAATTTATTGTCGGGAATGCGCTTTACTGTAGCGCATGGAAAGATCGTACGCCCGACCCCTTGCGCCCGCTAGAAGCTTGGCACGCAATGAACAACGGATTGCTTACGTATGAATGACAGCTCCGGTCCCACCGAACTGGCGCAGAACCAATTCGCAACCACTGTCAGAAACTTCACGCCGAAATTGTCGGCGAAGTTTCAGAAGTTGCTGCCGTTCAAAGACGGCATCGCGGAACTGCGGCGCAAGGGCGCGTCTTACGAAACCATCACCAACATCCTGCGAGATACCAACGTGGTAGTGTCGCACGACACCGTGACGCGGTTTTGCCGGGAGGTGCCGGGGTTGACGCCTCGGTCGAGCCGACGACGCAGGGCGTCCGTCAAAACTGTGCAGCAAGACTCCAGCAGCAATCCGAAGACGCACCGAATACACAAAGCGGACAGTTCCTGCACGACCAAAAGCGACACGCCGAGTCCACCCTTTGCCCGCCCAAGAGATGCTGGCGGTCCCCGCATTGCTGACATCAACACCCTTTAGCCGTATAACAACTGAACAAGTTCGCCCGCAGCAGCCAGGGCAGTGTCGTATGCGTAAATCTTGCGTGCCGCATCGGCGGTGGCAGCGTAAACGCGTGCGTGATGTGTCCGTCTGCGTCTGCGTGGGGACGCTGACGGACTAGTGCCACGTTGCGACATTTCATCGGCGAAAGGTCAGTGACGTAAGCGTCAGTTTTGCGTCAAGATTCTAAGCTTAGCTTAGAGGTCGGGCGTCTCTTGCAAAAATGCGTTCAAGCAGAGCGGAGACGCGGTGCGGGCCTGGGCTTGCGCGATTCGGAGCAACGGAGCAGAATCCCCGGTGAACCGACAATGCGAGTGCCCGGGCGACCGCCCACCGCTTAGCTTTGATTAGGACGACGAAACATGAAACGACAATTCGAAGAGCCTGGAGAGCGCCAAGCGCAGAAAAACCCGAAGCTGGCGGCCAAACGCCTTGCCGAATCCATGGGCTTTGACGACAAGGGTACTGTTGTCCGGACCACAGGCTTTGACGAACTGACCGCCGAGCTTGCCCAGCTTGGAATTGATGCCGCTGCCTTCCACGCGGCGAAACCGAAAAAGCAACTGGCGATGCTGCGGAAAGCAGGGGTCAGCAAGCACGAAGCCGCTGAATTGATTGGCAACTACCGGGAGCGTCACCGGATCCCCACAGGTAACCCCCACCAGCAGCAGCAACGAATCGAACAATGGCTTAGGCGAAAGCCGGAAGCTGAAAAATGGCTGCGCAATGTCAAAGGACTTCCCCCCTTTCAGTGTGCGCTTGTACTTGCGTGCGTCTTTGACGGCAGCGACGGCAAGCGCCCTAGCTTGAGGCGGCTTGAAAGCTCGACAGGCCGAAAGCGGCAATGGATTTCGAACAACCTCAAACAGTCCACAATCAAAGACTGCATTGCTGAATTGCAAAGCGCGTTGGCTAGCGATAACCCGCTGCAGTTGCCAGAGTCACCAGCAGTGCCGGATCGACCCGGGGGGATGTGGTTGACGGTGCCGCTATCGTCCGCGCCGCGTCGTGGCTTGGACCTGAACCTCTTGGTGGAAGGGGTGGAGGAATGCCGAGTGGGTGGCACCCTGTCTGAAAAAGACGACTCTCGGGAACTCAAAAGAACTCTCGCATCTATCGAATCCCGCCAACGCCCTTGTTTCACTAGGCTGGCGGACTTGGCAATGGCGCTCGCGCAGGCTTCGGTTGGCGCCAATCCCAATGACACTGCGGGTGCAGCGGGGTTCGAAGCCATTGGCCCGTATCGCGGGAAGGAGATCGCTGAGGCAATCATTACCTGCGTCCGCAAACATCCTGCGGTACTCTTGCAGCCTGAAGGCCGCATTCTGCTTGAGGGTTTGGTGGATCTCTTGGAAGCGGCGAGATTCGGTTGCTCCAAAGGTCGCGTCCGCGGCTTGCTGCCGTCAGGCAAACCGAAGGAATTACAGCGATTTGCGCAGACGTTACTTGTCGAACTCACGAAGGCAGAGCATGGAGCGAAACGCAGTCGGCCAGAGGGGTATCTCTGATGGATCTTGGGCTTCATGGCCGAGCGCATCAAAGTATTACAGCGTGAGTGCATAGCATCCAAGATCGATTCAGCGGCGCGTGTCGCCCAAATGCGAAAGGCTCACCGGGCTGAGCTGGAAGGCTTTACCGACAAAGAATTGCAGGGATACCTCACCGACCCGCCCACCGAAGCTGCGTGCCGGCTGGCTGCGAAGGCCGCCAACACACACCCCGACCTCATGAAGCGGATTCAGAATAGTACAGAGGCTAAGCAGGGTACAGATGATCCAATCCTCACGTTGGCCTTTGGATTGCCGAGCCACATTCGTCGAATTTTTCAGCTGGTGGCTGGAAGCCCCGCGCAGTAATTTGCTGCCTTAGGATGTACGGACACGCGGCGGTGGTGTAACGCGCGTTGTCCCTTCTGCCAGCGTAAATACCCCCCTTTCCGCGAGGACGTGGCCAGTCCCGCCCCTTCTTGGAGGTAGTGAATTGCCAAGATGAAAAGGCGAAACATGACCGACGCGGAAAAATCACTCATCAAGCGGCGACGGCATGGCACCGACGAGGTGGCACCGTGAGCGGTGCGAAACGCGACACGTCGGTGTCCCCAGAGATTCTGCAACTTCTCATGGCACAGTTTCCTGGACGGGTAGCGTTGAGCCGATCCGAGGCGGCAAAGGCGCTGGGGTTCAAGCACACCATCACAATCGACCGTCTGCGCCAGCGTGGTCTGCTGCACGCATCCGTGGCAACGCGTCGGCCCACCTACGCACTTACTGAAATCGCCCGTTTTCTGTCCCAAACATCGGAGGACGTATGAATCCGCTGCCTACAACAACCAACGCAGATCGAGTGCGGCGGGCGTTGCGCTGCTTCCGTTTTAGCAAGAATGCGCGGCTGGTGGCTGAGGTGATTGTGGAGCGCACGGTCGCAGCGACACCCGAGCGGTGGGTGACCACGTTTATCGGGCAGCAGGACATCATGAATGAGACATCGCTCAGTAAGAGCCGCGTCAGTGAAGCAGTACGGGAATTGGAACTGACCAAGGTGATTGTCCGGGATCATGCCGGAAAGGGTGAGTTCACGGTAACTCTCAATCCACCGATTGACCCAGAGGATGGACGTGTCGTATGGAGTGCGCAACGCGCGAGCCCTAGGTACGTCTCCGACTATCGACTGGCACGCGCGATCGATGGGTTGCCATTCGAGGATATTTCTAGTGATCTAACTGGTGCGGGGGAAGTGTCGTCAGCGCGAGATTCGCAAAATCATGGGGCGCGACCAGTCTCCGCCAAACCGGGACCCCACGGGAAGCTGTCGCCTCGCAAAGAGAAAACTCCGCCGCGAAAAGCCAGGGAAACTCCAGAGGCGCTGGACATAGACGAGATACACGACTATGCGCGCCGATTATTTCCGCAGTGGGAGGAAGGTAGACGCAAGGAGGCGTATTTACAGCAGTTGGCTAGGGACAAGGGCATGGGAAACGTGTTTCGCGCGTTGCAACGGGTCGATGAGTCATATTCCGACACAGCGAGCGTCAAGTACCCGCGCGCATTGTTGGCTACAGTACTGCAAGACGTGTGTCGAGGTCGAGAGGGTGGCTAAACATACAGGCCAAATAGTTCCGATGCCCCCAACACGTCGGAGATGCAAGCTGCCATTCCAGCAGGCTGGTCGGACCCCCCGTTGAGCCGGTGAGTGGCTCTTCAACGCTGCCAGCAGTCAAGACTTCCAAACAGTGATTTCCCCCTGGAGATCCAAGACTCCGACACTAGTTGCCGGAAACGTCGCGTTGGTTCCACCGTCTGGAACTGGCGAATCATCCTATCTCTATCTTCCGGTAATCTGTCCGGAATGCAATGGTTTATCTCTATCCGGGATGGGCGAAGGGGCCTGTCGGTTCCAACCGGGGGGGAATTAGCCCACAACGGCACCAACACGAAAACGGCGCTTCGAATGAGATCGGGTCGGCCTGCCGTTGTAGTGGAACAGAACGGTTTTGAGGCGGAAGCGGGTGGTTTTGTGGGCGAAAGCGTAGTGGTTTCGACTAAGAGCGCCTAACACAGCCCATGTTTAGATGAGCCTCCAGCAGATCAAGGCACAGCCCAGTTCGAGGAATGCGATGTGAATCTCGGCGTTGCGTTCGTAGCGAATCTTCAGCCGTCGGAACCGATTCATCCACGAGTGCGTG
>DATKNW010000007.1:0-50556 GCA_035541135.1 Verrucomicrobiia bacterium
CCCACCACGGCTGGGAGCTAACACTGCGGGCAACCCAAGCGCTCCGCCGAATGCGCCGTCGCCCGCGGTTGATCACTGCCTTCTGGAAACAGGCTGAACTGTGGTGAAATAGTCACTGTATTATGCAGGAGTCAATAGTCCCAACGCTGCTGACTTCCAAGACCACGCTTAGCAGAACTTCTTTCTCACCAGCTCATTCATTCTTGTTACGAGACCCTGCAGATAGACGGTGGCGAGCTGGCCGTATTTGACGACGGGCTTGCCGTTGACGAGGACGAACTTGGCGCGGGGAGAATGGCAGAGCATCAGGGCACCGAGAGGATCTTGCGCGTACGCGCCGGCAAACTCGATGGTATTGAGATCGTAGATGGCGATGTCGGCGGCATAGCCGGGGGCGATGTTGCCGAGTTCCTTTTCGCGGTTGAGCAAGCGCGCGCCGCCGAGTGTGGCGATGCGCAACGCATCTTCGGCGGTGAAACTATCCGCGCCATTCTTCACCCGCTGGAGCAATAGGGCCTGACGCGCCTCGGCGAGAACGTGCGCGCCGTTGTTGCTGGAAGAGCCGTCGACACCGAGGCCGACGGTGGCGTTAGCCTTCAACATCTCGCAGACGGGCGGAATGCCGGAGCCGAGGATCATGTTCGATGACGGGCAATGGGCGACGGCGGTCTTTGTATCGGCGAGCAATTTGATCTCGGCGGAGTTCAGGCGGACGCAGTGCGCCCAGGACACGTCGGGGCCGATCCAATCAGCGCTGGCGAGGTAATCGGCGGGACGCTTTCCAAACTTCTCGAGGCAGAACTTGTTCTCGTCCTCTGTTTCGGCGACGTGGGTATGGCAGAGGACGTTTCGGGATTTGGCGAGCGCGCGGGTTTCCTTGAGCAGATCGAACGTGATGGAGAAGGGAGAGCAGGGCATCAGATCGACGCGGGTCATCGCGTACGGCTTCGCGTCATGGAACTTCTCGATGACGCGCTCGCAATCCTTCACGATGGTTTTCTCGTCCTGAACGACATCGTCGGGCGGCAAACCGCCGTGGCTGCGGCCGAGCGACATCGAGCCGCGGCCCGCGTGGAGGCGCATACCGAGTTCGGCCGCGCCCTCGATGACGGCTTCGGCTTTCACGTCGGACTGGCGCGGATAGACGTAGAACATGTCGTTGGTGGTGGTGCAACCCGAGAGCAGCATTTCCGCCATGGAGATTTGCGAGCCGAGCTTGACGGCCTCGAAATCGAGGCGGCCCCAGACTTCGTAGAGGCCGAGGAGCCAGTCGAAGAGCTTGGCATTCTGGACGGGCTTGAGGCAGCGCGTGAGGGACTGGTAGAGATGATGGTGCGCGTTGATCAATCCCGGAATCACCGCGCAACCGGTCGCATCGATGGTCTCGTCGGCCTCGAAGTCCCCAGGGACGGAGGTGACAACGTCGAGAATGCGATGGTCCTGAATGAGGACGTGATGGGACTGGAGCTGTTCGACACGCGGCTCGCCGGGAGGCTCGCCCTCCCTCCTCCAACGGATGACGTGGCCATTTTTGATGAGGAGCTTCATGGATCGAGAGCAGTTGTACGCAGTCGGCTCGCCACAAGGCAAAGAAAATCGGCAAACGAATTCCTCTAGACAGGATGGTGGATTCGTCGTATAAGCGCCCATAGCGGGCTGGCACCCGTGGCAATCCAACCAAGAGGAGAACGGTTATGAAGAGACTCATCGTGTTAGTCGCAGCGGCGAGTGCAGTAGTTGTGTTCATGTCGGGGTGTGCAATGGTCGGGGGAGTTGCGGGGGGAAGCTATGCGGGGATCTATACGCAGACGGCGGGTCCGGTGGCTGTGGGTAGCGCTGGCGGGTCGGACAAGGTCGGTACGGCCTCGTCCACGGCGATCGTATGCATTGCCACGGGTGACTCCAGTATCAAGGCAGCGATGGATAACGGCGGAATCACGAAGATCCATCATGTGGACTACAAGGTCACGAGCGTGCTTGGCGTTTACGCCAAGTACACGACAGTTGTTTACGGCGAGTAGACAAACAACGACGCCACGGGTGCCTGGTCCGTCGTGTTTGCTGGCGGAAGTTCGCCACGTTGATTTTGTGAGCCGTGGCGCGTAGAATCGCGCGCATGGCCATCCAACATATCTCCCAATTACGGTGCGTCATCTGCGGGACGGTGTATCCCGCGGGCAACCGCTACACGTGCGACCAGTGCGGGGTCGAGGGCATCCTCGATGTCGAGTACGACTACGAGAAGGTGGCCCAGACGCTGACGCGTCGGGCGCTGGCGCAGCGGGCGCACTGGCATTGGCGCTACGAGGAGCTGATCCCCGTCGATTTTTCGCTGCCCCTGCCATCGCTGCAGTTGGGGTGGACGCCCGTGTATCACGCGGACCGGCTTTCCGAATGGATGGGTGTGCGCGATCTGTACGTCAAGGACGACGGGCGCAATCCGAGCGCGTCGTTCAAGGATCGCGCAAGCTCGGTGGGCGTGATGAAAGCGATCGAGTACCACGCGAAGACGATTGCGTGTGCGTCGACGGGGAACGCCGCGTCATCGCTGGCGTGTTTTGCGGCGGCGGTGGGAATGCCGTCGGTGATTTTCGTGCCGGAGAAAGCGCCGGAGCCGAAGATCGCGCAGTTGCTGGTGTTTGGCGCGACGGTGGTCAAAGTGAAAGGGACGTACGACGCGGCATACGACTTCTGCATGGAAGCGTGCGCGAAGTACGGTTGGTACAACCGGAATTGCGCGATCAACTCGTACCTGGTCGAGGGCAAAAAGACCTGCGGGCTGGAAATCGCCGAACAATTTGCCGATATGATGCCGGACTGGGTGTGCCTGAGCGTGGGGGACGGGTGCACGATCGCGGGCACGTGGAAAGGGATTCGCGAGATGTATCATCTCGGGTTCATCAAAAAGCTGCCGCGGATGTTGGGCGTGCAAGCGGCCGGGTGCAAGCCGGTGGCGGATGCGTTTCACAGCGGCAAGGACCTGGTGAACGTGGATGGGCAGACGCGGGCGGACAGCATCAATTGCGGGACGCCGCGGAATTGGCGGAAGGCGGTGCATGCGCTCCGGGAATCGAAGGGTGAGATCGTGGCGGTGACGGACGCCGAGATCATGGAGGCGATGAACCAAACGGCACGGTTAAGCGCGGTGTTTGGCGAACCGAGCGGCGCGGCGAGCGTGGCGGGGGTGAAGCGGGCGATTGCCGACGGCATCATCAAGAAGACCGAGAGCGTGTGCGCGGTGATCACGGGCAACGGATTGAAAGATGTGAAGGCGGCGATGGAGACGGCGGGGACGCCGATTCACATTGAGCCGAAGCTGTCGGCGCTGGACGAGGCGCTTAAGAAACAGCACGAGACATAGGACGCGCAATTCTCCGTCGGGCCGAAGCGGTTACGAGCATCATTTCGCGGCGGGCTCCAGCATGGCGCTGATGGCTTTGCCAGTGGGTGAGAGCTGGTGGTTGCGGACGGCTTCGAAAGCCTTGTTCCAGGACTGGGGAATGCTGTGCGGCCACGGAGGCAACCGGCTCGACTCCGCATCCCCGAGCGTGTAGTAGGCGAAGAAGTACTGGCTGAAAGATGGGGCGACGACAGAGATGTTTTCCTTCTGGGCGATTCCCATCAGGAGCTTCAGGAATTGCGCATCCAGCGGGCTCCAGAGACTGAAATTATCGCGCGCGAAGATTTCCGGGTAGGGTGCTTTCGGGCCGGCTTTGCCGTTTTTGAAAAGCCACGCTTCGCCGATCGTGACCGGCATGTTCGGCCGTGACTCCCGGACTTTTCCCACCAGGGCGGTCAATTTCGCCACCTGGTCTTCGTCTTTCATTTTGAGGCTGTACACATGCATGTCCACGTAATCCAAGTTTGCCTGTTGGGCGAACTTGAGGACGAAATCTTCGGACTCATAGGTCAATGCTCCTGCGCCGAGGAGTGTGCCGGGACTGGCGCCGGTGTTCTTGAGGCGGGTGGTGAGATCGCCAACCCAGCGGGCCAGTTCATCCGCGGTGAAGGTGAGGTGCAACATCAAGCGAGTGGACACTTGAGGTTCGGTCAGGATGCTCAGGTAGTCCGGTTTGATTTCGCGGTAAATCAGCGTGTTTTCCTGCTCGAGGATGTTGAGGAACTCTTGTCGTCCCTGGGGATTGTCCTGGAAGGTTTTGGCGGCGAGGATATCTTTGTGGGAATGCTTGTGGGGGGGCGTGTTGGGCTCGAACGGCGTATTGAAGAAGTGTTCCACGTACAGTTTCATGTGGCGAGCGTGGATTTCCGCGGCCAGGCGTTGATAGAAGTCGAGGAGAGATTCCGTATCACCGAGGGCGAGATCCGGCGCGGCGATCTCAACAGACACGGCGTTCATTCTCATGGCCTTGAATGCGTCAAGCGTGGCCAGCAGATCGTTCCAGCGTTGGGGATCGGCTGCGGACGGAGAGTAGAAGCTTGAGGCCATCGCCAGGCTTGGGGCGATGAGAGGGCGAGCATTTCCTTTCTGGAACGGATAGAGCTGTTGTGCTTGGCGAAGAGACTCGTCCAACTCTTGGTACAATGGACGAAACGGATCCGGAACCGTGGCATCAGTCAGGACCGGTTTGTCGGCCACAGCCGGCGTGGTCTGAGTTTGCCCCATCATCGGGCTGCTGGATGCCAGAAGGCACACCACGAGCGTTGTGAACACAGTGGTCTTTTTCATGTTCCAGCCTATCGGGATGTAGCTTTTGCTTTTGGTTTGGTGATGGCGATCAGTGCCGCGACCCAGGCGATCAGGGCAACGGAGAGCAGGGGAATGAGCCACACGGGGAGGAATTGGTGGACTTCGGCGACGGACACGCCGCGGCGCGCGGCCACCCACACATCCAGGCGCAGATTCAGCGCTAGGAGAATCAGGCCACAAAGGAGGGTCATATGCTTGGCGCTTGCACGCATCGACACTGAGCCGGCCTTTCGGCGGAGTTGGTACAGATACCAACCGGCCATCGGGATCATCCCAGCGATAATGATTGCCGCCCAGATGCGGTCGGCGGCTTCCCACGCCAGATAAGCCACCCAGCAGCAGGCCAGATGCAAGGCGACCGCGACGGCAAGGCGTTTGCGGTCGGCGAGCGGTACCGACGCCCCGCCCGTGGCCTCGAATTGTTCGCGAACGGCCAGCACACGCCTGAAGAAGACGACGATCACACCAGCGACGACCGCGGCGTAGAACCACCAAAAGCCGGCTAGGACGCCGACCCAGGTTTGATCATTCCATTGATAGTGCCTGCCCAGGGCGTAGACCGCCGGCTTGGCGATAAAACACCATCCGAGTATGAACCCCCAAAGCGCAATCAACGAGCGCAGCTTGACGCGGCGTTCGGCCTCGGTCGGCGCGAGACGGACGCTCATCCAGCCGACTGCCAGGCCGCTGAAGATTCCGAGATATGGCGCCAGCCATGCGCCCAAGAAACCGAACTTGGTGGCCCCGGCGCCCTTGGCCGCGGTAGCGGCACCGGCGGTTGCGGCTGCCGAGCCGGTGACGACCGGCAGAGCGGCCAGAACCATTGCGGAGAAAGCTCCGGTCGGCGCGGTCCGGTCCAGTGTGCGTTCGACGAACGTGGCGACTTCTTCCTGGAGCAGTTTCCGGCCGCGCGACAGCCGCTGTTTCACGGTGTCTTCGGTCAGGTCGAGCTGGAGGGCGACGGACGTGATGGATTGGTGTTCGCGATAAAACAGGATGAGGGGTTCGCGATAGATCTCGGGGATCTTGCTGAGGGATTTCCACAGAATCGCTTCCTCCTCGCGCGTGACACTTTCCTCGGACGGCAGCGGGTCGGGAGCGGGCGTGTGGTCGGCAAGCTCGATGGGCTCGGCGTCGTGGGCTGGTTCGCGGCCTTCGCGGTGGAGATATTTTTGGATGCGATTGCGGAGGATACCGCAGAGCCAGGCGCGGAGTTTTTCGGGGTCGCGCAGGTGACGGAGATGACACCAGGCGACGACGAAGGTGTCCTGGGCCACGTCCTCGCTCTGGCCGATGTTGCCGAGGCGGCTGTAGGCGAGGGAGCAGATCAGGGTCTGGTACTTTGCGACGATTCGACCAAAGGCGTCCCGGTCGCCGGCGAGCGTATTGGCGACGAGCTGGGCGTCGGAGTACTCGGTTCCTGCCATTGTGCTGGATGTTATCATACCGTTAGATAAGTCCCCAGCGCGGGCGAGCAGGTGACAGGAAAAGTGAGGCTTTCGACAGCGGGCTGCCAAGGGCTTCTGCCCCAGAGACTACTGGACACGGGGTTTGATCACGCGGGAGCCGATCGCTGACAGTTTGGCGCACAATTCGCGATACATGGCTTCATCGTCGTAGGTCCCAATGATGGCACCGCCCGAGCCGGCGAACTTGGCGCTGGCGCCGCATTGCCTGGCGGCCTCCACCATTTGAATCTGCCAGCGAGCGAGATTGTAAATACTTCGTCGGGTATTGAAATTCTCGTCCATGAGGCGGGCGAGGCGTTTGGGATCGTGCTGGAGCAGGGCCTCGCGTCCCGCGGCGGCCAGCTCGGCGAAATGCTTCATGGCGTTGACGACCTGTTCTTCGCTCCGGTCAAACCGGCCACGGATATCATTGTGAAAAATTTCGGTCGGCTCACTGAGGCTGGCGTGGTACGCCAGGTAGAGCGGCGGCAAGAGATCGACGGGCATCGGTTCGTAGGCGTAACATTTCAGGCCGCCGACGAGGTGTTCGCGCGCCTTGTCGAAGTCCATGTAGACTAGGCCTTCGTAGACCTGGGTCACGCGGTCCTGCAGCCCGGCCCCGATGCCGAGTTCCTCTTTTTCCACGGACAAGACCAGCGAGGGCTGGGCTTCGAGCGGGATGTCAACGCCGTAGAATTCCATCAGGCAACGGAGCGTCGCCACGATCAGGGCGCTGGAACCGGCCATGCCGACCTGGCGCGGGATGTTGGTTTGGTAACGCACGGAGAAATTGCGATTCGGCAGAGTCACCTGAGCGGCGTGGCAATAATCGACAAAGCGTTTGATGGTGGCCTTGATGAGCCGGATGCCACCGTAATAGCCGTGGAGTTTCACGTCCCTCACGAGATCGTGAATGGAACTGAAGCGGGCGCGGTCATCCTCGGTCAGCACGATGTCGACGGAATCCCATTCATAGAGCACGACCTCGGCCCAGAAATTGCGGACGATGATCGAGATGGTCTTGCCGTGATAGCCGTCGGACGGATTGCCGAGGAGCCCGGCGCGGGCGTAGCCGCGTTTACGAATGATGATCACGAAGCAACGCCTCCAGATGCTGGCGCAGGGCCGGGCCCTGCTTCTTGTCCGCGAGCGCAAACTCGACGAAGGCGCGGAAATAGGACTGGAAATTCCCGATATCGTAGCGGCGTTCGGCCCGGCTCAAGCGGATCCCGTAGGCCTTGCCGCCTTCGTGGATCATGAGACGGATGGCGTCGGTGATTTGTATCTCGCCGCCCTTGCCGGGCGGGATGCGGCGGATCGCGTCAAACACGCGCGGGGCCAGCACGTAACGGGCGGCAATGGCGAGATTGCTCGGGGCCTCGGACTGGGACGGCTTTTCGATGAGATCGGCGATCTCGAACACGTCGCCATCGGCTTTGGGTCTGGCGATGCCGTATTGGTGGACCTCCTCCGGGGCGACCTCCTCGAAGGCGATCACGGCGGCGGCATCTTTCTCCGCGAAACAGCGTTTCATCCGGTGGACGACATCGCTTTGGGCGTGCAGGCCGATGATGGAATCGCCCAGCGCCACCACGAAGGGCTGGTTGCCGACGAACGCTTCGGCGCAGAGGATCGCGTGGCCCAGGCCGAGGAGCTGGCGCTGTCGGGTGTAGAAATACTGGATGGCGGCGCGCTCGAACTCCAGCTCGGTCAATGAGTCTTCCTTGCCGTTCTCGCGCAGCGTGCGGACCAGTTCTTCGTTCAGGTCGAAGTGGTTTTCCAACGAAGCTTTGCCGGGGCCGGTAATGAACATGATGCGCTTCATGCCGACGCGGGCCAGTTCCTCGACCACATATTGGACGACGGGTTTGCGACCGACAGGCAACATCTCTTTCGGCTGCGATTTCGTTGCCGGCAAGAGCCGCGTGCCCAGCCCGGCCACGGGAACGACTGCGATATTAATGTCCATGTTTCCTTTACAGTCGACTCGTTGCGCTCCACGCCGACAGGATACATCAGCAGGCCAGAACAGTGGCCCAACGGGGTAACGCGCACATCGTACACCGGCCGTTTGTCGGAAAGCAAGTCATCTCCCTGAGCGAGACAACGTGAGTCGAGCCGCGCCCGGGTGGTTTTCCCGGGAGAAGGCGCGAGGCCGCGCATCCGCAGGCTTGTGTTTGCCCGGGGCTCAGACAATAATCGGACCATGCCTGAGGCGCTTCTAGCGATCGGTCATCTCCGCGTGGATTTCCCGGATGTTGTTGCGGTGAACGACTTGTCTTTGGAGGTTTGCGGTGGGGACGTCTACGGCTTGATCGGGCCCAACGGCGCGGGGAAGACGACGACGATGCGGGCGGCCTGCGGATTGCAGGAGTGGACGCATGGAACAGTTTCCGTGGCGGGCCGCGATCTGGCCCGCGAATCGCGGATGGCGAGACAACTCTTGGGGTTTATGCCGGACTATTCTCCGGTCTACGATCAACTTACCGCGACGGAGTTCCTGGATCATTTTGCGCGGGCCTACGGCGTGGCGAACCGGGCGGCCCGCATCGCCGAGTGCCTGGAGCTGACGTGGCTGACGGAGAAGAGCCGGGCATTGTGCGAGGGGTTGTCGCGCGGAATGAAACAGCGGCTCCTGCTGGCGAAGACGCTGTTGCCCGATCCGCGCGTGTTGTTCCTCGACGAGCCGGCCAGCGGCCTGGATCCGCTGGGACGGATCGAGTTGCGGAAGCTGATCCTGCAACTGCGCGATGGGGGCCGGGCGATCCTGATCTCTTCCCACATCTTGTCGGAGATGTCCGAATTCTGTAACAAGGCGGGTATCATGGAGCGGGGACGGCTGGTTGCCAGCGGGACGATCGCGGAGCTGGGACGACAGATCGGGCAACGGCGGATGCTGGTGAAGTGGCGGGCGGCGGGCGCGAACGGGCTGGAGATGTTGAAGCAGACGGCGGGCGTGAAGAACGTGTCGACAGTCGACGACGGGGCTTCGTTTGATTTTGAGGGTGGAGAGGACGCGCTGGACGAGGTGTTGCGGTCGTTGATCGGGCACGGGGTGCGCGTGACGGAATGGCGGAGCATGGGTGACGATCTCGAGCAGATTTTCCTGAATTCGGGCGCGAAGGCTCTCATGTGAACCTGTTCGAGAACCCCATATTTCTCACCGAGCGGCGCTTGGTCCACCGCGGCGGCGTGATGGCGCCGATATTCCTGATGCTGCTGATCGGGCTGAGCATGGTGGTGTCGCTGTGCTACAACCTCGCCGTGGGAGAGGTGGCGCACGTGGGTTCACCGACGGATTTGGGGAAGGGGTATTACGCGTGGTTGTTGGTCTTGCAGGCGCTGGTGTTGATGGTGGGCGGGTTCAGCCGGATTTCGCGGACGCTGGTGGAAGAGCGCCGGAGCGGGATGCTGGACAGCAATCGGCTCACGCCGCTGACCAGCGGGGAACTGGCGCGGGGATACTGGCTCGGCTCACCGTTGCGGGAGTTCTACATGGCGGTGAGCCTGATGCCGGTGGGGCTGGCCATTATCGCGATCACCCGGCTGCCGCTGGGACTGTGGATTGGCACACAAACGCTGCTGTTCACGACGGCGCTGCTGTTCGGGCTGCTCGGCGTGCTGGCGGGAATGGCGATGCCACGCGCGCAGGGTGGAGTGGGAATCCTGGCCGTGCTGTTCATAACTCTTCCGACCATGCTGGCAGCGGGCCGGTTCTCGCTGACGAATTACCTGGTGCCGGTGTATGCGGCGGTGCACTTGTTTGGCGTGGAACCCACCGGGTTCGAAGCGAAATTGTGGGGCCCAGACGCCAACCTGTTTTCGGTGAAGATGCATCCGCTGATGTACACCCTGGGATTGCAGGCGCTTTTGGGCATTTTGATATGGCGCGGCGTGAAGCGGAAGTTCGGCCGGCCGGAACGGCCGGCGCTTCTGCGGTGGGAAGTTCTCACGCTGTTCGGGCTGCTACTGTTCGCTCAATATGGATTGATCTGGGAGTGGCGCGGCGAGACGACGAAGCCGTATGACTTTCCGCGGCTGGCCACGGTTCACATTGGCGCACTGATCGCCGGGCTGATGATTATCGCGTCGCAGGTGCTGAACCTCGAGGAAACGCGGGTCGGCGCGCTGCGGCGCGGGACGGCGGCGATGGGCGGGGTCATGTGGCGGAGCGGGGCGTGCACGGCGGTGGGGCTGGCGGTGATTGCCGTGGCGGGATTGGGGACGCAGTTCGTATTGAGCGCGAAACGGGACATTTGGGCCTACCTGCTGGCGGACGTGAACATCCTGATTGTGTTCGTCACGTTTGCGATCCTGCTCGAATTGTGCCGCCTGCAGTTCCGTCGGCGGGCGATGGGATTTTTCGCGCTCGGCCTGTTTGTGCTGTACGCCCTGCCGTTCCTGCTCAGCGGGATGCTCGACGCTTCCCCGTTGGCCGACTTCTCGTTTGTGACCCCGGGATATCTGGCGGTATCCAGGCCCGAGCTTGAGGACCTGCCGTTTCTCACCAAGGTGACGGCCGTGCAATGCGCGATTACCGTCGCGCTGGTGTATTTTTGGACGACCCGCTGGCGGCGAATGCTGACGCGAACCGTGGCGGCGGCGTCTACCACCCCTCACCCTGACCCTCTCCCCCTGAGGAGCGAGGGGATGTAGGAAGAGGAAGATGGCGCAGCGTGGGTTTTGTACAAGCGGTAATCAACTATGAAAATCGAGCATGTGGCGTTGAATGTGGCGGACCCGGTGGCGATGGCGACGTGGTACGAGGCCAATCTCGGGATGCGGACGGTGCGGAGTTTTGGTCCGCCGAACCATGCGCGATTCATGGCCGATGCGAGCGGGCAGACGATGTTGGAGATTTACCGCAACCCGAAAGCGCCGGTGCCGGACTATCCGAAGATGGACCCGCTGATCTTGCACGTCGCATTTGCGGTGGACGATGTGAAAGCAACCCGGGCGCGATTGATGCAGGCCGGTGCGACGGCGGTGGGGGAGATGACCGTGACGGACAGCGGGGACGAACTGGCGATGTTGCGCGATCCGTGGGGGCTCGCCGTGCAGTTGGTGAAACGGGCGAAGGCGATGGGGTAGGGCGGGTTCTAGCCAGAGAAGGATCCATTGGCCACAGATGAACACGGATGGGCACAGATTACTTCTTACTGCGCCACACGGCTAGTTGTTGGCGGACTTGTTCGGCATGCGGGTCTTCGATTTGCTCGTAGACTCTTAGCGCGGCTTCGGCTTGGTGGATGGCTTCGGTACGTTTGCCGAGCTTATCGAGGGCTAGGCTCATGTTGAAGAGCGCATTGCCTTCACCGCGTCGGTCGCCGATCTCACGCGCGATGACCAATTGCTCCTCGCAAAGCTTAATAGCTTGCGGGGTTTCGCCTGTTATCGCGCGGGCGATTCCCAAGTTACCTAATGCATTGGCCTCGCCTCGACGATCGCCGATTTCCCGGCTGATGCCCAAGGCTTGTTCGTAGAACTCGATTGCGCGTCGCGGCTCGCCCAAATCCCCGTATGCATTGCCCAGATTGCCCAACGTGTTGGCCTCTCCGCGTCGATCACCCGTCTTGCGGTCGATAGCTAGGGCTTGCTCGTAGAGCTCGACGGCGCGGCGCGCCTCGCCTGCGTTCGCATAGGCTACGCCCAGATTGCTCAAGGCGTTGGCCTCGCCACGTCGGTCGCCGGACTCACGTGCGATCGCCAGTCGTTGTTCGTACAACTCGATCGCGCGACGCGTTTCGCCGAGTTCCGCGTAGGCACTGGCTAGGTTGCCCAAGACGCTGCCCTCGCCGCGCCTGTCGCCGGACTCACGCGCGATGGCTACGCGCCGCTCATACAATTCGATGGCGCGATGCGTTTCACCCAAAGCCGCATGAGCGAGGCCTAGGTTTCCCAAGGAGACGCCCTCCGCCCTTCGGTTTCTCAGCCTCTGGGCACCCGCGACGGCAGCCTCCAGCCAAGCTATGCGCTGGCGGGGATGCTGGCGCAGGCTCAGGACGTAAACGCCGGCGTTAGGATACTCGACGCAGAGTTGTGCGGCGACCTTGCTGTCGGCCGGTTGGGCTGTAGCCCAGGCTTGGCCGGCTTCGATGTTGGTGCGTTCCGTGTCGAACACGGCGAGGCCGTGAAGGATTGAATCGCCACCTTTTAGAAGCAACTCGCCGGCTTCGTCAAGGATTTGGGAGTAGTGTTCAGAGTGGCGAAGTTGGGCTGCGGAACGGTCGTCCGAGGAGAGCTTGCCGTTACAGAAATCGCGGATGAGGTCGTGGAGGCGGAAGCGGTTGGTGGCCTCGTTCCACTCCACCAAGCTGGCGTTGAAAAGGACCTGCAGGTTGTCGCGAGCTGCGTCTTGGTCCGACTCCCAGACGGCGGCGGCGGCGCGGAGATCGAAGCTGGCGGGAAAGACGGAGAGTTGGCACCATTGCCGACGCAAGGTTTCTGAAAGGAGGTCGTAACTGACCTCGAAGGCGGCATCGACCTTGGGCGGTTTTTCCTGCTTGGTTTCGAGACGCGTGAGGATGTCCTGGACCGGGTAAAGTCTCTTATCGTTGACGATCCCGGCGACGATTTCCAACGCCAGCGGCAGATGGCCGCACAACTCTGCGGCGTGAGCGGCGTGTTCGCCGATGCGCGGCGCGAGCTTGAGCAACAGCTTGACCGATTGGTCGGGTTTCAGGCAACCGATGTCTTTCGCTTTCAGTCCGGGCAACGTGAAGTGGGCGCGTGAGGTCACCAGCAACAGGCAATTGGACGGGGGCAAGAGAGGCTCGATTTGTTCCGGACTGGCGGCGTTGTCGAGCAACAGCAGGATGCGATGGTTTCCCTCCTGCAGCACCGAGAGATAGATTGGCTTCAACTCGTCCACGGTATTGGGCAGCTTGGCCTCCGGGGCAAAGGCATGAATGACGTTCTGCATCGCCTCGGCTGATGAGAGTGGGGGACGGCGATCCGGGTCGGCTCCGCGCAGATTGAGCATGACCTGGGCATCGGGGTATTGGTCCTTGAGCTGGTGGGCGAGCGCTACGGCCAGAGCGGTCTTGCCGACGCCGCCCATGCCGTGGAGTCCCGCTTTGATACCGGAGATGTTGACGCCGCCGGTTTTGACGAGAGTCAGCAGATCGGCAAGTTCGTCCTCGCGACCAACGAGATCAGGTGGAGGAGGAAGCTGATGAAGGGTGAGCAGGGCCGCGTGGGCAGCAGCGTAGACAACTTGGTTTTGGATTTGCGTGACCGCCAGGTCGCGTCCCGCGCTCGCTCTGTTTACCGAGACAGCCCCCGAGCTTGCGGATGGGTCGGGGGCTACCGTTTTGGGGGCGATGGGCCCCTGCTTGGCGGAGAACTGGTGACCCGGATGTCTTTGTCAACGTCGACCCCTTTGACGTTCGCGCCTTTGCCGGTGTGGTCTTCCGCCGACAAGCCGCCGGTCCGGCTCTTGGCGTTTTCGACGTTCACGCCCGGGGTCTGAGGGGTGTCGTTGGCGCCTTCTACCTCCAGTTTCATGCCGAAGGGACCTGTGATTTTGCCTTTGCCCTTGCGTCGATAGGAAAGCAGAACGATGACGAGGGCCAAAGCGAAGATTCCGGCGACGATGACGGTGGCAGTTGTTTTGTCCATGCTCGCCTCCGGTGGACAGGCTATAGGATTGGTGGTTGGGGCTCAAGGGGGAAGTGGTCACAAGCAGGGACGCTTGCGCCACCGAGTGGAAGGGGTGGAGGGCTCTAATTGATCGAACTTAACTGCGAACGGGCGGGCCGCAGCTCATGCACGCATGGGCTGGGCGTCGCTGCGCGACGGGCGGGAAGTCGCGACCGGAGCAAAAAACGAGGGGTTGTCAAGAAACAAAGTATCGTTGGGCGATAGTTTTTGCTTGGGGTTGGCAGGCATTTGTGATAAGGTGGCAAGAGTTGTTTGAAATAATGGAAGACGGTTGATGATTCATGGTTCGGAAGGCAAACCGGGGACTCCGAACGCGGCTCGCGAGCAGGCGAGTCGGCGGGCTCCAAGCAGTCTGGGGCCTACATAGTGTTTCTGCGAAACGAAGCCAATGGTTTTTGGGTGGTGGAGGCTGCGGATCATCCAGAGCGAAAGAAGGTTATGGCGGACAGGATGGCAAAAAACGCGTTGGCTTCGTTTGGCTTCGTTCTGGGGGGTGGAGGCCATTTGGAGGGGCGGGTACGACGGCAAGCGGGGCGCTTGCCCTACGATGCGGACCGCGCTTAGCAAGCGCGGCTACAACAGCGGCAACGGACGCGCGGAAGCGCGTCCCTCCAATGGTCGACGAATGAGATTCGCGGCTGCAAACGCAATGCTATTCCCCGATTTTCAAGGATTCGATGCTGATGATGTCGGGATTGCCGTTCTTGATGGCGGCGAGGAGTTTGTCGCCGGGTTCGGCGTCGAGTTGGATGCGGCAACAGGCGGCGGCGGCGCCGTCGAAGATGATGTTCTGGACTTCTTCGATGTTGGTATTGGCGCGGCGGATCTGGTCCATGACGTGCGCGAGCACGCCAACGCGGTCGTAATGGCGGACGATGAGCTGCCATTTGGCCGGGGTGCGGGTGGCGAGGTTGACGCAATTGAGCACGACGCCGGTTTTCAGATAGGTCTCAATGATGCGGATGGCTTCCTCGGCAATGGCTTCCTGGGCCTGTTCGGTGGACGCGCCGATGTGGTGCGTGCCGTAGAGATTTGGCTGGTCGAGGATCGGGTCGGCAAAATCAGCAGTGCCTTCGGCGGGTTCGGGGTCGAAGACATCGACGCCGGCGCGGATGCGTTTGGCTTCCAACGCGGCGCGCAGAGCGGTCTGGTCGACGACCTCGCCGCGGGCGGTATTGATGAGGATCGCATTGGGCTTCATCATCGCGAGGCGGTCGGCATTGACGAGCTTCTTCGTGTCGGGCTTGAGCGCGACGTGGAGCGAGACGATGTCGGCGCGGCGGAAAATCGTATCGATGTCGGGGGCGAGCTCGACATTGAGCTCGCGGGCCTTTTGCAGGTTGAACGAGCGCGACCAGGCCATGACGTGCAGGCCAAAGGCGTGAGCGCGTTTGATGACTTCGCGGCCGATCTGGCCGACGCCGACGATGCCGAGGATCTTGCCGTAGACGCCGTCGGCTTTGCTGAATTCCTTCTTGTTCCATTTATGGGCGCGGAGCGCGGCGACGTTGTCGGGGACACGGCGGTCGATGGCGAGGAGCAGCGCGAACGCGAGCTCGGCCACGGCGATGGAATTTTTGCCCGGGCAATTCGTCACGTAGACGCCGCGGGCGCTGGCGGTTTTGACGTCGATGGTATTCACGCCCGCGCCGGCGCGGAGGATGACGGCCAGTTGGTCGGCGGCCTTGATGGTATCGGCGGTGACCTGTTTGCTGCGGACGACGAGGATTTTGCAGCCGGGGATCAGGCCGGGCAGGTCGTCGGCTTTGGCGGCGGGGTTGTAGATGACGTCGCAGCCGAGTTTCTTGAGGCGGTCGAGATGGTTCTCGGAGAACTTGTCGGCGATCAGAATTTTCATTGTGACCTCCTGTATGGCGCACCAGGCGCCGAGAGGGAAGATAGAACAAGGCGGTGCGGCTTGGCAAGCACTGTGTGCAAAATGTCAAGATTTTCCATGGACAACCCGCGGGAGCGCCAGGCATAATCCGGGGGTTGCATTCGGCGATGGGAACCGGTAGATTGCGCGCGCCAAACGAACCAATGGACATGGACACTCCGGCTTCACAGGGAGAAACGGGGACGCCACAAGACACCAGGAAGCTGCGGGTGTTGGTGGTGGACGACCAGACGGCGGTGTGCGACGTCGTGGCCGACACGATCGAGTATGCGGGCCACGAAATCGTCGGCAAAGGCCACAACGGCGTGGAGGCGGTGGCGCTGGCGAAGGAGTTGCAGCCGGATCTGGTGGTCATGGACATTTCCATGCCGCAGATGAACGGGGTCGACGCGATGAAGGCGATCCTGGCGGCAAAGTCGGCGAAGCGGGTGTTGCTGATGTCGGGCGAGTATCGGTCGCTGGGGGTGACGCGCGAGGAGATGATGCGGGAGGGCGCGGCGGGTTTCATGGAGAAACCGTTCAACGTGTCGGAGCTGTTCGAATTGCTGGATCGGTGGTCGGGTGAGGAGCGGATATGACCGAAAAGAACTTCCAAGTGGCAGTGCAGTACGGGAGCATCGTGTTGACGATTTCGGTGATTTTCAACATTTACATGGTGATGCGGTACGTGGAGGTTTATCGCGACGCGACGCGAGCCGACGTGCAGTTGCAGCAGATGGTATTGCGGGAGCAGGCGATCCAGGGTCTGGTGCAGGATTTCGCGGTTCGGGCCAACACCGATCCACAGATCGCGCAGATTTTCCGGCAGGCCCAGGCGCAGGCGCAGGCCGCCAACGCGGCCAATGCGACGGCGACCGCCCCGCGCAAGGCGGCGCAACCATGAGACGAATTTCATGAGCACACCAGACGAGATCGAGAGCGACGCCATGAGCGAGCGGGACGAGTCGAGCGCGAGACGGGCGAAGGCGGCCGCCGCGGGCGACGCGCCGATGGAAGTTCTGGCGGCGATCGGGCAATTGCGTCTGCTGATTTGCGGACTGGGAGTGGGACTGCTGGTGATGAGCCTGGCGTTTACGGCGTTCGTGTACAAGCAGAACCGCAACCTCGTGGGGGCGACGGCGTTGCGGGAACGGCAGTTGGCGCAGTTGCGGGCCAATGACCATTCGCTGAGCTATCTGGTGAACTCGTTGGTCAAATACAGCGCGGGCAAGCCCGAGCTGACGGCCCTGCTGGCGCGGCACGGCTTGCAGACCACGCCGCCGACGTCGGCGCCAGGGGCGGCGGCGCGACCGTAAACTCAGTGAGGCGCGGGTGCGCCGGGTTGCGCCGTGATTTCCGGCAGTGAAGCCAGTGCCGCCTCCGCCGCGACCGTTTCCGCCTGCTTCTTGCTCGAACCGTTCCCGCGACCGATCTCGCGTCCTTCCCATTCGACCACCGCTTCGAAGTACTTGCTGTGGTCGGGGCCCGATTCGTGGACGACGCGGTAGACGGGGCCGTTGGGCGAGTGGGCCTGCAGCAGCTCCTGCAACCGTCCCTTCGGATTCTGGCGGGGCGTGGTCTGTTTGATGTTTTGGAATTCCTCCGCGAACTGCGCGAAGACGAATTTCCGAACGGCGCGCAGCCCGCCATCGAGATAGACCGCGCCGAGCAACGCCTCGTACGCATCCGCCAGATTGCTGAGCCGCTCACGGCCGCCGCTGGCTTCCTCGCCCTTGCCGAGCATCAGGTGCCCGCCGAGATCGATCGCCTGCGCCCGCTTGTACAGCGTGTGCCGATTCGCCAGGTGCGCGCGGATTTGCGTCAGCTTCCCCTCGGGCAGATCGGGATACAATTTGAAAATGCGATCGGTCAGCACCAACTGCAGCACCGCGTCGCCGAGAAACTCGAGCCGCTGATTGTGGTGGTTGCACTCGCTGCCGCGCTCGTGGGCGATTGACGGATGGGTCAGCGCCTCCAGCAGCAGCTCGTGATTTTTGAACTCGTACCCGATGATCTTCTGCAACTTTTGAAAATGCATGATTGCCGCGTCGCCTTCGCGTGCAGGGGGATGTTGAACGCCCCGACCGTCTAGCCCTTGTTCGGGACGCAAAATCCAACTGCTACACCGAAAACCCTACCCAACGACTTTCCAAAAATCGAGCCTAATTTTTCGCCCCGCCGCTTGCCTTACGGCCGCCCAAGCCGGGGTTTCAAATGGCTGTCCAGAAACGCCAACACCGCCGCCCGCATCATGCCCGAACTAAACTCCGGCCCCCCGTGCCCCGCGCCGGCAATCTTGCAGAATGTCACCTCGCCTCCGGCCGCCTTCAGCGCCGCGTAAAGCAGTTCGCTCTGGTTGCATGGCACCAGGGGATCCTGCTCGCCGTGCACGATGAGAAACGGCGGCCCATCGCGCGTCACATATTTGATCGGATTCGCCCGCTCGGCCTTCTCCCGATTCTGCTGAACCGGACCACCGACCAATCGCGACTCCGGCGACGTCGCCGCATTGTGGTCGAGAAATGACCCGGGCAGTTGATGCGCCGGCATCTGCAACAGGTCGGTCGGGCCAAAGAAATCCACCACCGCCTGCACCCGGCTCGACTCGTTCGTGTTGCCCAGATTACCCTCCAGCGCCGCGACGTTGCCGCTCGTCCCCAACAAACAGGCGAGGTGTCCGCCCGACGACTCGCCCCATGCCCCGACGTGCGCCGCATCCAATCCGTATTCCGCTGCGTTGGCCCGCAGCCACCGCACCGCCGCTTTGCAGTCGTAAATCTGCGCGGGAAACAGCGCTTCGGAACTCAGCCGATAATCGATCACCGCCGCCGCATACGCGTGCATCGCCAACCAGTTCGCCTTCGGCACCTCGAACCCGGGATTCCGCATCATCCACGCCCCGCCGTAAATCAACACCACCACCGGCACGTTGCCTGTACGCGCCTCTGGCCGATACAGATCGAGCTTCAGGTCCTTTCCGCCAACCGACTCGAACACCAGTCCGCGATCCGTCTCCACGCCGCCGACATCCGTGCCCTCTGCATCACCTTCCATTGCCAACGCCACCAGCGCCACAATCCAAATCCACATCTTCATGCGGTTATCATACACCCCTGCCGAAACGGTGTCACCCTGAGCAAAGCGAAGGGTCTCCGCCGCGCTCGCGCATTGGAGGGCGAGCCTCCCGGCGAGCGGTGCCGACCCGCCCTGAGCGCAGTCGAAGGGTGCTGTACCGCCGTCTACCAGCTACTTCGCGACTGCCGTCTCCCCGACTTGTCCGCCTCTGGCGGATTTGCGGTCTACCGCCCGCTTCACCCGCTGCAGCAGACCCATCTCCGTCTCCGCCGGCGGCGCCGGCGGAAGACTGACGCCGCAATCATAGCAATGCTCCCGCCCCGACGGGTTCAACGCCCCGCACTTCGTGCATCGCCGCGGACCCGACTGGAACCGGGGACTTGATTGGAGTTGAGAACCTGATTGGACTTGCACGCGTGATTGGACTTGCGGACATGGTTGGATCTGTGCGCCCGATTGGAGCTGCGGACTTGGTTGGCATTGAGAATTTGATCGGACAGCAGGTTTGCGGCGCTTGTTGTCCATCAGTGCGATCATCAGCATCGGCGCGCCGATGAACACCGCCAGGAACAGAAGAATCACTATCCCGCCGCCGAATCCCATGTCCTTGCTAAGCCTTTCCGTTCTCGGGTCCCCGGTGAGACCGTCGCTTGAGCCCGGTCCCCAGCGTCAGAAGCCGGGCAAACACCCCGCTTTGCTCCCGCGCCCGCCGCGCCAGTTCCGATGTCGTCGCCGGCGCGGATTCCCGTTCCCGAAAGACGTACCCGCAGTGGCGACACAGGTTCGCATCATGGGGAACCATCTGTTCGCAGTCAGGACACCGCTTCATCCTTTGATTCAACTCGGTCATATCGCACCTTGAACGAGTTCCCTCGGCACGTCTCCACCTGCGTTCTACCCTTCCACAAAAAAGCGTCGAAAGAGGTAACCATTCTACCCTGCAACCCAGTAAAATCAAGCCTTATCTGGCGATCCAACCCGTTTAATGTGAGACGGTAACAGAACCGACAACACGTCGCAGAAGCATTCCGGAGGGTGGGCAGACACTCCGCGCACTGTGTGTCGGGGTCTACCCCGAAGGCCTTTGGAGTGGTGAAATCGCGATGCCGCTGCCTACTGCCGTCTCCCCGACCGTGGATGAAACCGGTAATGCGTCTCTTTCAGCCGCTGTTGGTCGACGTGCGTGTAAATCTGCGTCGTCGAAATGTCCGCATGCCCGAGCATCTCTTGGATCACACGGAGATCCCCGCCGTTCTGCAGCAAATGACTCGCGAAACTGTGCCGCAGCGTGTGCGGAGTGATGTTCTTCGCGATCCCGGCCCGCCGCGCGTGCTTCTTGATCAGCACCCAGATCGTCTTCCGACTCAGCGCCTGCCCGCGCGTCGACAAAAACACCTCGCCGACGTTTTCCGCCCGCGCAAACGACCCGCGCGCCTCGCGTAGATACCGCTGGGTCCATTCCACCGCCTGTTTCCCGACCGGCACAATCCGTTCCTTGCTGCCCTTGCCCATCGACCGCAGAAACCCCGCCTCGAAATTGATGTCGCTCAGCTTGATCCGCGCCACCTCGCTCACGCGCAATCCCGTCGCGTACATGAACTCCAGCATCGCCCGGTCGCGCAACCCGATCTTCGTCCTCGTGTCGGGCGCGGCCAGCAGACGGTTGACCTCCTCGTACTCGAGCAAGTGGGGCAGGGTGCGCCACAATTTCGGCGAGTCGATCGTCTGCGTCGGGTCGGCGGTCAACAGTTTCTCGCGCGCGAGGAACCGGCAGAACATCCGGATCGCCGCGAGATGCCGCGACAAGCTCCGCGCGCTCAGCCCGGCCTTGCGCCGATGCAGCAGATACTCCGTGATGAGCTGACGCTGCGCGCCGTTGAGATGGTTCACGCCGCGTTGACGAAGGAATTCACGGAACTGGGCGAGGTCGGTGCGGTAGGCCATGCGCGTATTCGGCGCAAGCCCGCGCTCGACGGTCAGATGATCGAGAAACGCGTCGATCAGTTGCTCCACTCACAACCTCCTTGGGATCGGTACTGAATATACGCCCGGCCAACTGCTTAGGGAAGTCATTTGTCAGCGAACTGGGGCGCAGACAAAACCAGACAAAATTCCTCCTCTTTTTGTTTGACATGCCAATCAAATGTCGTATTAATCCTTCATACCATGCAAACTTGGAAGGAATTCGAAGCCAACGAGCTTACCCACAGCGCCGCCCATCACCTCATCGCCATCTACGAGGTCGGCCTCGAATACGGCGGCTGGGCCCGTGTCTCCGACATCGCCCGCGAGCTCGGCATCACCCGCGGCAGCGTCTCGATCAATCTCCGCGCCCTCAAAAAGCGCGGCTGGGTCGACACCGACGAGCATCACATGGTCAAGCTCTCGCCGAAAGGACTGAAGGCGGTTCAATCCGTCTTGGCGAAAAAGGCGGTCGTGAAAGCCTTTCTCACGAACGTGCTCAACGTGCCCGAGCCGCAAGCCGAGATCGACAGTTGCAAGATCGAGCATCTGATCAGCCAGCCCACGGGCGAACAGCTCGTCCATTTCATGCGCTTTCTGGTCTCGGGTGATCCGTTGGCCAAGCAGGTCCTTGCCCTCTTCAAGGATTTCCACGATCAGTGTCCCGAGAGCAAGACCTGCGAGGTTTGCCAGGGCCATTGCCTCATCGAAGAACTGCAGCGAGCCGCGCTATGAACAAAGACCGCAGCGAGATCGTCGAGGACTTGAACCGGCTGATGGCCGAAGAGGTCGAGGCGTTCCTCCGTTATTTCCAGATGAAGTACCGACTCCGCGGCGTCGACCGCCTGGCGGCGGAGAAATTGTTCGAGGAAGGCACGCGCGAAACGCTCGAGCACGCCGAGGCGATTGCCAAGCAGATTCGCGTGCTCGGCCACAGCCCGCAGCTCAAGATCGAGCTCGACCTGCGCGCCGGCCCGACCAATCTGCAGGACGCGCTCGCGGAGATGCTCGAGGTCGAACGCCAGGCGCTGGACGCCTACAAGGAAGTCCTGCCGCGCGTCGCGGGCGACACGATGCTCGAAGATTTCATCCGTAAACAGATCAACGTCGAAACCGAACACGTCCAGGAGATCGCCACGTTATTGGAGTGAACAAAGGCGAGGGCTGCGGCTCAGCCCTCGACGAAAAGCAGAAATGATCAAGTCTCTTGAGCATACAGCAGCCGATTCGTCGCGCGCGGTGAAATGGTTTGCGCCAACATGGACGGGTGTCGGGCGTCACATTCTCTTTTGGGCGGGCGCATTACTCATCGTCGGCGTGTTGGTCTGGCAGGCGATCGCCGCCGGCGGCAGCCCCGACCCCACGGCGCCGCATCTGAGCCGGACGGTCGCACGGCTCGACATTGGCGTGCTCGTATTCCGCGAGGGATTGGAGTGCATTCTCGTACTTTCGGCCATCACCGCCAGCATGGTCGGCAGCGAACAATCCTACCGCCGTCCCATCGCGGTCGGTGCGGGCATCGGTTTCCTGGCCACGCTCGCCACGTGGGTTGTCGCGGTGGCCATCGTCAATGATTTGTCGGCGAACGTCTCCGCACTGAATCTACAGGCCGCGACCGGGCTGCTCGCGGTGATCGTTCTGCTCGTGGTCATGAATTGGTTCTTTCACAAGGTCTACTGGGGTGGCTGGATTTCCCTGCACAATCGCACCAAGAAGAAACTGCTCCGTAGCGCCCGCCTTGATCAAATCTCCCAGTCGCGCCTGTTCCGTGGACTGTGCCTGCTCGGGTTCGCCTCGCTCTATCGTGAAGGATTCGAAGTGGTGTTGTTCCTGCAGAGCTATTACCTGCGCATGGGCGGGAAACTCGTGCTCGAAGGCGCGCTGCTCGGGTTGCTGTTCACGAGCATCGTCGCGGTGCTCACGTTCGTCGCGCACCGGCAGTTGCCCTACCGCAAGATGCTCGTGCTGACCGGCATCATGCTCGGCTTCGTGTTACTGGTCATGGTCGGGGAACAAGCCCAGGAAATGCAACTCGCCCACTGGATCCCCACCACACCAATCGCATCGCTGACCAACGTCATTCCTCCATGGATGGGCGTGTGGTTCTCGGTATTCCCGACCGTCGAGACGATGGTGGCACAAGCGATTGCGGCGGCGCTGGTGCTCGGCTTCTATTTCGCGCCCCGATTTCGCAAGCGCAAGCCGGAACCGCGCGAGGAGCTGTCATATGCGCCGGATGAAACGCGACTGGCCTCGCGCTCCGTGGGCAATTGCCGATTGTCTACGCCTTCCGAATCGCCTCTTTGACCCGCTCAGGACTCAGCGGTAGCTGGAACAACCTCGCGCCCGTGGCATCGTAGATAGCGTTGGCCACTATCGCGCCCATCAAGATGATGGCCGGCTCCCCGCCGCCTTGTGGATCGGCCTCCTTGTTGTCGACGATAACGGTCTCAATCTCGGGCAGCCAGGAGAACCGCGGAATCTCGTACGTATCGAAATTGTCGTCCAGCACCGACTGCCCGCTGAAGCGAATGTGCTCTCTCAACGCGTAGCCGAGGCCCATGGTGATGCAGCCCTCCATCTGAATCATCGCGCCCTCGGGGTTCACCGTCAGCCCCATGTCCTGCGCGCAGACGACCCGCTTGACCCTGACGTCACCCGTGGCCTTGTCGACCCCGACCTCGGCCATCGCTGCCACGTACGTTCCCGCGTCGATTCCGCACGCGATGCCGTAGCCGCGGCCGCTCGGCGTTTTCGCCGGTTTCCACTGGAATTTCTGCGCCGCCGCCTGCAGGACGCGCTGCATCCGCTTGTCGCTGAGGTTTTGCAGCCGGAACTCCAGCGGGTCCAGGCCCGCCTTCGCCGCGAGGATGTCGATCTGCGATTCCCGCGCAAACGTATTCGTGCTATTGCCCGGCGCGCGCCACGCTCCGGTGGCAAACGGGTGCGTGCCCGGCGCGCTGCCCCACGCCGCGCCGTGCGACATGGTGCTGTGGTTCGGGATGTTGTAAAACTGCTGGGCGCCCCGCTCGCCGGCGAAGTACACATGGTAATCCCAGAAGCTGATGCCACCGGCGCCGGTCAGTCCGGACCGGATCTTGACGATGGCCGCCGGCCGAAACGAATCATAGAAGAATTCCTCGCTTCTGCTCCAGGCCACCTGAACGGGTTTCCCCGTCAGCTTCGCCAGGCGCGCCGCTTCGACGGCCTGGAGGTTCCGCGTCTTCCCACCGAATCCGCCGCCGACGAACGGAGTAATCACGCGCACGCTCTCGGGCGCGATGCCGAGTTCCCCGGCTACCTCCTGCTTGAGGGTGAACGGGTTTTGTGTCGAAGCCCAAACAGTGGCCCTGCTCCCGTCGAACTTCACGACGGCGGTATGCGGCTCGATCGCCGCGTGCGCCTTGTAACCATCCAGATACGTTTCCTCGACCTTGATCTTCGCGTTGCTCTCGCCTTGTTTCAGATCGCCGTCTCCGGACAGGACCCGGCCCTCCGGGGCAACCTTCAGCAAATGGTCGAAGATATTCTTGTCGTTCAGATCGGCGGCGGGCTTGTCGAATTTCGCTTTGATCTTCGACAGGGCCAGCTCGGCCACATCCGGAGATTCATGCACGACCGCCACGAAATCGCCGTCACGGATCACTTGCGCGCCCTTCGCCTGCTTGGCGTCGGACACGTCGGCGTCGATCAGCCTGGCGTTGTGCGCCGGAGGCCGGAGGATTTTCGCATACAGCATCTCGGGAAGGCGAATATCCCCGGCATACTGCGCCGCGCCCGTGACTTTCGCCCGGCCGTCCCGGCGCGTCGAAGATTTTCTGATGACCGCGAATTGCGCCGGCTTCTTAACCGCCACTGTGCCTGTCGCATGCCGCTCGATCTTCCGTCCCGCGGCCAGGACAGCATAGGTCACGCGGGTCTGTTTGTTCTCGCTGGCGAACACCGCGCCATTTTCCGTCGACAGTTTTTCGACGGGAATCTTGAGGCGCTCGGAGGCCAGCTCCAGCAACACTTGCCGCGCCTCGGCCGCCGCTCGACGAAGCGCCTGCCCAAATACGCGGGTGGACATCGAACCGAACGTCCCCATGTCCCACGGGCAAAGGTCGGTGTCGCCCATGACCATGTCCACGGCGTCCAGCGTGACATCCAGTTCGTCCGCCAACTCGATCGCCAGCGAGGTGACGATGCCCTGGCCCATTTCAATCTTGCCCGTGTAACAGGCCACCCGCCCGTCCTCACCGATTTTCAGGAACGCGTTGAAATCCGTGGGCAGAGCTCCGCGAACCAGGCGACCTCCTCCCTCCTGCGCCAGCACCCACAGATCGCCGAGCATGAAATACAGGACAATACCGCTGCCGGTGACCTTGAGGAACTGACGGCGGTCCATGCCGGTCCTGGCGCCCGCGTCTTCCGCGAAATCGAGTGACTGAAGAGTCTCGTCGTTCATGTCAAATCCCTTCACTCATGCTCGTGGCTGCGGCCTGGACGGCTTGAATGATCCGGTGGTGCGCTCCACACCGGCACAGGTTGCCTTCCATGCCATCGACGATTTGCGACGGAGCCGGCCGCGGATTCTTGTGAAGCAACGCGTAGGCGTTGAGGATCATCCCGGGCGTGCAGTACCCGCACTGCAGCGCATCGTGCTCCAGGAACGCCTTCTGCAGCGGATGCAGCTTCCCGTTCTTCGCCAATCCCTCGATTGTGACCACCTCTTTGCCACGGATGTCTTTGACAGCGACTTGGCAGGAGCGGACCGCCTCGTTGTTCACCAGTACGGTGCACGCGCCGCAGATGCTCGCGCCGCACCCGTATTTGGTCCCCGTCAGCCCGAGATCGGTGCGCAGGACCCACAATAATTTCCGATCGGAGTCGACGCACAGGGTGGTTGGCTTGCCGTTGAGTTTGAATGGAACGATCTCTTCCATCGCGGCCTCCTTGCTCTACCGGTTATACGCCTGAACCGTGGCGACAGGCAAGCACTCCCGGGGCAGGGCGCTCAATCGACGAAGTAAAGCACGAGCCGCTTCGGGCCGTGCGCGCCCATGACGAGAATCTTCTCGATGTCCCCCGTCCGACTCGGCCCGGTGATGATCGACAGCGCGCTTGGCCAGCGTTTGTCGTAGCGTTTGCGCAGCAGCGCCATCGCCGTTGCCAGATCGGGAACAATCTGCTCGCGCCGGGCAATGACCAGGTGAACCGGCGGCAATACCGATACCGCGCGCCCGCCCGCCGACAGCGTCGTGACCACGATCGACCCCGTTTGCGCGATGAGATAGTCGCAGCTCGTCACGCCCAGATCGCACTCGCGCACGCTGGCGTTCGGTTCGCCGACGATCTTGCCGCCTAATTCGCCGCCGTCCGTCGCGATTTTCGGAAAGCCGTTCAAGAACGCCCGCAACGCCCCGGCATTCTCGATGATCTCGCCGCGCAACGCGGCGAACTCGCTGCGGAACCGCGCCTCCGGGTCGGTGACGGGCGGGAACACCGGCGCATCGGTGGGCGCGAGTGGGCGACGCGCCTCGACGCGCAGCGCGGCGCGCACTCGTCCCAGAATATTGTCACGCGCCACGTTCATGCTTCCTCCAGTAGTCCCGGAAACTCTGTTTGGGCGGCGCGGGAAAATCGCGTCGGTCGGTCCACGGCTTCAATAGTGGTCCGGCCCAACCCAGCCGCAGCGCGAGCACGCCGAGCTTCGCCGCGATGGCGTAGCGCGCCGGGGATTGCATCGCGCACAACCACGCGCGGAAGATGAACCGCTGCACGACATTGTCGAACCGGCGGCGGACGGCATTGCGGCGGTTGTGGAGCAGGTGATGATGCAACTCGATCCGCAACGGACACACGTCCGTGCACGCCCCGCACAACGAGCTGGCGTACGGCAGATGCGACCACTCCCGCGCGTCGCGCAAGTGCGGCGTGATCACCGACCCGATCGGGCCCTGGTACGTCGTGCCGTAGGCGTGGCCGCCGATGTTCTTGTACACGGGGCAGACGTTCAGGCACGCCCCGCAGCGGATGCAATGCAGCGCGTCGCGTTGTTCGGCGTCGGCCAGCAGCCGCGTGCGGCCGTTATCGAGCAAGATGACGTGGAATTCCCGCGGGCCGTCGGCTTCGCGCTCCTGCCGCGGGCCGCCGATGAGCGAACTGTACGCCGTCAGGGCCTGTCCCGTGCCGCTGTCGGCCAGCAGCGGCCAGAACAACGCCAGGTCCTCGAAGCGCGGGATCAGTTTCTCGATGCCGACGATCGCCACATGCACGCGCGGCATCGAAAAGGTCAGACGCGCGTTGCCTTCGTTCTCGGTCAGCGCGATCATGCCGGTGTCGGCAATCGCAAAATTCCCGCCGGTGATGCCCATGTCCGCCGTCAGGAACTCATGGCGCAACTTCGCCCGCGCGATCATCGTTAGTTCCTCGGCGCTGTCTGTCAGAGGCGCGCCGAGTTTCTCCTGGAACGTCCTGGCAATGTCGGCCTTCGACAGGTGCATGACGGGCGTGACGATGTGGTACGGATGTTCGCCGCGGAGCTGGCAGATGTATTCGCCGAGATCGGTCTCGACGGTGTGGATGCCCGCTTCTTGGAGCGCGTCGTTGAGATGAATCTCCTCGGTCGTCATCGATTTGGATTTTACGACCTTCAGCACGCCGTGGCGTCGCGCCAGCTGCAACACGTGCTCGCGCGCATCCTGCGCCGTCTCGGCCCAGAACACGTGTCCGCCGTTGGCCAGCACGTTCCGCTCGAATTGCTCCAGATAGCGGTCGAGATGATTGATCGTTTCCCACTTGGCGGCAGCGGCGCGGGACCGGGCATTTTGCCAATCGGCAAACCGCGTCCGGCCCTTGGCCACGGCAATGTCGTAGGTGCCGATGTTCTTCTGAATGACCGCGCGAAGCCGCAGGTCGTCCGCCATGGCCGTCGCGTCGTGCTCGAATTGCCGGAGGGTCGGCGTCATGTGGAAGCCAGCACCTCCGCCAGCGAGATCGTCTTGATCGGCAGATTCACGCGGCGCAGGTAGCCGTCGATCTGCATCAGGCAACTCGAATCGGTGGACACCACGTACTGCGCGCCGGTCTTCTGGATCGACGTCACCTTCACATCGTCCATCGCGTAGGAAATCATCGGGAATTTCACTGCAAACGTGCCGCCGAATCCGCAACACGTCTCGGCCTGGTCCATCTCAACGAGTTCGAGTCCCTGCACCTTCCGCAGAAGTTGGCGCGGCTCGTCTTTCAGGCGGAGCTCGCGGAGCGCGTGACACGAGTCGTGATACGTCACGCGCTGTGGAAACCGCGCCCCCACGTCCGTCACGCCAAGACGTTTCACGAGGAACTCGGCGAACTCATACGTGTGCACCGTCGCGTTGGTCGCCTTGCCGAGAAGCTCGGGGTAGAAGTTGCGCACCATCGCCGTGCACGAGCCCGACGGGCTGACGATGGCATCGGCGTCGGCGAAAATGTCGACGTAGCGCCGGGCGAGCGCGCGGGCCTCGTCCCAGTAGCCCGTGTTGAACGCCGGCTGACCGCAGCAGGTCTGTTCGGCCGGATAATATACATCGACCTTGAGCCGGCGCAGCACCGTGACCATGGCGATGCCCACATTCGGGTAAAGCTGGTCGATGAAACACGGGATGAATAGCGCCACGCGCATGAAACAAAACCTTACGGACTCGCGCCCTGTCGCGCAAGCAGACATTTTTCGCGCGGCCCGCTCACGCCTCAGACGAGCGCCTGCTCGTAGAGCTCGGCGTATTTGTCGGGGTAGAGGATCGGGGCGATGTGGCTCATGTTGCCCATGTCGATGACTTCGACGGGGCGGCCAAACAGCTTTTCGTATCGCGGAAAGTCCTTCGGGCTCTGGCTCGGATCGTTGTCGGCCTTGAGCACGATGATGCGACCCGTCCAGTTTCGATACGCGGCGGGATTGACCGGGTTTCGCCGAATCAGATCGGCGGCCACGGCGAAATGCGAGACGATGTCGGCGCGGGACAGATCGTGATCCACGACCTGATGCAGGGCTTCAGTCCATTCGGCTCTCACGGGTTCGGGCAGGGGAACGGCCTTGAGCAGTCCGCCGACCAGCAATTTCTTGATGATGCGTTCGGGAATGAGCCGTACGAGCCCGATGGCCGCGTAATCGGCCACCAGCCACACTTTGCCATAGTTTGCCGGGCCCGTGCTGGAAAGGACAAGCCGTTCCACTCCTTGGGTTCTGTATGCCAGATACGCTTGCGCCAGCAATCCGCCATAGGACTGGCCGCCCAGCGCGAAGTTGGTGATCCCTTCGGCTTGCAGGATCGCGTCGAACGCGGCGAAGAACTCATGGATCGTCTGCACGGGGGGAAAATCGGGGGCGATGACGACATGGCGCGTGGCCAGCCGTTCCAGAAGAGCGAATCCGAAGGATATGCGGCGGAGTCCGCCGGGGAGCAGGAAGAGAGGTGTACCCGAACCGAGGCGGCAATAATGCCACGTCGTGCTATTTACGGTGATGGAGTTCCCATATCGCCGGGAAAAGTCTTTCATGTGTTCCCAAACAGTCATCGAGTGATCTCCAGTCGGTGAGCCGAGCCTCAATCGGCACGTCACATTAACTCATCCGTGGATCGCCTGGCGCTCACAGGCGGCGTGTTTTTCCACGAGCTTGTCGTACACCCTGGCCGCAGTCGCGTTGGGCCGAACTTCGCTGTTGGGGATCGGGTCGGTGAAGCCGGCGACGACATCCTGCCAGCGCGGTTTCTGGCCGCGATGCGCGAGCCAGCCGTGCGCGGCCCGTAGCGCGGCGCCCAGCGCGGCACTCTTGGCGACCTCGATGCGGACAACGGGACAATCGAACACATCGGCCATGATCTGGAGGATGGCGGTGTTGGTCGACGCACCGCCGGTGGCATAAATCTGTTTCGGCGTGACCTTCATCCATTGCGAGTGGAGGCGCATCGACATCATCTGCGCTTCGACGACGGCGCGGCAATTCGCGGCCGCGTCGCTCGGGTCGAGATCGAATCGGTGAATGCCGGGTCGGTTGACGCGCGGGACGATCTCGGCCTCGAACCACGGCAACAGGATCGCGCCGCAGTTGCCCGGCGGCGTGGCGGCAAGGGCCCGGTTGAAACCACTCCAATCGAGGTTAAAGGAATCGCGGATGTGTTCGCGGGCGAGCGAGCCGTTCTTGAAACAACTCAGCGTCATGTAATCGCCCGTGGGCGCGCCGAAAACATTTCCGTCACCGTGTTCGTCCACGCGGCAGCGTTTCATGTAGCCGAACAGCGTGTCGCTCGTGCCAAGGCTGATGGCCAGCGTGCCCTGCTTGATGAGACCGAGGCCGATGACGCTGCAAGGATTGTCGCCGGACCAGACGAGCGCCCGGGCGTTCGGGGAAAAACCGTACCGCTTCACGAAATACGGACTGATCCTGCCGATCACTTTCGACGACGCGGCGAGCGACGGGAGCTTCTTGCGCAACTGCGGCGCGGTCGCTTTCAACGCCTGTGGATGCCACGTTTTCTTGCGGATATCCATCAGGTTCATGCCCGCGCCGTCACCGTGATCGATCGGCGCGATCTTGCTCGCGATGATCGAGGCGAGGAATGAACTCACCAACGCAATGCTCGCCGTGGTCGCGTACGAGCGCGGCTCGGTCTTGGAGAACTTACGGATTTGCGGCCCGGTGAACCGCTCGAAGGCGTCCGAGCCGGTCTTTTTCGCGGTTTCCTTGACGCCGCCGAGCGCGTCGCGAATCTCGGCGCACTCGACGCTCGTGGATGAATCCATCCAGATCGGTGACGTGGCCCGCGAAAACACGCCGCGCAGGTTTTCGACCAGCGGTCTGGCGGCGCTCAGCCGGGCCAGCGCGCTCGGGGCGCGGCGGTTGAGGTAGACGGAACCGTGTTGTTGTCCGCTGCCGCTGATGGCGGCGATCTGGCCGAGGGGGACGCCATCGGTTTTCATCCGGGCGAGCAGCACGTCCAGCGCTTCGACCCACATCAGCGGCGGACTGTGGACGACGAGCGGATCATCGCTGCGCAACGTGCCGTTGACCGTGCCGTAGTGCGGCAGGGCCTGATCGAAATTCAGCGAATGGTGGCAGACAATCCGGCGCGCATCAGGATCGATAACGATTGCCGAGAGACTTTGCGTGCTCGAATCCAATCCAAGAAACAGGTTCGCCATGACGGTTCCTTTGCGGTGCGCTGTGGACAGGATTACTAGCAGGCTGGCGACGCGACGGCAACTCGTTACTGATGGCGGAGGGCGCCCGTCAGAACTTCAGCGAGGTGTCGATCTGGAAGCCGAGGGAATCGCGGTTGTTCAGCCCGAACGAAGTGATGTCGAGAACGGGCTCGTTGCCGTAGCGGTCTTCCACGACGGCGGCCACGCCGACCTTCCACCAGTCGCGAACATTGTAGCTGGCCTTGAGAACCTGCGAGCGCCGGTCCGAGAGGCTCAACGCGCTGTTCGAATTCGCGATCGCCTGCCATTCGCTGTCCATCGTCATGAGCTTCTGCCGGTAGGTGAGCTGCCATTGGCCCTGCCTGGCGGTGTCGCCGAAGGAGACTTCGGCAATCATCCCGTGCAATTCGTCGAGGGACAGCGGCATCGACCACACGTCCCACGAGCCGGTCTCCTGGAGATTTTCCGTGGGCGTGTTGACGTAGGTGCCGTTCAGCGTCAGCGCCCGCTGCGTACCCAGGAATGGTTTGTCGGAGAATACCTTCTTCAATCCCGACGTCTGATCGGCAGAATCATTGCCCGGCGTCAGCACCGGCGGCGCCGCCACGACGAGAACCGGCAGAGGGCCGATCAGGATCGCCGCCATCCATGTGATCCATCGTTTCATATCCCCAGAAAAAGCTAGCACAAGGGTAAGTTCGTTGCCAGCGGGGAGTTTGGAAAGGCGGTACTGTGGAGAATGCGCGGTTGACACGACCGTTGCATCGTGGCTCAGTTGTCGGTTGCAAGGTGCCCGAATGACGACGACGAGAGTGGTCAGGCGTTACGAACTCGCCGATTACCAGGGTGTGCTCACGTTCCTGGGCAGGACGATCAGCGAGATGGGCTACAGCTTCGAGCCGGACGGGAAAGACGCGGATATCCGCGATATCGACCGCGTGTATCTTCAGAACCGCGGCTCATTCCATGTGGTCGAGGACAGGGGTGAAATCCACGGCTGTGTTGGTGTCCGGAAGTTCTCCGATGAGATCGGCGAACTGAAGCGCCTGTACCTTGCGGCCGAGTGCCGCGGGTTGGGGCTGGGGCGTGCCTTGTGCAACAGTGCCATTCAGGACGCTCGCGACCTGGGTTACAAAACGCTCCGGCTCGACACGACCACGAAGTCGCAACGCGCGCTGGCGCTGTTCAGGAAATTGGGTTTCCATGAGATCGCCCGATATAATCCCAATCCAGACGCAGAGGTATTCATGGAGAAGACGTTGTGCCCCCCCCCCCCCAGTGAAGCTTGTCCGGTAGCGCAGGGCGGGCCACGATGAAAACGCAGGCCGGCGTCGGCGTCTACAACGGATAAGGCGGGGTTTGGCGGGACACCGGCGGCCGGATCGTGTCCACGGTCGGGCCCCGAAGGTATTCGGAGTGAAAGACCCTTGCACAACGGAGTGAGGATTGCGGCTAGTACAATGACACGATTCATTTGACGAGCGCCCCCTCACCCCGGCCCTCTCCCCCGGAGGGGAGAGGGGATGTTCCCGCTTGTGTTGGTGTTCTTCCCGCGACAGGACCAGGCCCGTCAAATCAAGTGTGCCCCAGCACTACAATCGGGCCGGGTGGCGACGTAATCGCATTTAGATTTGACATTCCTATCTTTCTACGATAAGGAGGACGGTTATGATGGCTAGGGTGGACAATTGGGGGAGAAGGGCAGGTCCGGGCGGACATTGAGGGTGCACGGGTTCAAGTTCGCGGAACATTCCGATCGGTGCGGCCCGGGGGAGGGCAGGAGCCCACATATATAGAATTACGAAACGAACCCAAAAATGGCATGTGTTCGATTGTTACATAACATCCATCCGTGCAGACAATTACGTAGTCACATAGAACCGCTTATAGAGACATTCTGACTCAAGAACGAACCCAAAACGAACCCAAGAAACGGGAAAACGAACCCAAGTTTGGCCCGAAAAGCGGAAGAACGAACCCAAGAAACGGGGGGACGAACCGAAGCTTGGGGACGGTTTGATGGGGATGGGACGTGGGCTGCGGGGTGCTTTGGTGGAGCAGAGGAGGGGTGGATGTTGGCTTGCCCCATGGGGAATCGCGGGATAGACTTGCTGCCATGTCATCGTTTGATTTGAAGAAGGTGGTGGGCGAACGGCTCGGGGAAAACTACGAGTTGCACGAGCGGTACATCAACCCGACGCTGGTAAAGGTGTTTCGCACCATCGGGTTCGACCGCGTGTATGCAAAGGCCAAGGGGCAATATCTGTGGGACAAGGACGGCAACCGCTACCTGGACATGCTGAGCGGGTTCGGCGTGTACTCGATCGGGCGGAATCATCCCGGCGTGGCGCAGGCCGTTCGCGACGTGCTGGACATGGACCTGCCGAACATGGTGCAGATGGATTGCGCGTTTCTGGCGGGGCTGCTGGCCGAGGCGCTCATCAAACGTTGTCCGCCGCATCTGGAAGCGGTCTTCTTCTGCAACTCAGGGACGGAGGCGGTCGAGGCGTCGCTGAAGTTCGCGCGGGCGGCGACGGGCCGCAGCAAGTTCGCGTACCTCGAACACGGCTGGCACGGGTTGACGCTGGGGTCGCTGGCGATCATGGGCAACGAAGAATTTCGGGAAGGCTTCGGCGAGATGTTGCCCGGCGTCGAAGTGCCGTATGGCGATCTGGAAGCGCTGGAGAAAGTTCTGTCGAAGAAGGACATTGCGGCGCTGGCGGTGGAATGCATCCAGGGCAAAGGCGTGCGGATTCCGCCGGCCGATTATCTGCCGGCGGCGCAGGCGTTGTGCCGCAAGTACGGGACGCTGTTTTTCTGCGACGAGGTGCAGACGGGCTATGGCCGCACGGGCAAACTGTTTTCGTTCGAGCACTGGAATTTGGAGCCCGACATCATCTCGACCAGCAAGGCGCTGAGCGGCGGGTACGTGCCCGTGGGCGCGATGATCACGCGGCGCGCGATTTACCAGAAGCTGTTCAATCGGATGGACCGCTGCTGGGTCCACTCGTCGAGTTTCGGGCGGAACAACCTCGGCATGGCGGTGGGGCTGGCGACGCTGCACATTCTGGAGGAGGAAAAATTGATCGAGCGCAGCGCGACGCAGGGGCAGAAGCTTCTCGACGCGGTGAACGGGCTGAAGGCCAAGCACGAAGTGTTGAAGGAAGCGCGGGGGAAAGGTTGCATGGTCGGGATCGAATTCCACGAGCCGCGCAGCCTGAAGATGAAGATGGCGTGGAAGATGGTCCACGCGGCGCACGACGGATTATTCGCGCAGATGGTGGTGATGCCGTTGCTGGACAAGCACCACGTGCTGACGCAGGTCAGCGGCAATCACGGCGACATCATCCGCGTGTTGCCCTCGTTTGTGATTACCGACGAAGACATTCAGTATTTCGTCAACGCCCTCGACGACGTGCTCAGTGATTGCTACAAGCTGCCGGGGCCGATGTGGGACCTGGGGGCCAACCTGGTGAAAGCGGCGCTGGCCAACAAGGGTGGCAAGAAAACCGAGCGGGAGGCCGTGTCCGCCGGGCGCTGAGGCGGGCTTGTCACTCCACCTGTTTCATGTGATAACCGCTCGCCGCGTGGCCTCCCATGCATCAACGGTTTCTTAGCCGACTGGCCGACTGGGTTTGCCGTTGGCCCTTGGCGCTGCTGGTCGCGGGCGTCCTGCTCGCGGTAGTCTCGAGCGTCTACACGGTCCGCTGCCTCGAATTCAAGACCAGCCAGAACGATCTGATCGGCCGCGACAGCGAGTACTGGCGGAACTACGAGATATACGCGCGGGAATTTCACGCGGAAGAAGATTACATCATCGTCGCCGAGAGCGACCAGCCGGCGCAGAATCGGGCGGCCATCGACGCGCTGGTGGCGAAACTGCTGTCGCCGGCGAACAATCCCGCGCCGGGCGATTCCGCCCTCGCGCAGAGATTCACGCCGGACGATTTGTTTTATCGGACCGACCTCAACGCGCTGAAGAAGTGGTTCTTGTACTACCTGTCGATCGACGACCTGAAACAGATCGATGGCTCGCTGAAAGACTTCAAGCAATTGCTGGATATTCTCCAGCACCGGTCCAAGCTCGACACGTTTTTCGACGCGATGAACCGGATGCTGATGCAGATGGACGCCGCGCCCGAAGCGCAGCGCAAGCAGATCGAATCGTTCCTGCCCACGCTGACCGCCATCGTCGCCCAGATGGGGACATTCAACGGGCAGGAGTCGGGCGACGCGCTGCTATCGCCGTGGGCCAGCGCGTTTTTCAGTCCGGAAATGCTGAGCGACGCGCAGGACCAGTTGCAATTCCAGGGCTACCAGACGTTCCGTCACGGGGAGATGTTTCTGCTGATGGTCCATCCGCGGCTCGGGAAGGAAACAGCGGACGAGCATCACGCCGCGACGATCCCGAAACTGCGCCGCATGATGAACGAAGTCCGCGCGCAGTTTCCGGGCGTGAACGTCAATCTGACGGGCGAGCCCGTGCTCGATTACGACGAGATGCTGCAGTCCCAGAGCGACGCCACGAAAGCGACCGTGGTCACGTTCATTCTGGTGTGCATCCTGTTCATCGCGGGATTCCGGTCGGTGCTGCGGCCGTTGATGGGCGTGGTGTGCATGATGCTGGTGCTGGCGGTGTGCATGGGATACACGACGCTGACGGTCGGCCATCTGAACATGATCACGGTGACGTTTGCCGTGATGATTCTCGGGTTGGGAATCGATCTGGGCATTCAGTTCATTGCGCGCTACGAGGAGGAACTCAGCAAGGGCGCGACGCGCGCGGATGCCGTGCGCGGGGCGATCGGGCACACCGGGCCAAGCATCGTGACGGCGGGCGTGACCAACGCGGCGGCGTTCTTCGCGATGGGATTGAGCGGGTTTCGCGGGGTGACCGAACTGGGCATCATCGCGGGCGGCGGGATGCTCATTGCCACGGCGGGGACGATGACCATTCTGCCGTCGCTGTTGCTACTGGTTCACCGCAAGCAGGAAGCCAAACAGATCCCGGCGCAGGCGGTCGCCACGCGGGTCGAACGACTATTATTGCGCTGGCCGGAATTGATGCTGGCGGTGTTCGGCGTCATTACGGGTGCGGCTCTTGTGGCCGCCCGCACCGTGAAATTCGACTACAACGTGCTCCATCTGCAATCGAAGGGGCTGGCGTCCGTCGAAACCGAGTTGCGACTGCTGCACGCCGATGTCGAGTCAACGCTGTTCGCGGCGGTCGTGTGCGACAATCTTCAGCAGACGCGCGAGTTGCAAGACCGACTCAGCAAGCTTCCCAGCGTGGCCAGCGTCCACAGCGTCGCCGAGTTGATCCCCGACCAGCAGGAACAGAAGTCGGCGATCATCCGCAACATCCAGCAGAAACTGGGTACGGTGCGATTTGAGATTCCGCCCTCAGACCCGGCGGATGCGGAGCTGGATGTGCGGGCGCTGGCGTCGCTGCGGCTGCGGGCGAGCCAGATGATACGGACCGCGAGCGGGCAGGGGGACGCGGCAGCCGAGGCGGCGCTGAAACCGTTGGTGGAAGCGGCGCAGAAGACGCGAGAGACACTGCAGAAGCTGGACTCCAGCGATCTCCAGCAACGGCTCGCAAAATACGAGCAACGGTTCTACGCGGATTTGCAGGCGCAACTGCAGCTCATGTCCGACCAGATTGTCGACCGGCCAATGACCGTCAGCGACGTGCCGTCCGAGCTGCGCCAGATCATGGTCGGGCGGACGGGCAAGTTTCTGATTCGGGTCTTTCCGAAAGAGGACATCTGGGAGCGGAAACCGCTCGTGAAATTTGTGCGCGAGGTGGAGTCGGTCGCGCCGAACGCGACGGGCACGCCGATGGGGCTGTACGAGTTTGTGGAGATTCTCAAGACGGGTTATTGCAAGGCGGCATTGTGGGCGCTGCTGGTCATCGCGATTCTCATCTTCATCGATTTTCGCGGCGTGTACGCCACGGCGTTGACGATTCTGCCGCTGTTGGTGGGCACGGCGTGGATGTTCGGGGCCATGGTGCTGTTTCGGATCGACTTCAATCCGGCCAACATCATGGTGCTGCCGCTGATCGTTGGCATCGGCGTCGCCTACGGCATTTACGTGGTGCAGCGGTATCGTGAGAGCCACGAAGCGACGTTCTACAGCAAGAGCACGGGACGGGCAGTGATTCTATCGGCGCTGACGACCACGTTCGCGTTTGGCAGCATGCTGATCGGCGCGCACCGCGGCATTCGCAGCCTCGGTCTGGTGACGACCATCGGCGTCATCTCCTGTCTGCTGGCGGCGCTGGTGCTGCTGCCGTCGCTGCTAGAGATTGCGCGCCGCAAGGGCTGGAAGGTCTAGCCGGGCGACCGCGCCTTCGAGGAACCGGGCCAGTCGGCCGCCGGAGTATTTGGCCCGATAGCCGAGCCGGGCGAGGTCGGTCAGGACGCGCGGGTCACGCGCGCAACTGGAAAACACGCGGTTGGCGCGGAGTTGGCCGAGCACGAAGAAGTCGTTGAATTCATCCGGCAGATCCTCATCGACCACGTCGGTGATCCCGCGGACGGCGAGGAAGTCCGCGTTACGGGCGGCGCACACGGCAGCGACGGCGCTGGTCTCCATGTCGACAGTCAGCGCCCCGGTGGCCTTGCCGATCCGCGCCTTGTTCGATGCGCGCAGGATCATCTCATCCGCGGTCAGAATCTTGCCGTAATGAACGCGCATTTCGGAGTCGCCTTCCCACCGCAGGCGGGTGGGGCGCTGAGGTTTGTGCGTCGTGTTCCACGTGATCTCGTCACCCTGGTCTTTGCCAAGCTCAAGAATCTCCGTGCCGACGACGATGTCGCCCGCGCGGACATCCGCCTGCAGTCCGCCGCCGAACCCGGAGCTGATGATAAGGTCGGGGCGATAGCAGCGGATGGTCATCTCGGCGGCGATGCGGGCGCATTCCTTGCCGATGCCGAGCGCCAACAGGGCGACGGCCTGGCCGCCGAGTGTGCCCTCGTGAAAATCCAGATGCTCCTGGCGCACGACATGGTTCGCGTTGGCCCGCCGCAGGATGGGCCGCAATTCCTGACGAACCGCAACGAGAATGGCAATCATGGTTCCCGTCGCACCCCCGAAGCGTCACCGACGACGCTCAACTACAGCAACCGTCGCCACCGTGTTTGTTGGTTTCCGCAACAACGGCGGCCGTTATTTCTCGTTCTGCCAGCACCTGCTGGATGTTCTGCTGGACCGAATCTCGGCGCCCCGTGAGATGGCCGCGACCCGTCGTGACGCCGTTGTACGCGTCCACGTGCGACGCGTCGGCCACGGGCGCCGGCTTGCGTCCGAAATTGTAGCGAATGAGTTTCCATGTGTCACCGCGCTGGTTGTCAATGCCCAGTGACGGCGTGGGCTCGTAGCCGCAATGGGTCATGCAGTTCTCGCAGCGCGGATCACGGGCCACGCCGCCGAACACGCCGTACTTGTCCCAGTCGACCTTCTCCAGCATCTCCTGATACCGCTCGTAATGGCCGTCGGTCATGAGATAGCAGGGGGCCTTCCAGCCGCGAATGTTGCGGGTCGGGATGGCCCAGGCGGTGCAATGCAGGTCGCGTTTGCCGGCGAGAAACTCGAGGTAAATCGGCGAACCGAAGAAGGTGTATTTCTGGCCCCACTCGACGATGTCCCGGAACTTCTCCCGCGTGAGCTTGCGTGTCAGGAAGAAATCTTCCGGCTGTTTGTTCAGGCGCTTGATCATGTCCTTCTTGGCGGCGTCGTATTCGTAGCCGGGCGTGATCGTGTGACCGTCGACGCCCAGATTCGAGAGGAAGTCGAACATCTTCTCGATCTCGTCCATATCGGTCTCTTTGTAGACCGTGCAATTCGTTGCCACCTGATACCCGAGAATCTTGGCCATCTTGATGGCTTCGACGCATTCCTTGAACACACCTTCGCGCTCAACGATCAGGTCGTGAATGTACTCGAGGCCGTCCACGTGAACGTTCCAATACATCCACTTCGTGGGGCCAATGCCCGGTCGGCCATCGTTCTTGCCCTTGCGGATCTCGGCGGCTTCCTTGTCCGTGATCAGTTGCTGGGCGAGCAGAGCGGTAAGTTTCGGCTCAACGGCGGGCGTATACGTGCGCGCCAGATACTCCCGTATCTTCTTGCGCATGAACATGCTGTTCGTGCAGATGTACACGATTCGTCCCTGAGCGAGCAGTCCATCGACGAGCTCCTCGATCTTCGGATAGATCAACGGCTCGCCGCCGCAGATGGAGACCATGGGCGCGCCGCATTCGGTGGCGGCGCCCAGGCAATCCTCGAGGCTCATCATGTCCTTGAGATTGGTCGAATACTCGCGGATGCGTCCGCAGCCCGTGCACGTCAGATTGCAGGTGTGCAACGGCTCCAACTGGAGCACGAGGGCGAATTTCTCCGTCCCCTTGATCTTGTTACTGATGATGTGTCGGGCCATCTTCGCCGACAACGCAAATGGGAATCTCATCTATTATGCCTCTCCTGTCTTTCCGCTCTCTTACACTTCGGTCAAATGCGCCAAGGCACGGAGGCGGGCCACCTTCCGCAAAATGCGCGGTTGTTTGAAGAACAATTGGATGACACGGGATTTTTCGATCTCGCGCGGCACGGGCGGGAATCCGTCCGTCACGTGGCGCGCGTACATCCCGAGAGCCATCAGGGGGAAGTAATCACGATAATAGTGGTAGCGCAAGTAGAACACGCGGGGGAATCCCGTCCCGGTAAACATCTCCTCATCCCACGATCCATCCAATTCCTGGTGATCGATCAGATACTTGATGCCGCGAGCGACTTCGAGGCAATTCTCTTCACCGGCCGAAATCAGCCCCATGACAGCCCAGGCCGTCTGCGACGCCGTGCTGCGGCCGATGGCCTTGAACTGGGGATCGTCGTAACTGCGCAGCGACTCGCCCCACCCGCCGTCGGCATTCTGAGAAGACTTCAGCCAGGCTACCGACCGCCGAATGTAGGGCAGGCGCATGTCTTCGCCAATGACCCGCAGGCCCCGCAGCACCTGCCAGGTTCCGTAAAGGTAGTTGGCGCCCCACCGTCCGAACCACGAGCCATCCGCGCACTGATCGCGCTTGAGGAATGCGACGGCTTTCAAGACGCACTCGTCGTCCATCGTAAACCCAAAGTGACCCAGACATTCCAGAACGCGGCCGGCGATATCGGCCGTGCTCGGATCGATCATCGCATTGTGGTCGGCGAACGGCACTTGCGTGAACAACCACTTGTCGTTGTCCTTGTCGAAGCTGGCCCAACCACCGTCTTTGCCCTGCATCCCCAGCACCCATCGCGTGCCGCGGCGAATCGCCGCCGACTTCTCCCGATCGAAGCCCGTTCTGACCCGGTTCAACGCCATCAGCACCATCACCGTGTCGTCCACATCCGGATAAAACTCGTTGTCGTACTCGAAAAACCATCCACCCACCGGCTTGTTCGGTTCCGTGTAGCGATGACTCTCCGAATGCTTCACCCGCCAGTCGCCGGGGCGGTGGACTTCCTTGTCCAACAGCCAGCGCGAGGCCGCCTCGAGCGACGGATGATCGGATGGCAGACCCGACTCGTGGAGCGCATTAACGCTGATCGCCGTATCCCAGACCGGGGAGAAGCAGGGCTGAAGCCGCAAGGTGTCGCCCTCCTCGATTTCGAGTCTCTCCATCTCCAGGATGCCGTGCGCGACGAGGTAGCTTTCATTGCTGTAGCCCAACACCCGCAGGGCCATGACGTAGTTGGCCATGGCGGGAAAGATGGCGCCGAGACCGCCGGGGGTACGTCCATGCTCAATCACCCAGCGTTCGGCCTTTCGCATCGCAATCCGCCGAATCAGCGGGGCCGGGTGGTGACGATGAACGAACTTCAGCAGATGGTCCACCGCCAGAAAGAAGTTCCGCCACGTCAACGTATGCGGATCTCGTGGTAACCGAATGTCAGCCGTTTCCCGGCTCTCCACCCAAAGCTCGTCGATCTGCCACTCACGAGGAAGAGGCTTGACCGGCTCTCGGGAACGGATGATCGAGAGCGGCACCAGCATCGCGCGCGACCAGGAAGACATGTTGTAAATGCTGAAGCTGAACCACTTCGGCAACAGAATCAGCTCGGGCGGAATCGCCGGGCATCCGCCCCACGGATACAGGCCGATCATGGCCAGGGAAATCTTGGTGAATGTGTTGCAGCGTGTCACACCGCCAGACGCATGGATCGCCGCGCGGGTTCTGACCATGTGCGGCGCATCGATTGGATCCCCCGCCATTTTCAGCGCGAGATAAGCTTTCACAGACGCGCTCAGATCCATCGGGCCGTTCGGGTAAATAGACCATCCCCCCTCGTGGAGCATCTGGGATCGAACGTAATTTGCAGCCTTGCGAATAATGACCGGATCCAGCCTGTCGATGAAATGCAGGTAAATCAGGTATTCGGACTCGAGGATGGTGTCCCCCTCAAGCTCCGCGCACCAATGGCCATCAGCCGCCTGTTGCCCCAAGAGCCATTCCTGCGCCCCGGCAATAGCGGCTTCCAACTGGTCCGTCAAATTTAGATGCGACGCCTGCTTTGCTTGAATCATGCTCCTTGACCGCTCCCTCCTAAGCTTTTGACAGTAAGAACTATATAGTATCCAGTCCGCTCTTGTAAAGCGGATTTACCGCACCCGTTTCCCGGGGTTACCACCCCAAAAACCTGCCAGTTCTGCTGCCAAGTCATACCCAGCCCGACTGTCGGCCATACTCTCAGACCAGTCCGGCGGGAAGAGCGTTGAATACTGGGCCTGCGCAAATCTTTGACACACAAGCACCGCCACGCCCCGATCCGTTTCGCTCCGGATCAGGCGGCCTACCGACTGAATCACACGATTCATGCCGGGATACAGGTAGGCGAATTCGAACCCGCTGCCGTGCCGCGCCTCGAAGAACTCCCGCATCAGTTCCCGCTCGAAACTGACTTGGGGAAGGGCAGGGCTGACGATGATCACGCCCGAGAGCGTTTCGCCGGGGTAGTCCACACCTTCCGCAAACAAGCCGCCCTGCACCGCGAAGATGAGTTTCGGGGGCTGCGGCTCACGAAGCGCGTCCAAAAGGCTCTGCCGTTGCTGTTCGGTCATCCGGGGCTCTTGAACGAGCGTCTCCCACGGCCCTTCGGGCACGCGTCCAACCACCCCCCGCAGGAAGTCGTAGCTCGGGAAAAGCGCCATGTAGTTGCCCAACTTCGCGGCGGCAGTGGTGGCAATGATATTGGCAATCTTGCCGTAGTGCGCGGCCCGGACGCGAAACGTGGTAGAAACGGTCGGCACCACAATGATCCGCCGGTTCTCCTTCGGGAATGGGGACGGAAAGGTTGCCTGGTCCGTCCGCTCGGGATCGAACCCCAGCATCTGGCGATGGAACGCCATCGGCTCGAGCGTGGCCGACATGGCGATGACGCTATGAAACCCCTCCAGTCTCTGGCCGAGCTGACGGGAGGGATCTTTGCAGACAATTTTCAGGGCTTCCCCGCCCGTCGAGTCATACACATAGGAGAATTCTTCCCCTTCCATGGCCAACACGGTGCAAAACTGGCCGAAGGCCGAGAGGAATTCGTCCACGGGATCGTCGGGAATGGCTCGACCACTCGTCGTTTTATCCAGCAAGTAACGCATGGCCAGCTTGTTGCAGATAGGCTTGAGTTCGTCGAAAAACTCCCGGGGCGATGGAATCAGATACTTGTCCTGGCCGACTTCGCCCTCCTCGAGTTGGCTGTATTCGTCGCCTTGAGACCGCTTCTGGCTGCGGAAGAAGTCGTCGATCTTCCCAAGGAACTTTCGCAACTCCCCGGCCAGCGACGGCTCGACGTGCCGCAGATTGCCGCTCAAGTCGCGGATTTGCTGCCGGGACAGACTGGGCGAGTAGTAGTCCATCGCCCGCTGGACGAGGTTGTGCGCTTCGTCGATCACAAGAATCGCGTTCGAGTAATCCGCTTCGAGGAAGAACCGCCGGAAATACACCTGCGGATCGAAAACGTAATTGTAATCGCAGACGATCACGTCGGTTAACTCGGCTTCGATCAGCGCCAGCTCGAACGGGCACAGGTTCGTTCGCCGTCCGACATCCATCATCGCCTCGGGCGTGATCAATCTGTCGGCCAGCAGGCGATCGACGACGCGCGTGGTTTCAAGCTTCACGCGAAAATCGCGCAGGTGCGGGCAGAATTCCTCGCGGCAGGCGTACACGTCGTTGATGCACATCTTCTCCCGAGCGCGAAAGAACACCGCGTTCGGATGCGCTGACTTGTCGTGCGCCATCCGTGCAAGTGTCTCCAGCACAATTTGTTGCTGCGTGTTCTTGGCGGTGACGAAGAACACCCGCTGGTCATTCTCCAGCGCGTACTTCACCACGGGGTACAGCGCCGCCGTCGTCTTGCCGACCCCCGCGGGAGCCGAAACGAGCAGGTGTCGCCCTTCCTTCAACGCATGCTCGATGGCCACCATCATCTCATCCTGATGTGGCCGGACACGGTCGTGCGGAAACCGGAGCGTGGCCGACTGGGTCCGCCGTTGTTCCTGGCGCCGCTGCTCGTCTTGTGCTTGGACGATCAGGGCGCGCACGCGTTCGGCAATCAATCGCTCACAATCGTCAAACGGTCCGCCGATCTCGATTTCCTTCGTCGTTCCGTCCGCCACGTTTACGAACACGAGGCGGCCCAACGCGGTCTTCCGCTCTTGTTCCACGAAGAAGCAGTACATCCGCAGTTGCTCGACGTAATGCGGGTAGGATTTCTCGTCGATGGCGGCGAACACCAGCGGCGGCAGGACGACGGATTTGATCTCCTCAATGACATGTGGCCCGCCGTTCAGGGGCGTGTAGACGCCGTCGATGCGCCCCTGGATCGTCACGGCAAAATCGTCGACGGTTGTCTCGTAGCGCACGGTGATCTCCCGCGCATAGCCTTCGTGCAATCCCGCTTGGCTCCGCTGGCGGGCCACGTGCGCCTCGCGCCCCAACGCCAGCCGCGTCCACATACCCAGCCCGCCTGCGCGTCCGTTGTTCGCCAGCGGCTCGGACACGAGATCGCCCACGCCGAGGGAGATCGTTTTCCTGGCCAAATGAATTTTGACAGCCATCGCCAACAAAGAATACAGTACTTACCACTCGGTAGCCAGAATGAGAACACCACGTCCCGTCATCGTTGCCGTTTGCGCGGCGGCCGCGCTGTTTGTCTCCCCGATTATCTTCGCGGACCAGTTGCCCACGTTTGAAGACTTCCGCCGCGTCGACCAGATGCGGCGCACGACCGGCCAACTGGAAACCGCCGAACTGCTGAGGCTGACGCAGATCGACCGCGCGGCGATCGAACGGGTGGCCCGGCAGGCAACCAACGACTACCAGCTTGTCTGGGGCGCCGCGGAGCTGATCGGCGATTGGCCGATCAAACGCGCCCTTTTCGAGTCAGCGCTGGCGGCGAGCGGCACAAATCTCGAAATCGAGCTGCGGTACGCCTGTGCTGCCGTGGCTCATCACGAGCCCGCGGCCGCGCTCCCGTTGCTGCACGCCGTCGAGAACGGCGACACGGCCAACATCGTGCCGTGGTTCGTTGAGTTTAACGCTCTGCAGACGCAGGCCAGGGGGCTGGCGGATTGGAAAATGCCGCCTACGTGGGCCATTCGCTATCACGATTATTCTCCCGAGGCCGCGCGCGCGCGCATTCACACGCTCGAAGCCGCCGGGTATTCGCCCTATTCAGCCCGACGGCTCGGGTTCATGCCCGACACGCCCGTCCTTGTCATGGCTCGCGATTGCGCGGACCGGGGGATCGACAAAGCAGCCGCGCCGCTGATGTTGAGGGTCGCCAATGCCATGCAGGATCGGCCAACTTACCTGGTGACGGAACTGGTCGGGGAATCGTTGGAACGGGCCGTGATTTTGGCCGGAACGGAGCAGCACACCAATTCTGCGCCCGAGGGAGTCAGTGCCGAAGCCTCGCTACGGCTTGAGCAGCTCCAGCGGCGTCGTGACGAAATCAAGTCGCTTCTGTCGATCATTGGGAGTAACATCGTTGACGTCGCCACGGAAGCGGAAATGGTCGAGTATTTCAACAACGTATTGGCGCTCGGTGAGGAGCTGGCGTTGAAACGGCTCGCCGAGGCCGTCCGCGGAGGTCATTTGTCACCATGACAACCACACAGGCAGTGCTCATCACAGCGGCGGTGGTCGGTTTCGCCGCCATCGGTACGGGGGTTTACGAGACACAGCGGGTTTCAGGGCTCCAGCAGGAGCTTTCGGCGTTGCGGCAGGAACAGGCCTCGCTCGCGAAGGAATCGCAGCAACTGCGCCAGGAACGCGATGACGCCCGACGACAACTGGCTGCGCTTCAGCAGGAGGACGAGCAACAGCGGGCCGATCATGCCGAGTCTGCCAAATCGCCGGCCAGTCCGCTGACATCGACTTCACCAGCGTCGGCGCCATCCGCTGAATCTGGTGCGCGGACAACGACAAACGCTTTCGCGGGTCTGGCATCCATGCTCAAAGACCCGCAAATGAAAGAAATGGTGCGCGCTCAGCAGAAGATGATGGTCGAGCAAATGTACGGGAGTCTGTACAAGAAACTCGGTTTGTCGCCCGCCGACGAAGACTCACTTAAGAAGCTGCTCGAGGACCGGCAGATGGCGCTAACCGACGCGGGCTTGGCGGCGATGAGCGGATCGGGAACTGACATGAAGCAGGTCGGGGAACAAACCAAAGACATCAAGGCCCAATACGACAAGCAGATCCAGGATCTGCTGGGACCGCAGGGGTACAGTGCCTTCCAGCAGTACGATCAAACGGTGGCCGAACGTACGCAGGTCAATCTGTTCAAACAGAACCTGTCGGCGGACAACGCGCTGACCGAGCAGCAGGAGAATGATCTCGTGGACGCCATGTATCAGGCGCGGAAGGCCCTCCCGGAAAACTCCCTTCTGAACAGCAAGACCCGTGACCCGCTGCAATTCACCGATGATGCCATTGCCGAGGCGATGAAGCAGCAGGAACAGTTGCAGAAGCAGTATGCCGAGAGCGCGTCATCGATCCTCACGCCAGCCCAGCTCGACCAGTTCACCAAGTTCCAGCAACAGATGGCCACCATGCAAGCCGCGGGGATGAAGATGGCCCAGCAGATGTTCGGACAAAACAAGTCCGGCGCCGCCGCGCCTGCTCCCAGCTCCGGCTCGACCCCCTGAATCGCGGCGTTGTGACGTCCGAGTATCACGCGTAGTCAACGCGGTCCCGTCCGCACTGACGTGCGATCGGATTGAACCTTTTCTCGCCTCCCGCATTCTACCGGGTGTAAATGCTGGTAGTGGCTGAACGCGAACAACTGCCCGTGGCCGACGCGCGGGCTGGCAACGCCGAAGCATGGAAGACGCTCTTCCGGCGCTACCGGCTTCCATTGTATGTCTACGTGTTCGAACTGGTGCGCGATGAACAAGCGAGCCTCGATCTGGTGCAGGAGACCTTCATCAACGCCTTCCGCCACATCGCTTCGCTGCGGGAGGACGACAAGTTCGGCGGGTGGCTGTTCCGCATCGCACACCAAAAATGCGTGCAGCAATGGCGACGACAAGGCCGCGAGGCTGAGTTGCGAGAGGAAATGCTGCGCGAGCCTGAGACCAGCAGCCCGGATCCACTGGACGTGCTCGTTCGCGAAGAGCAGGAGGCCGAATTCATGAGGCAGCTCGAGAAAATCCCGTTGCCGCAGCGGTCGGCGCTGTTGCTGCATTTCATCGAAGGATTTTCACTGGAAGAAATCGCTCGCATCACCGGGACGCAGGTGGGCACCGTCAAGTCGCGACTGCATTACGCGAAGCGGGCTCTGAGAAAGTTGTTGGAGGAAGAAGCGCCATGAAAACGCCACGAGAAATTCTGCTGAACCAGCACAAGTCTGCCGAACCACGTCTGGATCGGATGTGGACTCAGAAACTTGTCCCGGCACTGGACGGCAACGCAACACCCGTCAGCCGCAATGTGCTGTTTGCCGCCGGCTGGAAGATGTGGCAGGAACTGATTCTGCCTTCACGCCGAATCTGGGCGGGCCTAGCGTGCGCGTGGGTCGTGATCGCCGTGATGGACCTGGCTTCCTCCCGGACGGCAACGGAAGTCGCCCGCCAGACAAAGCCGCCATCGCGCGAGGAGGTGCGCGTCCTCATCGAGCAACGCCGGATGCTGACTCAATTAATCGGCCCACCAACCGAACCAGCCCACAGCCAGAAGCGCACCACACCGGGGCCACACAGCGAATGCGCGGCCCGGACCGCAGCGGCATAACCGGAGATCGCGATGAATACACCGAATTCCGATCGTCCCACGATGTGGCAAAGAAGCCCGACTCGACGTTTCCTGAACTGGTCCTTCAGTTGGAATGGAGCGCATTACTTCCTGATCACCGTCGCGGTCATCATCACAGTGATCGCTGCGTATTACGCGGAGGAAAACCTCCGGGGCAGACGTGCTTGGGCGCGGTGTCGTGAACAGCTCGAGGCCGACGGCGCGACGCTGGACTGGAAAGCGCTGATCCCCAAACCGGTGCCAGACGACCAGAACTTTGCCGCCACACCGTTCATCGCTTCATGGTTTGTCCCCAGCAATCACGCCAGCACCACCGGTCTCAATTATTGGAAGAACGACAATTATGGGCGGGCCATTGCCGCCGTTTACAGCTTGGAGGCGCCGCAGAAGGACGGGTACCGGCACTTCATGGACCTCGTTACCTGGGGCGCGGCCTTTGACGCCATCCGTGCAGGCAAGTTGGCGCCAAACCGCAGCGCCGAGTCCGGTCCGCTCGACAGAGAGTCCCGCGTCAAAGCGGCTCCAGCGGTCTTGGAAGGGCTGGAAACGAACGCCGCCGTGCTCGCCGAACTGCGCGCCGTCAGCCAGCGACCGTATGCCCGCTACCCGGTCAATTATGACGTGCCGGAACCGTTCGCGATTCTGCTACCCCACCTCAACGGCGTGAGAAACATCTGCCGCCGCTTGCAGCTCGAGGCCTGCGCCGAGCTTGCGGTTGGCCAGAGCGAAGAAGCTTTGCAGGATGTGAAGCTATCGCTTCGCGTGGCCGACTCCCTGAAGGGAGAGCCATTCCTGATTTCCTATCTCGTTCGTGTCGCCTGCCTGCATCACGCGATGCAGCCGATTTGGGAGGGACTGGCCGAACACGCATGGTCGGACGCCCAACTGCGCGAGACGGAAACGCGTCTGCAACAGTACGATTTCGTGGCGGATTTGAAGCCGACCTTCGACGCGGAGCGGTCGTGTGGCATCGGGATTATCGACTACATCAAACACACCGGAAAAGTTGGCGAGCTCACGGACTCAGGCAGGGACGAGGGGCTGGGAATCGCCCGATTGGCTCCGAGCGGGTGGCTCGACCAGGAACAGGTCAGTTATTGTCGGTTGTTTGACCTGCAGATGGCCGGGGCATTCGACACCGCAGCCAGACGGGTCTTTCCAAGGCAACTCACATCCAATGAACGGGCTCTGGGGCGAGCGTTTCATGACCGAAATCCCTTCGTCGTGATTCTTGTCCAGCATCGGGTTCTGTCAGCGATGTTGCTGCCTGCGTTGGGCCGCGTGGTTGTCAAAGGGGCCACCGCACAGGTTGCCACCGATCAAGCCGTGCTAGGCTGTGCGCTGGAACGCTATCGGTTGGCCAACGGGCGATTTCCCGAGACGCTCGGTGCGCTGGCGCCGCAATTCACTTCCCAACTGCCTCACGACGTAATCACCGGCGAGCCGTACAAATACCGCCTCACGAAGGACGGCCGATTCGTCCTCTACTCGGTCGGCTGGAACGAGAAGGACGACGGTGGCGTGCCTGGCAAGACTCTGTTTGACGAAAAGGAAGGCGACTGGGTCTGGCAGTATCCCGCGGAGCACTAGTCGGAGCGTATCATTTCTGCTTGGCCAGCAGAAGTTCCGCGCCGGCCAGCATCACCGGACCGCGACCGTGCATGTCGTCATCCGGGCGCGCCCGTTCGATGTACGCCTCCAGGTCCTTGCCGATGCCGGTGCCCTCGCACGTGTCTTTGACGACTCCCTCGGGCGTTATATGCTGGGCGAGCGCGGCAAATGCCGTGCGCGCGACGGTCAGGTTGGACGGATCGATCCAGCCGCGATTGACGGCCCGCGCGATGGCGTAGCTGAACATCGCCGTGCATGAGGTTTCCTCCCACAACTCCGGATGATCTAGCACCTGCCGCCACATTCCATCGGGGGCCTGCAATGGTTTGACGCCCTCGACCTGCCGTCGCAAGATGGCGATCAGCGCGGCGCGGTCGGGATGGTCTTCCGGCATGGCCGAGAGCACCTCCACGGTCGCGACCATGGCCCAGCCGTTGCCCCGTCCCCATTTGATGGGTGCATGCTCCAGGTCTTTCTCGTAGTAACCGTGCCACCAGACGCCATCGGCGTCCTGCAAGCGTCGCGCCACGTTGATGATCTGGCGGGCCGCATCGTCCAGGTACTTGCGGTCCCCCGTGTATTTGTACCAGCGGACGAGAAACGGACAGCTCATGTAGAGATCGTCGATCCAGACGGTGCCGCCCATCGCCCCCGGACGCCAGAGCGTCCCATCGGGCAACCGCGCCTGTTTGTTGGCGATGTAATCGGCGATCATCTCGGCGACCGCCTTCTGCTCCGGCGCGGGCCGAACCCCGTGGTTGAGGAACGTCTCAACGAGTTGCGCTCCCATCGCCCCGCAATCATCCAGGGAACCGAGGGCCATCAGGCGACGGACAGGTAGCGGCTGCACAAAACTGCTCAGTTCCGGCGTCGCGCCGACTTTGACGCGCAGGTCGGCCAGCCATGCACAGTAACGGGTCACGATCTGGTTGTGCTCGAGGACATAGCGTTCGACGGTCTTGTCCTTTGTCGTGTCGGACACATGGAGCATCCCATACAGCGTCACGCCCCACGGGTAGTCCCAAGCGATCCCCTCCGGTTGTTTCTTCGCCTGCGCGGCGGCAACGGTATCAACCGGCGCATAATCACCATCGGCCAGGGCGCGGATCTGATGATGAGCGACACGGGTAATCACGTCACGGATCGCGGCATCGGGTTCAGCGGATGTGCCGGTTGAAGGAAGCGTCTCGCGCGATTCCCGGGAAGCGCAACCAGCCATCAGTAGTCCCAACGACAACAGAGCGCCCGTTCCCAACCATGATCGTCGCGTCATAAGCGGTATTCCGATTGCGATCCTCCGCAGGCCATTCCGCCCGCAGAAATTGCCTAATCGTTAGCTTCCCGGAATCATCGGGTCAAGCCTGCTGCGCTGCCGGTGTCGATTCGTCGGGTTCGCCGTCGCAATCGCGACGTCCTGCCATCGGTTTCCATTCGTCTGAGCCAGTCACGGTGTGTCACGCCGTGTTTCTCATTGCGAACACCGCTGCACATCGCTATAGTTCCCATCAGTGCGCGGACGTGGCGGAATTGGCAGACGCGCAGCCCTCAGGAGGCTGTGGCCGCAAGGTCGTGGAGGTTCAAGTCCTCTCGTCCGCACCAACATCGAATATGAAGACGGCCATTCTCAGCCTCGTGCTCGTTGCCGCGTCGGCGTCGGCGCAAGTGCTCAAACCCATCGACCCCAGCCGTCCCGTCGATGCCAACGGCAAGACCGTCGACATGCCGACCGTCCATTTTGGAAACGTGGAC
>DATKNW010000008.1:0-40749 GCA_035541135.1 Verrucomicrobiia bacterium
CCAGCGACAACGGCGTGACGTCCAGCAGGAGAACGTCCTTCACCTCGCCCTTCAGCACGGCCGCCTGGATGGCTGCGCCCACCGCGACGACCTCGTCGGGGTTGACGCCTTTGTGGGGCTGCTTGTGGAAGAAATCTTCGACAATCTTCTGGATGCGAGGCATGCGCGTCATCCCGCCGACCAGAATTACCTCATCTATGTCGCTTGCCGTAAGCCCCGCATCCTGAAGCGCCTTCTTGCACGGTTCCAGGGTCTTCTGCACGAGGTCTTCGACAAGCTGCTCGAGCTTCGATCGCGTCAGCTTCGTGTTCAAGTGTTTCGGCCCGGACGCATCCGCCGTGATGAACGGCAGGTTAACGTCCGTCTCCATGGAACTGGAAAGCTCGTGCTTGGCCTTCTCGGCGGCTTCCTTGAGCCGCTGAAGCGCCATCTTGTCCTTGCGCAGGTCGATGCCCTGCTCTTTCTTGAACTCGTCAGCGAGGAAATTGATGATCCGGATGTCGAAGTCTTCGCCCCCGAGGTAGGTGTCTCCGTTGGTGGACTTTACCTCGAATACCCCGTCGCCGAGTTCCAGGATCGAGATGTCGAAGGTCCCGCCTCCCAGGTCGTATACGGCGATCTTCTCGTCCTTCTTCTTGTCGAGACCGTACGCGAGCGAGGCCGCGGTCGGCTCGTTGATGATGCGGAGCACTTCCAGCCCGGCGATCTTGCCGGCATCCTTCGTCGCCTGACGTTGAGCGTCGTTGAAATAGGCGGGCACCGTGATGACGGCCTGGACGATCTTCTCGCCGAGATACGCTTCGGCGTCGGATTTCATCTTGGCCAGAATCATCGCGGAAATTTCCGGCGGCGAGAACGTCTTCTCTTCATTGCCGACCGTCACCTTGACGTGGGCATCGCCGTTGGAGCCGCGCACGACTTCGAACGGGACGCGCTTGCGTTCCTGCTCGACCTCCTCGTACTTGCGGCCCATGAACCGCTTGATCGAGTACACGGTGTTGCGCGAGTTGACCACGGCCTGGCGTTTTGCCGCCTGGCCGACCAGCCGCTCGCCCGATTTCGTGAACGCGACGACGGATGGCGTGGTGCGTCCGCCTTCGGCGTTCGGAATGACGACGGGCTCCCCACCCTCCATGACCGCCATGCAGGAGTTCGTCGTCCCCAAATCGATTCCTAAAACTTTTGGCATTTGATTACTGGCTCCTCTCTGAGCACAAAATTCCGTCGCATCTTTAGCAGTGGCGATGCCATGGAATTGGGCGGGCGCGCAAGCCGTTGCGGCGGAAGCGATAGTAAATTTTGCCGAGCGCCGCCGTGGTGTGACATGTCACAGTGAAAGTGTGACACGGGCGCGCCCGAGTGTGACACGCGCGCCATCATGTCACACCACACGATCGCGCCAGCCGTATTGTGGCCGCGAATCTCATTCGCGGTTCCGGGCATCCTCCGGTCCATCACGCCGCGAAAAAGTTTCGCGGCTACAACTCGATCTGGTAGTTTGCGGCCAAGGTACCATCCATAAATATGAAGTGGAATGTCTTCATCACGCGCCATGTCTTCGCCGAAAGCCTCGACGCGCTTCGCAAGGTGGGCGCGAACATCGATTTCCATGACGCCGAAGAACCGCTTCCCCGTGGCGAGTTGCTCCGCCGGCTCCGCGATTCCGATGCCGTGATCGTCATGGGAACCGACCGCGTCGATGCTGAATTCTTCAACGCCGCGCCGAGGCTCAAGGTCGTCTCCTGTCTCGCGGTCGGCTACGACAATGTCGATCTGGCCGAGGCCACCCGGCGCCACATCGCGGTGACCAACACGCCCGGCGTGCTCGTCGAAGCCTGCGCCGATCACACGTGGGCACTCATCCTCGGCGTGGCCCGTCGCATCGTCGAGGCCGACCGCCTCGCCCGCTCGGGCGACTGGCGCGGGTTTTCACCATCGCTGCTGCTGGGCGTCGATATGGCGGGCAAAACGCTGGGGATCGTCGGTGCGGGACGCATCGGCGCGGCCGTGGCGCGACGGGCAACCGGGTTTTCGATGCATATTGTCTATTTCGCGCGCAACGCGAAGCCGGACATGGAAGCGCTAGGCGCGAACCGGCTGACCTTCGACGAGCTTCTCCGCGAATCGGACTTCGTCAGCGTCCACGTGCCGCTCACCAGGGAGACGCACCACCTGTTCGGCGAAGCCGAATTCCGCAAGATGAAGCCGACCGCCTACTTCATCAATTTGTCCCGCGGCCCGGTGCAGGATGAAGCGGCCCTGGTGCGAGCGTTGCGCGAAGGCTGGATCGCCGGCGCCGGCCTCGATGTCTACGAACACGAGCCGAAGATCAGTCCCGAACTGGTAGAGATGCCGAAGGTGCTCCTGTCGCCGCACATCGGCAGCGCCACGGTCGAGACCCGCCGCCGCATGGGAGCTCTGGCGGTCGAGAATCTGCTGGCGGTGCTGGAAGAACGTCCCTGCCCGAATATCGTCAATCCATTTTGAATCCCAGCGCGGCGCACTTGGCCCGCAGCGCCTCGCTCGCACCCCGCAGCGCCAGCTCGGTGTTGAAGAATTCACGGCGCACGGGATATTCCGCGCGCAATTTGTCGAACTGACGGACATCCCTCCGGAGCGCGGCGTCATCAACCGTAATGTCGTAGACGCGCGCGATCACGCGACGCAACACGTCTTCATCGTCCTCGCCGCTCTCTACCGAATCCTTGATAAGCGGAACGGGCGGTGGCGGCAGCGTCGGCACCCATTTCGGCGCGAGCTTGAAAAACTCGCAAAGCGCCTCATAGATCATCCGCGCGCCGTTGACTTTTCCATCGAAACTGTAGCCTGCAATGTGCGGTGTGCCGAGATCGACCACGTCGAGCAGCTCGGGGATGATATTCGGTTCGCCTTCCCACACATCGAGCACGACACAGCCCAAATGCTCGCCATCGATCGCCTTGAGCAACGCCTTGTTGTCCACGACCGCCCCGCGGGACGAATTAAACAGAATCGGTTTGCGCGCCTCCAGCGCATCGAGACGCCCCTTGTCGAACAAGTGAACCGTCGCATCCGGGCCCGTGCGGTTGAGCGGCACGTGCAGCGTGATGATGTCGGCTTCCGCCAGTACCCGTTCGAGCGGGACAAATTTCCCTCCCTTTTCCACGCGCTCGCGTGGCGGGTCGTTCGGCAGCACGCGCATGCCGAGCGCCTCCGCGTACCGCGCCACGCGCGAGCCGACGTTGCCCACGCCGACGACTCCCAACACCTTGTCGCGCACCTTGAATTTGTGCCGGTGTCCCAGCTCCAGCATTGCCGCCACGATGTACTCGGCCACGGAATTCGCGTTGCTGCCCTGGGCGCTGGCGAATCCGATCCCCTTCTGTGACAAGTACTCCCGGTCGATATGGTCGAACCCGATCGTCGCCGTCGCCACGAACCGGACCCGGCTGCCATCCAGCAGCGCGGCGTTGACGGGCGTGACGGACCGCACCAGCAGCGCCTCCGCCTCGCGCACCGTATCGGGCGTAATTTGGCGTCCGGGCACCAATTGCACGTCGCCGAGCGGGCCAAACGCCTCTCGGACGAACGGGATATTCGGGTCGGCAACGATTTTCATCCGCATGGACGGGCAGTCTACCAGCGATTTTGGCGTTTGACGATGGCGGAAGAGGCAGGTATCCTCACCGAGCTTCATTTGGGAATATTGACATGTTTATCAGCTCACACGATTTGGTTCGAAAACACGGGCCGTTGATTCTGGGGGTCATCCTGGCCGTCAGCGTGGGAATGGGCTTGTTGTTCACGCCGTCCGGCTCGCTCTGGGGCGGAAGACAATCGCAGCGCGGCGGATTACCGACAATCGGTGGCAAGCCGGTCAACTCCGCCGAGTTCCAGGCCCTCCGCAACAACGTGCTCGCCAGCGTCGCGATGGCCCGCGGCCGCCAACCCGTCCGCACCGCCGCGTTTGAAGACGACCTGAACATCAAGGCCGTTCAGCAAATGGTTCTGCTGCGCAAAGCCAGGGAGCTCGGCATCCGCGTGGCCGATGAGGACGTGGTCCGACAGATTCGCTCCCTGCCGGTTATGCTCAACGAGCAACGGCAGTTTGATCCCGGCAACTATCAGCGGTACATGATCGTCCTCAACAATCTCGGCATCAGCGAAACCCAGTTCGAGGATGTCATTCGCACGGATCTGACTCTGGCCCGCTTGGGGACCATGATCGGCGCATCGATGGAGGTCGCGCCCGCCGAGATGCGCGAGACCTACAACATGCTCGAAGAGCAAACCCGGATCAATTACGTCGAGCTCAACGCCGCCGACCACAAGGACACATCCACCATTACCGACGAGGAAGCGCGGGCCTATTACAGCGCGAACCTGGAGAAGTTCCGTACGCCGGCGATGGTGAAGGTGCGGTATGTCTACTTCACGAATGCCGATGCCCGGAAATCAATCACGATCGGCGACGACGACCTCAGCGAGTATTACGAGCGCAACAAGAATCGGTACCTCGACGCCTCCGGCCAACCGAAGCCGTTGGCCGAGGTGAAGGATGAATTAAGGAGCGAGTTGCTCAACCTGCGCGCCGATCAGGCGGCGGGCAACCGCGCCCAGCAGTTCACCGTCGACCTCGCCACCAACCCGGATGCGGCGCCGAGCAAGTCGTCTCCCCCGAGCTTCACCGAGCACGCCGCGAAATCGGGCCTCCCGATCCGGGAGACGGATTTCTTCGGTCTGCGCAGCCGGGTCAGCGGCGTGGGCACCAACAAGCAGTTCAATCAGGCCGCGTTCGCGCTCGGCCCGGATATCCCGCTGAGCGATGTCGTGCGCGGCGAGGATGGTTACTACGTACTGCAGTACGTCGCCAGCAAGCCCAGCGAGATTCCACCATTCGACGAGGTCAAGCCGCAGGTCATCGAGCGCATCCGCCAGCAGCGCTCCTACGAAGCGACCGTCAAACTGGGCCGCGATCTCGATGCCAGGATCAAAGCCGCGGTAGCCGCCGGCACCAATTTCACCACTGCCTGCGCCGCCGTCGGCCTGACGCCAAAGACGTCCGAACCATTCACGTTCATCGGGGAAACGACCAACCTTCCGTACGCGAGCACGATCAAACAGGTCGTGCTTGGGATGGCCACCAATGCCGTCAGCGATTTCTTCACCTCGCCCACGGGCGGGATTTTCTTCCACCTGATGGAGCGTGAGGAGCCGAAACCGCTGGAGTCCGAGCAGGCCCGGCGGCAGCTCGAGGCGCAATTGCTCCAGCAGAATCGCGAAGCCCTCTACGAGGACTGGGCCAACAGCATTTTGCGGACGGAGCAAGTCGACTACAAACGCAAAGCTCCCCCGCCGCAGCAACAGCCGCCCGCCGAAGAGTCCGAGCCGGCCGAGGAGCCGGCTCCGACAAGTTGACCGGCGCGCGTCGGGTCGTTACCGTCGCGGCCGGCACGACCGGACGAATTCCCGAAACAGATTGAGAAATTCGGGGGCCTTGTTCACGAGCCGCTCGGGATGAAATTGCACCGCGCAGCAAAACCGCGCATCGGGCATCTCCATCGCCTCAATGATCCCGTCCGGTGCGCGCGCGACGACCTCAAACCCCCGCGCAACCCGGTCCACGGCCTGATGATGGCTGGTGTTGACCCGGTCAAAACCGTTCATCGCGCGCTTCAGTTTTCCGCGCTTCTCCCATTCGATCCGATGCGCCAGCGCGTCGGGCTTCGGATTATGATGTCCGCCGATATGCGGGAGCAGCGTTCCGCCGAACGCGACGTTCATCACCTGAATCCCGCGGCAGATGCCGAATAGGGGCTGGTCGCGCTCAGCGAGCCGTCGTACCACGTGGATCTCCATCTCGTCGCGGACACCATCCGCGCCGCCGATTTTTTTCCGCTGCGCCGCCGGCATCCGCGGCGCGTACCATTTCGCTTCGACGTCGCCGCCGCCGGTCAGCAGCCAGCCGTCGCACGTATCGACGTAATGATCGAACACGTGCTTGTCGCGCGTCAGGGGGACGATCAGCGGAATGCCGCCCGCGAGCTCGATCGCCTGCGAGTACGAGACGCCGCAAAACGACCCGCGGCCGTCCATTCGCGATGGCAATGTGATCGCTTCCGGCGTAATGGCGATAACGGGTTTCATATTGCTTCCTGGCGGTCACGCCACAAATAGACCAGTGCCGTGCCGATAATCAATCCAATCGCGTAGCCGTACGGCAACCCGACCGCCATCAGGCCCACGAGCATCGCGATGAACAAGTCGGCCTTCGCGTTGGCGATGTCCCGCACCAGCACCAGCATCGCCAGTCCCTCGAACGCCAGCATGACGCCGAGTATCGGTTTCGGGAAGACCTGAATCACCTGGGCGAAGCTGCTGCTGAAGAACAGCCCCAGCGCCAGATACAGGCAGCCATACATGACCACCGAGCCGCCCGTGCGCGCCCCGAACGCATAATGTCCCGCCATCCCGCCCGACCCGTGGCACGTGGGGATGCCGCCGAACCAGGGATTGACCAGGTTCATCAGCGAGTACGTGAAACTGATTGTGCGAATGGTCAGTCGTCGCTCGGGAAAGTAATCCTCGGCCAGTTGTCGCGTCGCGAGAATCGAGTTGCCCAGGGACAATGGAATCTGGGGGATGGCCAGCACGATCAGACCGGTCAGCACGTCCTGCCGAGTCAGGCCGCGCAGTTGCGGCAGATGAACACCGGCACCCTGCCGCAGCGTCCCGAAGTCGATCTTGTAGAGGAACGCGTAGGCGACGCCGAGCGCGATCACAAACAGCGCCGCCGGAAATCGCCGGTTGCCGATCAGCACGATCGTGATCAGGAACGCGATCGCCGCCAGCACGTAACCCGACGCGCCGTCGGCATGAACGTAGTCTTTCACGGCGAGCATCGTCAGTTGCAGCCCGAGGCCGAACTGGATTCCGCGGACCACGGTTTTCGGGACGACCCGTGCCAGCCATTCAATCAGGCCCGTCACGGTGAGCACGAGCATGATGACGCCAATCGCCAGCCCGCCGCCGAACAGCACGTTACCGCCCAGCTTCTGCGCGATCACCAGCGCCGCCATCGCCTTCAGCGGTTGCACCGGCATCGGAATGCCGTAGCGCAGGCCGGTGAAGATTTGCATCACGCCGAACATGATCAACGCGCTCGCGCTGTCGAGCCCCGCCGCGAGGATCATCCCCACGATCAGCGGCAGATCGGTGCCGATGTCGCCGAACGCGCCGGCGAGTTCATTGCGGTCAAAGCGAATCCAGCCCTTGGGCATGCGCGGCGAGTATAGCATAGTCGTAATTCGAATCAGTTCTGGGGGCCCACGATCAAACCCACACGATAAAACCGCTGGCGCACGGTCGTCACGTTCGAGTCAGCGATTGTCATGGTGTCGCCGTTGCCGATGACGTTGGTCAATGTATTCCATCCTCCAGCGGCCATGCTGTTGTTGTACTGCGCGATGTACGACAAATTGCTGCCTGTGGTGAAACTGATCCGCACAATCCCGCCGATAATCCCGATGGACGTGATTTGCGGAATCGGCGCCGCGGTAATCTGCAGATATGGCCATTCCGCAGGGGTCACGAAATTGTGCGAGTGAAAGGTAAACCCCACCGCGCTGTTGGTCGTGGCCGTCATATAAAAGCTGACCAGTCCGTTTGTCGAAAGCTGGCTCGCGAAGCCGGAAGGTATCTCCAACGTCGCGTTCACCACGCCGTCGGTGCCGCCGTTCACGAATGTCCCGAGCGATTCGTCCAGATTCGAATTCAGGGCGGACGGCTCGTCATTCCAGACGATGCCGTCCGTCGTGGGATTGTTGGGGTTGCCTGTTCCTTCGATCCAGGAATTGTCGGCGATCCACCGCACCTCGAATGGTCCCACGCCGCGATTGAAGATCGTGTTGTTGGGCTGGCCTTGTTCGAAGAGAACCAACGTTGCGCCGACAGTGACCCACCGCCCCACACCAAAGCTAGTGTTGAAATTACTCACCGCGCCCGACATATCGAACCGCATGAACGAGTCGAGCAATCCCTCCTGTTGGCCAAGGACATTCGTGGCGATCGAGCCCGAAACCGACAGCGCGCCCGCGCCGCCGTAGTTGTGAGTCGGGTCGAGCGAGCGCACAAACGCGTCGGCCACGGAGACGTTGGTGACGGTGATTTGCGCGTAGAGTGTCGGGGCCAATGCCAGGCACAGACATGTGATGAACCAGCGCATCATGAATGTCCCGGCGGCGCGTCATCGCCGATCGGGTAAAACAAAGGCACGCCATCCGGTTGTTTCGCCGCGTAATCCTTGAGAAATTGCTGCCCCTTTTCCGACGTGAGATAGTCGGCCAGCGCCTGCGCCCCGCTCACGTTGGCTTTGGGAAATCGCTTCGCGTTGGCAATCATCACCACGAACGGCCGGCGCATGTCAGGATCGCCTTCGACCAGGATCTGCATCGAGCCCGATTCCATTTTGCCTTTCAGCACGGGAATGCGCCCGACGATCACGTACGCATGATGTTTCTCGGCGAAGGTGACGACCTCCTGGCGGATCTTGCTCTCGTCCTTCAACACCCAATCCCCTTGCGGCTCGAAACCGACCTTGTGCCAGAGCCGGGCCGCGACCTGACGCGAGCCGGGATCGTGGAAATCCACGAACGGTGCGTGCGCCGCAGCGATCTTTTTCAACGCCGCCGCGCCATCGGTCATCCCCTTGACGTGCGCCGGGTCGTCCGGCGGTCCGACGATCACCAGCTCGTTCCGCGCCCACGGACGCATCCCCGCGGCGTAGCCGTCCGCGACCAGATCCGTCGCCTCGTCGCTGGAATGCATCGTCAACAGATCGGCTTCGCCTTTGTGGAACGCTTCGACCAGCACCGGCTTCGGCCCGGCGGCAACCAACTTGACCCGGCAACCCGTGTTGGTCTCGTACTGTCTGGCCAGTTCCTGCCACATGCCCGTCATCACCATCCCGCCGATCACCGCGACGCGAACCACCGGTTTTTGCGGAGGCGCCGACGGCGCGCAGCCGTTCGACACCGCAAGCAGCGTGGCGAGGACGATGTTGCCGGTTCGCCGTTTCATGGAACGGGCGCCTGGTTGATGCCGTCGGTGAGCGTTGGCCAGCGGATGTCGGGCCGTTGCGGTTCGCCCGCGCCGCAGCCGATGTAGCCGCCGCTGAACGCCTGCACCCGGCCATCGACGAACGCGACGTTGGCGCACCCCAGGTGTCGGGCGATCACGGAATAACCCAGTTGCGACGGCACGGTGGACGCGTATTGCCCCGGCGCGTCCGCCATGAAAACCAGTTGCCCGGGATTCGGTATCTCCCGGAGATTGTGCGGCGCGGGGCGGATCCACGGCGAGAGATACATGTTCATCCCGTACGGAAGAAAATACGCGCCGCCCGGATTCTTCGCGCCGGGATCGATGAACACGGACGAGACGTCTCCTGCGCGCGGCATTTTCCCCGCGGCCACGAGGTTGCTGTACGATTGCGCGCCGAAATATTTCGGCAGACAGTTGAACCAGTCGTCGGGACGATTGATGAGGGCGAGCGGCTGGACGCCCTGGCCCCGGCGCGGGATGTAGTCGTTGTAGTCGTCCATGTACATTTCCAGGGCCAGGCCCCACTGCCGGAGATTGTTGACGCACCGCGCGCTGTCCCCGCGCGCCCGCGCCCGGCCCAGCGCGCTGAGCAACAGGCCCGCAAGGATTCCGATGATCCCGGTGACCACCAGCACCTCCACGAGTGTGAATCCAGTCGAATTACCTCGTCGCCTCATCCGCGCGGTTCCTGCGACGGCGGTTCGTGGCTGCCAGGACCGCGCATGACAACCCGACGAGCGCCACTGTCGCCGGCTCCGGAATCGCGACGGCGGTGATGTCCAGCATGGGCCACGCGGAGGATGATGTGAAGTTGCGCGAGTTGAACGTGAACCCGACCGTGCTGCCCGGCGTTGCCGTCATATACAAGCTGACAAGGCTGCCCGTCGAAACCTCGCTGGTGAAACCGCCGGGCAGCCCGAGCGCCAATTTCATCTGACCGCTTGTGGCCCCGTTGTAGTTGAACGTTCCCAGCGATTCATCCACACCGGCGTTCAGGATCGACGACTCCTGCGAGTAGGTGATGCCAGTGTTGCCGGGGCTGGATGGCGTGCCGGTGCCCTCCAGCCAGGCGTTGTTCCCGATCCAGCGCACCGCGAACGCGCCGGCTCCGTAATTGAAATCGGCATTGTTCGGGCTCGTCGCCGTCAGCGCGAGCGTGACGCTGCTGATCGTCCACTGGCCTGCGCCAAACGCGCCGTTGAACGCTGTGATGTCGGTGGCGACGTTGAATTGCAGGAACGAATCCAGCAAACCCTCCTGGATGCCGGACGTGTTCGTGGCGATCGACCCTGATACCGACAGCGCACCCGCGCCGCCGTAGTTGTGGGTCTGATCGAGCGATCTTACGAACGCGTCCGCCGCGGGCGTGTTCGTCACAGTAATCTGTGCCGATACCGCACTCGCCAGCCACAACCCGATTCCCAAACCGACGACATCTTTGACCATCATTCTACGCCAGCCCATATCGCCCTCCATAGTTGTTGCGTTATATTTTGGTAAATATATCGCTCGCAAAAGGCAAGCATTATTTTCGCCAAGCCGCCGGAGTGCGAGTCGTTGGTGCCGTTCCCAACAAACCTTCGCAATGCGGCGAAGAAGCACACCCCTCACCCTGCCTTTCCCCACCGGGGGAGAGGATCAAGGTGAGGGGGCGATGAACAAAAAGACGGGTAGCGGCACGTTACCGCAAGTGGCGGGACAGTTCTTTCTGCAGGGGACGCGCGGCGCGCAGGCTCTGCGATTCAATTCGCCGATAGAGCGTGATGGCCGCTTTGCCGTTGTCGGTCACGGTCGCCCGGCCGCCGTCGGCGCCGCCCCGTTTCGTAATCACCACCGGTTTCTTGAAACAGCGGTTCATCGTCTGCACGAGCGTCCACGCGCGCATGTACGACATGTCCATCGCCGCCGCGGCTTTGCGGAGACTGCCCGTGCGCACGATGTGTTCCAGCAATTCCACCTTGCCGGGCCCCAGCGCCACATCGCGCCCATGCACGATGCGAATCCGCGGAAGGATCTGAACCGATGCCATGAAACACTGATACCAGATTCAGCCGTCGACAATCAACACGCCCGCGCCGTTCTGTTTGACTTCATACCGGACTCACTCATACCGCCGACGGTCGGGCCATATCACAATGTCCGTGCCGTTCGTTTTGTTATCGCCCAGAAACTCCCCAACATCGTTCGACCACGACGGCAGCGTCATTGCCACCAGCCCATTCAGCGTGCCATCCTGAAAATCTCCGACGAACCTGGACCCGTTCGTTGTCGTCAACGTCCCCGTCCCACTCCGTCGGCCGTCCTTGAATTCCCCCACAAACTTCGAGCCATCTGCCCACGCGATCGTTCCCTGGCCAACCAATTTACCATTGTGGAAATCGCCGAGAACCGTTGTTCCGCTGGCGAGCATGAGTACGCCCTGTCCTTCCGGCTGCCCGTCGCGCAACCCGCCATCGTATCTGGCGCCGTCTGGAAAGGTTTCTGATCCGCGGCGAACTCGCGCGCCGCATGCCGAGAGAATGATGCACAGGAATGACAAGATAACACCTGCGGCAAAAACGCGGCTCCGCTGCTTCATGGTCTGCTCCGCGACGATTCGTACCATCGATTGCGATCCCCATCAAGCTTGTTGCAGCTTGGTTGGGAGCGATGGTGGAGTCCGACTCACTCGTGAACCATCAACACGCCCGCGCCGTGGATCTCGCCATGCTGGAGGGCGGCCAGCGCGCGGTTGGCCTCGGCCAGCGGGAAGGTTTGCACTTCCGTGCGGAGAGGAATCTGCCCGGCCAGTTGCATCAATTGCCGGGCGTCATCGCGGGTGGCGTTGGCGACCGACCGCATGATGCGCTCGTGATAGAGCCGCTCGTAGTTCAATTCGGGGATCGGCGTCATGTAGATACCGGCCAAGGTGAGCGTGCCGCCCTTGCGCAACGCGCGGAGCGCCTCGGGCACGAGCGCACCGGCTGGCGCGAACATTATCGCCGAGTGCAGCGAGGCGTCGGGAACGTCTTCCGCGCGGCCTACCCAGGTCGCGCCGAGTTCTTTGGCCAGACGCTGATGTTCCGCGCCGCGCGTGGCGACATACACCTCACATCCCCAGCGCACGGCAATCTGGATGGCAATGTGCGCCGACGCGCCGAATCCGTACAGGCCGAGCGATTGTTGCGGGCGGATGTTGCTCAGGCGCAACGCGCGGAAACCGATGACGCCGGCACACAGCAACGGCGCGGCGTGTACGTCGTCGAAGTTGTCAGGTATCTTTACCGCGAACTGCGCGAGAGCCGTCGCATATTCGGCGTAGCCGCCGTTGACGTGAAAGCCCGTGAACGATGCGCGGTCGCAGAGATTTTCGCGGTCGCTCCGGCAAAACTCGCACTCGCCGCAAGTCTGATGCAGCCACGGCACGCCGACGCGGTCGCCGACACGAAAACCACTCACGTTGGCACCGACCTGTTCCACCACGCCCACGATTTGGTGGCCGGGCACAATCGGCAATTTCGCTGCGATCTCGCCCTCGACCGTGTGCAGGTCCGTGTGACACACGCCGCAGGCATGGACGCGCAGCAGCAATTCATCCGCGCCGGGCGATGGGACGGGAAGATCGGTCAATTCGAGCGGCGACTGCTCGACCGGACGAGGGTGGCGAAGAAGTTGCGCGTTCATCTTCAGCCGTTCCACCCTTCGGACAGCTCAGTCACCGGAACGCCTGTTACGAGCACCAGTCCCACCCGAAGGTTTGCTCAACCCGATGCTGGCGTCGTCATTCCAAGTCGCGCCGCGTATGATATTTGTGCCGGCGTCCGTGTTCCCCGCCAGGCCAAAAACAATCCGTTCAAGACTGGGAAATTGGGCGCTGAGTTGCGAAGCGGAGATGCTCTCGGCAAGAATCTTTCCGTCTTTGCTCCGCACCGTATACGCGCCTGTTTCGCCGGACGTGATCGTGACATTGGACACGATAGTCCCGTCCTTCGTCCGCACGGTATCCACGTGCGTGCTTGTCCTCTTCTGGCCCGCCTTGATTTCGATGGAGTAATCTCGCGTTTCCAGGAACCCGAGCGTGTCGGGCTGGGGCGCATTGGTTTGGGTCGTGGTCGCTTGCGGGGCAGAAGGACTTCCGGCAACGACAAGCGGCGCTGCCGCCAGAGCGATCAGTGCTGTCAGCAAAACTGCTTTCATGTCACTGCCTCCTGTTGCGTCGCAATGTACCAACTCCGCGTTGGCTTTGCCAGCGCGAACTGCGCCGATTACTTCCCGCGAACCAGCAGCACGGGCACATCGCTCTTGCGCAGGACGTGCGACGTGGTCGAGCCGAGGATGAGTTCGCGGATGCGCGTGTGGCCGTACGCGCCCATGACGACGAGATCGGCGCCAATGGATTCCTTCAACTCGAGAATCTGGATCTCGGCGTCGCCGTGGAGCGGCTCGGCATTGGCCGTGACGCCGGCTTCGGTCGCCTGCTGTTTCGCCTTGTGCAGGGCCTCAAACGCGGCGTCCTCCGCGCCGAGCGCGGCGACCATTGTGATGGTCACCTGCGCGCCGAGGGCGGGAGCGAGCGCGATCCCCGCGCGCAACGCCTTGCTCGATTCCGCGCTGCCATCGTAGGCGATGAGCATGTGGCGGATCGGGCGGAACTTGTCGGGCGTGACCAGGCAGGGTTTGACCGAAGCGCGCACGACGCGCTCCACGCTCGACCCGAGCGCCCCGGCCAGCCAGGCAGCGTGTTCGCCCCGCTGGCCAAGCACGATGATGTCCGCGCCGCTTTCCTGCTCCGCGATGGCCGGCGCTAGACTGCCGGTCTTGTAGCTGGTCTCGCAGGCGACACCGCCGTCCTGGCACCGACTCTCGACTGCGGCCAGAACGGTCTCCGCCTTTTCGCGCTGGATCTGCTGGAGCTGCGGCAGGAGGGCCGTGTACGGCTGGGCGCCGATCGCGCCCGAGAAATCCACGATCCACGGGCCTTCGAGCAGGCGAACGTCCGTCACGTAGAGCGCGCGCAAGTGGGCGTTGAGTTTCTTCGCGAACCAAATTGCGTAATCGCCGGCCACGTCGGCCGCAGGCGAGCCATCGGTGCACAACAAAATGTTCTGATACATGGTCCGTTCCTTTCGCGCCTTCTGGCAGACCATCCGAGCCTGCTCCCGCCGGGCTGCGACGCCAAACCGCGGCGTTGACAACACGCCGATTTGCCTGTAATGCTTTTCGGTTGCGGGCGCTTAGCTCAGTTGGCCAGAGCACCTCGTTTACACCGAGGGGGTCAAAGGTTCAAGTCCTTTAGCGCCCACCATGGACGAAAGCCCGAAATTCGAATTTCGGAATTCGAAATACGGATGCTGCGGACTTCGAGTTTCCCGCGTAGCGCGGGGGTGTAGCTCAACTGGTTCAGAGCGCTGCCCTGTCACGGCAGAGGTTGCGGGTTCGAGCCCCGTCACTCCCGCCATCCATTTCTCGCCCAAGCGGCCAATCCAACGCGAGCGATATCGTCTTCCCTGGCCCAAAGAACTGCCCCCGCCATTACCCGAGATGAGGCGATTTTGGAGCCGTGGGGTGAGTGTTCGGGTGATAGCCTTTGGGGGCGGGCGCTGGGTGAGTTCCGGAAGTTATGGGCGGAGGAACCGGCGGATTGGCCTACGGGGCGGATGGGCTTCTCATTCCCCGAAGGTTCCTTGTGAAAGTTTTCACTTGCAATTCGAAACCATTTGATGCCCAGACCGCCTTTGCAGGCTAGGATTTGTCTGGAGCGCAGGGTCAGAGACCGCTTCCCCGTCGTGAGCGAAAGTCGTATCGAGGCAGGTTCAGCATGATGCGGGCAGAGGAAAAAGTGAGGATGACCGAAAGGACGGCGCTTTCTGGTCGCGTTCTGACTGACGCTTATACCCTCCGAACAGTTCTTCGGAGTTTTCTGAAAGGAGCAACCACCATGAAGGCGGTAGCGATAACATTCTCTTTACCCATCGGGCTGGCAGTCTGCATGTTGGCTATGTCCATGCCGAGCAACACGCAGGGGCAGAATCTGTTTGAGTCGGATTTTGGCAGCGGCAACATCAATGAATTCACTCCGAGTGGAGCGCAAAGCACCTTTGCCTCCGCGTTGAGCCCGAGCTTCGTGGCGATCCAGGTTCCCGAACCTTCGGCGTGTTGCTTGCTGGGGCTCGGCATTGTTGCGCTCCTCGGCAGTCGGCAATTGCGTCGCCGTTGACAACTGGCTCCGATATGGTGACGCGTCGGCTCGGTCGCAAAGGTAGGCCGACCAACATTTGAGTTGGGCAACTTTCATCTTATCGGGTGAGCGTGGCGCGTGAGTGTCGGCGGCGGATCTAATCCAGTCCCATCCCGGCCTGCTTGGGCCGGCGCGGAGATGACAAAACTGTAATGAATCCGCGCTGGTTGAAAACAGGAGCGGGGTGTATCCTTCCCCCGTCACGACTGTGAAAGTGCTCGTGGTGGAAGACGACCGCAAGATCGCCTCCTTCGTCCAGAAGGGACTGAAGGAGCAGGGTTTTGTCGTCGAGGTGTGCGGCGACGGGAACGAAGGGTACGCCTGCGCAACCAACCAGACCTACGACGTCATTGTCCTGGACATCATGCTGCCGGGCCGTGACGGCCTCAGCATTCTGCGCGCGCTGCGGGAAAAGAAAAACACCGTGCCCGTCATCCTGCTGACGGCCCGCTCGGCGCTCAACGAGCGCGTCGAGGGGCTCAACCTCGGAGCCGATGATTATCTCCCCAAACCCTTCTACGTGGAGGAGTTGGTCGCCCGCATCCAGGCGGTCGTCCGCCGCGCTTCGGGAGACCAATTGACCCAGCTCTCTGCCGGCCGGCTGGTGGTGAACCTGATTACTCACGAAGTGAAACGGGACAAACAGCGGATCGAGTTGACGGCCCGCGAGTTCAACCTGCTGGAGTTGCTCATGCGCGCGCCGGGGCGCGTCTATACCCGCACCCAAATCCTCGAACACGTCTGGGGTTACGACTTCGACCCCCAGACCAACGTCGTCGACGTCTATATCCGCCGGTTGCGCGCCAAGATCGATCCCCCCGCGACGCCCTCGGCGATCGAAGCCGTCCGCGGCGTCGGCTACCGGTTTCGCGGCGAGGAGTGAAACGGGGTGAAGTTCCGCCTCAAAATCGCGCTGTTGTCGTTGCTGATTTCGGGCACGATCATGGTCGGCTTCGGAATCTACTTTCTCAGTGTGACTTCCCGCGTGCAAATCGACCGCGTCGACCGCGAGATTTCGGCGTTGTGCAACGTTCCCCTCCAACGATGGATGCCTGACGAGTTTTGGAAGGAATTCGGCAAGTCACTGCAACTCATCTACGGCGACGCGTCGTCGAACCAACTTGTGGCGTGTGTGTGGGACCGCGAGCACAATCTCCTGTACCGGTCGCCGCAAAGCCCGAAAGAAATCGCCGGGATGACCTTGCCTCCGATGCCGTTCGTGGAACCGCAACGATCCGGGGGCGCGGAGCCGGACGATATGTGGATGGGCCCGCCTCCGTTCGACGGCGCATCGACCAATGACTTTTTCGACCACGGGCCGCCACGAGACTGGCAATGGATATCGCCGCCGCAACAGTCGCAGTCCAACGAACCGGGAATGATGCCCCGGTCGCCGGATGAGCTCCACGGACCATTCGGGCCTCCCGGGAGACCGCCCATGATGCATGGGCCGCGCTCATCGCGGATGAAAAGGCCCGTCTTCCAGACGATGCAGACTTCCGCGGGCGACTGGCGAGTGGGGATCCTGGGCAACGACTCCGTGACCATGGTGATCGGGGTAAGCCTGGCCGAATACCATCGCGAAGCCGCGCGCGTCCGTAACGCGTTTCTCCTCGTCGTGCCCCTCGGCCTGCTCGTGCTGGCGGGTGGCGGCTGGTTGCTGGCGACGCAGGCGCTGCGACCGATCCGGCTGATCACGCGCACGGCGGCCGGCATCACGGCCCGCGGCCTCGACAAGCGAATCCCCTTCCTATCGGCCGACTCGGATTTGCGGGAATTGGCGGAAGTGATCAATGGAATGCTGTATCGCCTGGAGAAGGGCTTTCGCCAGGCCGTGCGCTTTAGCGCCGATGCCGCCCATGAATTGCAGACACCGCTGACCGTCCTGCAGGGCGAGATCGAGGACGCCGTTCAGCGGGCGCCCCTAGGTTCCGACGAGCAAGAACGGTTCAGCGGCCTGCTGGAAGAAACCCAACGGCTCAAGGCGATCATGCAGAAGCTCTTGTTGCTGGCCCGCGCGGATGCCGGACAGTTGACCCTGTCGCTGGAACCCGTTGATTTGTCCGCCCTGCTGGAGGATTCCATCGAGGACGTGAAGGCCATCGCGCCGCAGTTGCGGGTTGAACGACAGATCGCCCCGAAAGTCCGCGTCATGGCCGATGGCGATTTGCTGGCGCAGGTCGTCCGCAACATGACCACCAACGCGGTGAAGTACAATTTCGAGAACGGCTGGGTGCGCTTCGAGTTGCGCGCCAGCGGCCAGACCGCCCTGTTCACCTTGAGCAACACGGGCGCGCAGATCCCGGAAGAGGACCGGGAGAAGATCTTCGACCGCTTTTATCGCGTGGACAAGTCACGGAGCCGCCGCGTGGGCGGAGCCGGATTGGGGTTGAGCCTCGCGCGCGAGATTGCCCGGGCGCATCACGGCGACCTCGTGCTCGATCCCTCGCGCGACGGGATCATCTCGTTCACACTCACCATGCCGCTGGCGGATGTGGCCACGACCGCGTAGACGGCCGCCCTTGCGAGCGAGGATGTCCGGGCAGCACCGGGCCACGCCGCCCGTCCCGCCGCGACTCGCCCGACGGCACTGCTCCACAACATTTATGACATTCCTGTAATCCCACCACCAGCGCAGTTGTCATGCAGGCGATGTAGGAAACCCCGCGTGAACGATGCACTCGAATGGGGTTCCCAATCGCGCGGCGAACACGCGCGGCAGCGGTCCGCCGCAAGTGATTCGGAGAGACCCGGGCAGCGGGATCAGTTGACCGCTTGAACTGGCATTGCCTGTACTGTTCACCCCATCATAAGCGGACGATGCTTGCCTCGAGCAGGGAAGCGCCCGCGGTCCCGGGTCTCCTCGGGCCCCACACGGCCTGGCCAACAAGAAACCCGCCGGCGGCGAGCAGCCACCAGCGGGTTTTCTTGGTCGCCCAGCCGCAACGAACCGTCACGCCAGGAGGGAAAACAGGCTGTGAAACGCCTGTTGCACGGCATTGCCCGCGCTATCGTAACCTGCGGGCGTGGCGAACGCGGACGGATTGGACTGGCTCCGCATCTCTTGTTGCTGCTGCTTCATGGCAGCCGCAAGTTGTGACTCGGTGATCGTCCCGCTGCCGTCGGTATCCGCCGCCGCGAACAGCTTCTGCGCCAGCGTGGCCGCCGACAGAGTGCTTTCGGACCCGGATGTGGTCGAATCGCCAGAGCTGCTCGGCGAGGATGGCTGCATCTTTATCATCGCCGCTTCGAGCGCCGACTCGGTGATTGTCCCGCTGCCGCTGGTGTCAGCCGCCGAAAACAGGCTCTGCGCCATGTCGGACACAGACGGCCCGCCAGGCCCGCCTTGGCCGTCCGGCGGAGGGGGTGGCGGGCCCATCTGCTGGGCTACCGATTCCAATTCCGACTCGGAGACGGAACCGCTTCCATCGGTGTCGAGCTGATTGAAGAGGGAGCTCACCGTCGAGTCGCTCACGCTCGAATCCGTGCTCTGCAGAGCGGTCTTCAACTCGGATTCGGTGACCGACCCGTCGCCATTGGTGTCCAGCTTCTTGAAGAGCTTTTGCAATGGCGACGTCGTGTCGTAAGCGCTGTAGCTGGCGCTACTGATACTTGATACCACGTCTCACACTCACTTTCCTAACGTGGGTGCAATGCACCCGTGAGACATTGCGCTGTACGTACGGGCAGGAAAGCCCGGTTCACCCCCATCCATCGTATCGGATGAATCCGCGAAAACTTGAGCGCCAGCTGACTGGACTCCGCAACAGAAGCGTCAAACGGGGAACCCCGGGTTTTGACCATGACCGTTCGTCCCATCGATCGCAACGTTGATAATGACAGAGCTGTAATCGTACCGCGCAGCCTGCTGTCATGATGGCCGTGGTAGGCTCGGCGTTGATCCACCGTGTTGCCGGCCGTGCCATTGGCCGGGACCAAACGGGGGAACAGCCAGCATGTCAACCAACAGCCATCAGCCTGCGCCGTGGTCTCTCCGACATGTCGGGCGCAACGCCACGGTCAAATCCGGCGCGGCCGCTTGCGCCGTGGTATTGCTGCTGCTCGCGACAACGGTCAAATCGACGGGGCGACAGGTGTTGATCGGGCATGTTCCGCCAGCCGTGAAAGACGGGAGCTTGCAGCCCGTGGACAGACTTTCTGCAACACAGCATTTGCACCTGGCCATCGGCCTGCCGTTGCGAGATCCGGATACCGCCAGAGCCTTTGTCCAAAAGCTGTACGATCCCACCAGTCCTTCTTTCCATCAGTATCTGACGCCCGAACAGTTCACCGAAAAATTCGGGCCGACGGAGCAGGACTACGCCGCAGTCGCCGCCTTCGCGAGCGCGAACGGCTTTCAGGTGATGGAAACACATCCCAATCGGCTCGTGCTCGACGTGGAAGCGACCGCCGGGGACGTGGAGAAGGCGTTTCAGGTCAGGCTGTTCGAATACCAGCAGCCGAAGGAGGCGCGGAAGTTTTACGCGCCCGATGTCGAGCCGTCGGTCCCCTCGGACGTGAAGATTGTCGATATCAGCGGGTTGAACAACTATGCCCGGCCCCATCCCAACAGTCACCGTGGGGAGGCAACGCAACAAAGCTCGGAGCCGACGCCCAGCGCGGGTTCCATGGCCGGCCAGTACATCGGGAACGATTTCCGGGCGGCATACGTTCCGGGCACCTTGCTGACGGGCCTCGGGCAGAGCGTAGCCCTCGTGCAGTTCGACGGCTACTACGCCTCCGACATCACCCGCTATGAATCCCTGGCCGGGTTGCCCGCCGTCACGCTCACCAACATCCTGTTGGATGGATTCAGCGGTACCCCCACCACCGGCACGCTCAGCGGCAACGGCGAGGTGTCGCTGGATATCGAAATGGTCAACGCCATGGCGCCGGGAATTTCCCGGCTGTTCGTCTATGAAGGCAACCCGAATGATTTTATCCCCAACGACGTCCTGAGCCGCATCGCCAGCGACGATGCCGCCAACCAGATCAGTTGTTCGTGGACCTGGACCGGTGGCCCCACGACAACGACCGACAGCGTCTTCATTCAGATGGCAACGCAGGGACAATCGTTCTTTGTGGCATCGGGTGACAGCGATGCGTATCCGGGCTCAACCGCCGACAGCACGAGCAAGTATGGCACGCCGTCACAAAGCCCCTACGTCACCAGCGTCGGTGGAACCACTTTGTCCACCAGCGGCCCGACCAACAACTGGGTCTCCGAAACCGTTTGGAACTGGGGTGTGGAATACGGCACTTCGTACAACGGCGTCGGCAGCAGCGGCGGGTACAGCGCCGACTACGCGATACCGACCTGGCAGCAGGGCGTCAGCACCAACAACCTGGGATCAGCCGCCGGACGCAATTTCCCCGACGTGGCCCTGACCGCCGACCACGTCTTCGTCGCCTACGGCAGCGGCACCACCAACTGGTTCGGCGGCACGAGTTGCGCCGCGCCGTTGTGGGCCGCGTTCACGGCGCTGGTCAATCAGCAGGGGGCGGCCTTCGGCAAATCGGCCGTGGGATTCCTGAACCCGGCCCTTTACGCCATCGGCACGGGGACAAGCTGCAGCACCTGTTTCCACGACATCACCACCGGCAACAACGAATGGAGCAACAGCCCCAGCGCCTATACCGCGCTCACCGGCTACGACCTCTGCACCGGCTGGGGCACGCCGACCGGCACCAACCTCATCAATGCCCTCGTCGGCCCGTTGACGGATGCCTGCCTTGTGCTCACCGGCTCGATCATCAGCGGCGGCAACAGCAACGGCGTCATCGACGCCGACGAGTGCAACCAGCTTTACCTGTCGGTCGAGAATATCGGCATCGTAACCGCCGCCACGATCAATGCCACGCTGTTCACCAGCACGGCGGGAGTCACGATCACTCAGCCGTTTTCAACGTACGCGAATCTCGCTCCCGGCACGATCGGCACCAACACCGTGCCGTTCCAGGTCAGTGCGTCGTCGAATTTTGTCTGCGGCACATCCGTTTCGCTGTCGTTCGTGTTGTCCTACAACGGCGTCTCCACGACCAATGTGCTCACGTTGCCGACGTGCACCTCCTGCACGGCATTCCACTACACGGGCAACTTGAGCTCCAGCGCTCCCACCCAGTCGAACGAAGTAAACTACGATGGGACGCCGACCACCTGCTCGGCGACGACCACCTGTCCCGGCATCTTTGCCGAAGGGAGCGTGGCGTACCGCGCCTATTCATTTACCAACGCCAGCAGCTCCTCCGTGTGCGTGTCCGTGACCGTCTCCAACGCCTGCGGGTATCCGTACTACATCTCCTCGACCGCCTACCTCGGCTCGTTCACCCCGGGCAGCGTGTGCGCAAACTATCTGGCCGACATCGGCTACATCTTTTACTCGAAAGCTCTGTCCTACTCGTTCAACGTGCCGGCCAACACGAATTTCACGGTGGTCGTCAACGCCGTCTTCGCGGGCTACAATTGCAGCAATTTCTCCCTCGCCGTCTCGGGACTCCCGTGCTACGTCGACGGCGGCGGATCGTGCGTCGGCGTTCTGGCCAGTTTCAGCGGGACCCCCACCAATGGGGCCGCGCCGCTGACCGTGACCTTTACCGACACCTCGGCCGGCTCGATCACGAACCGGTTCTGGAACTTCGGCGACGGCGCCACGACAAATGTGACCACCAGCACCGTCACCTACACCTACAACTCGACCGGTGTCTACACAGTGGCCGAGATCGTCACCGGCCCCGCCGGATCGAGTACGAGCACGCAATCCAATTACATCACCGTGTCGCTCCCACCGCCACTGGCCGGCTTCAGCGCCACCCCGACCAACGGAGCTGTGCCACTGATCGTGACGTTCACGGACACGTCGACCGGCGCGATCACCAATCGGTTCTGGGATTTCGGTGACGGCGGCACGAAAAACGCCACCACCAATAGTGTCGCCTACATCTACGACGCGACCGGCGTCTACACCGTCACCGAGATCGTCAGCGGTCCCGGTGGATCAAGCACGAACGCCCAATCCAATTGCATTGCCGTGTGGACGCCATTCCAAGCGTGGCAGATCCAATACTTCAACGGTACCAACAATGCCAGCGCCGCGGCGGGCGCCGATGCCGATGGTACGGGCCAGAACAATTCGTTCAAATACGTCGCGGGCCTCGACCCGACAAATCCCTCGTCCGTGTTCCTGTTGGCCATTTCCACGGTGACCAACCAGCCGGCCGACCTCGAGCTGCAGTTTTTCCCCATGGCGAATGGACGCATCTACACGCCGCAATTCAGCACGGATTTGGTCGGCGGCGTCTGGCTACCGCTGACCACGTACATCGGGCCCGCGACCAACGGCGACCGCATCTCGGTCACGGACACGAACCCTCTGCCGCCCGGGGAGTTCTATCGCATTGAAATCTCACTGCCATGAATTGAGCGGGCGGAACCACCCGGAGATGCCGGGGCCACAGCACGGCACCGAAGATCGGTCATGAAATCCATCGGCGAGGATCTGGATGCGGCCATCAAGGCCTATCGTGACCGACGCTACGACGACGCGGAGGCTGCGTGCCGAGCCGCGCTACGCGACGCGCCGAAGGACGGCCAGGCTTGTTTCTTGTTGGGAATGGTTCTGCACAAGACGGGCCGCGACAAGGAGGCGATCCAATGGCTGAGCCAGGCCGCGGAGATTCAACCCGAATCGGCGAAAGTGTTCAGCGGACTCGGATGCGCCCATTACGCGATGGGAGACGATTCCCGCGCGGCGGATTGCTTTGCGCAGTCCATCCGGTTGGATCCGCAGCACGCGGACGCGTATTACAGCATGGGCAACGCCTGTTACCGGATGGGGCAACTGGAACGGGCGGTTACGCTCTACCGCACCGCGGTGGAATTGAACCCGCGGGACGAAGAATCCTGGAACAACTTGGGAACGGCCCTCGAGGACCTCAACCGCGTGGAGGAAGCCATTGCCGCGTACGATCGCGCGTTGGAAATCCGCCCGGACTACGCGCGCTGCCGGGGCAATCGGGCGGTCGCGCTGCTGGCCGCCGGTCGGTTGGGTGAAGGTTTCCGCGAGTACGAATGGCGCTGGTGCCGCAACAACCATCGAGTCCCGTCCCGTCCGTATCCGCAGCCCGTGTGGGGCGGAGAGCCGATGGATGACCAGACTCTGTTCATCCACGCGGAACAGGGATTCGGCGACATGATCCAGTTCGTGCGGTTCGCCCCGCTCGCCCGCGCCCGCGTCGCTCGGGTGATCCTGGAATGTCAGAAGCCGCTCCAGCGGCTGTTTCAATTCTGCGGCTGCGCGCACGCGGTCATTACCCCCGGAGAGACTCCGCCACCGTTTGATCGGTACATCCCCTTGGTGAGCCTGGCCCGTGTCTTGCGGATCACGCTGGATACGATCCCCAACAAGACGCCCTATCTCGTCGCGCCGCCGATCGCCGATTTGCCGTCCGTCGCCGCCGGCTGTTACAAGGTGGGGTTGGCGTGGACGGGCGATCCCCGTCATCACCACGATGCGACGCGCTCCATTCCCTTGGAGAAGCTCGTTCCGCTTCTGCAGGCGCCCGGGATCACCTTTTTCAGTCTGCAAGTGCCCGTGCCCGCTCGTGACCGGCGGTGCCTGCGCTCGCTCCCCCGGGTTGTCGATCTGTCCGGCCGGCTCACGGATTTTTATGACACAGCGGCCGTGATCGGACAACTGGACCTGGTCATCAGCGTTGATACCGCAGTCGCCCATCTTGCCGGCGCGCTCGGGAAGCCGACCTGGACCCTCCTGCCACACTGCGCGGACTGGCGCTGGCTTCGGGAGCGTTCGGATACACCCTGGTATCCTACCATGCGCTTGCTCCGCCAACCCCGGTCCGGCGACTGGGAATCACTCATCCGGCTCGCGACGGAACAGTTGCACGGCTTTTTTTACACCGGGCCGTGACGCTCGGTGTCGGTGGCGCGGAATCGCCATTCGCGTTCGGTGCCGACGGATGACGCTTTTGTAATGGAGCGTCTCGTCGTCTTGTCACGATGAACGGGTCTGATACCGGTGGAACATCGGAAGGGCTTGTCCCTCCGGATCGAAACAACAGGAAGGAGCAACCTTATGAAGAAGAGCATGATGATCACCGCACTGGCGCTGAGCTTGTCGGCGCTTGGCGCAACGGCCCAGGACGAGGGCGGACCGCCCCCCGGGGACCCCGGCGACTTTCGTGGGCCACCGCCCGTGCCGCTGTTGGTATCGGCGATCGACAGGAACCACGACGGCCTGATTGATTCCAACGAGATCGCCAATGCGTCGGCAGCGTTGAAGACGCTCGACAAGAACGGCGACGGCAAGTTGACGCCCGATGAATACCTGGGACCCCGTCCCAGCGATCTACCCGCCGATGACGCCGAAGGGCCTCATCCGCCGGTCCCGCCGATTGTCTCCGCGCTGGACACCAACCATGACGGCATCATTGATTCCAACGAGATCGCCAATGCGTCAGCGGCGTTGAAGACGCTCGACAAGAACGGCGACGGCAAACTGAGACCTGACGAGTACATGGGACGACCGCCGCATGACCCGCCGGACCATCAGTTCGGTAGTTCCTCGTCGGGAGCCGCCGGGGCGTCCGGCATGAGTTTCTAAGGGCCAGAGGGCGCGGGTCGACCGGGAGAAAGGCCTACCCTCGATGGATCGCCGACCCCCGCGAAGGGGGCCCGGTCACCCGCGTCGCCAGGTTGTGCCTCGCGATTTGATCCGCCAAGGCTGGAAATGCGAAGGGCATGCCGTTAGTATGGACCCTCGCAATGGACGATCAGCGGATGCGGCTGTGGGAAGAGACGTTCCGGCACGCGAGAGAACGGTCAACTTTCTATCGTGAGGCTTTCGCCGGGTGCCAGGGTGTTCCTGAGCTTGTCGATGTGCCGACATTGGACAAAGCCCAGTTGTCGGCAAGGAACCTGGATTTCCTCTGCGTGCCGCGCGAGCGGGTGGTGGAAATCGTCACCACCAGCGGGACCGCCGGCCGGCCCTTGGTGTGGATGCTGACGGAACGGGATCTGCAGCGGCTGGCGCTGAACGAGAAGCTCTCTTTCACCTGCGTCGGGCTGACGGCGCGCGACACCGTATTGCTGGCGGTGACGATGGACCGGGCGTTCATGGCGGGTCTGGCGTACTGGCTCGGGTTGCGGGAGTTGGGCTGCGGGATTGTCCGCGTCGGGCCGTCATCGCCGGCGCTGGTGCTGGAGATGATCCAGCGGACGCAGCCGTCGGCCATCGTGGCCGTCCCATCGTTTCTACGGATCGTGGCGGAGAAGGCCCACGAAACCGGCTTCGACCTGGCGAATGCCGGGGTGAAGAAACTGATCTGCATCGGCGAACCAATCCGCGACGTCTCGCTGGCGCCGAACGCGACGGGACGGTTGATCGAGCAAGCCTGGGGAGCGCGCGCGTACTCGACGTATGGCGTGACGGAGTTGGCCAATTCGTTGTGCGAATGCGACGCCGGGGCAGGCGGCCATCTGCACGAGGAGATGTTGTACGTCGAGATTCTGGACGATGAGGGACGACCGGTGCCGGATGGCGAAGTCGGCGAGGTCGTGGCGACAACCTTCGGCGTGGAAGCGATGCCGTTGATCCGTTATCGGACCGGCGACTGCGCGGCGATGTTTCGCGAGTCGTGCCGCTGCGGGCGCACTTCGTTGCGGGTCGGGCCGATCGTCGGACGCAAGCACCAGAAGTTGAAGGTCAAGGGCGTGTCGCTGTTCCCGTCGGCGCTCCAGGCGGCGCTGGAAGACACCGATGGGGTGGACAGCTTCGTGATCGTCGCGCGCTCGGAGGGCGGACTGTCGGACACGGTCGAAGTGTTGGTCAACGGCCCGGCCGCGTTGTCGACGGTGCGCGACGTGTTGCGGGGGCGGACGAGAATCGTGCCGTCGGTGCGGCAGGCATCGCGGGAGGAAATCGAGGCCCTGCAATTACCGGCGAACACACGGAAGCGCCGGTTTTTCGTGGATCTCCGGTGAACGCCTGCATCGTCATCCCGTCGTTCAACCACAGCGCGACCGTGGCGGCCGTGGTGGAGGGCGCTCAGGCGCACGGTGAGGTGATCGTTGTCGACGACGGCTCGACCGAACCGCTGCCGCCGTTGCCGGGAGCGCGCATCGTCCGGTTCGAACACAACCGCGGGAAGGGCGCCGCGTTGCGAGCCGGGTTTGCGGCGGCGCGTGAGGCCGGTTACACGCACGCCGTCACGCTGGACGCCGATGGCCAACACGCGCCGGACGCGATCCCCGAGTTTCTCGACGCCGCCCGCCGGCAACCGGAAGCGCTGTTGGTCGGCGTGCGCGATTTCGTTGCGGCGGGCGCGCCGAAGCGGCGCGGGCGCGCCAATGCGTTCTCCAATTTCTGGTTTCGCGCCGAAACCGGCATTGTGCTGGGCGACACGCAATGCGGTTTCCGATGCTACCCGCTCGACCTGATGAGCCGCTTGCGAATCCGCTCCGACCGCTACGCCTTCGAGTACGAAACCCTGGTGCGGGCGGCATGGTGCGGCGCCCCGGTGGTGGCCGTGCCGGTGCAATGCAGTTACCGGCCCGAGCAGGTGCGCCGGTCGCACTTCCGACCGGTCGTGGACATGTGCCGGATGTCGCACCTGAACGCCCGGCTGGTGATGGAGGCGTTCCTCGTGCCGACAACGTTGCGGCGCGCGTGGTCGGTTGGCGAACGCTGGTCGCCGGGCCGGGTGACGCGCGAATTTTTCTCCGAGCACGCCCATGAACCGGCACGAATGGCCGGCGCGGTGGGGCTGGGATTGTTTTGCGGGATCGCGCCGATCTGGGGTTGGCAGATGATCGCGGCGGCGGCGCTGGCGCACCGGTTGCGCCTGAACAAGGCCATCGCTCTGGTCGCCAGCAACATCTCGATTCCGCCGGTCGCGCCGTTCATTTTGTGGGGCGGACTGGAGATCGGACACCGGCTGTTCACGGGCGAGTGGCTCGAACTCTCGGCGCGGGCGATGACGCGCTCGACCATCGGGGAACATCTGCTGCATTGGGCCGTCGGCAGCGTGATGCTGGCCGTGCTGGCCGGCATCGTCGGAACCGCGCTGACCTACGCGGTGGCGCGACTGGTGCGGCGATGATCCGCAATTTCTACACGCCGGTCCATCTCTGGTTGTACGCCCGCCGGCGCGCCGTGTTGCTCGTCGTCGCATTGCTTGCGGTGGCCGCGCTCGTCGTGTCGCTGCGGTTGCCCCTGGAGGAGGACATCTTCGCGATGTTCCCGCAGCGCGACCGCACCGTGGACGAATTTCAGTACGCGTTGAAAAAATTCCGGCAGATCGACCGTCTGTACGTGGACGTTTCCGGCGACGACCGCGCCGCCGCCGCTGATGAACTCGATGCTGCGCTGGCCAATCACCCAGCGCTCGGACGGGTCCTGTACCGGGTCGACGCGACCGACCAGCGCAAGTTGATGGAGTACGTGACGGGCGCGTTGCCGGTGTTGTTCTCCGACGCGGACGCGGCGGCGTTGGCGGAAAAACTCCAGCCGGACAAGGTCCGCGATTATTTGACGACGATGCGCCGCAAGCTTGCGGGGCCGGAAGGACTGGTGTTGAAGGACATCCTGGCGGCGGACCCGGTCGGGATGAGTGGGTTGATGAGCGCGCGGTTGCTGCCGTTGCAGGCGGGGTTTGCCGGCGCGAGAATCGAGGACGGACGGATCACCAGCACGGACGGTCGGCATGTGCTGTGGATGGCCGAGCCGAAGTTTGCGTCGTCGAACTCGGGGGAAAGCCGGCAGTTGATCGCCGACGTGTTGCGCGTGGCGGCGGCGGTGGAACGGAATCATCCCGGCGTGCGCGTTGCGGTGACCGGCGGTCACCGGATGGCGGTGGACAACGCGACGTTGATCGAAAGCGACGCGAAACGCTGCACGAGCATCGGGATGGCGGCGATGGCGCTGCTGTGTTTCGTGGCCTACCGGCGGCGGTGGCTCGCGCTCGTGACGTTTGTGCCGTCGCTCGTGGGCACGCTGCTGGCCGGCATGGTGCTCGCGCTGTGTTACCGGCAATTGTCGGCGATCTCCATCGGGTTCGCAAGCATCGCGATCGGAATCACGGTGGATTACGCGATCTACGTCGTGTACCACCTCGACAACGCCGCCGGGCTGGACCGGCGTGGCGTCGGCGATCAGGTCGGGCGGCTGGTGCTGCCCGTCACGGCGGGCGCGCTGACGACCATCGCGGCGTTCGTGGTGATGGCCGCGTCGCCGATGCGCGGCTACCAGCAGCTCGGCGTGTTCGGCGCCGCCGGTGTTTTCTTCTCGGCGGCCCTGGCGCTGCTGGTATTGCCGTTGCTCGTGCCGGTGCCGCGCCAGAATTCGCAGCCGCCATTGTGGCTGACCGGATTGATCGACCGGTTCTTCGCGTGGCGAGCGCGTCGGTTGACGTGGTTGCTGGTGGCGCTGGCCGCGGTTAGCGCCTGGGCGGGTTGGGAGCTGCGCCGGTTGCGGTTCGATGGCGACATGGCGCATTTCAATGGCGTGACGGCGGCGACCCGGGACGATGAGGCACTGATTCGGGCGACATGGGGCGACGCGCTCGGTATGACCCTCGTGGTCAGCCGGGGCGCGACGATCGAGCAGGCGCTGGAAGAGAACGACCGCGTTGCCAACAGGCTGGCCGGCGAATCGGGCGTGACCGCGGTGTATTCGCTGGCATCGGTTTGCCCGTCGCGGGCGACCCAAGAGGCGAATCTGAAACGGTGGCGCGCGTTCTGGACGGAGGAACGTCAGGCGGCACTGCGGAACACGCTGCGGGAGGTCGGCGGCGAATTGGGATTCCGCCCGGAAGCGTTTGCGCGGTTCTGGAAGACCGTGGACGGGACGCCGGCGTGGGTGACGCTGGAGACTTTCCGGGACACGCCGCTGGAGCAGGCGGTCATGCAGCGCGTGGCGTTGGCGCCGGGCGATAATGCGGTGGGCACGATGGTGAAATTGGCGGATCGTTCACGCACGGACCGGCTGCAGGCGGCGTTGCCGGGGACGTACGTGCTCGACAAGCTCGCACTGACCGGGCATATCGCGGCATTGGCGAAGGAGTGGCTGGGCTGGTTTGCGCTCGGGACGGCGGCGCTGGTCGCGGCGATCTTGTACGTCTTGCTGTCGTCGGTCTGGCTGACGGTGGCGGCGCTGTTGCCGCTGGCGTTCGGGCTGTTGTGGACGCTGGGGGTGATGGGCTGGATGGGGTTTCCGGTGGATTTGATGAGCAGTGTGTTCGTCGTATTCATCATCGGCATCGGCGAAGACTACAGCGTATTCCTCCTGACCAGCCGGCTCGACGAGTGGCGCGGCCGTCCGTCGCGGCTGGGCGCGACGGGCGCGTCCGTGTTGATTTCCGCGCTCACAACCATGTTCGGCTTTGCCGTGTTGGTGTTGGCGCGACACCCGGTGCTGTTCTGTCTCGGAACAACCGTGTTGCTCGGGATGACGTGTACATTTGCGGCGACGCTGGTGCTGACGCTGCTGTTCACCGACCGGGTGTTGCGACCGGTACCGGCGGCCCGCTCGACCGGACAAATTGCGCGGCTGTACCGGTATCAGGGCCAATGGGTCGAACAATTTGTGAAGTGGAAGATGCGGCTCGATCCGGTCTTCCCGTATCTGGACGCGGTGACGCCGCGCAGCGGGTTTGTCCTGGATCTCGGCTGTGGCTACGGCATGGCGAGCCACTGGCTGGCGCTGACCGGTCCCGAGCGCACGGTGCTGGGCATCGACTACGATGCGGAAAAGATCCGTGTGGCTCGGTGCTCGGCCCGGTCACAACCCCGGGTCCGGTTCGAGATTGGCGAGATGCTGACGCGCGAATATCCGGCCTGCGACGCGGTGATATTGCTCGACGTGCTGCATTACTCGACGCCGGCCGAGCAACAGGCCATCCTCGCGAAAGCGCGAGCGGCGTTGCGTCCCGGCGGCCGGCTGGTGTTGCGCGACGCGGCGCGCGCCGATACGCGAGCTCACCAGCGAGTGGAGCGGTGGGAGCGGCTGGTTACGCGTCTCGGCCACAACAAGTGCGTCGAAGGTCTGCACTTTTGCACCGTCGAGACGCTGACGGCGATGCTGCGGGATGCCGGCTTCCAAGACATCGAGGTTCACGGCGCGGCCGGGCGCGACTCGAATGTATTGATCACATCCCGCGTCGAATCCAGCTCCGGCCGCGAGCGCGTTGCCGTGAGCCGGGCGTGATTCGAGCCGGCCCGGGACGCTTCATTTCTGCCGTCCTTCTCGGGGAGACGGGCCATTTGACAAGCCAGGGGAATGGACAGACCTTATATCTTGTTGCCGACAGATGGTGAGACAAGAATGGCTGGCAGCAGAAGGGGTATGGAGGAAGCAATGAGACGTAATGGAACGAAGATCTTGCTGATGGCGTGGGTGGGATTGGTGTTGGTGGCCGGTAGCGGGTGCGCGACCTGCGGGACACGCGCCGGCGCTCCACGGTTGAATTTGGCCGATGTGGAGTTGAAGCGCTCGGATATCGTCGTGATGGAACGGGTCCAGGGCGAGTCCACCGAAACATCTTTCCTGCTGGGACTGGTCAAACTCGTGGACGGTAACAAGGTCGAAGTGCTTGGATTCCCGTTCTTCAAAGATGAGACGGCCCGATTGCCGGGCGCGCGGGGATGGATGCCGTGGTGCAATCTCGTGGAGAGCCGCGCCTACTACAAGGCCCTGGCGGCGGCACCCGAAGCGGACGCCATCATCGAACGCAGCGTGACGACCAAGCGGTTCGTCGTGCCGGTTTTCTTCGCCTGCAAGACGCTGACGCTTGAGGGCAAAGCCATCAAACTAAAGCCCGACTAGCGCGCGCCCGATAACCACGGGTTTACAGGTCAGGCGGCATTCTGGTAAGCTCGTGTCGAGCGAATGACACGAGCCTGCTCCAAGTGGCTGTTCATCGTTACGGCGCTGGTCGGCCTGGTTGCCTGCGGACCAACGATGCGCGACTACCAGGGCCACACCATTTTCAATCCGCTGTATCTGTTCTACCTCGAATCCCCCAGCCGCGATCGCTGGCAGAAACCGGAGCAGGTGCTGGACGCCCTCCAGCTTCCGCCGGACGCCGTCGTTGCCGACATCGGTGCCGGCGGTGGCTACTTCACGGAAAGGCTCGCGGGGCGGGTCGGCCCGACCGGCCGTGTTTACGCCACCGACGTCCAGGAGATCATGGTGCGACGGCTCCAGCACCGTGTTGCTGAGCGACAGCTCACCAACGTGACCGTCGTGCTGGCCGGTTTCGACGACCCCACGCTGCCGGCTCATGCGTGTGACATGGCGTTCTTCTCCAGCGTGTACAAAGAGATCAGTGACCGGGTGAATTACATGCGCAAGGTCCGGGCGGCTCTCAAGCCGACCGGGCGCGTGGCGATCCTGGAATACCAGCCGGATGCGGAAGCGCCCGGTCCACCTCGGAAATACCGGCTCGCCCAGAGCCAGGTGATTGAGGAAATGACCGCGGCGGGGTTCGATTTGCAGGATCGATTTGACTTTTTGCCGCGCGAATACTTCCTGGTGTTTGGCATTGCCGCCTCCAGCCGGTAGCGTATGGCAGGCCAACGCATCCTTTTGTTGCCGAACACCAACACACTGTCGCATCTCGCCCAGGCACTGGCCATCGCGGAGTGGCTGGAGCCGCTGGGGGGCGAGTGTCACATCGGCCTGGCCGAACCGCGGCGCGCATGGGGTGGGCAGTTCTTTCCGCGGTGCCACGTCGTGCGGGAATTGTGGGAGCCGTCGGGCTTGCCGTATCCGTGCCCGCGCTGGTTCGCCGACGCCGATTGGGTCGAACAATGCCTGAGCTCCCAGGAACAACTCCGTCAGCAATTGCAGCCAGCGGCGGTCATTGGCATCTTCGATTTTCTCGGCAAGGCCGGTGCGCGGGGGATTCCGTTCATCAGTATCAACGGTCATTGCATGCTGCCGACCTACCGGGGTGTGCTGGGGTTCGATCACGGCGATTCGTCCGCGCGCCAGCAACAACAACGCACGCTCGACAGTTTCTGGCGGTTTGCGGCCCGGAAAATAAACCCGTCGCTCGAGCGGCGCGGGCTTCCACCGGTCACCAAAGCCAACGAGATGCTCGTGGGAGACCACAACCTGATCTACGAGATTCCCGAGTTGGCGGAAGATGTGCCCGTGTCGGATGCGTATCAGTTTATCGGGCCGATCTGGTGGGAAGGCTGGGATCGGATTGGCGAAGCGCCACCGGCCGGGCGTCGCCGCCAGCCGACGGTGGTCTTCAACACCGGCACGCTTCCGATCCTGACGGCGGATTGGATGGAGCGGGTGGTGACGCATCTGCTGGAGGCCGGCGGGCGCGTGTGGATGAACACCGGCCACGGCGGCGCGATCCACACCACGGAAGCGTTGTTCGCCCGGCCGTTTCTCTCGGCGCGCCGACTGTTGCCGGAGGCGGATCTCGTCGTCTGCACGGGGGGCATCGGGGCGTGCTACCAGCATCTGCGATACGCCGTTCCGTCACTGATTGTTCCGACACAACCGGAGCAAGCGACCAACGGCATTCAAATCCAGAAACAGGGCTGCGGCCGCCTCATCGCTCCGTCCATGGCGTTTACCGGCGGGCCACGCGAGTACGTCGACGCCGTGGATCACCAGTTGGTAATGTCGACGCTGGAGGAAACGCTGTTACGCGTGAAGACTTATCGGCCGCGCCTCGAGCAGCTTCAGCGCACGTTGCGCGCCTATGATGCGCGGGCGGCAATCAGCCGGTTGATTGGCCAACTGCGATGAAACCCCGTCTGCGCGCCTTGTTGGTCCACGGGATGGGCAGCGACGCTGCCTGGTGGAAGCCGTTTCTCCCGGCGCTGCGCGACCTGGAGATCGAGCCGGTGGCGTTGGCCATGCCCGCACTCGACACCACCGGCCCCGAGGCATGGTGCGAGAAGGTCATGCAGCATCTGGGCGCGGAGCCGGTCATCGTCATCGGCCATTCGCTCGGCGCGGCGGTGTGTCTGACCGTCGCGGTCGAGAAGCCCGTTGCCGAACTCGTTCTGCTGGCCTGCCCGCCGTTTGTGGAAGGCTTTAGTCCTGAACCGCCGCGGCACAGACTGTCTCTGACGGCCATCGCCCGTGTCTCGCGTTTCCTGAAAACGGCTTCCGGCCTCGGCGCGCGCGTCCCCTGTGATGCCGTCCATTTTGTCGGGGAGAATGATCCTGCTGTTCCCGTGAAGCAGGCGGCCAAGCTCCCGTTTCCGGTGAGGATGATTCATGGTGCCGGTCACCAGTTGAACCGGTCGCCGCAGGCTGTGGCGGCGGTCGTCAAACATATCGCCCAGACGGGGACCGCGCGTCGTCATCTCGATCCCGGCGCGCGTCTGGCGTGGAGTGGTCGGCGGATTTCCGCGCTCGGGTTGGAAGAGACCGCGCCGTCACCGGCGCGCCTCGACGTGGAAATCACCACGCGTTGCCAACTGGCGTGTCCGGTGTGCGCCCGCACGCTCGGCTACGCCCCGGTGCTGGATCGCGACATGCCGCTGGCGTTATTCAAGCCCGTACTGGACGGCGCGCCAAACGCCCGCGAGTTGATTCTGGTGGGTCTGGGCGAACCGCTGCTGCACGCGGACCTGACGGAGTTCGTCGCGGAGGCCGCCGGGCGAGAACTCGAAGTCAAACTCGTCACCAACGGCCTGCTGGCCACGGCGGATCGACTCCGCGTCCTGCACGACGCCGGTTTGACCGAGGTCACCTTCAGCATCGACTCCGCCGACCCGGCGGTTTTTGCGCGGCGGCGCGGCGGCGCGTCGCTGGAGACGGTGGTGCGAAATTTCCGCGCGGTGCCGCCCAGCCTGCGCAAATCGATTTTCACGACACTGGCGGTGGACAATGCCGGCGAATTGCCAGGGATAATTGATCTGGCCGCGAGCGAGCGGTTGCCGGCCATCGCCGTGACGGACGTCAACTTTGCGGAGAATCAGCCCCTCGCGTTGCGCCACGCGTCGTGCGAAGAGGCGTTGTGCCGGGCGATCGAGCATGCGCGGACGAAGAAGATTCTGCTCATTGGCCCCCAGTTTCATGATATGCCGGCTCCCTGGAAGAATTACCGGTCGGCCATCGTACGCCGACCGGCGGACTTGCTGGAGCGCGCGTCGATCCACCGCCACTGCCTCGCGCCGTGGCGCATCGCGGTCGTCGGCGTGGACGGCACGGTCACACCCTGCAATTGCGCCCCGGCCACGGCGTTGGGGAACGTCACCGAGACAAACCTGGCGGCGATTTGGAATGGACCGCGAATGCGACAATGGCGGCGCACTGTCATGACCGCGACGTGCGGAAGCTGTGCGAGCTGTCCGCGCTTTTAGAGCGTGTGCTCCAACCGCAGGATTGTGCTTGATGCGGGGCGGTTCGGTTGGTAGTGGTGAGCCTGCTAGGGGAAGAGTCAACGAACGGCCGGGTGGACTGTGCCGATGCCCCTCGTCTCCAGCTGTGCCGAATCGGCCAAGCCATCCAGAAACAGGAGAAGCGCTGCAATGAGAGTGACAGGGTATGGGTGGATCGTATTCTCTTTAATTCTCGGGGTGAGCATCAATCGGCCGGCTTCAGTTCGGGCGGCCGACGCCGAGACGGGACCAGAATGGCGGGTGCGGGCGGGCCTCACCTATGCGAATGGGATTTGGAAGGCGAGTGACGCCGTGTACGACCATTATGAGGCGGAAGGCTTCGATTTGAGCAGGGTTACGATTCCCGTCGGACTGCACCTGGATGCCTCGGCAGAATGGAATATCCAGGATAAGGTCAGTGTCGGTCCCGAGTTGCGATTGGGGCCGGGGCTGTTCTTCTGGGTTGAAAAGAAGGATCTCTACAACGAGACGAAGGAGACCGACATATTGTTCATGCTCCCGCTGAGCCTTTCGGCGCGGTGCACCTTCCTGCCCAAGGCGAAAGTATCGCCGTACGCCCGGGTCGGAGTCGGTTACGTGGTGGCGGCGGGCGACCTGGCAGGCAATTCCGAAGCGGGATTCGAAGCGGCCGGGGGCGTCGAGTTCTTTCGGAACAGGCGCGTCGGCTTTGGTATCGAGGGCGGCTACAATTCGTGCGAAGTGAAAGTCGCCGGGCAGGACGTACGACCCGTGGATATCTTCGCCAGCGCGTACGCCAGCTTCAAACTCGGCAAGTAAGAAACTCGGCTCAAAATCGGCGGGGGTCGTGCGTGACACGGCTCCCGCCGTTTATGTTTCCGGGCCTCTTGGCCGTTCTTTTCTGTTGCAGAGCGGTAGCGTCGCCAGTAACCTGCCTGAGAGCGCCACCCGGGATCAGACCAAGGCCAGTGAAAGTCACTTTCGTTTATCCGAGGTTCGAGAAGTTCTTGGAAGGCATGCCGGAACTCGAGGGGAAGTTGGCGAACTACTCGCTCGGCAAGTTCACCATGCCGCCGTCGCTGGGCATCCCCATCCTCGCCGCGCTGACACCGCCCGAGATCGAGATCGAGTTGATTGACGACAATCGCGGCGAGCCGATCCGCTACGATGCCGAGACGGATTTGGTGGCCATCAACTGTTTCACGCCCCAGGCGTCCCGCGCGTTTGACATCGCCGACGAATTCCGCCGGGCCGGCAGGAAAGTCATCCTGGGCGGCTTGTTCCCCTCGTTCATGCCGGACGAGTGCCTGCAGCACGCCGACGCCATCAACCTCGGCGAGGGCGAACCGACCTGGCATCAGATCCTCCGTGACGCCCGGGCCGGTCAGCTTCAGCGGAAGTATTTCGGCGGCTCGAAAATGAACCTGGCAAACGTGCCACTGCCCCGCCGGGATATCTTCGACAAGAGCGACTCCTATGACTGGGATGAGGACCTGGTGCAGTTGACGCGCGGGTGCCTGTACACGTGCGCGATGTGCTCGCTGCCGGCGCATCAGGGCGGACGGATCCGTTTTCGTCCGATCGATCTGGTGGTGGAAGAATTGCGCCAGTTGAAACACGAGAATGTGTATCTGGCGGACGACCAGTTGTTCTTCACCCAGTCGCGCGTTCACGAATACGCGGTCGAGTTCTTCAAGGCCGTCGCGCCGCTGGGAAAGAAATTCTTCGTCTCGGCGACACTGGCGCTAAACACCGAGACCGGGTTTCTGGACCTGGCCGCCAAGGCCGGCCTGCGGAACTTCTATTGCACCATGAACGTCGACACGGTGTCGGTCAGGGCTCTGCAGGGCAGCCAACCGGAGCAGCAGGCGCTCAAAGACCTCGTCCGAGCGATGGAGGACCGCAGCATCCGATTCTTCGCCTCGTGCGGCCTTGGGCGCGACTGGGATGACACGTCCATTGCCGACCGCATCCTCGACCTGTTCGCGGGGGCGGGAGTTCATACTTCGGAGTTCTTTGCCTTCACGCCCTATCCCGGCTCGGTTGCCTGGGACCGGCTCGAACGGCAGGGACGGATCTTCGACCGGCATTGGGGGCACTACAATGGCGCCCACGTCGTGGCCCATCCGCAGAACATGACCGCCGACCAGCTCCGTGAACAGCTCATCAAGGTTTGGCGCGCGTTCTACAACGAGCAGAAGGAGACGCACGTCGAACGGCTCTGGCCGGCGATGTGGAGCAACGATGTTCAAGTGGTCGGCAAGCCGCTCCAACGAAGGAATCTGCGAGGACAGGCCGCGATTACCGGCGTCGGCATTCTCAGCCCAATCGGCAATGATTGGTGTTCCGTCACGGAGTCGCTCCGCATGGGCCAGCATGGTCTGGCCCCGGTCCAGCGGGTTGACATGAGGTTCTTCCGCACCCAGTTCGGCGGCGAAGTCCGGGACTTCGATCCCCGAGAGCGGTTCACGCCGGCCGAGATCCAAAAATACGAAGACCGCTACATCCTCCTGGCCGTCGCCGCCGCGCGCGCGGCCATCCGCGAATCCGGGCTGTCGTGGAACAACGGCGACGCCAAACCAAACGTGGCGCTCGTATTCGGCACCTGCAATGGCGGGTTGCAATCGATGGAAATCGGTTACGCTTGCAAGCACGATAAAGGCCGCCGCACGGTGGATGAGATGGTCAGCCTGCGCGCCCAGATCTACGGCTTGGGCAAGGCGTTGGCCGACGCGCTGGGTATCGGTGGCGACGTCTGGGCGGTGGCCACGGCGTGCTCGAGCAGCACCGCGGCCCTGGGCGTGGCGCAGACGTTGATCAACCGCGGGTATTACGACACGGTGCTGGTCGGCGGCAGCGATGCGTTGTGTCTGTCCAGTATCGCCGGCTTCGATGCGTTGAAAGCCACCTCGCCCGGGCGGACCGCGCCGTTCTCGTTGCCGTACGGACTCAACATCGGCGAGGGCGCTTGTTTCTGGGTCGTCGAGGAAATGGAAAAGGCCCTGCTGCGCAACGCGCGTTGCCTTGGTAAGATTCTTGGCCACGCCACGACCTCCGACGCCTATCATCCGACCACGCCGGACCCGCGCGGCGACGGCGTCTACCGGGTCCTCCGCAACGCGCTGGCCGACTCCGGACTGCCACTGGCCGAGCTGGGTTGCATCAATGCCCACGGTACCGGCACCGAGGCCAATGACAAGGCCGAGACCAAAGCCATCACGCAGTTTCTTGGGGATGCGAAGTTGCCGGTGGTCTCCACGAAGTCCTTTTTCGGCCATTGCATGGGGGCCACCGGTATTCTCGAAGCCACCTGTCAGCTCGCAGGCATGACGGCTGGCTTTATTCCGGCGACGCTGAATTTCACCGAGCCGCGTCCGGGTTGTCATCTCGATTACGTTCCCAACCAGGCACGACCGTCGGAGTACCACGCGTTTCTCTCGTCCAACTATGCGTTCGGCGGCAACAACGCCGCCGTCGTCATCGCCGACCGCGACCTGCCGGCCAAACCGCGGCCACCGGCCACGGAGCGCGTGGTCGTGACCGGTCTGGGTGTCGTGAGCGCCGCGGGCATCGGTTTGGCGAACACACTGGAGACGCTGCGCCAGAATGCCGTTTGCCTCAGCGAGGTCGCGCGATTTCCCCGCGACGGCACGCGGGCGTGTCGGGGTGGTTGGGTGCCGGCATTCAAAGCCGCCGAGGTGGATCGGCGCCTGGATTTCTCGGTGCTCAACGACATCAGCCGGTACGCCGTGGCCGCCGCGCGACTGGCATTCGGACAGGCCGGGCTGAAGATCGGGCCGGCCAACTCCGAAAACGTCGGCGTCGCGATGGGCGTCAGCAAAGGCCCGAGCGGGATGCAACACATGGACAGCGTGTTCAGTACGACGGACTACGAGGCCGACGTCGGGAGCTTCTCCAATATCACCGCCAACTCGACGGCTGGCTGGGTGGCCAGCGCGCTCTCGTTGAAGGGCGTCAATATCTCGCTCGCCGCCGGTCCGCACGCCGGTTTGCAGGCGCTGGCGTACGCGTTCGACGCGCTGGCCGAACGCCGCGCGCAGGCGATCGCCGCCATGGCCGCGGACGAAATTTGTCCCCAGGTGTATCACGACTACGACCACATCGAACATCTCTACACCGGCGATGCCGAGGTGGATTACCGGCTCCGCCTCGACGAACCGAAACGCAAGGTCATCGGCGAGGGCGCCGCCGCGATGATTCTGGAAACCGCCGAAGCCGCCGCCGCACGCGGCGCCACCGCGTTGGCCGAGGTCCTCGGCTACGGGCTGAGCATGGATGCCGGACGGTTCGACCAGCAGAATCTGGCGACCGAAGGTCTGACGCGCGCCGTGCAAACCGCGCTCAACCGGTCACGGGTCATGCCGGCGGAGATCGGGTTGATTGTCTGGGCGCCACAAGGCAACCGGCAGGATGCGAAAATGCTCGAGGTCGCCAACGCGCTCTTCCCGCACGTCCCGCTCGTGACCACGACGTTCAATACCGGCTTCATCGAGAGCGCCAGCATCCTCGTCAGCCTCGCGGCGGCGCTCGAATCACTGCCGGCCGGTTTGGACCTCTGGCCCCAGCGCACCGGCCTGCCCGAAATCGACAGCCGCCGGTTGGTGAGCCGTCCGCAAAACGTTCTCGCGCTCGCCAGCACGGACGTCGGCTACAACTTTGCTGTCATTGTGCGCCCGCGCTGAGCGGCTCCGGTTTGACGGTCGCCTGTTTCCTGCCGGCGCTCCCGCTTTGCATTATGCGCACAAAGCTGCTATTCTGGGATAACCCATCAAGAGGAGAGCGAGGCCATGCAAGTCGAGTTGACGTGTCGTGCAGGCTCAACCATGCGGCGAATGGGCAATCGACCAGTTATGATCCTGCGCGTCGTTATTCTCTGCAGTGGGCTCGCTTTGGTTGGAGGTTGTGCCTTGGTGGGGCCGCCCCGGGAAGTGTACTGGCCCCGCGGCGTGATCGTCGAGCGCGATGTCACGTATGCCACGGTGAATGGCCGCGATCTCAGGCTGGATCTTTATCGACCCGAAGGTTCACGGGATCGCCTGCCTGTAGTAGTATGGGTGCATGGCGGCGGCTGGTTTCGTGGAAGCCGGTACCCCTGTCCTGTTGCGCGCCTGGCCACGCGGGGTTACATCGTCGCCGCTGTCGAGTATCGGTTGCTCAGCACAGACGCCCGGTTTCCGGCGCCAGTTCACGATCTCAAAGCAGCGGTGCGCTGGCTCCGGCACAATGCCGCACATTACCAAATCGACCCCGACCATATTGGTGTTTGGGGATCATCTGCGGGGGGGATGCTGGCGTGCATGTTGGGACTCACGGCAGGGAACCCGTCGATGGAGGGCAACGAAGGCGTGACGGGGGAGGACAGCAGCGTGAAATGCGTGGTCGCCTTTTTCCCCATGACAGACCTGCCACGCCTTTTTAGTGATGAGTTTCCGGTCCGGTGGGAAATGCGAACCGCCGTTAAGTGGTTGTTGGGTGGAGTCGAACCGAAGGACAACCCTGTGCTGGCTCAACAGGCAAGCCCAATTTACTGGGTCCATGCGGGAGCGCCACCACATCTGGTCATCCACGGGGGCAATGATCATTGGGTTCCTGCCCAGCACAGTGTCGACTTCGTGGAAAGCCTGCTACGGGCCGGCGTAGATGCGCATGCCTACATCGCCACGGGCTATGGTCATGGCATTTTTATGATCGCCAACGTACATGTACGCGACCAGGTGCATGCCTTTCTTGACAAGTATCTGAAATCGCCGGCCAAGGGAGAATCCCCGGGAACGTAATAACGTGCCCGATTCGAGCTTGGCACTCGGTTCCACCAGCTTGGACCGGGAGACGGACGAGGTGGAATTGCCGTTGACTGGCAATTTGCCGGCTTGGACCGCTGGCCGCAGCGCACCGGCCTGCCCGAAGTCGACGTCGCCGACGGATCGCCAGGCCACGAAACAGGGATCGATGGGTAGAACGTGACCCCCCTTGGGGTAACGGGGGAAGTATTGGCGATGAAGCGAGCCGAGGTCAAGGCAGCGCCAAGTGGCAACGGCCGGGTCGACGTGGGAGCCACAGCGGCGGATGATCTGGAGCG
>DATKNW010000009.1:0-101671 GCA_035541135.1 Verrucomicrobiia bacterium
ACGCCCACACGCCGGGCCACCTCGGCTTGCGACAGGCCGGCTGTCAACAGGCGGAGTGCCCGCAGTCGGCGGGCTTGAAGTTTCGGGAAATCACGTCGCTGTCCTTTGGGAAATGCCATGCCCCTCACCGTAGCAGAAGCCTCGCCCATTGTCACTATATTGTGCAGGTACTAATAGACTGTGTCGCGTCTAGTGGTGCCGCGCCCGGAGATGACAAGCACGAGTGATCGACCGTGATTACAAATCTTCAAATCGACAACTTTAAGTCCCTCAAGGGACTCAACACGAACTTCGGGCTGGTCAATTTCATTGTTGGTCCAAATGCCGCAGGGAAAAGCAATTTCGTTGAGGCGCTTGACTTTATCTCGCACGCCGTAAGAGAGAATCTGTCCTATGCCGTCGCCGAAAAGGGTGGCTTCTACAATATATGCCACCGACGACAACGGCGGGCACGTGGGGCGATCGCGTTCTCGGTAAGCGCGAAGACCGCAACCAAGAGGAGCACTGTATACTCGTTCACGCTGTCCTTCCAACTGAGAACGAGGGGCGAGGACATCCGCGCGGATTTCTATGTCGCTTCCGAACAGCTGAAAATCGCGCTAGACCCCGTGGATGCGACGGCAGGTACGTTACTACACGCCGACATTACCAGAGAGGTAACGGAGAAGGGCAGGGAGGAGTACAAGGTACGTATCTCTCCAGAAGAGACTCAGAGAGAAAGCCTAAATAGCGTGCAACGTGGCTTTTTGGGTCACCTTCAATTCTTGGAGCGAAATGCCGCTGAGATCATCAAGCCAGAGCCCCAAAACCTCCTCTTGTCAGGCCTCGTTCGCGGTATGGCACCGTTCGGCTTTGTCAACAGAGAACTTCAGGGGGTCCGCGTGTTTCAGCTTAACCCCCGTCTCGCACGGGAGCCGGCAGCGCCGTCCGTCCACGGCGAATTGGGCCGGCACGGTGAGAACCTGGCCTCGGCGATCGATCAGATGCGCCTGAAGGACGAAACTGGCTTTAAGAAGCTGGCCACCTGGTTCAAAGACGCAGTCCCTTCCTTCAGCAAGGTACTCACCGAATACACAGACACCCGTCAACTCGGGCTGTTTTTCGAGGAGGAAGGCTTCGGGTCAAGGTGGTTTGCCGAAGACGTGTCGGACGGGACGATTATGAGTGTTGCCTTGTTTCTAACGCTTTTGGACAAGCGTCACAAGGTGGTCGTAATCGAAGAGCCGGAAAACTGCCTGCACCCTTGGATACTGCGAAGGTTTCTAGAACGCTGCCGCGAGCAATCGTCCGATCGCCAGATTATCATAACGACGCACTCGCCTCTCGCCATTGCGCAAAGCAACGTAGAAGAACTCTACTTGGTGGAGCGTGCAAGCGGTGTCAGCACCTTGCAGAAGGCCACGGAGCGCGAACCGGACCTAACGAAGATTATCAAGAAAGACCTCCTTGACTTGGGGCAGTACTGGCTATCGGGAGGGCTGGGAGCGGTACCAGAGGCGCAGGAAATCGACGAACCTGAACTGTTTGGTAGGCCTCAGGAAGACCAGCCCAAATGAAAGTTGGGGTCATTGGAGAGGGCCCAACAGAATATAGGTGCGTTCCGTCCCTAGTCGCTCGACTAAACCACAGAGTGGTTGGGGTCCACGATTTAGGTGGCATCGGAGGTTCCTTCCCTTGGGATAAGGCCATTTTGCTAAGGGTTTACCCATACGTGCGCAGCTTTGCCGTCAGGGGATCCCCGAGCCGTCCAGACAAGGTTATTGTTGTCGTTGACCGTGAGGACCGACCCGAATGCTGCGGGGCTCTAGCGGGCCGGGGTTGCGACCTGATACGAGCCGAGCTTGCCAAGGAAGGCCTTGAGATTTCCACATCGATTGTGCTGGCAAACCGCCAATTCGAGTGCTGGTTGTTCGCGCAACCCGAGTTGCTCGACGGCTCGCCGATTTTCAAGGTCAGAATCTCCAGCCTGATCAACAGCGAAACGGACGAAAAGAACATTCTGTCTATGGTAAACGCAAGCCTTAAGCAGGGGCGCAAGTGGGACAAGCCGGGATACGGAAAGGCCCTCGCCCAAAGGCTAGAGCTTACAAATCCTGCTGTCCTTGGACGAAGCCGATCCCTACGCAAGTTTGTTAAGGAGCTACAGGCGGACCCCTGCGAGCAGCACTCCGAGCTCGCAGTCTAGCCCTGTTTTTCCTTCTTGCTTCGGGCACCCTTGTCCGCACAACCCCGGCCCTTAGAAGCCCCAACCTTGCGCATCCATTTCTTCCTGCACATCGCTCTTGGCTGGACGCTCACCACCATCTGGGTCGCCGGCCTCACCGGCATCATCAAAAAATCCGGCTAGCACCGCCAGTTCCGTATTCACTCCGTGTGCATCTGTACGTATCTGTGGCTAAATTGCGTCGCTTCGCGTCCGCTTGTCCGCCTCAGGCGGATTCGTGCGATTCGTGTCTTCTTCGCGTTAATTCGTGGTCGCCACTTCGCGGGATCCGTGTCTCCTTCATGCCTTCGTAGTGAGTGCCCATTAACCATTAGCCATTTACCATCTGCCTCCACGTCCGCCCCCCTTCTTTCCCTGTCACCTTTTCGCCTCCGATTGCCACTTACTCAGTGCTATGATCGCGACCCGACTCACGCCCATGCACGCCTCAGCCCAGACCGATGCCGAATTAGTCACCGAAACGCTGTCGGGCAACCGCGACGCCTTCGCGCAAATCGTCGCGCGCTATCAAACCCTGGTCTGCGGCCTGACCTATAGCGCCTGCGGCAATTTTCAGGTCAGCGAAGACTTGGCCCAGGTCACCTTTATCACGGCCTGGTGCGAATTGGCCAAACTCAAGGAACCGTCCAAACTCAAATCATGGTTGTGCGGCATCGCCCGCAATGTGACCAATAATTCGCGCCGGCGCGACGCCCACGCGCCCACCACGCAGGCCGAGTCGCTCGACAATCGCGCCGATGCCGCCATCGAGCCGACCACGCCCCGCGATCACGCCATCAGCCGGGAGGAGGAAGCCATCCTGTGGCACTCGTTGAGCGAGCTGCCGCCCATCTATCGCGAGCCGCTCGTGCTGTTCTATCGACATCATCAATCCGTCGCCGCCGTCGCCGAGGCGCTCGACTTGTCCGAGGACGTTGTCAAACAGCGGTTGTCACGCGGCCGCGCCATGCTGGCCGAGCGCGTCAATCGCATCGTCGAATCCACGCTGAGCGATTCGGGCCCCACACCCGCGTTCACCGCCGGCGTGTTGGCCGCGCTGCCATTGGCGGCGGCCACCTCGTCCACAATCGCCAGCGTCGGCGCGACGGCGAAGTCCGCGGGTTGGTTGGCAGCCCTGGGCGCAATCCTCACCGCCGGCCTTCTCTTGCTCTTCTCGGTCATTGCGTTCTTGTTGTTTACGGGCGCCTGCGTCGGTTACGTGATGAGCCGCGCAGCCAAACGCTCTGCCCGACAGCGCCAGAACGTTGTCCGCTTCTGGCGCACCGTGTCCGTCGGCTTCCTGGTGTTTGTCCTTCCGGCCGGCTACTACGGATTCGGTTTCAAGAACGGCATCCCCGCATGGTTGGGGCTATGGTTGCGGCCGATGTATCCGCTGGTCTTGGTGGCCTTGGCGATTTGGGCGTTCCGCTGGTGGCGCGACTCGTTTGGCCGTCGAACGGAGGCGGCGGCGCCCGTGACGACCTCGAGCAGATCCTTCCTCGGCTGGCTCGCGCTGGGAATGGTCATCCCGACTTTTCTCTCCGCCCTTCTCATCATTGCCCTGTTCCAGGGGCCGTTGACCTGTCAGCGTCTCTCCGGGGAGCAAGCGCAGAAAATCATCGCCGAGCGCAGCGATGCGCAGATCACGCTGGGGCAATACAAAGGTGTTCCAAGAATTATCTTGATCCGGCTGCCCGAAACCTGGAGAACCGTCGAATTCTGGGTGCGGGCCGACGAACCCACCCTGTCCGCGCTGACCAAGAGTGGCCGCAAGTATCGACCGTTCGAATACAACGACACCGATGCGCCACTTTCCATGCGATGGCTGCCCGTGCTCTCCCTGTTCCTGGCCCCCATCGGCTTTGTCCTTCTATTGGGCCGGCCTTGGAGATATCAGCCCGATCGTCCCGAGATTAACGCGCCGGCAACCGAGAGAGTTGCGGCGAAATCATTCGTCGTGTGCCTCGCCTTCGCGTTGGTCGCCATCGCCGTGTTTTTGGGCTTGATCACGCGCTGGCAAATCCGATTCGTCTCCACAGCCGAAGCGCAACAGATCGCCCTCCAACATCCAGACGCCCGAATCGAAATCGCCCAGTACAAAAATGGTTTCAGGGAGCTCCATGTCACCTTGGCCGGAGATCGCCGGCCTCCGATCTTCATCGGCCCTGCCGATGAATCGACCCTTGCTCTGCTGGCCGAGCACCACATTTCCTACCGAACATACATCCAGGGAGTCGATTTCGGGTTTGCTGAGCTGATTCCCAGCCACTCGTTGGTGATCATTATTCTTCTGGCGGCTGGCGCCGCGCTCCTCGTGTGGTGGGTCGTGAGAAAACCGCCGGTTTCATCACCGGCCTCAACCTGAACCGCAACGGCAGGTAGCCAACACTCGCCGGCCTCACCGGCCTCATCAAAAAATCCGGCTGACGCACTCTCAGGCACCCAGGCACTCAGGCACTCATGCACTTGGGCACTTAGACACTTCACCGCCTTGCTTCCCTCGCGCTTCAGTGTTACCGGTAAGTGAATGAGATGGTCGCTTCCCATCGGTCGCATCTCGGGCATCAGCCTCCGGCTGCATGTCACCTTCCTGATTTTCCTCGCGTTCGTGGCCTACGCCGGCTTCGCCGATCGGGGCCTCACCGGCGCCGCTTGGGCCGTCGCGATGTTCACCTCCGTGTTCGCCTGCGTCATCCTCCACGAACTCGGCCACAGCCTCGTCGCCCAACAGCTCGGCGTGCAGGTCCGCAGCATCACGCTGCTGCCGATCGGCGGCGTGGCCGCCCTGCGCAACATCCCGGAAAATCCCTGGCACGAAATCGCCATCACCGTCGCCGGCCCGATGGTCAACGCCGCCATCGCCTGCGCGCTCATCCCGTTCACGGGTTTGCCGTCGCACCTGTTGGTCGTCGCCATGCCCGAGGACCTGCACGGCCTGCTCCTGACGCTCGTCGAAGCCAACGCCACCCTCTTCCTCTTCAACCTCATCCCCGCATTTCCGATGGACGGCGGCCGCCTGCTCCGCGCCGTGCTCGCGCTGGTCGTCCCGTACGGCCAGGCCACCAGCATTGCCGCCATGGTGGGGCAGGGGTTGGCCATCCTGTTCGTCGTCGTCGGATTGAGGTCCCCATTCTGGCCCTGGTATCTTGTCATCGGGGCGTTCATCTTCCTCGGCGCCGAAGGCGAGGAGCGCGTCGTCCGCATGCGCGGCGAATTGCGCGGCCTCGCTCTCGCCGACGTGATGACCCGCGACCTCGCCGTCCTGGCCCCGACCGATCCGCTCTCGCTCGGCATCCAGCAGCTCTATCAAACCGGCCAGGACGATTTCCCCGTGCTCGATAACGGCGTGCTCGTCGGCTTGGTGACGCGCTCCGCTCTCATCGACGCCGGCAACGAGTATCCCGCCAACACGCCCGTGATGACCATCATGGACAGGAATCTCACCGTCGCGTCGCCCCACGACAACCTGATGCCCGCCGGCGATGGCATGATCAATGGCACCGATCCCAAGCCGGTTCTCGTGGTGGAGGACGGGCGTCTGGTGGGCATGATCTCGCCCGAGAACATCAATCGCTATCTCGCCGTGCTCGCCAGCATCAGGCCGGCGCGCCGCCTGTCCCGCCTCGAACGCCAGGTTCCGACCCGGCCAGTGCCGCCGCGGCTCGCGATTTCGCAAACGCCAGCGCCTCCTCCCGCGATTTCAGGCGTTCCTCCAATTGTAGTTCCTCAACCTCGCGGAGGATCTGTCCCACCATCGGGCCTGGCGTAAGCCCCAGCGCCAGCAAATCGTGCCCGGTCAGCAGCGGCTCGGGCTTGATGACTTCCGGCGGCAGCTCCGCGGCCTTCGCCTTGAGAAATTCGTAGTTCTCCATGTTGCGATGGCTCGACGCGCAATCGATCCGATGCAGCTCCAGCTCGTCGGGAAATGTCTCGCGCGCCAGGATCCGCTTGAGCTTGGCCGGCCGCATTTCCTTCACGAACTGAAACCGCATGTGCTCGCGCACACACAACGCGATCTTCTCGATCTGGTCGTTCGGGAACCGCAGCCGGCGCAGAATCGACTCGGTCATCTCCGCGCCGATCTTGTCGTGGTCGTTGAACCGGATCCGGTCCGGCGCGCGCTCGAACGTCGCCGGCTTGCCCACATCGTGCAGCAACACGGCCCACGCCAGCACCACGGGGTCGCGGCAGGGCGCGACCGCCGGGCGCGCCGGCTCGCTCACCATGTCCAGCATCAGCTTCGTATGCTGGAAGACGTCGCCCTCGGGATGAAATTCCGCCGGCTGCTCGACGCCCTTCATCGCGGCGACTTCCGGCAGGACGTGCGCCAGCAACCCGCTCGCGTCCAGCAACTCCAGGCCCCGCCCCGCATTGGGCCTCGTGAAAATCTTGATCAATTCGTCGCGAATCCGCTCGGCGCTGACCACCCGAATCTGGGACGCCATCTGTTTCACGACCGCGAACGTCGCCGGTTCGATCTCGAATCCCAGGTTGGCGGCGAATCGCACGCAGCGCAGCAGCCGCAGCTTGTCCTCCGTAAACCGCTCCCGCGGATCGCCGATCGTCCGCACCAGTTTCTTCTCAATGTCCGCCCGGCCGTTGACGAAATCGATGATCCGCCCGCCCACCGCCTTGTCCCGGCGCTGTAACGGAAATAACGGCTCCCACGGACGGGTCAGCGGATCACAAAACAACCCGTTGATGGTAAAATCGCGCCGCTTCGCGTCCTGCTCGGGCGAACCGAACCGCACTCCCGTGGGATGCCGTCCGTCCAGGTAGTTTTCGTCGCTGCGAAACGTTGCGACTTCAAATTGATGGTCGGCGACCAGCACCAGCACCACGCCAAATTGCGCCCCGACCGCCACCGTCTTGGGAAACAGCGCCTGCACCTGCTCGGGCCGGGCGCTCGTCGCAATGTCGTAATCGTGGGGCTCCACGCCCCGCACCATGTCGCGCACGCACCCGCCCACGAAATACGCCATGTGCCCCGCGTCACGCATCCGCCGCACGATCTCAATCGCTGCTTCCTTCATGCCCGATCAACACTAGCGGAGCGCCTCATCAGGCGCAAGTGTCAGGAGATAGCCGAAGTTCTTTGTGCGTCCCCGCATTTCTGCTATCTTTGCCCAGCGTGAGAACACGGCCTGAATTGATCGCCCCGGCGGGCAACATGGATTGCGCCCGCGCCGCCGTCGCCAATGGCGCCGATGCGGTCTATTTCGGCCTGCCGCGATTCAATGCCCGCATGCGCGCCGACAATTTTTCCGAAGAACAACTTCCCGAGCTGGTCCGCTTCCTCCACGAGCATCGCGTGCGCGCGTTCTGCACGGTCAACACCCTCATTTTCACCGATGAACTGGCCGACGCCGAGCGCGAGCTGATCCTGCTTGACGCGGCGGGCGTGGATGCCGTGCTCGTTCAAGACCTCGGCCTGGCCGCGCTCGCCCGCGAGTTGGGCATGAAAATGGAAGTTCATGCCTCGACCCAGATGACCATCACCTCGCCCGAGGGCGCGAAGTTCGCCGGTCGCCTCGGCGTTACCCGCATCGTCCTCGCCCGCGAAGCATCCATCCCCGAAATGGCGAAATTCGGCGCCGCCGATGGTCTGCCGTCCCTGGAAGTGTTCGTCCACGGCGCGCTGTGCGTCGCCTACTCGGGCCAGTGTCTGACGAGTGAAGCTCTCGGTCAGCGCAGTGCGAATCGCGGCGAATGCGCCCAGGCTTGCCGGTTGCCCTACGACCTGATTGTCGATGGCGCCGTGAAGGAATTGGGCGACCGCCGCTACCTGCTGTCGCCGCAGGATCTCATGGCCGTCGCCGAAATCCCGGAACTGATTCGCCTCGGCGTCACCGGCTTCAAGATCGAAGGCCGCCTGAAATCGCCCGAATACGTCGCGGCGACCTGCCAGGTCTATCGCAAGGCCATCGACGCCGCGCTCGCCGAGCAGTCCGCCGACGTCGATCCCGTGGACAAATACAAAGTGGAGATGACGTTTTCCCGCGGCTTCTTCTCGGGCTGGCTCCATGGCGTGAACCATCAGGAACTCGTCCGCGCGCGCTTCGGAAAAAAACGCGGGCCGTTCGTCGGCGCCATCCGCCGCGTCGGTGCGGACCACGTCGAGGTCGACCCGCAAACGCCGCTGATCGCCGGCGATGGCGTCGTGTTTGACACGGGCGGCGACACCGACCACGAGCAGGGCGGCCGCGTCTGGCAGGTCCGCGATGGCTGCCTGTTTTTCGAGCGCGGCCACATCGACTTCGCCCGCCTGAAACCCGGCGACAAAGTCTGGAAGACGAGTGACCCACAGCTCGAACGCGAACTGAGGCGCACCTACAAGAACCGGATTCCGCGCCCGAAGACGACCATCGATCTGACCGTCACCGGCGCCGTCGGCAAGCTGCTGACGGTCGAATCCAGCGGCGTGCGCGTCAGCTCGTCAATGCCGCTGCAGACGGCGTTCAAACGGCCACTGACGGAGAAAGCCTTGCGCGATCAGCTCGGTCGTCTCGGCGAGACGGATTTCGTGCTGGGCGAAATCCACAACAAGCTCGTCGGCCAAGCCATTCTTCCCGTGAGCGAGTTGAACCGGTTGCGGCGCGAACTGGTGGACAAACTCCGGTCCGCACCGCGCGAGGTCGAAGCCGGGCCGCGCCCGCCCGTTGAGCCCGTCCTGCCGCGGTTGTTGGCGGACGTTCCCCGTGAATCACGCGAGGTCCCTCGTCAACTGGTCGCCTTGTGTCGCACGATGGACCAGGTCGCCGCCGCGCTGGAATCCGGTTGCGCCGCCGTGTACGTCGATTTCGAGGACATCCGCCGGTATCACGATGCCGTTGCGTGCGCGCGCGAGCGCGGCGCAGTCCAAATCCACCTCGCCACCCCGCGAATTCAGAAGGCCGGCGAACAGGGGTTCTTCAAGTTGATCGAAAGCGCCAAACCCGACGGCGTTCTTATCCGCAATCTCGGCGGTCTGGATTATTTCCGCAGCCGTCCGCTGCGTAAGATCGGCGATTTCTCGCTCAACGTGGCCAATCCGCTCTCCGCCGCACTGCTGATGCGTGAAGGGCTGGAGCGCCTGACGGTTTCCTACGACCTCAATGCGCAGCAGGTAATCGATTTGCTCCGCACCGCGCCGCCGCACTGGTTCGAGCTGACGATCCACCAGCACATGCCGATGTTTCACATGGAGCACTGCGTGTTCGCGGCGTTTATGTCCAACGGCACCGACGCGACGAATTGCGGCCGCCCCTGCGACCACCACAACGTGAAGCTGCGCGACCGCGTCGGCGCCGAGCATCCCCTGAAGGCCGACGTGGGCTGCCGCAACACGGTCTACCACGCGAAGGCCCAGAGTGGCGGCGATTTCATTTGCTCGTTCGTCGACGCTGGCGCCCGCGTGTTTCGCGTGGAACTGCTCGATGAAGACGCCGCGAAAACACGTGCGATTCTCCGGGCGTATCGCGACCTGATCGACGGCACCGCCGCCGACCCGTCCGCGCAATTCCGCCGGCTGAATGTGGTGAAACAACTGGGCGTCACCAGCGGCACGCTGACGGTGTTATCGTAACGGCGCCGCCGGGAGCTCAAGACGCGCCCGCGGCGCGTGGCTGCATAATGTTCCGGTAATCTCGGGACACATACAGTGCCGCGAGGTTTGAACTTGTCATGTCGGGTAACGATTCAACCAAACGAATGGAGAACCTCGGTGAAGAATCCAATACAGTTGAAAATGGCGGTACTGGCGATCGCGCTGCCGCTCGGCGGCGCGTTGATTTGCACGTCTTGGGCGGGGGAGACACTGAAGTGGGGCGATGTGCCGGAGGCAGTCCGCGCCACCGTGCTGGCCAACGGAGGGAGGGCAGGCCAGGGCGTGGATCGGGAAACCCGGAGCCATGATGTGGATGGGCAGACCGTTTATGAAGCTTCCGTGACGGGCAAGAACGGCAACGTCACCGACCTCGTGATCCGACAAGACGGCAAACTGGTTAAGGCCAAGACCGACGACGCGTCGGACCGGGCCGCAGAACAGGCTGCCCAGGCGAAGGCGTCCCAGAAAGCGGACAGTACCTCGGCGACGCTGAAGTTCAGCCACCCCCGCGACATCTACAACCCGTATCTACCGCTGGCCTACATGAAGCAAGATATCCTGGAGGGTTCCGAGGGCGGCAAGAATACGCGCGTGGAACGCACCGTGCTGCCGAACAAGCACAAGACGTTCACGATCAATGGTCAATCTGTCGAGGCTTTCGTGATCGAAGACCGGGCGTTCGCCAACGGCAAACTCGAGGAGGTGGCGACGGATTATTTCGCCCAAGATGATTTCGGCACGGTCTATTATCTCGGCGAAGACGTGGACGAATACGACGGCGGCAAGGTCGTCAACCACGATGGGGCTTGGGCGTTGGGCAGGGACACCCAGACGCCCGGCGTCATCATGCCCGCTCACCCCAAGGTGGGCGACAAATTCAAGGCCGAAGACGTCTCCAAGGCGATCAATGAAAGTGACGAAGTCGTGTCCGTCTCCGAAACCGTCACCGTGCCCGCCGGCACGTTTGCCAACTGCCTGAAGGTCAAGGAGTCGCTCGCCGACGGCACGGTCGAGTATAAGTACTACGCACCCGGCGTGGGCGTCGTGCGGGAAGTGCCGTCGGACGGAGACGAGCCGTTGGTGTCGCACACCACGAAATGAAAGCCGATCTGACGTGGGACGCGATCGGCGTGAACGAGCGACTCGGGATCACTCGGCTTCGCCCGTGACCATCTGGCCGGTCGGGGGAAGTTCGCGACGATGCGTCAGGAAGAACCCGCCGCCGACGATGCTCCAAAACAGCGCCGCCAGGTAGCCGACCAGCGACATGACCAGCGCCACCGACCCGGCCACGCCGACTTCGTGAAACATCTTGACGTACATCCCCTCGCGCACGCCGAACCCGGAGATCGTAATCGGCACGGACGTCACCGAGTTGATGATCGGTAGATACAAAAAGTAGTCGGTGAACGCTGCCGAGCGGACCGCCAGCCCCATCCCCACGCACCAGATGCTCAGCATCGAGAAGAAGTGAACGACGAAGGAGATCAACATCGTCTCGGTCAGCACCACGGGATGAGACGCGTACACCCGATACGCGGCCACCATCCGCCGTATCGCGTCGTACTTCGGGACCCTCTGCAGCCACGCCCGCAGTCCGGGAACCTTGTCCACAAACCCCGGCCACAGCCCAACGATCGTCCCCACGACCGTGACCACGATCACCGCCAGCGTGGCCATCGAGAACCAGAACAGTTTTGGATCGCGATAGACGCGGGTGTGGTAGATCGCCATCATCACCAGCGCGATGATGAACAACGCCAGCAGCCCGATCAGCCGGTCGACCACCACCGTGGCGATCGCCTCGGCCTTCTTGTGGTGCGTCTCATGCGCCACGTACCAGGCCTTGATCACGTCGCCGCCGGTCGATCCCAGCATGAACGCGTTGAAGAACAGCCCGATAAACGAAATCGAAAACAGCCGCGAGTATCTCACATCCAACCCTTGGACGTGGAGAATCCACCGCCAGCGGGTGACGCCGAGGATGGCCGGTATCCCGGCGCACGCGACGGCGGCGACCAGCCATGCCGGATTGATCTTCTGAAACTCGTGCCACAACGCCGCCGGGCCCACGCTCCAGACGATCCGCGCGCGGGCCATCCAATCCAGGGCGTCGGGATCGATGTTGCGCGCCTGAAAATACTCCAGCGCCTCCTTGTGAAAAATGCCGTTGAACAGGTAGGCGAGAATGCCCACGCTCACCAATACGCGCAACAATGCGCCGAGGTGCTTTTTCATGCAGTGACCGGTTTTCGTAGCAAGTCGTGCACCCGTTTCAGACCTTCGGTGATCTCCGCCGCTTTCCAGTGCGGATGGATTTCCCACGCCAGTACCATGTCCTCCGTTACAAACCGGGTCAGCCGGCTGAAATCAAACGTGCCGAACCCGGCCGGCAGGTGGTCCTCGGCGGGCGGATGGAAATCCTGCAGATGCATGCCCGCCGTCCGCCCGCGAAACCGCGTCAGAATCCCGTCGATACTCATCAGCCCAAGGACCTCCTTGACGGCGGCGTGGCCGATATCGTGCCAGTACATGATTGTGTCCGTGCCGAATCGTATCAGAATCTGGTCGGCCTCACGTTCGTTGGGGATCTCCTCGACGCCGAGGCGCGTTTCCATGCCGATTTTCACACGCAGCTCCTTCGCCCGTGGCAGCACCTCGTCCAGCGTGCGATACACCTGGTCCAGGGGTTTCTGCCGTTTCCGGTCACGGATCGTGATCGCTTTGGTCGCCAGACGATGATACCGCGGACTCTCCGCGCGGCCTTGCATGTGAAAATTCAGCAGGCGCCCCGTATAGTGGCGCATTGGCACCTTCCCCAGATGCATGACGACCACCTTGGCCCCGAGCGCGGCCGCGCAATCGATCGTGCGCAACGTGTGCCGCACCGCGTACCGGCGCTCGTCCTCGTCCCGCGAACTGGGCAGGTAATAGTTCGGCGCCGGGCCCATGACGCCGATCGGCGTGGGGCAGAAATTGTGCACCGAACAGATCTTGATCTCCCCGGCCGCCACCGCTTCCTGGACTCCCGTCAGCAGCGATACCCGCGTGCCGTGGCCCAGTTCGACGTACTCGAAACCCAGCGCGCGCACTTCATTGACCATGGCGCGTCCGTCAATGTGCCGCTCCGAATTCCAGCAGGTCGAGAATGCAAACATGAAAGCGGGCTCAGCCCCGAATGCGTTCGGGGCCAGCGGTCGCGTCGCGTCGCTGGCCCCGTGAATGGTTCGTGCGTGTGTTTAGAAACCCATGAAGGTACGAGGCCCTCGCGCCTTCCGCCGGCGTTTCTCGCTCGGCTTTTCGTAGTGGCGGTGCGCCCGCGCTTCACGCAACGTGCCCTCGCGATCCAGCTTCTTCTTCAGCCGTCGCAAGGCCTTCTCCACGGGCTCGCCTTTTTTCAGTCTGACTTCCGACAATCTTGATTCACACCCCTCTCGAACGCTTCCCACCCCGATGTCCGGTGACTTGGGACGAAAACTCTCAGCGTCATGGCAATGTATCGCGCATGATACCCGCGGTCACTCCCCCTGTCAAACCCGCTCTGAGCCCGCCCGGAGCAAGCCGACACGGCGCCGGCCCGGTCGCTTTCAGGCTTGCGGACGAGGTGCTTCTTGCTAGTCTACTGCTTGCGCGTAAGGCAATGGCTGATGTCCCAAAGCTTCTGACGGGAGTGCAACCCAGTATCCGGTGCCGGCGGTTCACATCTGCCGCGAGCCTGATCGTCATCTTCACGGGCCTGCTGGCGCTCCTTGGCTGCGTGATGCATGTCGAGGTCGTGGCCCAGCTCCAGCCGACCCTCGTCCCCATGAAGTTCAACACCGCCGGGTGCTTCGTCCTGCTCGGCGCGTCGCTGTGGCTTTCGCGATCGGATTCGACAACACCCGCCCGACGATTGTGGGTGCGCTGTCTGTCGCTTGCAGTCAGCGCGATCGGGCTGCTGACGCTCGTGGAGTGGCTGTCCGGCCAAAGTCTCGGGATCGACGAATTGTTCTTCCGCGAGTATCCGTTGACCGGCAGTGGGAATGTTCCCGGACGGATGGCCGCCGCCAGCGCGCTTGACTTCGCGCTGCTGGGCGCCGCGTTAAGCTGGCTCGATGCCAAATGCCCCCGGGGACGGTGTCCGTCGGAATGGCTGGCCATCGCGGCCATCCTTGTCGCATTGCTGGCGTTCATCGCCTACTTCTACAGCATCGGGTCGCCCTACAAGATTCCGCCGTATGTCACGATCGCACTGGATACGATCATCGGGTTCCTGTTGTTGAGTGTGGGAGTGTTGTGCGCCCGCCCCGACCGTGGGCTCGCGGCCATCTTGATCGATACGAAATCCGGCAGCGTGTTGGCGCGGCGGCTGTTGCCGGTCGCGGTGTTTCTCCCGCCGTTGATGGCCTGGCTGCGCCTGCTGGTTCAGCGCAAGGGCTATGTCGACCCGGTTGTTGGCGCGGCGCTGTTCACGATGGCCTTCATTTTGATCTGGACCGCGCTTATCTGGCGGACGGCCACGGCGATCAACCGCGCCGAGGGAGATTTGCACCAGCTTTCCGGCCGCCTCCTGGCGCTCCAGGACGAGGAGCGCCGGCACATCGCCCGCGAATTGCACGATTCCACCGCCCAGAACCTGGGCGTGGTCACCCTCAATTTGGGACGGGTTCGCCAACTCGTGTCGGGCGTGAATGAAGAATCACAGATGGTTGTGGCCGAGACTCTCGGTCTGGCGGAACAATGCCTGCGCGAGATTCGCACGATGTCCTACCTGTTGCACCCGCCCCTGCTCGACGAAGCGGGACTGGCGGTGGCCCTGCAATGGTATGTAGAGGGCTTTACCAAACGCAGCGGAATTCCGGTCGAGTTGGCCGTGCCGGCGGAGATGGAACGGCTCCCCGGAGATTTCGAGATCGCCCTGTTCCGGGTGGTGCAGGAAGGCTTGACGAATATTCATCGACATGCGAATTGCCATCGGGCGAGTATCCGCGTCGTGCGCGACGGAGACCGCGTGACGCTGGAGATTCGCGATGACGGCAAGGGGATGAACCGCGGCAATGGCGGCGACGGCAACGACTTCAGCACGTTCGGAGTGGGGATCATGGGCATGCGGGAGCGGTTGCGTCAACTGGGCGGCGGCTTGGAACTGGAATCCGACAAACACGGCACGACGGTCAGGGCCGCGCTTTACGTGAAGGGTAATGGACGATGATCCGGATACTGGTCGCGGACGATCACGAACTGATGCGCCGGGGGATTTGCCAGTTGCTGCACGCGCGGAGAGACTGGCAGGTCTGTGCCGAGGCCGGCAATGGCCGGCAGGCAGTCGAACTCGCGGCCCAACACAAGCCGGAGATCGCCATTCTCGATATCGGCATGCCGGAGCTGAACGGGTTCGAAGCGGCTCGCCAGATCAAAAAAACCAGTCCGCGGACGGAGATTCTCATTTTCACGATGCACGAGACCGATCAGCTCGTCCGCCAGGTGCTTTCCGCCGGCGCGCTCGGTTACGTGTTGAAGTCCGACGCGGCCCGTGACCTGGCTTCGGCCATCGAATCGCTGGCCCAGCACAAGCCGTTCTTCAGCGCGAAGGTCTCGCAGACCGTCCTCGAAGGCTATCTCAACCCGTCTTCCTCGCCCCACGACGTTGATCGAGTCACTCCCCGCGAGCGGGAGATCATTCAGTTGCTCGCCGAAGGCAAGAGCAACAAGCAAGTCAGCGACATACTCGGCATCAGTATCAAGACGACCGAGACCCACCGCGCGTCGATCATGCGCAAGCTGGATCTGAAGAGCTTCGCCGACCTCGTCCGCTACGCCGTGCGCAATAACATTGTCGAGACCTAGACGGGAGCATCTCCCCGAACGGCGACGTTCGGCTGGCAGCGAAACCACAGCGCTCTCCGCGGGTACATACGATCCACCCGGCCAAATACGGGGTTTCCCCGATGGTTATTCCTCCCCGGGAGCGTATGTTGGGACAATCCGGTGGGAGTTAACGGAAGGACGGTTCAGGAAGGTGGTTCCATCTGACCAGTTTGTGAGGCAGCGTCGGATGACCCTGCGGATCCGGTGTTTCGCCACCCGGATTCACTCACACCACGGGTCTGACGACGCTGATCCTCCTTGGGACGGAAGGCTGGCGTAGCGGTCCGGCCTTCCGTCCTCACGTTAAGCAGTGGTCGTCCTTTGGCGAACGGGTGCGAAACCGGAGCTGGTCCGCCGACGCGAAACGGAAGCGTAATTATATGTCTGGGGTGGTCACGATGTCTGAGGAAGCGGCACAGAAGGAATCGGTGAACGTGAGGGAGAACCCCGATCCGCTGGGTGCTCTTCCCGACCCGAAGATATGCCGGACACGCTGCACGGGCGGGGCGCCCGTCGCGGAGTGCCTGGTGAAGTCACCCCAGCGATGCCCGTTCGTGCAGCAGTTTGGCGGCCGGTTGTATTGCTGCCATCCCAACCGATTCAAGTTCAATGAGGAACGTGGGCAATGAGCGAGGAATTGACGGCCGTGCAGGCTCCAGTTGTGCAGAACATCGCTTACGACGTGAAAAGCCGGATCACATATGTGATCATGGCCAGCCGCCAGCTCACGCGCCAGGAATTGCGGGTGGCCGTCGCCGCTCATCTCGGCGATCTGGAAAATCACGAGAGACCCAAACGCGGCCAGGCCGTGACAATCTATTCGGATCTGTAATCGGCCAACGCCGAGCGGCCGGCACATCACGTCACCCACAACGCGCCAATCGCCCTCCGCCGCATGACGGACGCTATACGACGTCTAGCCGCGATTGGCGAGGAATTCGTGCAACGCCGCCGCCATCTTCGGCCCGATGCCGGTGACTTCCGCGATGGCGTCGACGCCGGCCTCGCGGAGACGCTGGATCGACCCGAAATGCTGAAGCAGCGTCAGCTTGCGCTTGTCGCCGAGGCCGGGAAACTCGTCGAGAACGGACTCCTGAACGCGGCGTTTGCGCAACTTCTGGTGGTAGGCGTTGGCGAACCGGTGCGCTTCGTCGCGCAGCCGTTGAATCAGATGCAAGCCCGGTGAATTCCGCGGCAGACGGATCGGCAGCGTCTGGTCCGGAACATGGATCTCTTCCATCTGCTTGGCGAGGCCGATCACGGGCAGATCGCGGATCTCCAGTTTCCACAGCGCTCGCAAGGCCGCCATCAATTGCCCCTTGCCGCCATCCACCATCACCAGATCGGGAAGCGCGCCGCCTTCGGCGCGCACCCGCGCGTAGCGTCGTCCCACCACCTCAGCCATCGACGCAAAATCGTCGTTGCCCTCGACGGTCTTGATCCGATAATGCCGGTAATGCTCCTTGTGGGGCCGGCCATCCCGAAAGCAGACGGCCGAGGCGACCGACAACGTCCCGCTGATGTTCGAGATGTCGAAGCCCTCGATGTGTTGCGGCGAAGCCTTCAACGCCAGCACCTGCTGGAGATCGTCCATTTCCTTCTTCAGATCGACCTGCGGCGCGAGGTCGCGCGCAAATTTGCGTTCGCGGGCCGCCCGGCCGATTTCGCGCAGGCTGTTGATCACGTCGCGCAGCCCGGCCGCGGCCTCGAATTTCATTTGCTTCGCCGCGTCGCGCATCGCGTCTTCGAGTTGCTCGATGGCTTCCTTGTTGCGTCCTTCGAGAAACTCGCAAGCCAGTTCGACCCGCCGCACGTATTCCTCGTGCGGCATCTCGGCCAGCGGAACGGGCACGAGATAGGTCGAGTACTTGAGGTCCTTCTCCGTGGGCGCGCCCGTGCCCTGGACGAGGACGCCGTACTTTTTGCGGATCCATTGCATGACCTGGCGCACCGCGCCCGCATGGGCAAACGGCCCGAAATAGCGCGCGCCGTCGTCCTTCTTCAATCGCGCGAATTTGAATCGCGGGTACTGTTCGCTCATCTGGATCTTCACCATCAGGAATCGTTTGTCGTCCTTGAACATCGCGTTGTAGCGCGGCTTGTACTCCTTGATCAGCTTGCCTTCGAGCAGCAAGGCTTCCGGTTCGCTGTTGACGACGAACGTCTCGAAATCCGCGATAGACTCAATCAGCGCGCGCGTCTTCGGGTCCCACCGCATCGCCCGCGACGGATGAAAATACTGACTCACCCGCTTGCGCAGCGACCGCGCCTTGCCGACGTAGATCACCCGCCCAAGCTGGTCCCGCATCAGGTACACCCCCGGCTTGTTCGGTAGGTCGCGGACTTTGGACTTGAGTTGTGGCGCTCCGCTCATCGGCAGGTTAAATCATACACGAATTCGTCGCGATTTTGGAGTGCGCCGATTCATCGGCGTTGTGCCGTCCGCCGGCTTGTGTCATGGCGATCATCCTTGCTCGAAGCCCGGCATTCTGTTCTTATTCGTCCAAGGTCCGGAAAGGAGCTGCCGATGGAAAAGGTCACGATTCAGCTTGATGCCAAGTGGGTGAAGATTGCCCGCTCTCCGCTCTACATGGTTGTCGGGGCTCTCCAGGGGATAGCGGTTTCGTTTGCTCCGTTGTTCTTATACTGGTGCGGGAAAGGCTACTTCTACAAGTGCGCGGAGTGGATAGTCGTACCGCTTTGCTTCGCCACGATTCTCCTGGTTTCGTTTTTCTATTTCTGGCTCGGTGCGGCCGTAATGAAGGAATTGCGAAAAGAACGCTGAAAGCACGCCTCACCGCACGGTCGAGCGAATTGTTAATCGCCAGCGCGGCTGCATGTAGAACGATCGGCCCAAGACTTCTCTCGCGGCAGTGGTCGCACCTTGTCGTACCGCAGGTCTGACGGTCGTCGGACCGGCATTACCGCTCCGCTTGCTTCGCCCCGAACTTCATCACCGCGAGCAGTTCGGCAAGTTCCTCGACGCCCAGTACGTGGCAGGCTGCCCCGAAGATGATCACCGCGACGGTCATGGACGCGATCATGTCGAGGTAGCGGTTGAATTCGCAGAACCGGTGCACACCGTACGCCGCGGCCGTCATGACCACCGACGCCAGCAAGACCCGCAGGAATGAGCGCAGCAGCGCGCTGGCCTCGACCCGGCGGATCTTGCGCCGCATCAGGGCCAGCAGGAGGAAAAAATTGAACAGCGCGACGGTCGAGGTCGACAGCGCCAGCCCGGCCGTGTGCATGTGGCACACGATGGCGAATAGGTAATCCGTGCTCGCATTGACGACCACGGATATGAACCCGACATACATCGGGGTGCGCGAGTCGCCCAGCGCGTAAAACGACGGCGCGATGATCTTGATCGCGGCGTAGGCGACCAACCCAACCGAGAACGCGCGCACGCAGGCCGCGGTCTGTTCGGTGGCGAACAGATCGAACTTCCCATGCTGATAAATCGTCGAGATGATCGGCATGGCCAGCACCGACAGCCCGCACGCGGCAGGCACGCAAAGAAAAAACGCGAGGCGGATCGAGCGGCCGAGGACTTTGCGGAACTCGACCATGTCCCCGCGTCCCGCGTGGGCGCTGACGGTGGGCAGCGTCGCCACGCCGATCGCCACGCCGAACAGGCCAATCGGAAACTGCATGAGCCGAAACGCGCAGTTCAGCCACGTGACCGCGCCGTTGCCGAAAAACGAGGCGAACCACTGGTCCACGAAAATATTGATCGGCACAACGGCCGTGCCGATGACCGATGGCCCAAGCAAATGCAGCACCTGGCGGAAACCCGGATCATGACGGTCGAAGGCGACTTCATAATGATAGCCGACGCCGCGCAGGCTCGGGATCTGGACCATCCATTGCAGCGCGCCGCCAATCAGCGTGCCGATGCTCATGCCGACCATGGCGCGCGCGGCCAGCGAGGAATTATGGAGAAACCCCGGGGCCAGCAGAAACGCGAAGGCCAGCCCGCCGACAATCGAGCCGATATTGAACATCATCGACGCGCTGGCCGGGACGCCAAACCGGTGCTTGGCATTCAACATGCCCATCGCCAGCGCCGCCAGCGCGATCATCGGCAGGAACGGAAACATAATCCGCGTCAGGGTGGTGGTGAGTTCGATTTTGCCGGGAATCTCGGCAAACCCCGGCGCGATGATCCGCACCAGCCACGGCGACACCAGAATGCCGGCCACCGTGATCACGCCCAGCACGACGATCAGCGCGTTCAGGACCAGATTCGCCAGACGCCAGGCCGCCTTGTCGCCTTCGGCGGAAAGCTTTTGGGAGAAGGTGGTGACGAACGCGGCGGACAACGCGCCCTCGGCGAACAGATCGCGCAACAGATTCGGGATGCGGAACGCGGTGACGAACGCGTCGAATTCGCGGTTGGCGCCAAAGAGCGCCGCCAGCACCTGTTCGCGGACCAGTCCCAGCACGCGGCTGCCCAGCACCGCGAGGCTGACTGTGCGCGCCGAGCGGGTGACGCTGTACCCTTCGCTCATGATTTCGGGGCGGTCTTGTCCTCCACGCCCAGTTGTTTGAGGACAGCCTGGGCGACGGCGCCAACCTGGACACGGTCCATGCAACGAAAATCAATCGGACACTTGCGGAGGAAGCAGGGGCTGCATTCCACCGGCTCGCGGATGATCACGCTGCGCGAAGATAACGGCCCGGTCAGTTCCGGCGAGGTCGAACCCCAAATGCTGACGGTGGGCGTGCCGAGCGCGGCGGCGATATGCATCGGGCCGGTGTCATTGGTCAGCAGCACCTTGCAGAACCGGAGCAGCGCGCACAAGTCGAGCAACGTGGTCTTGCCGGCGACGTTGATCACGGTGTTCTCATCCAGCTTGGCTTCCCCGAGGCGGGCCTCAACCTCGCCGGCAATGTCGACGCCGTCGCGGCCGCCGAGAATGAGCCAGCGCACGTCGGCAATTTCCGTGACCTTGATGGCGGTTTGGGCGAAGCGTTCCGCCGGCCAGCGTTTGGCCGGGCCGTATTCGGCCCCGGCATTGATACCGATGACCGGCCGGCCGTCATCGCGCAGGAATTTATTCAACGCGGGCATTTCCTCGATGGCCAGACGGATGCGCGGCGGAGCCGGGTCGCGATTGCCGCCGAGATAGGCCACGAGGTCGAGGTAGCGCTCCGATTGGTGTCGCACCGACCGAAATGCCTTCACCCGAAATGTCTTGCCGTCAACGGTTCGGTTCTCGTAGCGGACTCGCTCGGCGCGCGGCTCGTGCACGATGTCGGTCAGTAGAAAGCGCCGCCAGTGTCCGCCAAAGCCGATGCGGCGGGGGATGCCGGCCCGTTTGCATTCCCAAGCCGAGCGGAAAGAATTGGGAAAGATGATGGCGACGTCAAAGTCGCGCCGGCGAATCTCGTGGATGTCGAGCTTGTGGCCGAACGGGATCAGTTCGTTGATGTACGGGTTGTGACGCCACAGATCGGTAAGCTTGCCGGGGCAGAGTATGGCGATGTGGGCCGCGGGCGCCAGCTCGCGGATGCGCTGGACGGCCGGCATGGTCATGACCGAGTCGCCGATCCAATTGGCCGCGCGGATCAGGATGCGCGTGTGTTGACTATCCGTGGCAAATGTTGGCGACAGCGTCATCGAAATCCTTGGCTCCGGAGATGATCCGGATTTCCACCCGCAAGTAGTAAACGGGAATGTCGCGGCGGTCAATCTTCGGGAAGCGCACAGCGTCCTTTTCCGTCGTGAGGATCGCCGCCGCCCCGCGTTTAAGGCTGCGATTGATCATATTGATGATTTCCTGCTGGGTGTAACGGTGGTGGTCGGCGTAGCGCTTGGCGTAGATCAGTTTGGCGCCGAGCCCTGCAAGCCCGTCCTCGAAACTCTCGGGAACCGCGATGCCGGAAATGGCCGCGACGGGGACGTCCCGCAGTTTCTCCAGCGGATGGCGTTCGCCGGTAAATACGTCCTGCAGGTACAGCGGCTGGTGGGCGCACTCGATGATCTCGGCCTTGTCGTTGAACTGGCGGATGGCCTTGCGCAGTTTCTTGGCGCCAAGTTCGCTCGATTTCGTGATGAAAATGTAATGGGCCCGCTTGAGATTGCTGATCGGTTCGCGCAACGTGCCGCGGGGAAGGAGGTAATGGTTGCCGAACGGGTTGTTGCGGTCGATCAGGCAGATGTCGAGTCGGCTCTTCAACGCGAGGTATTGAAACCCGTCATCCAGCAGCAGGGTGTCGCACCCGAATTTCGTAATGGCGTACCGACCGCTCTTGACGCGGTCCTTGTCGACGAGGACGACGACGTCCTTGAGGTTGGAGGCCAGCATGTACGGTTCGTCACCGGCCTGTTCGCTATCGAGCAACAACGATCTTCCATCCGACACAACCTTGGGCGGAATCTTGTCCTCGCGAAACGCGAGTTTGGACACGATGCGCTGCCAGAGCGGCCGCGGGACGCTCTTGTAGCCTCGTGAGAGAATGGCCACGCGGCGACCGCGCTGTTGCAGGGCGCGGGCGAACACCTCCACCACCGGCGTCTTGCCGGTTCCGCCCACGCTGAGGTTGCCGATGCTGACGACCTGGCAGCCGAGCGTGTGGTCGCGGAAAATGCGGAGCTGCCAGAGGCGCAGCCGGATCTGGATGCACAACTGGTAGACCTTCGACAAGCCGAGCAGAATCGCGCTGGTAATTCGCGCCCACGGGTCCCGGCGGCGCTCGAAGATGACGTCGAGAACGTATTGCTCGACGTTTTCAGTCCATTGCCACATGCGCTCGTATACTGCCGCAGCCGATGATGGGGGTCAAGCCAACCGCGGGCAGGTTCGGTCGAGTGGCGGGCATCCGACAACAACAAAACGCCCGGTCGAATGAATCGGCCGGGCGTCGGTGAAAAAGTTGCCCGGGTTATCTTCGGCGTCGGATGACCACGAGGCCGACGATGCCCGATGCCAACAGAAACAGCGTGCTCGGTTCGGGTACCTGGGTGAAAACCTGGTCGATGATGCTGAGCGTCGCCACGTCGCCGGACGGGTTGGAGCTGAAGGATTTGTTGGGATTGGCGTTGACCTGGATGTCCTTCTCGATCCAGATCAGTTGCATGGGCTGGCAAAACGTCACGAAATCCTGCAGGTCGACAACGCTCGCCGTGCGCTCGGCGAACAGGGTGGTGATCAGACCAGATCCGATCCCTTCCGCGCTGTAAACATTCTCCGTAACAGCGGCCAGACCATACCCGCTGACGCCCGCGTTGATGGTCAGATTATCACCGACGATCCGTTGCGAGGGATCGGTGACCTGAACCGAAAAGTCCAGCGAGATGTCCTTGGAAGCCGTGCCTGTGACGGTGAAATCGTCCAACTGGAGCTGGAAGCCGTAGCCAATCTGATTCGTCAGCCCGTACAAAGTAACATCGGACGCTACCAAACCCGAGTCTCCGAGGAGAAGAGAGAAGTTGCCGAACAGTTTGTCGCCGACCTGCACAGACATGGCGTTCGTGACGAGATTCGACATGCTGATCGAGCCGCCATTGGTGAGGTTGGTAACCGTGACAATGGCAGAAGAGCGGGAAGCACCCAATACGACAGCCAGAAGAACCACCCCAAAGAATTTCGCTACCGTACCCTTGATCGGCCTCATAGATACCTTGATCGTCCCCGAAAAATTCACTCGCAATCCGCGATGTCTACATTCCACCCGCTACCATACCAAGCCGCTATGGTTCTACACCACAGTTAAATCGTATTCGAAAGCGGCGGCCAAGTCAAGCACTTAGCCGCAGTGATACTCCTGTCGCAGAGCCACTTACCGCGCCTGCTTTTGCAATGTTGTGAATTTACCAGGAGGTGACCGCGCCTAGGATATATTCTGGGCCTGATTCGCAACCGGCTGCGGATCAACTGGTACCGCATGCGCATACGCTGAACGCGGCGATTGCGGTCCCCTGGCCGCCGAGCAGTTAGCGGCCGGAAGCAACCCGGAAATCAATCTGGCGCTTGATCAGATCGACTCGTTCCACCTCCACCCGAAGTCGATCTCCCACCTTGATCACCCGCTTGTGGCGGCGGCCGACGAAGCGCTCCTGCCTCTCATCATAGACGTAGAAATCATCGCCGAGCGTCGAGATGTGAACGAGACCCTGCACCAAACTCTCGGGCAGCTCGACGAAGAAGCCGAAGTTCCTCACGCCGCACACGACCGCTTCCATCTCGTCGAGACGCCCACGCGTCAGTTGCGCGTGGAAATACTCCAGCTTCTTGAGCTCGACGGATTCTTTCTCGGCATCGTCCGCCACGCGCTCGGTTTGGGAGATGTGGTCCGCTGCGCGGGCCAGTTCTTGAATGCCGTAGCGGCGCGCCTTCGCGTCGGCGGAGCAAAGCAGGGAGAAAAGCGTTCGGTGCACCAACAGGTCGGCATAGCGGCGGATCGGCGACGTGAAATGCGTGTAGAATTTCTTCGCCAGGCCGTAGTGACCGACGGGATTGACGGAGTATCTCGCCTGCTTCAAGGAGCGAAGGAGCGCGAGATTCACCGCGTACTCCTCGGGCTTGCCCTCGACCTGTTTCAGCAGCTTCTGCAATTCCTGGCGATGTGTCACGTCGCCGACCTTGTAGCCGAAACTCTGGGCGTACACGCGGAAGTCGCGCAGTTTCTCCAAATCCGGGTCCTCATGGATGCGATAGACGCAGGGGACCTGCAACTGGCAGATGTGCCGCGCGACGGCCTCGTTGGCGGCGAGCATGAACTCTTCGATGAGTTGATGGGAAATGTCGTAGTGGATCTTTTCGATGTGGGTCGGCCGACCGTGCTTGTCGAGGCGGACCTTCACTTCGGGGAACTCCAGGTTCAACGAGCCGTGGCCGAACCGTTGCTCGCGCAGTCGGGACGCCAGCCGCCACATCTTCTTCAGCTCGTGCGCCAGCTCATCCTTGTCGGTGCGGGACTGCAGATGCGCGAACGCCTGCTTGTACGTCAGCCGATGGCGCGAGCGAATGACACTGAGGGCGAACTCGGTCTTGCGCATGGTCAGTTTCGGCGTGAATTCGATGAACACCGACTGGGTGAGGCGATCCTCATCGGGGCGCAGGCTGCACAGGTTGTTCGACAGTTTTTCGGGCAGCATCGGCAGCACGCGGTCGACGAGATACACGCTGTTGCCGCGGGCGCGCGCTTCGCGGTCGAGCGCGCCATCGGGCGTGACGTAATGCGAGACGTCCGCGATGTGCACGCCGAGGCGCCAGCCGCCGTCGGGCAGCTCATCGACGTTGACCGCATCGTCGAAATCCCTGGCGTCGTCGGGATCAATGGTGACGATGAACGATTTGCGCAGGTCGCGGCGCCGCGCATACTCGGTCGCGGGGATTCTCTCGGCAATGCGCGCGACTTCCGCCATCGTCTGGTCGGAGAACTTCGTCGGCAGCCGATGCGCGCGGATGATGGCCATGATGTCCACGCCGGGCGCGTCGGCTCGGCCGAGCACTTCGACAATTTCCCCTTCGGGGCTGACGTGCCGCGAGGTCCATTCGGCCAGTTTGACAACGACCTTGTCACCGACCTGCGCGTTGAGCGCCGGCTTGGTATACACGTCATGCGGCAGGCGCGGATCATCGGGGATGACATAATGGACGTGATGCCCCTTTTGCAGCGTGCCGACGATTGTGTCGCTGGCGCGTTCGAGAATGCGGATGACCTTGCCCGATGGTTTGTCGGCCGCCTTGAATTTCCGCCGGTCACGGTGCAGGCGAACGACGACCTTGTCCCCATGCATGGCGACCGATGCGTCTTCGCCGGCGACGTAGACATCGGGCCGTGGCTCGGCCTCCGGCGGCGCGTCCGCGCTGATCTCGGGACGGACAAACGCGAAGCCGTTCGGATGAAACTCGATCGTGCCCACGACGAGATCGGCATCATGCGGCAGGACAAACCGATCTTTCCGGACGCGGACAATCTCGCCTTTGGCCAGCATGTCGGCGAGCACGCGGCGGAAATCGCGACGCTCGGCGGCGTTGAGGCGGAGTTTCGCGGCCAGCTCGGCTCGACGGAGCGGATGGTAGTTGGGCGCGGCGAGATGCGTCTGGATTTTCTGGCGGATGTCCATTAGAGTTCGCGGCACAGTAACACGGGCTGATTGAGCCCACCAATGAAAAAGTCCTTTCCGACCCTGATAATTCTGGCGGCGCTTATCGCACTTGGCCTGGCTGGCTGGGACAATTTTCGCTTGCGCCAGCACGTCGACGAGCTGCGGTCGGAGATTGCCCAGATCGAGCACGAGCGGCGCGAGCTGAAAGATCAGGTGACCGTGTCGCAGCGCGCGGCCAAGCCCGAAGAAAAGACGGAGGACCGCCAGGAGATCGAGCAGCAGACCAGCGGTCTGCGCGGCCTGTCGTTCAAAAGCCCCGTCAACTACAAGCTCATCGAGCGCGCCCAACTGCGCCAGGTGCTCGCCGACAAGGTCAAAGAGCAATACTCCGAACAGCAGCTCCGCGATTACAGCCGGTCGCTGGCGGCGTTGGGCCTGATTCCCGAGGGCACGGACCTGCTGAAGGCGTTGGTGAGCATGTACGGCGAACAGGTCGCGGCGTTTTACGTGCCCGAGGAGCGCTCGCTGTACACGTTCAAGGACCTGGCGTTCTCCAAGAGCCTCGACAAGATGCTGCTCTCCCACGAGTTGACCCACGCGTTGCAGGACCAGAATTTCGATCTCCAGAAGTTCCCGCTCAAGATCAAGGACAACGACGACCTCGCGCTGGCCACGTCGGCATTGGTCGAGGGCGACGCGACCGTGCTGATGACCCGGTGGTACGTCGAGAACATTGACCCGAGCAAGATGCTCGGCGACCTCGGCGCGATGTTCGGCCAGGACACGACGAAGCTGCGGGAGGCACCGCCGTTTCTGCGCGAGATGCTCGTGTTCCCGTATCAGCAGGGACAACAATTTGCCATGTCGCTGTTCGTCGCGGGCGGGACGGCGGCGATCGACGCGGCGTTTCGCAATCCGCCAACGTGCACGAAAGACATTTTGCATCCGGACGAGTTTTTGAAGCATCGCGCCACGCCCGAGCACGTCGAGCCGCCGGCGTTCGACTCCAAAGACTGGCGGCTGATCGGCAACAACAGCCTCGGCGAATTCGGCACGGGGTTTCTGTTGAAGCAGGGCATGGGCGCGTATGATGCCCAGGTGATGGCCGAGGGCTGGAACGGCGACCGCTACCACGTCTACGAGCGCGGCACGAACGGCCCGACGGCGCTGGTCTGGGCCACGGCGTGGGATGACGAGCAGCGCGCCGGCGAATTTGCCGATGCCTACAAGAAGACCGAACAGGCGCGGGGCGGTCCGTTCGCGGCGAATCTGCGGATTCATCGCGACGGCAAACACGTGACGATCGTGCAATCTTCCGATCCGTCGTTCATTGATCTGTGGGAATCGAGCCATGAGGCTCGGAAGACAAATTAACGCCGCATTCTTGTGGCTGCTTGTTTCCTGCAGTCTATTCTCCGCGGTCGCCGACACCGTTGCTCAAACAGACAAAGCCGATCTGCTGGGTGGAGCGCGATGGTCACCGGACAGCGAATGGGTCACGCTGAATTGGCCGCAGCGGCCGGAGTTGTTCCTCATTTCGATGAAGTCGGGCGTGAGCTTCACGTTGCGACCTGCCGGTGACATCCAACTCGACGGGGGAAAAGTGTTCACCACGCGCGGGCAGCCCGGCGAAGCTGATTTGCGGCATACCACGCGCGTGGTGGCGAGCCCGGGACGCTACAACCTGACGTTCTTGGAGTGGTCGCCCGACGGCCGGCAGGCCGCCTACCGGATGGGGTGGGGTGAAACCAACGCTATCTTCTCTGTGCTCGAGGAATCCGTGACGCGATGCGTGGCGCCACCGGAGGTCTTGCCCTGGCACAAGCCGGGCGAATTGCAGGTGGACTTTATGGTTCCCCGCGAGAGGGTTCCCTGGATGCGCGTGCGCAGGCTGGACGGCAGCCTTGTGAGGGACGTCTCCTTCGGAGATTCGCGGGAAATCACTCTGCTTCGGACGCTGTGGTCGGGAAACGTCAGTTTCCTCTCGGGCAACGGGCAGTTCGTTTTGTATCCACGAGCGGTGGGCAGCAATGGATGGCAGTTGGTGCGCGAGTCGTTGGTGGAGAGCAACGCCGTGCCGCGAGCAATCACGAAGGTGAGTGAGAGCGAACCGTATCAGTGGCCGTTATCGCACGATGACAAGTTGCTGGCATTGGTCGAGGGCGCAACGCTGAGGATCGGACCTGTGGATCCGTCGACGCCATGGCCTCAGGCATCCCCTCGCCCCTCCGGGGGAGAGGGCGTGCCCGCCGAAGCCCGTCGTTTGGCGAAGGCGGGTCAGGGTGAGGGGGCATATAGAACCATTTCTCTGCCTCACGAATTCGTACTGGTCCGCTGGTCGCCTGACGATCGATTTTTGGCGTTGTTGGACGGGCGCTCGCTGTACGTGATCGGGCGGGAGGATGACGGGCCGAAGCTGGTGACGGAAGACTGCGCGACGCAATTCTGGGGCTGGCGCGGCACGCGATTGTATTTTGGCAGCGCGCAGGGTGATTTGACGGACTTGTCATATGTCGACGCCGAACATTTCGGGCCGGCGACGCAGGTCAGCGCCCGGAAGCGCGAATGGGGAAGCGCCACGCGCGAGGTCAGCTTGTCGCCGAATGGCCAGCGGCTGATCTGCTTGGTTCCCGAGCCCGATTACATGGGCCGCATGGTGTGGCAACTCTGGCAACGGGATTTGCCGACAAACGCGGACTGGCGGTTGATGTATGAATTGAAGGGGAAGTAGGGGAAGGGGCAGGAGACAGAATCCAGAATTCAGGAGATGGGCGAGGAGAGAAGAAGGGCGATCAGCATTCGGCTGTCAGCGGTCGGAAGCGAAGGTGAAAGTCAGTCGCTCCCTGCGCCGGAATTGCGAGGACCCGGACGTGAATTGTTACAATGTTGAGACGTGGTCTCCGCCAAATTGGGAATCCCGATCACATTCCTGAATGTACAATTCAAGTGATTGCGATAGATTATCCGTATGCCTGCCACCCTTTTTGATAAGTCACTGGTGATGCGAAGAACCCCGTGGGCAGCTTGTGCTGCGCTTGAGAATTTTCTTTCTACCGGCGGCCAGTGTCCGATGGAAAGCGAAATGAACTGGATTGGGATCGAGCAGATTTGCGCGTCTAACGCGAACGGTGAGCCAGACACGCCGAATGATATGACTCACTCGCTGGCTTGGGCACATCTCGCAATTTCCATCGACGAATCGATGGCAAGCGCCTTTACAGGAGGTGATACGTCCGGAATTATCGGGAGCGCAATGTGGGTGCGCGCGAACATGATCGCCCCGTTCGGACATCATCCGAAGGATCCGATTTGCGATCTCGACACTGTGGTTGAGTGGTGTATGACCCCACCCGAAGTCCAGAGGTTACTGAAGGCCGAAACTCCTCCCCCTTATGACCCATCCACTACTTATGATTCCATTGTTAGAGGCGTGGAGCAAAGACTGATCTTCCTCGTCGACGCTGGGAGACTGAAAGAAGAAGGATCTGTGGGGCGTCTTCTCGGGATCATTAGGCAGGCTCGGGCTGCGTACAAGCGAGCGGGTGCTCAGGATGATAGGAACATGTCGCGTTAGGGGGTGCATCTGGACACTGCCACTGTCGTTTGGATATCGTGGTGGGGCGCGACCGCCGGGCGCGCCATTGATCAGAGTTGCGGACGGCCCGTCGGTCCGTCCCTACCGGATACAGTGAATGTGTCAAGATATGCCCGGGTCGGCTCTACGGATTGACCAATCCCTGTGCCTGGGCTATGCTCGCGGAGGCTGAGAGGGTCGCCATGGCAGATCATCATCCAATGATAAACAAGAAGAAGATTCGGGAAGCGGTGCGGCTGTTGCTCGAAGCGATCGGGGATGACCCGGACCGCGAGGGATTGCGCGAGACGCCGGACCGCGTCGCGCGGATGTACGAGGAAATCTTCGGTCAGGGCGACGAGGAACCCGCGGTCGCGCTCAGCAAACAATTCGACGAGCAGCATCACGAGGTGGTGCTGGTCAAGGACATCCCGTTTTTCTCCATGTGCGAACATCATCTCATGCCGTTCTTCGGCAAGGCGCACGTCGCCTACATTCCCAACGGTCACGTCGTCGGCATCTCAAAGCTGGCGCGGGTGGTCGAATCGTTTGCGCGGCGTCCGCAGGTGCAGGAGCGGTTGACGAGCCAGGTCGCCGACATTGTCAATGTCGAGCTGAAGCCCGAAGGCGTGGCGGTGGTGTGCGAGGCGATGCACACGTGCATGACGATGCGCGGGGTGAAGAAGCCCGGTTCGACCGTGATCACCTCGGCGATGCGCGGCGCGTTCCAGAAGAATGTCGCCAGCCGCACCGAGATCATGGCCCTGATCTTCGGCCGGTCGAACGTGCAATGAAGCGCGTTTACATCAAGACCTACGGCTGCCAGATGAACGAGCGCGACAGCGAAGCCGTGGCGGCGATGTTGCGCGACCGCGGCTACGAGATCACTTCCAACGAGACCAACGCGGACGTTATTCTGCTCAACACCTGCAGCGTGCGCGATCTGGCGGAGCGGAAGGCCATCGGCAAGATGGACACGCTGGTCTGGCGCAAGAAGCGCAAACCCGAGCTGGTGCTGGGCTATATGGGCTGCATGGCGCAGAGCCGGGGCGAATCGCTGACGAAGAAGCAGAAAACGGTCGATCTCGTTGTGGGCACGCAGCGGTTTCATCACGTGCCGGAATATTTGGATCAAGTTTTTGCCGCGCGCAAGGATGACGAGCAAGTCGAACCGATCATCGATGTTGCGGAGGAGTCCGGCAGCGAGTCGACGATCAAAGACCATGTGCTCGGCACGAACGGGGACCGGCAGGTGGTCGGATTCGTCAGCATCATGCAGGGGTGCGAGATGTTTTGCACGTTTTGCATCGTGCCGTACACGCGGGGGAGCGAACGGAGCCGGCCCATCGCGGAGATCGTCGACGAGGTCTGTCGGCTGGTCGATCAGGGCGTGAAAGAAGTGACCTTGCTCGGTCAGATCGTCACCAGCTACGGGCGCAAAGACATTGGCAAGAAGAACGGCAAATCAGCGTTCGTGCAACTGCTCGAAGCGGTGAACGAGGTGAAGGGACTGGAGCGAATCCGCTTCACCGCGCCGCACCCGAAAGGCTTTGGCGACGATCTGGTGCAAGCGTATGCGGAATTGCCGAAGCTGTGCGAGCTGGCGCATCTGCCCATACAAAGCGGCTCGAATCGCATCCTGAAAGCGATGAACCGCGGCTACACCCGCGAGTGGTATTTGCGGGTTGTGGACAAGCTCCGCGCGGCGCAACCGAGGATCGCCATCAACACCGATGTGATTGTCGGTTTTCCCGGCGAGACGGAGGAGGATTTCGAGGAGACGGCGGCCCTGATGCGGCAAGTGGAGTTTGACCAGGCGTACATTTTCAAGTATTCCAAACGGCAGGATACGCCCGCGGCGGACATGGCCGATCAGGTGAGCGAACGGGAGAAGGAACGGCGCAACCAGGTGTTGCTGGAGATTTTGAATGCGGGCATGGCGCGCGCGAACGAGAAGCTCGTCGGCCAGACGGTGGAGATCCTCGTGGAGGGCCGGAGCGAGAAGGCGGGGAAACGGATGTTCGGCCGCACGCGCACGAACAAGCTGGTGTTCTTCGACGGCAGCGAGCGCCACCGGGGCCGGTTGCTGCCCGTGCGGATTGAGCGCGCGACGCACATTGCGTTGTACGGAGAGGCAGGGATTTACAGTTTATGACACGATTGGCAATTACATCGACGATCCTCGGCGCGGTCAGCATTGCGGGACGGGTGCCGGGCCTTGTGGCGCCGGAGAAATTCGGCGAAGCGTTGCGGAAATTTCCGCGCTCGGTGCTGTGGGGGCGGATTCTGATGGGCGTGTGCGCCGTCTGGGCGGGCATCGTCATGTTCAACGCCGCCACGGACGACTGGGCGTGGGCGCGGCCGGTCGTGGTGATCGGTGTGCCGATTGCCTACTGGCTGGTGATCCAGTCCGCAGACCAGTTTCTGGCGGTGCGGGGCGTGGCGGCGTTGCTGCTGCTGATCGCGAAGATAGCGGTCGACGCAGCGGACCGGAGCGAATTGCCGCTGCGGCTCGTCGTGACCGTGCTGGCCTACCTCTGGGTGTGTATCGCGATCTGGATGGCGTCGGCGCCGCATCAGGTGCGCGACGTGATCGGATTCGTCACCACCAACACCGTCCGCTGCCGGCTGGCGTGCTTCCTCGGCATCTGCGTCGGCGCGCTGCTGGTCGTGCTGGGAACGTGCGTGTATTGAGCGAACGCAGGAGGTTGGGACATGTTTTGGAAGAAGAGGAGATCGGATTGCGACGAGCCGTACGACCGCTATGTCAGGCTCATGCTGATCAGGGCGTTAGAACAAGGTGCGGACAAGATCGTTTTCGGTGTGCCGTCTGATGATCTCCCAAGACACCCATACCGTAGCGAGTCCGATGAAAAGTCAGAGGAGCTAAACCGGTTACTCGACCTGATAGACGAAGGGGAGGGGAAAGTGGGCACGCCTGCGAGAGGCGTGCCGATGTGGTTTCGAACCGCCGGCGTATGGGACGAGTGCCCTGGCCCTCCCTGGTGGGCCCTGCACGAAGTCGTGCGCCGCGCCGGAGACCTGATTGCTGCCCATCAAACGGTCGAGCAGCAAAGCAATTGCGCTGAGAAGATGGAAGGAACGGTTCCTTTGAAACTGCTGGGCGATCGGGGTATCGTCAAGGTCTCACTTACGTTGACGATGGAGCCAAACTACTGCTATTCGGTTGCTCTCAAGAAAGTCGACTGATCTTCTAACGAACGGGTGAAAACGCCGCGGATATTGGTGGTGCGGGGTGGAGCGATCGGGGATTTCGTCATGACGCTGCCGGCGGTTGGCGCGTTGCGGGAGCGCTGGCCGGACGGGCACATTGAAATTCTCGGGTACCCGCACATCACCGAGTTGGCGCGGGGGCGGTACTACGCCGACGGGACGCGGTCGATCGAGGCCAAACCGATGGCGGGCTTTTTCATTCCCAACTCGGTGCTCGATCCGGACCTGATGGAATATTTTGGCAGCTTCAACGTGGTGGTTTCGTATCTGTTCGATCCTGACAGTTTGTTCGCCAACAACGTGCGGCGCTGCGGAGTCAAACAGGTGATCGAAGCCTCGCCGCGCCCCAGGGATGTGCATGCCGCAAAACATTATTGCCAGCCGCTGGAGGCGCTGGCGATTTACGTGGACGAGCCATCCCCGCGAATTCATCCGAGTGAGGCGGACCGCGAGGCGGCATCGAGGTTTCTGAAGATGGTGGGGCGCGAGCCGATCGTGGCGATTCATCCCGGCAGCGGCAGCGAGAAGAAGAACTGGCCAGTGGAGAACTTCGCGGCGGTGGCGCGCTGGGTGGCGGACGAGTTGGCGGCGCAACTGCTGATCGTCGAGGGGGAAGCCGATGAGCGCGTGGTGGCGAAGCTGACAAAGCTGTTGGAGCCGCGTTCGGTGACGCTGGCGGCGGGGTTGAAACTGGTGGAACTGGCGGCGGTACTGGAGCGATGCGCCTTGTTCCTGGGGAACGATTCGGGCGTGACACACGTGGCGGCGGCGGTGGGAACGCCCGTGGTGGCCGCGTTTGGCAGTGCCTCCCCGCCGATCTGGGAACCGCGCGGAAAACGGGTGAAAATCGTGCGTTTTTGCGACAATGACGTGGCCGGAGTACTGGGTGCAATTGAAGAATTTTGGGGCCAATCGGCGCGATAATTGCTGAAGTCGTTGGTACACAAGCCATTTGGCTTGACGTGGGCCATGGCTGACACTAAATTGCAGTACAGAGCCAGTACGGTGAAAAGACTCGTAAGCAATTGCGAGCAAGGAAGGTAACGAAGAAGATCGATGCGCGACCGTAATCTGGAGAAAAATATTCGGAGAGTTGAAGCGTTTGTCGAGTTGTGGAAGCAGTTGAGCCAGTTTTTGGATCGGGGGTTTAAGGGGGATCCGTTTGCGGCCGAAGAAGAGGCAGCGTTTCTGGAGCTGAAGAGCCGGATCACGCAAGAGCATGAAGCGTTGATGGTTATGCTGGCCTCGGAAGCGGACAGGGACGAACGGGCGTTGCGGCTGTTTAGCAGCGTGCCGAGCCTGGCGTCGTTCAAGGACTTGCCGGAAGGCATGGCCAAGAAGATGGCCACAGACTGGCATGCGACGTATTTGCGGCTGCAAGGGTTGTTGGGGCGGCTGCACGGGCGGCAGGAGCAGTTGCGGAGCATCAGCACGTTCACGGTGGGGATGCGAAACGTGTTCGCCAACCCGATTGTGATTTTGTTGGTCATGATCGCCGCGGCGTACGGAGTGTACCGATTTGCGGAAGAGTGGATTCCAAAATTGACGCAGTTGACGGAACAAATGGAGAAGAGATAATGACCAAACGAGACCTGGTGATTCGGATCAGCAATGACACGAACCTCATCCAACAGGACGTGCTGACCGTTGTGCAGAAGACGCTCGATTACATCACGGAGGCGCTCATCAAGGGCGAGACCGTCGAGCTGCGCAACTTCGGCGTGTTCGAGGTCAAGTTGCGCAAACCGCGCGTCGGCCGCAACCCGAACGATCCCGGCAAGGACGTCGAGATTCCGGCGCGGGCGGTCGTGAAATTCAAACCCGGCAAAGAAATGCGCGAGCAGGTGCTGCGGCTGACCGAGAAATACAATAGCGGTCCGCCGAGCGCGCCGCCGCAGGCCTGAACGCTGGCCAGGCGGGGCTCCCGAAGAGTTCCCGCCCATGACATTACTGGCGCGAACCTCGACGGGATTCGCGTCTACTGACTTTTGGAACAAATCCGATGAACCCGTTACCCGGTTTCCGTGATTTTTATCCCGAGGATCTCGCCGTCCGCCGCTATATCTTCGACAAGTGGCGCGACGTGGCGCGGCGCTACGGCTTTCGCGAGTACGACGGCCCGCCGCTGGAGCCGCTGGAATTGTTTACCAAGAAGAGCGGTGACGAGATTATCGGGCAGCTCTTCAATTTTGTGGACAAAGGCGATCGGGCGGTGGCGTTGCGGCCGGAGATGACGCCGACGCTGGCGCGGATGGTTGGCGCGCATCACCGCGATTACAAAAAGCCGATCAAGTGGTTCGCCATCCCGCAACTGTTTCGATACGAGAAGCAACAGCGCGGACGCTTGCGCGAGCATTTCCAGTTCAATGCCGACATTATCGGCGAGAGCGACGTCAGCGCGGACGCGGAGTTGATTGCGCTGGCCATTGACACACTCCGCAATTTCGGACTGACGGAGGATGATTTCGTGGTTCGCGTCTCTGACCGACGGGCATGGCAACGGCACCTGAGTGCCGTCGGCGTTTCCGACGACAGGCAGTACGCGGCATTTCAGGCCATCGACAAACTGGAACGCGAGCCGTTGGAGAAGACACGTGAGAAGCTGGCCGCCGCGGGGTTGTCGGCGGAGAAGGCCGAAGAAATTCTCGCAATTGCCGAAGGGAAGGCGAAGGTGGCGGCACCGGAGCTGGACGAAGTGCTGGGTAAACTTGGCAAACTCGCGGCGTGTTGCAGGGTCGATCTCAAGATCGTGCGCGGGCTGGCCTATTACACGGGCATTGTGTGGGAGATTCACGATCGCAAGGGTGAGTTGCGCGCCATCGCGGGGGGCGGTCGCTACGACAACCTGCTCAAGCAGGTCGGCGGCGTGGATTTGCCCGCGCTCGGATTCGGAATGGGCGACGTCGTGCTGGGAGAGCTGCTGAAGGATCGCGGGTTGCTTCCCAAGGCGGACTGGGGCTTGGATTGTTACGTTGTGATTACGGACGAGGCGCTCCGCAGCGAGGGGCTCAGCCTGATTCATCAGTTGCGCGATGCGGGGATTTCGGTAGACTACGCGCTCACCGAAACGAAAGTGGGCAGGCAGTTTCAGACGGCGTCGGCGGGCGGCGCGCGGTACGCGCTCGTTGTCGGCTCGGAGGAGTGGAAGACCGGCGCCGTGAAACTGAAGAACCTGGCGACGGAAACGGAAGAGACTGTCAGTATCGCAAAGGCAGTCGAGAGCCTGCGAAAGGGATGATGAAACGGACGCATCACTGCGGGGAGCTGCGCGCGGCGCAGATTGGACAGAAAGTCACGCTGACCGGTTGGGTACACGTGCGGCGCGATCTGGGCGGGATTGTGTTCATCGAACTCCGCGATCGTGGCGGCAACGCGCAGGTGGTGTTCGACCCGCAGCACAACAAGCCATCGTGGGAACTGGCGCAGTCGTTGCGCGATGAATTCGTCATCGCCGTCGAAGGCGCGGTGCGCAAGCGTCCCGCGGGCACGGAAAACCCGAAGATGGCGACGGGTGAAATCGAAGTCCTGACGCATCACCTCGAAATCCTCAACCCGAGCGAGACGCCGCCGTTTCAGATTGACGAATCCGGCGGGGCGCAGGCGGGCGAAGACCTGCGGCTGCAGTATCGGTACCTGGATTTGCGGCGACCGGTGATGGCGCGCAATCTGGCCTTGCGCCACCGCACCGCGAAGGCCGTGCGCGATTATTTCGACGCCAAGGGATTTCTCGAAGTTGAGACGCCGATTTTGTTCAAGAGCACGCCCGAAGGTGCCCGCGAGTATCTGGTGCCGTCGCGCGTGAACCCGGGCAAGTTCTACGCGCTGCCGCAATCGCCGCAGCAATTCAAGCAGATGCTCATGGTGGCGGGTGTGGACCGGTATTTTCAGATCGCGAAATGTTTCCGTGACGAGGATTTGCGGGCGGACCGGCAACCGGAATTCACGCAGATCGACGTGGAGATGAGTTTTATCACCCGCGAGGACATGTATGCCATTATCGAGGGACTGCTGGCGGCCGTGTGGCGGGCTGCGCGCGGAGAAGAGATTCCCACCCCGTTTCCGCGGATGCCGTTTCAGGAAGCCATGGAACGGTTTGGCAGCGACAAGCCGGACACGCGGTTCGGCATCGAGCTGACCGATTTCACGAAGGACTTCGCGCAGAGCCAGTTCAAAGTGTTTCGCGGGGCGGTGGATGCGGGCGGGGTCGTCAAGGCACTCAATGCCAAAGGACTCGCCAGCGTGACGCAGGGCCAGATCGACTCGCTTACCGAGACGGCAAAAGGCTTCGGCGCGAAAGGGCTAGCGTACATCAAGGTCGAGGGCGGCGAATGGAAATCGCCGATTGTGAAGTTTTTCAGTGACGCCGAGAAGAAAGCGCTCGCGGAGAAGCTGCGCATTGAGGAGGGCGACCTGATTCTGTTCGGCGCGGACAAACGCGAGGTCGTGTGGGAAGTGTTGGGGCGATTGCGGTTGATCGTGGCGGACCTGCTGAAGAAGCAGGGCAAACTCACGGTGCCGGACGACCAATGGAATTTCCTGTGGGTTGTGGATTTCCCGCTGATCACGTTCGATCGCGAGGCGAACCGCTATTTGTCCACGCATCATCCGTTCACCGCGCCGGTGGCGGAGGACGTGCCGCTATTGGACTCCGAGCCGGCCAAGGTCCGCGGACAACATTATGACATCGTGCTGAACGGCGTGGAACTCGGCGGCGGCTCCATCCGTATCCACAAGCCCGACGTGCAAAAGAAGGTATTCGAAGACGTTCTCAAGATTCCGGCGGACGTCGCTCAATCGCGGTTCGGTTACATGCTCCAGGCGTTCCGATATGGCGCGCCACCGCACGGCGGAATCGCGCTCGGCTTCGATCGTCTGTGCGCGATCTTGTGCGGATCGAGCAATATCCGCGACGTGATCGCATTCCCGAAGACGGCCAAGGCGGTGGACTTGATGACCGGTTCGCCGAGTGAGGTCGAGCCGAAACAATTACGCGACCTGCACATCAAGCTCGACGTGGAAGACGGCGATTGATCGAGGGGCTCAGAGCCTCACCATCGGTCCGAGCCGCGTTGACTATTGATTTGGCGCGGTCGCGGGAGCAGGGGCGGATACTGCAGGATTCGCGTTCGTGGCTTCGCCGGACGGACTCGGCTGCGCAGCCGCCGGTGTCGCGGTGGCCGGAGGCGCTTCGACGGGTGGCGTGGCCACGACGGGAGCCGCCTTGTGGTGCGATGGCAGCCCGGCCGGCGGTTCACCTGTCCAACGGATCGCGAGGATGTTCACTTCCGAGGCGAACGAATCCGGATTGAAAGTGTTGACTGTCGTCAATGTCGGCGGTTTCTGTTCGCCGGTGTCCTGCGCCGCGACGTTGCGCGGGCCGTAGTTGTTGCTGAAGAAGATCTTGCCTTGCACGAAGATCACCGCGTCCGCTCCGATCTGTTTCGCTTTTCGCACGAGCAATGGCAACTGGTGCTCTTCGGGCTGTGCATAGAACGGGCTGCTGATGCGCAATTCCGCGAGGATGTCATAGGGCGCGGGCGGCAGAGAGGTGAACACGGGCAGACTGTAGTTGGTGCTGACGATGCTGCCGCTGGCTGTGGGCCAGGCCTGTTGCTCGCCAATGTAGGGACGGACAACCGCGGAAGCGCAACCAAGCGACAACGCCAATCCAATCACGCAAAGCCATCGTTTCATAGCTCTCCCAAGGTTAGGTAGATCGTGTCTGCCGCGAATGTTATCCGCACTGAACAATCGCAGACCCTAGCACAACGTCTATCGATTTGTGAAGCAGAAAACCGCTGGGCTGGCGCCGAGTGGTAACCATCTCACGCGGCGCTCGGAGCCGGGGTTACCGCGGCGCCGTCCTTCTTGGCGCGCCCGCGCTTCTTCGGTTCCACGCGCGTGAACACCCCCATCCGCCGATACTTCTTGTACCGTGCCTCCAGCAAATCGGACACCTTCATCTCCCAAAGCTTGTCGAGATTCTTGGTGATGGCCTTCTTCAGCGTGGCGGCGGTTTCGTCGTAATTGCGGTGCGCGCCGCCGAGGGGTTCGGGAACGACCTCATCGACGACGTCCAATTCGAGCAGGTCCTTCGCGGTGAGTTTTAGGGCAGCAGCAGCCTGGGCGGCGTTGGCGCGGTCCTTCCAGAGGATCGCGGCGCAGCCCTCTGGCGAAATCACGGAGTAGTAAGCGTTTTCGAGAATCAGCACGCGATCGCAGACGCCGATACCGAGCGCGCCGCCCGACCCGCCTTCACCGATAACCACCGCGAGCAGCGGCGTTCTGAGCACCATCATCTCGCGGAGATTCACGGCGATGGCTTCGGCGATATGGCGTTCCTCGGCGCCAACGCCCGGATACGCGCCCGGTGTATCGATGAAGCACACCACGGGAACGTCGAACTTTTCGGCCAGTTGCATGAGACGCAGCGCCTTGCGGTAGCCTTCCGGGTGCGGACTGCCGAAGTTGCGCATCAGGTTCTCCTTGGTGTCCCGGCCTTTCTGCTGGCCGATCACCATCACCCGCCGATCATCGATCTCCGCCAGGCCGCCGACGATCGCGTGGTCGTCGGCAAACCGGCGGTCGCCGTGCAACTCGATGAAGTTCGTGGCCATGCGCTGCAAATAATCCAGCATGTAGGGCCGTTTTGGATGCCGGGCGAGCTGGACGCGTTGCCACGGGGTCAGGTTGGTGAAGATCTCCTTCTTCGTGGCCTCGAGTTTCTCCTCGATCGCATGAATCTGCGCCGAGAGATCGATCTTTTGCTCCGTGGCCTGTTTCTGGAGGGCTTCGAGCGTCTGCTCAAGCTCGGTAATCGGCTTCTCGAACTCCAATGTGTAGATTTTCATCTGTGACCTGACTCCTCCCTACTCACGAATGACCATCGTGGTACCGACAGGCAAGATAGTATACAACTCCTCAATATCGTCGTTCAACAAGCGAATGCAACCCGCCGTCGCCTGCTTGCCGATGGAGTTGGTGTCCCAGGTGCCGTGAATCCCGTAACCGGGCACGTTGAGGCCGAGCCAGCGCGTCCCCAGAATGTTCTCGGGATCGCCAAAGGGAATCGTCTTGCCGTCGGCCCGCCACCAGGGCGGGTTGGCAATCCGTGTCGTGACTTTGAATTCGCCGACGGGCGTCTTACTGTATTCACCCGTGCCGACACGGTACCGTTTGAAAAACCTGCCATTATCGGTCAGCCGAAGTTCGTTCGTGGTCTTGTTGACCGTGACGGCAAAGTGGCCCTGATAAATCCGTAGTCGGTCGCCGACGCGGATCAAATCCCGCGTGAGATTGTTGGATTTCTTGATCAGATCGACTGTCGTGCCGAATTTCTGGGCGAGCTTGCCGAGCGAGTCTCCGGCCTCGATGGTGTAGTTGGTCTTTTCGTCCGCTGGCGCGGGGCTGAATAAAATCTTCGTATCGATCTCGCTCAACAGATCGAGCGTCTTGTCCGGCGCGCTGCCATCATCCGCCGAGGGCTGCAACAGAGCCCGCGCATCGGCCAGCTTGCCTTCGCTCAGCAATTCGCGCGCGCGCTGGTACGGGTCGGAATCCGCCACGGGCGGTGCCGGCGGTCGGCTGACGCTCGCGATCGCGTCCGTGGACGCAACGGCCACGACTGTCGAAGTTTGGGAAGCGGTGGCCGTCGCGGAGGAATCCGAACGTGGGAGGCGGTCGCAACCCGCAAACCAGAGTGTCAGCAGGGCCAAACTGAGCCAAGGTTTCATATTTGCAGGTCGCGAACGACCAAGCTGATGGCAGGGTAACGATCGGCTGGGTTCTTTTCAAGACATTTGAGGATGACCCGTTCGATGGAATGGGGGATATCGGGAACCAGCGCGCGCGGTGGGCGCAGGTGCTCGTTGAAGTCGCTGTATTTCTGCAGGACTTCTTCGCGAGTGTTGCCGGAGATCGGTTTTTTCCCCGTGATCATTTCATAGGCCGTGATTCCGAATGCGAAAATGTCCGCGCGTTCGTCCACGGGTTGTCGGGCCAATTGTTCCGGGGCAAGGTAGAAGGGCGTACCCGACAATTTGGGTTCGCGCCGCGGCTTGGCCGGGCGGGGAACAGACAGATCGAAATCGATCAGCTTGGCTTCGTAGGTCTTGGGCACGAGGACGTTTTCCGGTTTGAAGTCCAGATGAAGATACCCCCGCTGATGGACGTGGGCCAGCGCGGCGGCCATGCCGGTCAGCATCATACGCCGATTGGAACGCAAATGGGCATCATTGCGGAGGATCGCCTCCTTGAGGTTCGGGCCTTCGATATACTCGATGATCGCGTAATTCAACCCGTTGTATTTGCCGCTCCCGAAATACCGCACGATATTCGGGTGGTCGAGATGCTCCATGACCTTGCAGCCCCATTTGAATTGCCGAAGACGGCTCCAATGAAATCGGTGCTCGGGCAGGAGCATCCGCAGGATGAGGCGCTGGCCCTGTCGGTCTTCCACCAAATAAATCGTTGCCATTCCACCGTGGTTGATCTTGTCAAGCACGGTGAAATCTCCAAAAGTCGAGCCAATCATCCGGCCGCCACGGTAACGGACTACAGGCCCCATTGCAAACGCAAACCCTGCCGCCTGGCCGGTGTGTTGGCGGGGAAAACCCTTTGCCCGGTCCGACGATGTGATGACACCGCCCCGAATTATCGGCTGAAGTTCTGGCCCCCGTCGAGGTGAATTCGCTCCACCACGTCGGGCGCGTCCGTCGGCAGCTCGCCGGCGGTGTTTGTCTTCTGAAGATGAGATAACACGGAGATACTGGTCACGTTGCCGCCGTGATCCGCTCCGGACGGCGAATCAGAGGGAATGCCGCTCGGAGCCAGATCAATCACGAGCATCACCGATTCCGACGCCGATGCGTCGCGAGAGAATGTCGGACCGGCGGGACGAATCACAACCGAGATGGTATCGATCGGCGCCCCATGCTCGTTGCCGCGCGCCGCAGGAACCGGCTCCATCTTAAACTCTGGCACCGCACCCGAATTGTCGCTGTCGCTTCGGGTCGCGGCCCACACGAGTAGTCCGGTAACGAGAAATCCCGCGGTGACCGCGGCGAGCCGGTGTCGTCTGACCCACTCCCACCAGGCACGGATTCCCGGTTGCGCCGCAAACGGATCGGGTAGGGGATAGCCGCAGTGGCCACAACGCGGGCGAAACGCCTTGGCGTGGCTCACCACCCGGTTCTTCGTCAGGCAGACGCCGCACACAACATACTCTTCCGTGACGGTCGCATTGATCATGACCGGCCGCTTGGTCCGTGCCATGGCGGGTTCTCGGATGACGCGCTAGCGGCGGAGCGTGTTCACTTCGCCGGTTCCTTGGTCAGAAACTCGGCCAGCGCCTTCAACGCCGGCTCGGCCTGCGAGCCGGTGGCGATGAACTCCAGTTGGTCGCCCCGCACGGTCCCGACCGACAGCAATCCGAGTACGGACCGCACGTTCATGTACGGCCGGCCCTCCAGAAGAAAATTGTAGTAGGTCATACCCTCTTTGTGCACGTAGATGTCGCAATCAAACTGCGCCGCCAGCGCGGACACCGCCGACGCGGGCCGCAAATGCAGCCCATCCGGGTTTTGGATCGTCACCACAATTCTCTGGAACCCGTTTCGTTCGAGCGATTCGTGTTCGCTGCGCCAGATGTGGGCGTATTTTTGGCACCACTCTTCCGCCGCCGATGAACCGCCGATGTCCCGTCCCTCGGCCATCGAGCGCAGGTATTTGTGTTTCTCGATTTCGTTGCGCTGGTCGAGATTGTCCCGGCGGAGTTTTTCCCGCCGCCAGTCCTCGGCGATATTTTTGAGAAAATCCTCGATAGCTTCCTCGATGGTCACTTCCGTGCCGCGCTTCTGGGAGAGATAATACTTGTGCTCCTCAATGGCCTTCAATTCGGCGGCTGTGAGATTCGCGGCTTGGTTCTTCATCCTCTTGTCCCGTCTCTCGATCGTATCGGAATTTCCTGCGACCAGCGAGCCTTCGTTTCGGCGGAATGGCGGCTCACCTTCCTCCAGCGCCAATAAAATGGGGTGGCTGACGGGATTCGAACCCGCGACAACCAGATCCACAATCTGGGGCTCTAACCAGGCTGAGCTACAGCCACCACCCAATTCATCGCCGAAAGCGCGCCAATTTAACATTGCCGCACCGCGAGGGTCAAGTTATCGTGCGGCACCTGCAACGGAGAAATCCATCGGATGACTGCGAAAAGCCTCATACCGTTCTTATCCACCCTGTTCCTGGCGCACGCCGCGCTTGCCCAGGTCGATATCGAATCGCGCCGCGCCTTGCTCGCGGAGACCGGCTTCGCCCTGAAAGGCAACGAACAGCCCAGTGGCTTCGGCTATTTCTGGTTCAACCAAAACCACTGCCCGTGGACGAATACCGCCCTGCGCGTCCTGTTCTCGGCCGTGTACGCCGATACCGAACTGAGTTGGTTCGTCGGCGGCAACACCAATGTCACCGTCGGCGCCGGGCTCGGTGGTGGCCTGTTCATCGACAGCGTCACGCCCTATCGGAATGGCGACCAGCTCGGCAGCGTCCAGTTCTACGGCGACAGGGCCGTTGCCCGCGTGTTCGTCAACGACACGATCCCGAATCCCTCGCCGCTACCGCTCAACCTTCGCGCCACCTACAGCGTCACCGGCTCGTTCTTCCGCGACACGGACCGGACCAGCGATTTCACGTTGCCCACCGACTTCCTCACGCAAACCCTGCTCGCCGAATTCCGCTACGGCGGCGTGGAACCCAGTCTCACGGGCCGCCGCGCCGCCGAACTCTACGCCGCCGCCGATGCCAACTACCGCAGCGACTTCGAGGCGTTCGGACCCGACGGCGCATTGCTGCCCGCGCATTCCGAGTACCAGCGGCTCTACGGGTCGTTGACTGCAAAGTTTCCCGTGCAGCAAACCACGTTCTACGCCCGAGTCGCCGGCGGCTACGGCCACGACCTGGATGAGATCAGCTCCTACAAGATCGGCGGCAACCTGCTTGGCGTCGAGCCGTTCACCGTCACCGTCCATGGCTATTTCACCCGCGAGTTTCTCGCCGACGATTTCGGTGTAGCCAACACGGAAATCCGTCAGCAGCTCACTGACTGGCATGCCATCACGCTTCATCTCTACGGCGATTGGGCCATCTACAAACCTGTTCCACCCAACCCGCCTGACTGGCACAACATCCTCGGGGTCGGTACCGGCCTGAGCTTTCGCGCCATCTGGGACACGGACTGGCTCCTCAGCTACGGCTACGGCATCAACGCCGTCCGCGACGGCCACAACGGCGGCCACGAGGTCGGCCTCGCCCTGCAAAAACGGTTCTGACGTCCTCCCGCTTTCTCTTGCCCCGTTCCCCCGTCGTCGCTACGATGGCGGCACGATGAACGGGCTTGCCCCGAGTCCAAGGACGGCGCTTCGCAAACTCGCTCTGGTCCTCGCCGGTTACATCACGGCTTTCCTGCTGACCTGTGCCGTCTTCTACGTTCGCAGCTTCTTCATGCCCGACGACGCGTCGCAGGCTTCCGCGGGGATGCAGGCGTTTGGCGATCTCATGCTTTTCCTCGGCATGTTCGGCACGCTGTCGCTGGTCCCGACCGGTCTGGCCCTGTTCTTCCTGCGCAAATCGAGAGGATTTTGGATTCTGTTGTCCATCCTGTCGTTGATCTTCGCCGCGACCGGGCCCGTCGCCGCCCTTTCGGTCCAGTACAACTCGGCCATTATCGGGTTTCTTGGCATCCCGAGAATCCTCGGCGCGCCCCTGTTCTGCCTCGCCTTCCTCATCAGCGCCATCATCACCCCGTCCCGTGGCCCGCGCTGGACGCTCCTCGTTTCCGCCTTCCTCGAAGCCGCCACCAGCGGTTACGCGTTCCTCTGCCTCGTCGTCCTCGGTCACTGGCTGGCGTAACCTGGCCGGACTTCCCGGCCCGCGCCGCATGGCATGATCGATGTCACAAGCACCTATCATCGCCCACGCGTTCGTGAGTGCGTGACGAAGCGTTCCATCTATGGAGAACGGCCCGCCAGAACGTTGCGTTCAAGCAGGAGCCTGGGAGCCGAGCCACTTCAACGCGCTGGCTTCGTCATCGAAGAACCTCAGTTGGACAAGCCGAAAGTTGACGTTGTCCGTGACCAGCTTGGCCAACGCCAGTTGAATGTGGCTGGACGACACCACCGCCCATTTCACGCCCTTCCGGCGTTGCTGCCATTGTTCGAGGATCGTCTTCAGCAGGGTGTCATACAGCGTTGTTTGCATCCTGGCATCTTGCGTGATGTGGAAGAGAGTGTTGAAGGTTGCGTCGAACCGGGGGTCGCCACTGAGATCGGAAACATGTTGCAGGAAGTCACGGGGGGTGTTCGCTCCACTCATTCGCACCCGGATCAAATGTCTGGCCGCGTCAATGGTGTATTCGATCATGCCGTCTCCCGCGGCGGATGTTCGCCGGCGAAACTATAGCTCGAAAGGGCGCCGGAGCAAACAGGAAACCCGCACAATCCATGCGGGCGAGGTCGTAGCAGGCCCTCAGCTCCGCGGCGCTACGAACCAATGCATGTGCCCGCCGCTGCTGCTTCCTGCGGAGGCATGGATCCTGCCCGGGCCTGCTGCTGTTTTCTCGCCACCGCTTCCGTCCTTGGCAAAACGCGGAGTCTGGATGCGTGCTTTCCGGCGAACACGGGGCGCGTAACCAGGGCACGCTGTCGGCGAGTCTTCCCGGTTCCCCGACTATTCTGCCGGCTCATACGTGACGCCATATGATTGGTCCGATGCCGCCGCCGCCCAGAACGGAGAATCGCCTCGTACCAAGCGCGTGGCTTCCCGCGCTGGCTTTGATGATGATCACGGTCACGGCCTACCTGCCGGTCCGTCACGCGGGGTTCATCTGGGATGATGACGATCATTTCACCAGGAACTCAGCGATGCTTTCCATCAATGGTTTGAGGCGCATTTGGTCGTCGGTGTCCGTGTCCCGATACTACCCGCTGACGCTTACTACGTTCTGGGTCGAGCATCACCTTTGGGAACTGAATCCGCTCCCGTATCACGCGGTCAATGTCGCCTTGCACGCGGCAAACGCCGTGCTGTTGTGGATGCTGCTGCGGCGATTGAAAGTCTCCGGCGCGTGGCTGGCCGCGGCGATTTGGACAATCCATCCCGTCTGCGTCGAATCAGTGGCATGGGCCACCGAATTGAAGAACGTGCAGTCCGGTTTCTTCTTCTTCCTGGCGGTGTTATGCTTCCTGAGGTCTGGGAGCGATAACAGCCGCCGCGACTACGCGCTCGCTCTTGCCTTTGGCGCCGCGGCCATGCTCAGCAAACCGTCCACCGTGGTGCTGCCGATCATTCTGTTGCTGTGTGTCGGGTGGCAAAACGGACGCTGTCGGTTTGCCGACCTCCTTCGCGCGGCCCCATTCTTCGGTTTGGCGCTGGCCATGTCGGTGCTGACAGTCATTGAGCAGCGGCGCCAGATTGGCGCGGCGCACACGGACGGTTGGCAGTTGTCCGCGGCCGAGCGTCTGGTGATCGCGGGAAAAGCCGTGTGGTTCTATGCGGCGCACGTCCTGTGGCCGGCGAATCTCACATTCATCTACCCGCACTGGAAGGTCTCCGCGACTTCATCTGCCGACTGGCTTCCGCTCGCCGGCGCGGTCGCCGTGGGCGCGCTCCTCTGGGCGTGCCGACGACAACCCTGGGCCCGAGCGGCGTTATTCGGGACGGGGTTCTTCCTGGCCACGCTCCTGCCGGTGATGGGATTCTTCAATATCTACTACTTTTGCTATTCGTTTGTCGCCGACCATTTTCAGTACCTGGCCTGCATCGGATTGATCTCCCTCACCACGAGCACCGCCGTCGCCGTCGCCGGCCAATCTGGTCCACCCGGCCACATCCGCGCGGCGTGTGCCGCCGCCGTCGTGTTGCTGACGCTCGGGGTGTGCACGTGGAGGCAGACGCACGTTTATCAAGACACGGCGACGCTCTGGCGGGACACGATCCAGAAAACCCCCGACGCCTGGCTTGCCCATGGAGAATTGGGGAACGCTCTGTTGCAGCAAGGGCTGGTCGGGGAAGCGGCCGGGCAATATCAGCAGGCATTGCGCGCCAACCCCAATTGCGACGTGGCGCACAACAACCTCGGCGTCGCTCTGGCCCGAATGGGCCGGGTCGAGGAAGCGGTGGCGCAATTCCAGCAGACGCTGCGCATCAACCCCGAGTACTTCGAGGCGTACAATAACCTGGGGCTTATTCTGGCGCGGGCCGACCGCCTGCAGGAGGCAATCGGCCAGTACGAGCGGGCCCTGCAGGTCAAGCCGGACAATAGTGGGACGCAACTTAACATTGGCGCCGCCTTGGAGAAGCTGGGGCGCACGCAGGAAGCCAGTGAGCATTCCGAGCAGGCGCTCAAACTTCAACCCGACCTGGCCGACGCACAAGCGGCTCTCGCCCGGCTGCGGCCCGGTACGTGACGCGGGCTGACGGCCCGACGCGGCACATCATTCCGCATCGGCGCTGGGGGAATTGGTCTGGGTCGTAAACAGGATGAAGTCGCGGAGAAACCCCAGAATCACCGGATTGGCGATGTCGCTGTGGCCATTCATAATCTGCTCGTCAACGGCCACGTTGAGGAACGGATTGCCGCGCTTGAAGGCATACCCACCTCTCCGTGGTTGGAGAACGCAGGCATACGTGGTGTTTTCGACCGTATTGGTGAACACGTATGGCTGAAGCTGGGTGGGATCGGTGGCGAGATTGTTCTCTGCCAACCGGCGCTGCAGCGACTGGACGCGCCGGTTCCGCTCGTGGCGAGCCGAGGTCTTCGGCCTTGCCGGCGCATTGGTACCCAGGCTCACGTAGTTCAGGTCGTAGCTGATATAGTCGGGATCGTGCCCGACCGTGTCCCGGATGGCCCGCCGCTCATCGGGGGTGTCGCGTTTCTTCACATTGAACAGCCATTGTTCCTCCGGTCCCTTGCTCGGTCGCGTCGCGTCAAACCAGGTCGTGAAAAACCGGCCCACGGGAAACGCCAGCCCCGTCGCCTGATCGCTCTTGGACGTGAAAATTGCCAGCACCGGTGGCTGGTTCGTCGGATAGTCGATGTCGGTCGACGTGGCCAGCGAGATCAGGTTGTTGTACAGCGACGCCTCAAAGGCCGGATTCAACAGAATCACCAGGTCGCCGAGCGACCGGATCGGCTCCTTGGTCTTGTGACGGGTGGCCAGCAAAAGCCGTTCTTCCAGCACTTGCGATACCGCCGAGTACACCAGGTGCCCGCCGAAACTGTGGCCGACAATGATCAGCTCGGTGCGGTGGAAATCCGGACGGTTCGTCAGAGCGTTCAATTCATCCTGCATGATCTCCAGTTCCGTGAACACCTGCGTGGCCGCTCCCTGGTGGCCAATCCGTTCCGCCACGTCCTTTCGGTTGTAGAAACTCAGTTCCTTCGCGAGCGGGGGAACCAGGTCCGACGTGGCCGACAATCCCCGCCAGCTCGCATACACGCCGAAGACCGCGCGCGGATTCAGGTTGGAGCTGAGTTCGGATAACACGCCTCGAAACAGCTTCACGTTCGGGTCGTCATAGTCGGCGTTGCTCTTCCAGCCGTGAACGAACACGACGATCGTCAGCCCGCTCGGACTGTGGGCGGCTGTATCCTCAATCGCGTCTTTGACCGCCTGCCATTGCCGGTGCGACCAGAACCAACCCTGATCGTCAAATTCCACATACCCAATGACGCAATTGCCGTTGGTCTCAACCGTCTGCGCGCGGGCGACGTCGATTGGCTCCAGATTTGCCGGCCGATTCGTGTTCGATGGCGACGTGACGGGTAACACCCGGCGGTACGGCGCGTTGGCCGTGCACCCCGCAAGACATACCAGCAGTCCGGCCAGAAGATGGAAATATCGTTGCGGTCTCATGGGCGCCTCGCAAATGGTTCACATATGGGTTGCTGCCCGCAACTAATGCGGCCCTTCGCCGCGTACTTATCTCTCCGCCCAGGGTTCTGCAAGCCTTTTCCAACGCATACGCTGATCGAGATACGAGGTCGAGAGCCTGTAAAGAATCGAAGCACGGAGTGCCTTACGAGGGCGGCGTGCCGTCGATCGTAGTAAACTTCAGCCTTCCGTGGCACCCTCCGAAACCGAAATCCTGTGCGTGACAAATCCGCCTGCATATCCTAAACTGCGCTACGGCCCGCTGACTGGGAGAACCAATCGTGAGGAGGTTTTCGCCATGAACGAATCATCGGTCGTCGTGCCCGCCGCTGGTTTCAAGGATCGCTCCCATGGTCTCATCGGATACGGCATTCTCATGATCCTTATCGGATGCCTTTGCGCACTGTTGGTTCCGTTGATGTTCCTCGGTCAGGCGATGGCCGCCAGGACAACCGGTGCGTCTTCGACCGTTCGCATGATATTGCCATCTGCGATGATGTACACCATCCTCGCCGTCGTGTTCGTCTGGCTTGGAATCGGCTCGATTATGGCCCGACGCTGGGCCCGCGCGCTGTTGTTGATCCTGTCATGGGCGTGGCTGTTTGTCGGTGCCATGACCGAACTGGTGGTCGTTGTGCTATTGCCGGACTTGTTTACGCGCATGCCGCGCGGCGGCGGGCCGGCCGCAACGTTCTTGGTGGGAGTCTTCGCACTCAGCGTTGTGACTCCGTTCCTGGTGATCCTGCCGGGTGCATCGGTGTTGTTCTACCGCAGCCGCCACGTGAGGGCTACCTGCGAAGCCCGCGATCCGGTGCCCCGTTGGACCGATGCCTGCCCGCTGCCCGTGCTCGCGCTCAGTCTGTTTCTCATCTGCGGAGCCGTCTGTATGGCCTTTGTCCCACTTTGTTACCACGGGGTGACACCGTTCTTTGGCAGTCTGTTGAGCGGTCTGCCGGGGACGGTTTTGATTCTGGCCGTGATCGCTGTCTGCGTATGTTCCGCCTGGGCCAGCTATCATCTCAATCCCGCCGGCTGGTGGACAATCCTGATCGCCTTCGGCCTGGTGCTTGTTTCGGCGCTGCTGACTTTCTCGCGAGTCGATATCCTCGATATCTACCGGTCGATGGGATACTCGGAACAGCAGATCGCGCTGATACAGAAGTACCGCTATCTTACGAACCAGAACATGCTCGTCTTCACCGCCATCGCTTCCTTTCCGTTCCTCGGCTACCTGCTGTTTGTAAAGAGGTACTTCCACTAAGCCGCGTCAGTCGTGGCGTCCGTCCCGCCCGCCCCGGTTTTAACACTTTTACCGGTTTCGCTGTCTGTTACAATCCCGCTCGTGAATCGGATTCGTCTCCTGCCCGAACAGGTCGCCAACCAGATCGCCGCGGGCGAGGTGGTCGAGCGGCCCGCCTCGGTCGTGAAGGAACTGGTCGAGAATTCGCTCGACGCGGAAGCCCGGCGCATCACCGTCACCGTCAAGAACGGCGGACGCTCCCTTGTTAACGTGGCCGACGATGGTTTCGGCATGAGCCGCGATGATGCGTTGCTCGCACTGGAACGCCACGCCACGAGCAAGATCGCCAGGGCCGAGGATCTCCACAGCATCACCTCGCTCGGTTTCCGCGGCGAAGCCATTCCCAGCATCGCTGCGGTATCGCGATTCACGTTGACGAGCCGCGAGCGCGGCGTATTGGGTGGCACACAGATCGAGATCGCGGGCGGGAAGATCCTCTCGGTCACGGATGTCGGCGCGGCGGAGGGGACGGTGGTGGAAGTGCGCAACCTGTTCTTCAACCTGCCCGCGCGCCGCAAATTTCTTCGCTCGATTCCCACCGAAACCGCCCACATCGAGCACATCGTGACGCTGTGCGCGCTGGCCCATCCGAACGTCGCCTTCAAACTTGTCGTCGATGGACGTGAGGTGTTCCATCTGGCGCCGACCAACGATCTACGGGGCCGATTGCGGGAACTCTACGGCGCGCAACTCGTCGAGGAACTTATCGCCGTCGAGTTGTCCCGGGGTGATGTACGCATCACGGGTCATATCGGAAAACCCGGCGTCAGCCGCGCTGACCGCCGTCAGCAGCACCTCTTCGTGAATCAGCGGCCGGTCGAAAGCAAGGGCATCAACTACGCCCTCCTCGAAGGCTATCACACCGCGCTGATGAAGGGGAAATTCCCCGTGACCTTCCTGTTCATCGATATCGACCCCGGCTTGGTGGACGTGAACATTCATCCCGCCAAACGGGAAGTCCGCTTTCGCGACGAGGCCAGCGTGCGCCAGTGCGTGATCGATGCCGTTCGCGCCGCCCTCGAGCCGGAAACCGCCGGCTTTCACCCGGTTCAACGCGAAGGCTGGCCCCAAAACCAGCAGCGCATTGTCGGGCCGCGGCCGCATTCTCCGTTTGCCCCGCCGCTGGCCTTGCGGGGAGAAGCCGCCGCCCCGCCGCCAGCACAACAATCCAATTTGATCGACGTGCCGAGGAATCGAGGGGAGGGCGAAGCCCTGCCGGCCGCAGCGTCAGCGAAGGCTGGTCTCGGCGAGCCGCCGGTTGACGTGCGCACCGAAGAGGGGACATGGCGCGTCCTCGGCGTGATCGGCCAGCTGTATGTGTTGATCGAGTCGCCCGAAGGACTGGTTCTCATGGATCAACACGCCGCGCACGAGCGCGTGTTGTTCGAGAAGATGCTCAGGGAACTTGAATCCGATTCGGCTCCCGCCCAGAAGCTCCTGCTGCCGCTCACGCTGGAATTGGACGCGCGCGACGCCGCCTTTCTCCACGCGAACCAGAAGACGCTCCACAAGTTGGGTATTGGCGTGAACGAATTCGGCGAGCGAACATTCCTGATCGACGCTCTCCCGCCGTATTTCCCAACCGCGAATCTCGCGCAGACGTTTCGCGACATCATCGACGAGCTTCGCCAAACCGGCGAGGAGGTGCACGCCCGACGGTTGACCGAGGACAAGATCGCCACGACCGTCTGCCGTCACGCGGTGAAAGCGCACGACCCGTTGCGTGGCGAGGAGCTGCGCGCGTTGCTCCAGCAACTTCACCAATGCGAACTGCCCTACACGTGCCCCCACGGGCGTCCAACGATGATTCAGATCTCCTACGCCGAGCTGGAAAAGAAATTCGGACGGAAAGTATGAGCGCAAACTGCCCGCACTGCGCCAAGCCGCTCGAAGACCAGCAACTCGACAACGTCGCGTTCCGTTGCTGTCGCGATTGCCGGGGCATGCTCATCCTGCACACCGATCTGATCGGCGTGCTGGAGAACAGTTGGCACGCCGTGCCCCCCGACAAGGCGGAAGAGATCTCCTTCCGCGCGCCCGAAGGTTGGCAGAATCAAGGGGCGCTACGATGCCCGGATTGCCATCAGACAATGGAGAAGTACGGCTACATGGGGCTCGCCGCAATCCAGATCAATCGTTGCGACGCGTGCGCCGAAATCTGGCTCGACGCCGACGAATTACAGAACATGGCGCTGGCCCTCGCGAAGAGCAACTATCGGAGCGACGCGGATCGGGAAAGAACAAAGCGCGAGGAGATGGACATCGGCGAAGCGGGAGTGCACGGTACAGGAAGAGGTGCGGGCCTAACTTCCGGGGCTTGGCTATTCCCCGAAAAGCAGACCAATCCGGTCCCCGTTCTATTGCTACTCAGCTTGCTCCTGCGATAGGCGCAGCGATCCCGTTTCACGAGGTGGTGGACTTCTTCCACTCGTTCCAGTCCGCTGTGGTCGCCCTGGCCATCGCCTCCGCGGCGTGACGCAGCCAGTTGGCCGGGCGTTTTCTCAGGTCTGCCAGAATCTTGCGGACGGCCTTCTTCGATCCGAGATGGACATTGGCCGTTTCCCAGCCCATCTCGTAGAGCAATCGTGATTCATCCCGCCGGTTCGGCAACGAAGCCAGTTCCACACGCGAGCAATCCGGCGCCAGTCGCCGGATAATCCACCGGCCCTGCAACCGCACATACGGGTCGCGACAGCGAACCGCCTGATCCAGCGCCTGTTGATACAGAACGCCGCTCCCGTCCCGGCGCTTCGCCGCCCACACGTACGCCGAGGTGGTCAGCGCCTTGGCTTCACGGGCGATCTTACCGCCATGCCAATCGCCGATCACCACATACCGCTCGCGCCCGAGGCTGCCCAGACCCGCCACGCGGTGCACGATTCGGCAGTTCAACGCGCCTTCGGGCATGAGCCGCTCCAATCCCCGTGCCGCGCCCTTGGGCACCCGCGTCTTCCACGTCGGTAGCGCAGTCATCTTTTCCCAGAATCTCGCCGGGTCCCGAAGTTCGCTCGTGGCCAGTTCTCGCAGCCAATGATGGTGCTCGCCCAACACGATCGGGAGCCCGCCCGACTTCAAGCTCGCGGTATAGCCTTCCAGAATCGAATCGCACGCCTTGTCGAACGCGAGCTCCAGATGACCTTCGTGAAACGCCAGTCGCGCGCTCGTGGCCAGGCGCACCAGATCCATCGTGTAAGGCATGAACGCCACTTCATCGAAATCATTGATGCCCCAGACCAACCGGCCCTCCTCGTCGCGCCACGTTCCGAAGTTCTCGACGTGCAGATCGCCGATGGCGAGAACTTCCACGGCGTTCGCTTCCTTGGGGCACATCTCGGGCCAGCGCTGGCACCAGCGGTAGAATGTCGCCCGCAGAAACGGGAGGACTCCCTGACGCATCGCTCGGCGTTTCAGGTGCAGGTCAGGAGCGAGGAGCGTCAGCCGATTCGAAAGCCACGCCTCATACTTTCGCGTCGCTTGGGTAATGGTCATCAGGCTGTTCCGTTGCCTGGCCCAACGGGCGTGGGCAGCGGCACAAGGCCCCGGGCCGACTGAATGTCGGCAGCGATTTGGGCCTTGAGAGCGTCAACGGAAGTGAATTTCTGTTCATCGCGCAGCTTCTTCAGGAAGACAACCTCGACCGTCTTCCCATACAAATCGCGGGCGAAATCCAGAATGTGGACCTCCAGCACGCGGCGCGGCTCCGTTTCGGCAAACGTGGGGCGCACACCCACGTTGACCACGCTACCAAATTGCTCGGCGCCGATGATCGCCCGTGCGGCGTACACGCCGTCCGGCGGCAAGACCTCATCGCGCGGATTGAGATTGGCCGTCGGGAACCCCAGTTCGCGTCCGCGCCGGTCGCCCGGCTCGACCGTGCCGAGGATCGAAAACGGACGGCCCAGCATCGCCGCGGCGCGGTCGAGATGGCCCTGCAAGACGTGCTGCCGAATCGCCGTCGAGCTAATCATCTCGTCGTCGAGCTTGACCGACTTGATTTCTTTGGCCGCGTAACCGTACTGCGGCGCGAGCGCTTCCATCAGATGCACGTCGCCGGCGCGGTCGTGCCCGAACCGAAAGCGCGTGCCGACGCAAATCTCCTGAAGCGGATGAACGTGGCGGGCGACGGTGTCGATGAACTGTTCGGCCGGTGTAAGCGAGAACGCCTTGTCGAACTTGAGAAGCAGGCACCCGTCCACACCCAGGTTATCAATCAGGCGCAGTTTGTGTTCCGTGGAGGTCAGCAGCCGCGGCGCCTTGTTGGGTTGAAGCACGCGCATCGGATGAGGATCGAACGTCAGCACGATAGCCTTGCCGCCGCCGGCCCGCGCGTCGTCGCGCGCCTGGCCGATCACGCGTTGATGGCCGAGGTGGACGCCGTCGAACACGCCGATGGCCAGGCACACCTTGACGGAGTGCCGGGCGAACTCCTCGAATGTGCGAAACACCTGCATTACGCTGCGTGAGAGCCGACGAGCTTCAAGATGGGGATGATGAATGCCTTCAACTGTTCGCGCGATTGTTTCAAAATCTCTTCCAGCGAGTGGGCATCGCGCAGGTCGAAGTTGCCCGAGCGCGTTCGCCGCAACTCGTGCAGATGCGCCCCGCAGCCGATCAGATCGCCAATCTCCGAGCACAGCGTCCGCACGTACGTCCCCTTCGTGCAGGCCACGCGGAACTGGACACGGGGCAGATCGAGTCCCAGCACCCGCAGATCGAAAATGTGCACCAGCCGCGGTTCGCGTTCGACCGTCTTGCCTTTGCGCGCGAGTTTGTACAGCGGCGTGCCCTGATGCTTGACCGCGCTGACCATCGGCGGCACCTGCTGGATGTCACCGCGGAACTTGGCGAACGCCTCGTCGACGTCGTCCTGGGTCAGCGGCGGCACGGGTTTCTCGGCGATCACGTCCCCATCCGCGTCCTGCGAGTCGGTCGACACGCCCAACCACATGGTTCCTTCGTAGGCCTTGTCGTCGGACATGAGCCGGTCCTGCAGTTTCGTGGCGCGCTCGATCACCAGAATGAGCAGCCCGGTCGCGGCCGGATCCAGCGTGCCGCAATGGCCGACCTTGTGGAATCCAAACTGGCGCCGCACCCGGTCGACCACGTCGTGCGAGGTCATCCCCGATGGCTTGTCCACCAGCAGGACGCCGTCGAACGGGCTGAGTTGCGGTTGCATGAACGGGGACCTACAGGTTGGCCGCGGCCAACGCTTCGCTCACCGCCGCCAGCACCTTGCGCTCGATCTCATGGGGTTCGCCGGTGAATCGCGCGCCCGCCGCTTCGCGATGGCCGCCGCCGCCAAACCGGCGGGCGACGGAATTGACGTCCACCTTCGGATTCTTGGAACGCAGACTGACGCGGAACTTTCCGGCTTCCGGCAGCTCTTCAAACAGCAAAGCCACGACGACCCCTTCGATTGCCCGCGCGTAGTCGATCAGGCCCTCAGTGTCCTCGCGTTTCGCGCCGGATTCCTCGAACATCTCCACCGTGACCCACGTGTAGGCGATACGCTTGTGGTCGGCGAGTTGGAGTTGTGCCAGAGCTTTTTGCAGCAGCATCAACCGTGCGTAGGGATAGCTCTCGTACACCTGCCGGCAAATCTCGCCTACATTGATCCCGGTATCGACCAGCTCCGCGGCGACGCGCAACGACTCGGATGTCGTGCTGCCGTAGCTGAAGGAGCCCGTGTCGGTCGAGATCGCGGCAAACAGGCAGGTCGCGATATCCCGCGTCAACGGGAATCCGCCGCGCCGGATCAGTTCAAAGGCGATTTGTCCCGACGCGGGAGCTTCCGGCACAATCCAGTTGATCTCACCGAATTTCTCATTGCTGACGTGATGGTCGATGTTGACGAAATGTTTCCGGTTGCCGATCCGCTGGGCGGCCGAGCCGACGCGTTGCCAGGTGGACGTGTCGATGGCAATGACGACGTCGAAATCCTTCGGCTCGGCGGGAGGGCGCGTGATCAACTGGCTGGCGGGAAGAAACCGAAACTTCGCCGGCACGGCGTCATCGTTCCAGGCTTCGACCGTCTTGCCCAGCCCCTGCAGCAGCAGCACGAGCGCCAGTTGCGAGCCGACGGCGTCACCGTCCGGCCGGTAGTGGGTGAGCACCAGGAACGAATTCTGGGTGCGGAGCAGTTCGCCGATTTGTTGGGGGACATCACTCATCGGGGCTCTGGCTGTCGAGTTCGTCGAGCAGGTGTTCGATGCGCGTGGCGCGGTCCTCGGTCTCGTCGAGGACGAATTTGAGCCGCGGCGTGTATTTCAACACGATGCGGTGCGCCAACTCGTGCTGGATATGCCCGTGTTGGTGTTCGAGGGTCTCCAGCGCCCGCTGTTTCTGCTCGGCGGACCCGATCACGCTCGTGTAAATCCGGCCCTCCTTGAGATCCGGGCTGATTTCCGCGGCGGTGATCGTGATGAAACCGCAATCGGTCAGGTTCAACTCCTGCACGATCTCGCTGACCTCGCGCTTGACCAGTTCCGAAACACGTTCCATTCGATGGCTGCTCATGATGATGGGGGCCCAGGAAAACAACAACGCCGTCGGCGCGACCGAAATCATTCCCGTGTTCGTCCTCCGCTGGGCAGTTGGTTATTGGGTTACAGACTCGCGGCGACCTTTTCGACCGTGTAACACTCCAGGATGTCGCCCTCCTGGATTCCTGGAAAATTCTCCAAACGCAGGCCACACTCCGAACCGGCTTTGGCTTCGCGCACGTCGTCCTGGAAATGCTTGAGGCTGGCAATGCGTCCTTCGTACTGCACCGCCTTGCGCCGCAACAAGCGCACGCGGGCGCTGCGGGCGATCCGGCCATCGGTGACGACGCAGCCCGCCACGGGCGGTCCCTTGGACAGGGCGAAAATCTTGCGGACCTCGGCATGGCCGATCACGGCTTCCTTCGACTCGGGTTCCAGCAGTCCTTCCATCGATTCTTCGACCTGCTCGATCAACTCGTAGATGATCGTGTACAACTTGATTTGCACGTTGGCGTTCTTCGCCGCGTCCGTCACGCCGCTCTCGGTCTTGACCCGGAATCCGATGATCACGGCCTCGGACGCGCTGGCCAGCAGAACGTCGTTCTCCGTAATGCTGCCCACCGCCCCGTGAATGACGTCGAGCTCGACCTTGTCGCTCTTGAGTTTGCCGAGCGAATCCGCGATGGCTTCCAGCGAGCCCTGCACGTCCGCCTTGAGCACGATGTGCAGTTTCTTCATCTCGCCCTCTTTGAGCTGCGAGAGCAAGTCCTCCAACCGCGAACCGCGCGGTTGCACCGTCGTCGCGCCGCGCGCTTCCTGCTGGCGCTGTTCGCTGAGCGCGCGCGCTTCCTTGTCCGACTTCATCACATTGAACTCGGAGCCGGCCTCGGGCAGGCCGGACAGTCCGACAATTTTCACAGGCATCGATGGAGGCGCTTCCTTGATTCGTTGTCCCTTGTCGTTGATCAGGGCGCGAATCTTCGCCCAGAACGGACCGCAGACGATGCCGTCCCCGACCCGCAACGTTCCTTTGCGCACGAGCACGGTCGCGGTCGGCCCCATTCCCGACTCGATCTGCGCTTCGATGACATTGCCCTTCGCCGGAACCTTCGGGCTCGCTTTCAATTCCATGATCTCGGCTTGCAACAGGATCATCTCCAGCAACGTATCGATGCCCTTTTTCGTCGTCGCCGAGACTTCAACGGTAATCGTGTCGCCACCCCAGGATTCGGGGCTCAGGCCATGTTCCTGCAGTTGTTTTTTGACGCGGTCGACATTCGCGGTCGGCAAATCGCACTTGTTGATGGCGACGATGATCGGCACCTGCGCGGCCTTGGCGTGGTTCATCGCCTCGAGGGTCTGCGGCATCATCCCGTCGTCCGCCGCCACGACCAGCACGGCGATGTCCGTGACGTTCGCGCCGCGCGCCCGCATCTTGGTAAACGCCTCGTGGCCGGGCGTATCGAGAAACGTGATGGTCTTGCCGCCGGGAAGCGACACGACGCTGGCGCCAATGTGCTGGGTGATCCCGCCGCTTTCGTGGGCCGCCACATCCGTCTTGCGAATGGCATCCAGCAGCGACGTCTTGCCGTGATCGACATGTCCCATGACGGTGACGACCGGCGGACGTGGTTTCAGGTCCGTAGCCTGTTCGCCCACTTCGAGAGGCTCGACCTTCTTGGGCGGCGCGTGAACGATGCCGGCCCCGCGCTCGCGCTTTTCCAGTTCGAACAGGAATCCGTGGCGCTCGCAAATCTTGCGCGCGATGTCCTCCGGAATCGTCTCGGTCAGATTGGCGAAGACGTTCATCGCCATCATCTCGGCCAGCAGGACGTGCGACTTGACACCGACGCGCTGGGCAAGGTCCCGGACGATGACGGGCGGTTTCATCTGGATAACCTTGTTGCCCTTGTCGTCGACGATGAAGGCCGGCTGTGACGGTGTCGGCGGCGCCAGTGCAGGCTTCGGGGCTGGAGCTGGCGCCGGACGCGGGGCGGTCGTTATTTTGACCGTTGGCTGCGCTGGCGGAGTCAGTTTGGGTGGCACGACTGCCGGCGGCGCCTTGGGCGGGACAACCACCGCTGGCGGCGGAGCGGACGGACTTACTGCCACCTTGGCAACCGGCGGAGCGGGCGGCTCGACGATCGCCTTGGGCGGTTCGGCAACCACAGCCGGGGCCGGTGGCGGCAACGTCGCGACGGTCGCCGCGGTCTCGACCTTCTCACTGGTTTCAGCCGCAGGGGCTGGAGAGGGAGGGGGCGGCGGTGGCGGTGGCGCCGGCACTTCGGGCGGCGCGGGTGGCGGCGGAACATACCCGTATTCCTTTTCGATCGCCTCAGCCGTGATCTTGTCAACCGTGCTGGAGTGGCTTTTCACGGGATAGTTCATCGTGTGCAGCTTGTCGATCATCTCCTTGTTCGACAGGCCGCAACGCTTGGCCAACTCGTGTACGCGGATACTCATTCGGCTGGTTTCTCACCCTCCGTGGCCTGGGCCGCTTCACGGCGTTCCTGCTCCGTGTTGGCCGCCTGTTGCACCGCGGCGGCGTTCTCGGTGCCCAGTATCTCCGTCAAATCGTTCAAATCCGCCGACAGCAGACCCTCCAGCGAATGGAAGCCCCCCTTGACCAGGTTTTCAGCGGTCTCCCGCGCAATCCCGGGGATCGCTGCCATCTCTTCCACGGCCCGCGCGACCTTCTCCTCGAACCCGAGCTCAGCGGATTCTTCCTTCTCGATCTCGATGTTCCATCCCGTCAGTTTGGCCGTCAGGCGCGCGTTTTGCCCCTTCTTCCCGATCGCCAGGGACAACTGGTCGGGATCGACGATGATTTTCACGGAATGGCGGGCTTCATCAATGACGAGGTTCTTCAACTTGGCGGGGGCGAGGGCGTTGGTGACGAACTGCCGAACGTTCGGGTCCCAGCGAATGATGTCGATCTTTTCACCGCTGAGTTCGCGCACGATGTTCTTGACGCGCATGCCGCGCATTCCCACGCAAGCGCCCACGGGATCGACCTTCTCGTCGTGCGACAGCACCGCGATCTTCGTGCGATAGCCCGCCTCGCGCGCAATCGCCTTGATCTCCACCGTCTTGTCAGCAATCTCGGATACTTCGAGCTCGAACAGTTTGCGGACAAAATCCGGATGGCTGCGAGACAGGATGATTTCAGGCCCGTGAAGCGCGTTGTCGACACTCAGCGTATAGGCCCGAATCCGGTCGCCGGGCTGGTATTCCTCCGTCGGCACCCGCTCGCGGCTGGGCATGATCCCTTCAATCTTGCCCAAATCGACAATGACATCGCTGCGTTCGAAGCGGCGAACCGTGCCCGACAGGATGTCGCCCGCGCGGCCTTTGAATTCCTCGAACACCATGTTCTTTTCGACCTGCCGAATGCGCTGGAGCATCGCCTGTTTGGCGGTTTGCGCGGCGATGCGCCCGAAATTCTGCGGAGTAACCTCGATTTCGATGCTTTCTCCGAGTTGGACGTTCGGCACGCGGCGGCGTGCATCCGCCAGTGAAATCTCATCGTGTTTGTTGACGACGTTTTCGACCACCAACTGCTTGGCCAGAGCGCGAATGACGCCCGTTTTGCGATCGATCTCAATGCGGAGGTCGTTTGCCGGGCCGACGCTCCTTTTGGAAGCCTGTAGCAACGCCTGCTCGACGGCTTGAAACAGGACTTCCCTGTCGATGCCTTTCTCGCGGTGGAAGTATTCCACTGCTACAATCAATTCGCCGTTCATAATTTTTCGCCGTTTTGGCGCACACCGCGTCCGGGGAACAAAAAAGTGGGTTTTCGACCCACTCGTTCCATGCCGCCAAATTCTGACTCGCAAATATAAGGAATCCAGAGAAATCGGTCAAGTGCATATCCGATGGGGTGCAACCGGCTTGTTTTGGCCGGGGGGAACCCGCTAGAATGCATGGGCAATGAACCTGCCGAACCGGCTCACTGTGGGGCGCATCGGTCTGACCGTGTTGTTCGTCATGGCGCTGCTATTACCTCCCCACGGCTTGATTCTGTCCCATTTCCCGTATGGGAAAACCATCGCTTTGGCCATCTTCATCGGCGCGAGCCTGACCGACTGGTGGGATGGCTGGTACGCGCGCCGGCGCCGGCTGGAAACGACCTTCGGCGCATTGATGGATCCGTTGGCCGACAAGATTCTGACCACCGCCGCATTCATCTGCTTCATCGAGCAGCCCAGCTACCGGCCTGGCGTGCCCTTGGTACAGGCCTGGATGGCCCTGGTCATCGTGGCGCGGGATTATCTGGTGACGGGGTTGCGGCTGATCGCCAGTCAGCAAGGGGTCGTGATGCGCGCCGAAGGCCTCGGCAAACACAAGACCGTTTCTCAGATGGTTACCATCATCGTCATTCTGATCGGCCTGGCCATACGCGAGGATTGGAATTGCTTCGGAAATGATTTTCAGCAATTCGACATCTTGTTCTCCCGTGTCGCATTCACCTTGATGCTCATCACCGTCAGCCTGACGCTCGTCTCCGGCATCATCTATTTCTTCAAGAACGGGCAGTTGTTCTTCCGCGATGCGTGAACGATTGATCAGATTCCTAGCAACAGGATTCGGTGCCGGGCACTCGCCCGTCGCGCCCGGCGCTGCCGGCTCGCTGGTCGGCATCGCATTCTGGTGGGCTCTAAACCAGCAGCACCATCTCTGGCTGCGCGCGGTGCTGATGGTACTGGCCATTGTTTTTGCCGTGTGGTGCGCGGGCGAAGCATCCGATATCCTCCACCACCCGGATCCACCGAGCGTGGTCATCGACGAAATCGTGGCAATGCCGCTGGTGTTGATCGGAGTGGGAACAAGCTGGTGGCACGTCGCGCTGGGCTTCGCGATGTTTCGGATATTCGACGTGTGGAAGCCGACGCCCGTGCGGGAGGCCCAGGATTTCTCGGGCGGGATCGGGATCGTTTTGGACGACCTGCTGGCGGCGGCCTACGCCTGCCTCGCCACGCACGGTGTGGTCTGGCTCGTCGCTTGGATGAAACATTAACCCCCAACGCCTTCGGGGTTAGCCCCGCGAGCCGTCGGGGTCGAGCTTCGCCAGGAACTGCTGCAATTGGCCGGTGTCGAAATTGGCCAGTACATGCCCGTCCACGACGATTGTCGGCACGTAGCGCTGGCCTGAGAGACGCTGCATCTCCTCGTCAGCAGCGGGGTCGCGCCCCACGTCGATCTCCTGGTACGTGATTCCGTGGTCCTTCAAATATTCCTTGGCATCCACGCACCACCCGCACCATTTGCGCGTGTAAAGTTTCACCTCTCGCATCGTTTGTCCTTGCGCATCGCCTGCTAACATCGCAAAATTGGATGCCGAAAGCGAGAGGCGAGTTTCCGATAACTGCGAGCAGAGGACGACCATGAAGATACTTGTTGCCGATTCTGTTTCCGAACGTGGCGTGGAGATGTTGCGCAAAAATCCGGCCTTTCACGTTGATGTGAAGACCGGTCTCAAGGAAGACCAGCTCTGCGAGATCGTCGGTGAGTATGACGCGCTGATCGTCCGTAGCGCGACCAAGGTCACCAAGAAAGTGATCGAGGCCGCGAAAAAGCTCCGCGTTGTCGGTCGCGCGGGCGTCGGGGTTGATAACGTCGATGTGGATGCCGCCACGCGGCGCGGTATCATCGTCATGAATACACCCGGCGGCAATACCATCTCCACCGCCGAGCACTCGTTTTCGATGATGATGGCGCTGGCTCGCAGCATTCCACAAGCTCACGCGACGATGAAGGCGGGGAAATGGGACCGCAAATCCTTCGAGGGCGTCGAGCTCTACAACAAGACGCTCGGCGTGATCGGCATGGGCCGCATCGGCACCGAGGTCGCCCGCCGCGCCATTGCGTTCGGCATGCGCGTGCTGGCGTATGATCCGTTCCTGAGCCTGAGCCGCGCCAAGGCGTTGCAGGTCGAGCTCGTCGAACTCGACGACATCTATGCGCGCTCCGATTTCATCACCGTCCACGTGCCGATGACCGACCAGACCCGCAGCATGATCAACAAGGACACCATCGCCAAGATGAAGAACAGCGTCCGATTGATCAATTGTGCCCGCGGCGGCATCATCAACGAGAAGGATTTGTACGAGGCCGTCAAGAGCGGGAAGGTCGCCGGCGCGGCGCTTGACGTCTACGAATCGGAACCGCCGAAGGAACTGCCGTTGCGCGAACTCGATCACGTGGTGATGACGCCGCACCTCGCCGCGTCCACAACCGAGGCGCAGGAATCCGTCGGCGTCGAGGTCGCCGAGCAGGTGGCCGATGTGTTGGCGGGCGGGACGATCCGCAACGCCGTGAACATGCCGTCGCTCGACGCGAAAGTGCTCGCCGTGCTCCAGCCGTACCTGAGCTTCGGCGAGAAGATGGGGCGGTTGCTTGCCCAGATCGCGCCGGCACGGATCGAACGATTGATCATTGAGTTCTGTGGCAAGGCCGGCGAGCTCGAGAGCGGACCGATCAGCCGCGCCGTGTTGAAGGGCTTCCTCGAAAGCTCCCAGGGCAGCGAGGTCAACTACGTCAACGCACCCGTAATCGCCGAGACGCTCGGGATTCACGTCGGCGAAGTCAAGAGCAGCGAGCCGATTGATTATGCCGAGCTGATCAATGTGCGCGCGTTCGTCGACGGCCAGGCCGCCAGCTTGTCAGGTACGTTTTACGGTTCGCCCAACAACCCGCGCATCGTCCGCATCAACGACATGCCCGTCGAGGCCGTGCCGACCGGCGTCCTGTTCATGATGCGTAACAAGGACCGCCCGGGCATCGTCGGCTGGGTCGGCACCGTCATGGGCAAACACGGCGTCAACATCGCCAGCATGTCGCTCGGCCGCGACAAGGCCGGCGGCCAGGCCCTCACTGTCCTCAACCTCGACAGCGCCCCGAGCGAAGCTGTCATCGCCGAGATCAAGGCTGATAAGGACATCCTCGACGTCAAAGTCGCGAAGGTTTGAAATACACGCGGTTCGAGGAATTGCTGGTCTGGCACGCGGGAATGGAACTCGCCGAGAAGGTGTTTCGTCTGACCGAACACAAGAGCTTTAGTTATAAGGGCGATCTTCGCAGCCAGTTGCAGCGGGCCGCGTTGTCGATCTGCAACAACGTCGCCGGAGGTTTCGAGCGTGGTACGACGCCGGAATTGCTCACGTTTCTATACATTGCTGCGCGGTTCAGCCGGCGAAGTGCGTTCGATGCTGATCTTGTGCGAGCGCCTTCCATACTTCGCCGATCTCAAATCTGAAATCTCAGATCTCAAATTGAAAGCCGAATCCGTCTCCCGCCAACTCCGCGCCTGGGCCGATTCGGTGCAAAACTCCGATATCAAAGGCCAACGCCATCTCACCGCGAAGAGCCGGGCCGAATACGACGGCAAGAAGCGCGCGGATGCCTTTCTCGAAAAGCTGAAGCAGGCGCAACAGAAGGGGTCGCGGTCGACTCAGGGATCAGGTTGAGTGCACGCGTTGAAATTCTGTCCCTGCCGTGGCATCGTTGCTGAAGCGGAGACCAACCAAGACAACTGTAACTTGGGATGGCGACACCATGGAGCGCGATACGTGGCCAAGTAGATTCGTGTTATGAACGAAGCGACCGAGATCAAGGAAGGAGCTGTTGGTCTTTTCGACATCTTGGGGTACAAACAGCTACTAAGGAATAACGAGATTGAGTTAGTAGTCGATCTCCTTCACGAGGATATTCCTCCTTTACGTGGTGAATCTGAACACTGGGTTAAAGAAATTGTCTCGCTGTTGCGCAAGGAGCATGAAAGCCATCCGTTTGTCGACGCGGCAGAAAAGGCTCTGCCAGAGACCCAGTGGCTGCTATTCTCTGACACGATACTGTTGGCGATGCCAATTCCCAGTTCACTTGAAACGGACGAAAAAGTGGCACGCTGGGTGGTTTTCTTGGAGCAGGTGCTGCGCGTTCACTGCCTGCTGTTCCGCGCAGGCTTGCCAATTCGTGGGGCCGTAAGCTTGGGAGCTTACTTCTTCAATGAACAGCCACCGTTCTTTGTTGGCAAGGGCCTCGTGGAGGCATACGAAGAGGCTCAGAGTCAGGACTGGGCCGGAAGTGTAGTTTGCGAGCGAGCCGAGGAAGAGCTAGAAGTGCTGAAGAACGAATCTGTTCTTCTGCGCGACACTTTGCCGGAATACGTGATTCGCTACGCCGTCCCATTCAAACGTGGCGAGAGTGTCGTTAGGCCGTGTGTCAATTGGCCGCGGCATTTCAACCGGGATGATTTGACGGCTTTCAATATTCGAGAAATGGTGTTGGCGGCCTACCTCCGGCACAACAAACAAGTCGGCGAGCGGGAAATGACGAAGGCAAATGACACCGAGGCATTTATTTTGCAGTCTCGGATAAATCGACTGCGAGAGTGATTGGACATGTGGCTCGGCCCAGACGGACGGCGGCCCGCCGCCGTGCTGAATCGAAATCCTTGCAGTCGGGCATCGACGTGAAGTATATCGATAAGCCTCGAATGAAACTGTCTCCTGACAAGAAGCTGGCGGGCGTTCTGTGCCCGGTGTTTTCCATCCGAATCGAAACCGATCTCGGCATCGGGGACACGGAAGGCGTGCGCCAGATGATCGACTGGTGCCACAAGCACGGCATCGGCCTGTTGCAGGTGCTGCCGATCAACGAGACCAGCGACGATAATTCGCCCTACAACGCCATCAGCTCGATGGCGATTGAGCCGACGACCATCGCGGTCTCGCCCGAGCGAATTCCCGATTTGTCGCCCGCCAAATTCAAACAGATCGCCAAACCGGACTTGCTCAAGGAACTGCGCGCGGGTCCGGTGAAATACACGAAGGTGAAGGAGCTCAAGCGCGCGCTGCTGCGGGCCGCGTTCGATGCGTTCCTCGCGAAGCATTGGGAGAAGACGACCGAGCGCAGCCAGGCGTTCCGCGCGTTCCTGGCCGAGAACGGCGACTGGATTTCCGACTACGCAATGTTTCGCGTATTGATGGAGGATTATCACAACTGGCCAACGTGGGATGAATGGCCGCTGGACCGCCAGGACCCGAAGAAGGCGGGGGCGTGGCTTCTCTCGCTGCCCGCGAAGCAGCGCGACGAATACATCGAGCGGGTCCTGTTCTGCGCGTACATCCAGTGGATCGCTTACGATCAATGGACGAAGGTCAAGGAGCACGGCACGCAGAAGAAAGTGCTCTTGATGGGCGACATCCCGTTCGGCGTGAACCGCTACAGCTCGGACGTGTGGGCCAACCGCGCTATTTTCGATCTCGACTGGAGCGGCGGCGCTCCGCCCGAGAAGACGTTCAAAGTCGATCCATTCACCGAGAAATGGGGCCAGAACTGGGGCATCCCGCTTTACAAATGGGACGTGTCGCGGGCGCGCCACCATGATTGGTGGCGGATCCGCTGCGGCAACATCCACAAGGCGTTCCACCTGTTCCGCGTCGATCACGTGCTCGGGTTCTTCCGCATTTACTCGTTCCCGTGGCAACCAAAGCACAATGGCAAATTCCTGCCGCTGACCGAGCCGGAGGCGGCGAAACTTACCGGCGGACGCCTGCCGCATTTCCAGCCGTATGGCGACGATACGCCCGAGGGCGCGAAGTTCAATCAGAAGCAAGGGGAAGAATTGCTGGAGATGGTGGTGGGAGCCGCAGGAGAAACCGCGGTGATTGCCGAGGACCTCGGCGCCGTGCCGCCGTACGTGCCCGTCTCGCTCGAACGCCTGAAGATCCCGGGCTACAAGATTCCGCACTTTCTACGGGAGAAGGACAACTCGTTTGTGGATGGCAAGACCTATGCACGCTTGTCGCTGGCAACGCCGGCGACCCACGACCACGATCCGCTGGCCAAGATGTGGCGCGAGCTATGGGCGAAGGTCGATACCGACAAATCGGGTCTCGACCAGAGACCGCGCGAACGATGCGCGGGAGCCTGTGAGGAACAGGAGGCCTGGAAGAATCTGGAAGCGTACAAGGAACTGAAACGGTGGATGAAGTACTGCGGCGTGGAGAGCCAGGAGCCGCCGCGCACGTTCGACGACGACATCCATCGCACGATCCTGCGCGGCGTGCTCAACTCCAATTCCTGGCTCGCCGTCTTTATGATCACCGATGTCTTCGGTTCCGAGGCGCGGTTTAACGTGCCGGGCGCCGTCAACGAAGGCAACTGGTCGTATCGTCTCGAGGAGACCGTGGGCGAACTCGACAAAGACCCGCAGCTCCTTCGCAAGACCCAGATGTTTGCCCGGCTCATCAAGGAAACGCACCGGCTACCGTAGCGCTACGCCTCCGCAATCGCGGCCCGAACCTCTTCCGCATGCCCGGCGGGTTTGACCTTGCGGAAGATCTTCGTGATTCGGCCATCGGGCCCGATGACGAACGTGCTCCGCTCGATCCCCATGAACTTCTTGCCGTACATGGATTTCTCTTTCCATACGCCGTAGGCCTCGGCAATCGCGTGGTCCTCGTCGGCCACCAGCGAATAGGGAAGACCATGTTCCGCAATGAACTTCTCGTGCGATTCCGGCGAGTCGGGGCTGACACCGAGGATGACGGCGTCCTGCTCGGTGATCTTTCGGTACATGTCACGGAATTCACATGCCTCAGTCGTGCACCCGGGCGTAAAATCCTTCGGGTAAAAATACACGACACAGGTCGAACCCTTGTTGGCGGTCAATTCGAGGAACGACGGCGCCTCGTCACCTTCTTGAAGTTGTTTCACGTTGCCTTCCTTTCCATGCTACCCCGATGCGGGGACAAATATCGGCCACCTCACATTGGATGCAGTCGGGGCGGCGGGCGGTGCAACGATTCCGGCCATGCCAGATCAGCAGGTGCGAGAAATCGATCCAGTCCTGCCGCGGCACGATCTTCATAAGAGCCAGCTCGATTTTCTCGGGCGCCGTCTGGCGGGTCAATCCCATGCGGCGCGAGAGCCGTGAAACGTGCGTGTCCACGACGATGCCTTCCGCCTTCCCATAGGCAACGCCCAGCACCACGTTGGCCGTCTTTCGCCCGATGCCGTCGAGCTGGACCAGCTCGTCGAGCGTTTGCGGGACCTTGCCGCCGTATTTCGCGACCAGGCTCTCGCAACACTTCCGGATCGAGCGGGCTTTGTTCCGATAAAAGCCGGTGCTGCGAATCATGGCCTCAAGCTCCGGCGGTTTCGCCCCGGCGAAATCCGCCGCCGTGCGGTACCGCCGAAACAGCGCCGGGGTGACGAGATTAACGCGTCGGTCCGTGCATTGCGCGCTGAGGATCGTGGCGATGAGCAATTGCAGCGGGTTCTGGTGATCCAGGGCGCAGCAGGCATCGGGATAGGCGGCGCACAATCGCTGCAAAATCGTGCGACAGCGCGCCATCAATTTGCTCTTGGCAACGTTCACGACTCGCAGTATAGCATAGGCACAAGGAAGTGTTCAGTTTCACCGCCGCGGATTTAATGAAGAAGAGGAGATAGATTATGGCACACATTGTGTGTGAACCTTGTGTTGGCTGCAAGTACACCGATTGCGTGGAAGTTTGTCCCGTGAATTGTTTCTACGAGGTCGATGATCGACTGTATATTCACCCGGACGAATGCATCGACTGCACGGCCTGTGTGCCGGTCTGTCCCGTGGAAGCGATCTTCACGGAAAGCGACGTGCCCGAGAAGTGGAAGCCATTCATCGCCGAAAACCGCGAGAAAGTCGGCGGCGCAGCCAATATCACCGCGAAGAAAGATCCCCTCGGCAAGGGCAAGCCTGAGTGCGAGCCCGGCGCCCGCAAACCGTAACCAGCCACGCGTTTCATGCGAAACGTCAACCGGCTTACGGACTAATTGGCTGAGCCGGCCGTCTGAGTCCCCTGATCAGTTGATGGGTTGGGGGAGTCCGTCTCCAGAATCAGCACCGCCAGCGCGGTGGAGTAGGCGGGTGTGTCAGCCAGGTCCCGGATTTCCATCGTGCTGTTCGGCGGCGGCATCCAGCGTCCATCGCTGCGTTGCATCTTGATCAGGACCTCGCGCGCCGGCTGGTCCCAGGAGTTCCAATACGACCCGCCAGCGCGGGACATCGCCTGGGTGATGTAAAACCAGCCGTACAGTACGTAATCGCCCTGGGTCTTGTCCCAATCCGCCTTTTCCTCGCGAAGGTAATCCAGCGCGGGTTTGATGCGCGGGTCGATACCGTTCCCGATGACCTGCTGGCAGAACACGCCGATGGCGGTCATGGACGGCGAACGCTCCGGCGATTGATAGCCGAAGCCGGGGTTGTTTACGTCGTACATGTTCCACAAAAAGTGCGCGGCCCTGTCGGTCACTTCCCGCGGGACGTCCAGCCCGGCTGCCTTCGCCGATGTCAACGCCAGGACCATCCAGCCCGTGACCGACACATCGGAGTCGTCCGACGTGGGGCGATAGCGCCATCCACCGACGTACTGGTCGCTCGCTTTGGGGGCGGATTGCGCGCGGACGATCGTGCGTACCGCGCGTTCCAGCGGATCGCGCAGCCTCGGAGAAGGCGTTACCGCGTACGCCTGCGACAGCGCGAGAACGACCATGCCTTGCGCGCCGCTGCCGATGTAATCCCCCGACGACTCGGAGACGAGGCCGTCGCTGCCGATATGCGAGGACAGGTACTCCAGCGCTTTGCCGACCGTGTTGCCGAATTCGACCGAGTCGGGGGTCTCGCCGTGCCCAAGGAAGGCCAGCGTCGCCAACGCCGTGCCGGCCGCCGTGCTCCGGCCGCATCTCCACGAGCCATTCTCTTCCTGGTGGGCCGCGAGCCATCGTAGCGCAGCCAGAACCGCCCGTTCCGTCTCGTTGGTGCTGCCGCCGGATTGATTGAGACGGCGGCCCGATCCGAGGCCCATACGAAAGTTGAGGACGCCGCCGCCGGGCCCCTTGACCCCCGGTATGCCGATTGCCGTGTCGCCGAGCCCGCTGCTTGTCAGCCCCACGCCGGTCGGACCGCCCGTCGGTCGTGGAACCGCGCTGGCTTCGCGGCCAACGACGCCGATGACTTCGTCGATGGAATCCGGGCTCGGCTGTGACGATGCCGTTGCCAAGTGCGCATGATACGCTTCGAGGGAGCTGCCGCCGGGCGTCGGGACGCCGCCGAGGCCTTTTCCTCCGGTTCCGCCGCCGGCGCCAAGAGCCGCGATGTCGTAGTCGCGATCGGTGGCCGTCCGGTTGACTGCGCTCTCGGGGGGAACGGGAGGCGGGACTGTGCTCGCGTCGAATACGGCTACGGTCCTCGGCCGGGCGGCGCCGAACGTAATCCAACCACACGCGGCAAGCAGCGCGACGTGAATCAGCAGCGCCACGAGGAAGCAATACAGAAGCCGCGTGTTGGCGGCGAACCACGACAGGAATCTGATGATGGACCTCATGGTTCAGGATGAAGGCGGCTGCGCCGGCAGCGACTCCAATTCTTGCTTTGCGTCCGCCGCAAACAGGCCATGCGGAAATCGCCGCAGATACGCTTCAAACGCGCGGCGCGCGACCTCGGGATTGCCGAGCGCTTTGTGGCACTGGCCGCTCCGAAACGCCGCCTCTTCGCCGTGCGGACCGCTGATTGTCAGCGCTGCGCGCAAATAGTACGCGAGGGCAGTCTTCTTGTTCTCCTTCGAGTCGCCCGTGAACGCAAAATAGCAGTTGCCCAACAGGTAGGCGGCTTCACCAGAATCTTCGCCCCTCGCGCCTGCCATGACGGAAGTAAGAAGTTCTATCGCCTTCGCGGTCTGTGGCTTTAACGGGTCTCCGCCGCCGCGAGAGAGATAGACTTCGGCCAGCCCCAAACTGGCGCGGTCATGCAATGTGCCCGGCGGCCCGTTCCACACCATCTGACGAAAAATGTCCTCGGCCTCATCGAGACGGTTCATGGCGAGATCGGCGCGTCCAATCCCCAGGCGCGCCTGCGGCGCCACGAGGGCATCGTTGGGATAAAGGCGCAACGACCGCTCGTATTGTTCCCGCGCTTGCGCGGGTTGACCACGCTGCAAAAGAACAGTGCCAATCGCGATATAGCTGCGCGGCGGAAGATGATCCATCGCCGCGTCGGCAAGCAGCTTCGACGTTGCGGCGTAACCGCGCCGCAAATCGCGCGCGGCCAGGGCCAGTTCGATCGTACTCGTAGTCGTGGCAATACGTACCGCGTCGTTCTGCTGATAGGCGGTGGCGAGACGGTCGAGGCAGGCATACCCGTCATCGAACTGTTTCGTCGCCTGGTAGGTGTCCGCGATCTGCGCGATCATCGCGTTCGCGGCGGCGGGGTCATCCCCGAACTTCGCAAGAAACGCCTCGCACTCCGCTACTGCTTTGGCCGTATCACCGCGGGCTGCGAGAATGCCGGCAACATGGATTTCCGAGTTGATTGCCGCTTGGCGGAGCTGGCCTGTTCCGTCTCTTGAGGCAGCAGCCCGGGCAATGACGTCGCGGTACACAGCAAGAGCTTCGTCCATCTTCGACTCACGCTCCAGGCGCAGGCCGATGGAATACAAGGCCGAGCCGACCAGCGGGTGCGCGGGATAACGAGCGACAAAGCTGCGGAATTGAGTGACCATTTCTTGGTTCTTGTCCTCGGCCCCGTAGCATTTAGCGATCTCAAAGGCAGCGAGCGGCGCGAATGTCGTGTTCGGGAATCCCTCGGCAACCTGGCGGAAAGAACCGATGGCGTCGTCGAAATGCCCCCCAGCGGATTGATTGCGCCCGAGTTGGTAGAGGGCTTCTGGAACCAGGGGGTCATCCGCCCAGCGATTGAGGAATTCGCGGAAGAAACCCACCGCCTTGTCACAATACACAGCGTTCTTTGATACATCGGCGGAGTCCGTATTTCCGCTCGCCAAGGAAGCATTCAGGTAGCCCAATTGGAATATGACCTCTCGGGTCAACGCATTTGTCGGATGAAGCTCACGGAGTTGTTCGTACGTGGCAATGGCTGTCGCCATGTCGGTGCGAGCTATGGCCGGGTCCGTCGCCTGGCGGGAAAGCTCGACATAACATCGCCCCAGACGAAACAGCGCGTCCGGTACCATCGCGCTGCTCGAATGCTCCTGAACGAAGGCGGCAAAGCGTTCTCTGGCGCGGTCGAAATCGTGGAGGGCGTAACGACAGGCGCCGATGCGAAACTCCGTGGTCTCGAGGATCGGCAACCGCGGATTCGTCGCCGCCAGTTTTTCGAAATCGTCGAGGGCCTCCGATGTCCTGCCGGACGCGAAAGCAGCCTCTGCTTTGAGTAACGAGATGTCGGGACCGAATGCGCTGCCCGGGTAGCGGGTCTGGAAATCAGCGACGGCTCGACCGGCCTCCTCGAATTGACGGCGGGCGACCAGCGTGCGAATGAGTCCGAAGCGGGCCTGCTCGGCGAGCGTATCGCTCGGGTGATGAGACAGAAACTGGCTGTAAGCCGCGAATGCCTCCTCGGGGCGTCCAAGGGATTCGTAGCAGTTGGCCATTCGAAACAGCGCCGACGCCCCGGAATCGGGGCCGTCTTCACACGCGGCGAGAAGCTGAAGCAGGTCACCAAGCCGTTGCTCGTAATCGCCTCGCTGAGTTTGAAGAGCAGCGATCTGCTGGCGAAGATGCTCGGTCAACACGGCCCGGGGTTGCACTCGCTGGTAACAGTCGATGGCGTCGCTCCATTGCCCCGCCTCAAACAGCGCTTCACCCGCGAGAAAGAAACCGTCGGAAGCGCGCACATCGTACGCATCCGCCTTGATCCGCCCGTACACCTGAACAGCCGCGTCAAATTGGTTTTCGGCTGTCAGGACCCGGCCCGTCAGCAGCTGCGCTTCGAGAACCGTCACCGGATCATCGGCGAATTGCGCGAGCGCTCTCTGCAGGGCCGCGCGCGCGGCCGTCGTCTCGCCCTGCTGAAGGTTGGTCCACGCTTCACCGAGCACGGCCCGCGACAGCATCCGGTGCTTCGGGTAGTTCGCCTCAAACTCCCGGTACAATCCCAGCGCCGTCGGGTAATCCTTCAACTCGTGAGAGCACTCGGCCTGCTTCAAGATTGCCTCGGGAATCAATGCGGTGGTCGGATAGCCTTTCCGCAGCCGGTCGAACGTGTTAACGGCCTCGCGGAACTTTTGCATCCTCGCCCAACAGCACCCTTGAAAATAAATCGCCTGGGGAACCGCCGCGCTGAACTGGTATTGGGCCTCGAACGTATGAAACGCCGTCAGTGCTTCGGCGATCTTGCCGTTTTCGTAAAGGGTCGCGGCTCTCCGATAGGCGAGGGCAGACGGGGATTCGGTTTGCGGGCCCGGCGTCTGTTCCGCCGCACAGACGACTCCCAGGAGAACACCCAGTAGCGTTGCAGCCAACGATGTGCGGGACAACGGGGTCATTGAGCCGAGGCCATTATGTTGGGGAGGGGACGCAAGGCGACCCTGGTCAAATGCGCCTGCGCGCACAGGTCGAGCACGCTGACAACGTCCTGATAGCTCGTGTCGGGATCCGCTTCGATCACGATCGTGGTGTCCTGGCCGATGGCGCTCAATTGGGCAGTCGCATCGCGAAGGCCGGGGAGATCATAGGATATGGAGTTGTTGACCAGGATGTTGTTGCGGTCCTTCACGTGAAGCACGATGTCCAGGGGCACCCGTGTTGCCGTCGTCGACGTGCCGACGACGGGCAGCTTCGCGCCAAACCGTTTCTCCCGCTTGGTAAACGTCGAGAAGCTCATGTAAAACACCAGCAGCATGAGGATCGTGTCGATCATGGGAACAATCTCGATCCGCGCGCGCTTGAGGGTTCGACGTTCCAGTTTCATTTGTCGACCGTCGCAAACGTAACGTCGGCCACGCCGGTCCTGGAACACGCCAGCATGAAAGCGTTGAGGTCCCGATAGGTCATCGTGCGGCTGCCGCGGAGGATGATCGAATCCAGCTTCGGATGGCTCGCTTGCAGACGACGTAGCAGATCCGGCAGGTCGTTGATGTGGCAAGATCGACCGTTGATCGTCACGGTATCCGCGGAAGTCATGTTGACGATGATCTGGTTGGGGAGTTTCTCCAACGAATCGCCCGCCAGCGCGATGGGCAGTTTAATCCCCGCCGCGCGCTCGGCTTCGGCAAACCGCGAAAAGCTCATGTAAAAGATCAGCAGGATGACGATCGTGTCGATCATCGGAATGATCTCGATGCGCGCCCGCCGGATGTTGCGACGCTTGACCTTCATCGGCTGAGACTACTGGGGAATGGGAGACTTGAGCAGGACGATCAATTCGGTGAGGCTTTTCTCCATGCTCATCAGGATCGCCTCTTTCTTGCTGGAGAAATAATTGTAGGCAAACAGAGCCGGTATGGCCACGGCCAGGCCGGCCGCGGTGTTGATCAGGGCCTCGGAGATGCCGCCGGCCAGTTTGGTGGGGTCGCTCATGCCAATGGCGGCGACGATGCTGAACGAGTGAATCATCCCGATCGTCGTTCCCAATAACCCGAGAAGCGGACACATCGTGACCATCGAATCAAGCAGCGGAAGGTTCTTTTCGAGTGAGATCTGTTCCCTGGTCATGGCGCTCTGGGCGAGATCCTCGATCTCATCGGGCTTGTAGCCGTCTCGCGCCGCCTGAAGCGTGACCCGCATCACGCGTCCGGCGATGCCCGGCGCGTCATTGGTGGCCCGATACATTTCCGACAACGTGGCACCCTGCTTGATCTTGTGCAGCAACTGGCCGGGGCTGCCCGACACGCTGCGGTAGAACAGGAACCGTTCGATAATCAGTGTGAGCGTGATAACCGAGAGCACCGCCAACATCAGGAGGATCGGGCCACCCGCATGGAGCATTTCCCACACGGTCTTCGTCCTGACCGAGTCGACGGCGGCATCCTGCGCGAATGCCGGACCGGGCACGGCGACGGCCGACAGCACGCAGAGGACACACGAATGGAGTCGAGACGTTCGCTCAGGCCAGACATGCATGCGGTCCACCTCCTGTTGGATGCGCTGACAACATCGTCGCGCCGATTTATAGGAGGTCAGGACGGCGATGGCAACCCTTTTCCCCTCCGCTTCAAGCGGCGAGAACCGGTCTGCTGCTTCGGCCACTCGGCTACAAACTACTGCTTCTTCGCCTCTTCGTCTTTCTCGCGCAGGGCGGCTTTGCGGCTGAGTTTGACGCGGCCCTTCTCATCGATTCCCAGCACCTTGACCCAGACTTCATCGCCCAGCTTCAAGACGTCTTCGACCTGTTTGACGCGGTAGTCCGCGATCTCACTGATGTGCAACAGGCCGTCCTTGTCGGGTAGAATCTCGACGAACGCGCCGAATTCCTTGATGCCAACGACCTTGCCGCGATAGATCTTGCCGACTTCCACTTCGGCCGTGATGGCTTTGATCTGCTCGATGGCGCGTTCCGCCGCTTCGCCGTCAGTGGAGAAGATGTGGATTGTGCCGTCGTCTTCGATGTCGATCTGGCAACCCGTGGCTTCGACGATGCCTTTGATGACCTTGCCCTGTGGCCCGATGACTGCGCCGATCTTCTCGGGGTTGATGTGGATGGCCGTGATGCGTGGCGCGTACTTCGAGAGTTCGGCGCGCGGGGCCTTGATGGCCTCCGCCATTTTGCCGAGGATGATGAGCCGGGCTTCCCTTGCCTGCTCGAATGCCTGCTTGGTCAAATCAAAACTCAACCCGTGGAGCTTGAGATCGGTTTGAAAACCGGTGATCCCGTTGCTGGTTCCGGCGACCTTGAAATCCATGTCGCCAAAGTGATCCTCCGAGCCGAGGATATCGGTGAGCGTGACCGCTTTGCCGGTCTTTTCGTCGGTGATCAATCCGATGGAAATGCCCGCAACGGGCGCTTTCAATGGCACGCCCGCATCCATCAACGACAACGTCGCGCCGCAGACCGTGGCCATCGAGGTTGAGCCGTTCGATTCCATGATTTCGGAAGTCACACGGATGGTGTAGGGGAAATCGGCCTCGGCCGGGACCATTGGCTCAACCGAGCGCTCCGCGAGCGCGCCGTGGCCGATCTCACGCCGACCCGGCGAACCGGTCCGCCCGGTCTCACCGACGCTGAATGGTGGGAAGTTGTAATGAAGAATGAACCGTTTCTCCGTATCGCCGCCCGTCCAGGCATCCATCTCCTGAACATCGGACTTTGAGCCGAGCGTGGTCAACACCATCGCCTGCGTTTCACCGCGTTGAAACACGGCCGACCCGTGCGTGCGCGGCAGAACGCCCACCTCACAGGAGATCGGCCGCAGATCGCGCGCGCCGCGCCCATCGGGCCGCTTGTTGTTGCTGAGAATCGAACCGCGAACGGCTTCTGATTCGATCCGGTAAAACGTGTCATTGATCTCGAAATCGGTCACATCGGTGAACTTCTGCTTGAGGCCCTCGGTCATCTTTTCTTTGCAGGCCCGAACGGTCGCTTCGCGGGCGAGTTTGCCCGTGGTCAGAATCGCGCCGAGCACCTGGCTGCCGACCAGTTCACGGCCGGCAGCGACAACTTCCGGTCGTGCGGTGTACAGTTTCACCTCGCGCTTCGGCTTGCCGGTTTTTTGCGTCAGCTCGCGGATCGCCGCGATGACTTTCTTCGTTTCGCCGTGGGCGAACTCGATGGCCCTCATCATGTCGGCTTCGCCGATCTCGTTGGCGGTGCCCTCGATCATCACAAGGTCCGTGTCGTTGCCGACGAACACCAGGTCGAGATCGCCGTCCTTGCGCTGGGTATGGGTGGGGTTGGCGATGAACTCGCCATTCACGCGAATGACGCGCACTGCGGCGACGGGGCCGTGCCAGGGGATGTCCGAGACCGACAGGGCCGCGGAGGCGCCGTTGATGGCCAGCATGTCGGGGTCGTTCTCGCCGTCGGCGCTGAGCAGGATCGCCATGATTTGCGTGTCGTTGTAGAAGCCCTCGGGAAACAGCGGACGACAGGGGCGGTCGATCATGCGGGCGGTGAGAATCTCCTTCTCGGTGGGACGTCCTTCGCGTTTGAAATAGCCGCCGGGGAATTTGCCCGCTGCCGCCGCTTTCTCGCGGTAATCGACGGTCAGGGGAAAGAAGTCAAGTTCATCGCGCGTCGTGGTGCTGGCGACGGCGGTCACGATCACGACGGTTTCGCCGTAGGTCACGATCGCGGCGCCATCGGCCTGCTTGGCGATTTTGCCGGTTTCGAAGATGAGATCCTTGTCCCCAATGGGGGTGCGGACTACAGTATGAGCCATTTGAATTCCGACTGCCCGGCAGGTATCGGACTAATGGAATGATGTCCGCCCGCGTCATGGCGCGAAACAGGCGGGCATCAATCCATCAATCCCCCAATGCTTGCCGGGGCAATCGCCTTTCTTAACGTTACTTTCTGAGGTTGAGTTTCTTGATCAGTTCCTGGTAGCGCTTCGTGTCGGTGTGGCTCAAATAATCGAGCAACCGCCGCCGCTGACCTACCATCTTCAGCAGCCCGCGCCGCGAGCTGTGATCCTTCACGTGCGATTGCAGATGCTGTGTCAACTCGTTGATCCGCGAGGTCAACAGCGCAATCTGCACATCCGCCGAACCAGTGTCCTTCGGGTGAAGCTGAAATTGTTTGGTGACTTCCAGTTTTTTTGCCGTCGCAATCATTCGCTAATCTATCGCGCCTTTCCAGTATTTTGAACGGCCGTGAGTTTAGCGGCGTAGAAGCGACCTTGTAAAGCAGTTTTTGGGGGGTGCATTTTGTGCGGATTTGCACCGACAACAGCGAATTTGACAATCACCAGCGCGGGCGGTAGCATGATGGCGCATTTTGCCGACCAATGGTTGGGGACGTAGCTCAGCTGGGAGAGCGCCTGAATGGCATTCAGGAGGTCGAGGGTTCAACTCCCTTCGTCTCCACCATCCTTCGCGCCGTGTTGCCCGGTTTGAACCTTGAGTGTGATGCGGATGGTGTGTAGCCTGTGGGCTCAAGAGAACTGCGCCATGGTGCCGACGACGACCAGAAAGTACGTGTTTGTATTCGCGCTGGTGACGGCCGTTGGCACGACTCTGTTTCTGCATTTTTGGAAGATCGGCTCCGTGCCGCGCGGGTTCATCGGCGACGAGTGTTCCATCGCCTACAACGCGTATTGCCTGGCCCAGACGGGTGCGGACGAGTACGGGACGCCGTGGCCGATGTATTTCCGCGGGATCGAGGTCTACTACGAGCCGGCGGACGTTTATTCGGTGCTGATTCCGATCCGGGTATTCGGTTTGGAAGAGTGGGCGGCTCGTGTGCCGTGCGGTGTGTATTACGTGCTGGCGTGTGCCGCGTTCTACCTGTTGCTTCGTCACTGGCGGGTTGAGGCGCCGCTGGCGTTGGCCGGAGCGTTCCTGTTGTCGGTCATTCCCTGGGCGTTTCCGACGAGTCGAAGTTGCACCTATGCGGGGCACACGGTCGCGCTATTGGCCCTGGTGACGGGCCTTGTCCTCACCGCGTCCGCGGTGCGCTCGCAATCGAAAGGGCGGGCGGTGCTGGCGGGAGTCGCGTGGGCGCTGGCCCTGTACGGGCATCAGAGCATCCAGCCCGTCCTCGCGCTGCTGGCAGTGGGCTGCGCCATTGTCCTGTGGCATCGATTGATTCCGCGCTGGCGGTTGCTTCTGTTGATGCTGCTTTCGGCGCTGATTGTCTCATTGCCTCTGATCATCAGCATCCTCCGCTCTCCGGGAGGGCTGGTGGCGAGGTTTCAGCAGGTAAGCATCACGCATGAAGCGTCTTCTCCGGTCGAGATGCTGGCGGGCGCTGCGCGGCGGTACTGTGGCTACTTCAGCCCGCGGTTTCTGTTTATTTCGGGCGACGGACAACTGCGCCATCATACCGGGCATGGAGGGGAATTATACTGGTGCCTGGCGCCATTGATCCTCGCCGGGTTGTATGTGTCGATTCGCCAGTGGCGGCAGTCCGCATCACATCGGGTCATTCTGGTCGGCATCCTGGCTTCCCCGGTGTCCGCGGCGCTCACGATGGATCAGATGCACAGCACGCGCAGCGTGTACGCCGTGATTTTTTGGCTGCTGCTGGCGACAGTGGGCGCTCAATGGTGCTGGCAGCGGCGCGGCCCCTGGCGGATGCTGGTTCTCGCGGTCGCGTGTGCGGGCGCTTTGGAAATCACACTGTACATGCGTGATTATTTTGGCGCGTACCAAACCCGGGATTCCCAGGCGTTGCAGACCGAGCTGACCGACGCGCTGGAGTACTGCTTTGGGCATCTCGGCAGGAACGATGTGTTGTACATCTCCGCCTCGACCTTTGATCCGTATGGGGCGACTGTCAATGCACAGCTCAAGCCACAACTGTATGCCTACGTGTTGTTTTTCGGCAGGATTGATCCACGCACGTACCAACGAGCAGGTATCCCAACGCGCGAGGTGCGCTTGTATGACGGCCATGCGCCCGAACCGGGCCTGCTGTTGCGCAGCAGCAACTATTACTTCAGGCTTAACGACGGAAGCGGGCGAATCCTTGGAGTGCCCGACAAAGCGCCGTTGCCAGCCGGCGCCAGACTCATCAAAACATTCCCGTTCACCGGCCCGTGTTCCTTTGCGAAATACGAAGTGTTTGCGTTGCCCTAGGAAACGCGGTCGGTCCCGTCCGGCTCGTCAACGTCACCGACTATCGTCCTCCCCCCGCAGAATCTCGTTTCGACCTCTCGCGTCAGACAAGCGAAACGAGCATCAAACCGCCCTCCGGACCCCCAAAACGAAGCCAAACGAAGCCAAGTGTCAAAGTGTCTCACCCTGATCCCTAACCTCTTGTATCTCAAGCCGCTCCGCAAGCACAGCAGCCAAAAACCGTTGGCTTCGTTTCGCAATTTTACATATACGGCCCCCCTGCTTGTCCTGAGGCTACCGAAAGGTCTATCCTGAGCCAGCCGAAGGGCCCGCCCTGAGCCCGCCGTTCTTCGAGGCGTCCCGCCCGCGTTGAATAGGCGTCTCGCCCGCGTTGAATAGGCGTCTCGCCTGTTACCAGCCGGCTATCTCTTTTTCAAAGAACTGCACTGATCCATCACGCGACAGCATATCTGCACGCGATACAGTCGTCAACTCTAAAATCACTTAACGATTCCACATCCCGGCACGGCGCTTGCCTACGCACCCACCTCGGCACCAGTCTTGCCTAGCCTGCCCGGTCTTGCTACACTACCGGCTCAGTGAGGCAGCCGTATGTCCATCTCGTTCATGCATTGCGCAAAAGTCGGACTGATTCTCGCCACGATTCTCGCCGGCTCTGTGGCCCGCGCCGATGATCCAGAGCCTCCGTTGATTTCGGCAGCAGCCACGGGGGATGTCGCCAGAGTGAAGGCCCTCCTTGCCCAAGGGGCCAACGTCAACGCGCGCGACAAAGACGGGTGGACCCCATTGTACCAAGCGACCCTAGAGGGCCACGAAGACGTCGCGGAGGTGTTGCTGGCGAACAAGGCTGACGTAAACGCAAAGACCGAGGACGGCGCTACCCCGTTGTACGTGGCGGCAAGCAAGGAGGTGGCGGAACTCTTACTGGCGCGGGGTGCCGACGTCAACGCGCGGGACAGAGGTGGCGTTACTCCCTTGTACGAGGCAGCCCTACAAGGACACCAAGACGTGGCGAAGGTACTGTTGGCCCACAACGCGGACGTGAACGCCCACACGACGAACGGGGATACTCCTTTGCACGTGGCAGCATCGACAGGCCACAGGGACGTTGCGGAGGTGCTACTGGCGAACAAGGCTGATGCGGACGCGCGCGGCTCGGACGGATTGACTCCATTGGACGTCGCGGCCTATGAGGGGCACAAAGACGTCGCGGAGGCGTTGCTAACCCATGGGGCCGATGTCAATGCGCGAGACAAAGACGGATGGACGCCATTGGATCTAGCAGCGTCCCAAGGCCACAAAGACGTGGTGGAGGTGCTACTGGCGCACAACGCCGACGTTAACGCAAAGAGCACGGACGGCGCTACCGCGCTGTATATAGCTGTGCTGGAGGGCCACAAAGACATTGCGAAACTGCTGTTGCCCACCACGATCACAGTTGACGGCACCACCTATTCCAATGTGACGTTCGGCACCGTGACGCCGACAACCGTCTCGGTCTTCCATAAAACAGGTGTCGCCGGAATCCCGCTGGCCGAACTCCCGACGGATCTGCAGGAATATTTCGGGTACGACTTGGTAAAAGCCGCAGACTATGAGAAAGCTCTGGCTGATGCGCAACAGCGCGCGCTTCGGCAACGCGCTGAGGTCCAGCGCGAGCCGGTAGAGCCGCGCGGCCAAAGCACTCCCTCGCAAGTCGAATCTCGAATCAGGGCCAAGGCTCAAGCCAAGTATCCCGATGACTTTGAACTGCAGGCGTACACCGTCAAGAACCAAAGAGAGGCCTATCAGACGCTCCAAAGCATGACGTCAGTAAGCGGTGTCCCATCGACCGTGCTTGAAACCTTAAAGAGCGCTGCGGCCTCAAAGTGGCCAGACGATTACGAACTGCAATTGTACACCGTCAAGAACCAAACAGATGCGTACCGATCTCTCCACTGATGAATTGTGGTAAGGAGGTGGAGGCTCCAGAATATATCCGGCTTGATGGGACCCTCCGACCCGCACGAGATTGAGTAGCGTGACTCCACCGGCACCGTCTCGAAGCTCCTCCCCCCAAATGCCTTGCTTTTTTTGCCAATTCCAATAGATTGTCCCGCCTTCTGAGCCGGGGTATAATCCCCGCAGATTCAACATGAACGTCAAGATTCGCAATATCGGCATCATTGCCCACGTTGACCATGGCAAGACCACGCTGGTGGACAAGCTCCTCCGCGAAGGCGGGGTGTATCGCGCCAATCAGGCCATGGAAGAACGCGCGATGGATTCGATGGACCTCGAAAAGGAAAAGGGGATCACCATCAAGGCCAAGAACGCCTCCGTCCATTGGGGCGGGTACACGATCAATATCGTCGACACCCCCGGCCACGCCGATTTCGGCGGGGAAGTCGAGCGCATCCTCGGCATGGTCGACGGCGTGCTGCTGCTGGTCGACGCGTTCGACGGTCCGCAGGCGCAGACGCGGTTCGTGTTGAAGAAAGCCCTCGGCCACGGCCTGAAAGTCATCGTCGTCATCAACAAGATCGACCGCGAACACGCCGACCCGCACAAGGTCCACGACAAGATACTGGAGCTGCTGCTGGAGCTCAATGCCTCCGAAGACCAATTCAACGCCCCGTTCATCTACGCCAGCGCCCGCGACGGCTACGCCCTGAAGAAGCTCAAGGATAAACACAACGGGATGACCCCTCTGTTCGAGACGATTTTGAAGCATATCCCCGCGCCGGCCGCGGACCCGCACGCGCCGTTCCAGATGCTCATCAGCAATCTCGACTGGAGTGATTACGTCGGGCGGATCGCCATCGGCAAGATTACCGGCGGCCACGTCAAAGTCGGCGACTCGATCGTCTGCATTCACAAGGACGGCAAACGCGAGCGCGCCAGCGTCACGAAGGTCTGGGAGTTCAGCGGGCTCAAGTCCGGCGAAATCGTCGATGGCGTGGCCGGTAATATCGTCGGCATCTCTGGCTTCGAGGAACTCGCCATCGGGGAGACACTCTGCGACAACGAAGAGCGCGAGCCGATTCCGTGGACCGAGCTCGATCCGCCCACGATCCAGATGCAGTTCGCCGTCAACGACGGCCCGCTCGCGGGCAAAGACGGCAAGTTCGTCACCGCCCGGCACATCCGCGAGCGGTTGTACAAGGAAGTCCGCACCAACATTTCGTTGCAGGTCGAGGACACCGAGGCGCCGAACATCTTCAACGTCAACGCCCGCGGCGAAATGCAGATCGCCATCCTCGTCGAGCAGATGCGCCGCGAAGGCTACGAAGTCCTTGTGTCGCGTCCCGAGGTGATTCTGAAACAGATCGGTGGGAAAACACACGAGCCATTCGAGTCATTGTGGATCGAAATTCCCAATGAATGTCTCGGCGACGTGATGCAGAACCTGGCCGGTCGCAAGGCGCAGATCACCAACATGCAGCATCACCCGCACGGCGTCGGCCTGGAGTGCACCATCCCGACCCGCGGCCTGATCGGCCTAGAGACCGACATGGTCAATGTGACCAGCGGCCGCGCCGTGATGAGTCACATGTTCAAAAACTACGAACCGTTCAGCGGCGAGATCACGACGCGCCTGACCGGCACGCTCGTCTCCATGGAAACCGGCATCGCCACGGCCTGGGCCCTCAACAACATCCAGGAGCGCGGCCGACTGTTCGTGGGTCCGCAAGAGGAAGTGTACGAGGGCATGATCGTCGGCGAGAATCCGCGCGCGGAGGACATGCCGGTCAATCCAACCAAGACGAAGCACCTGACCAACATGCGCAGCCAGGGTGAAGGGAAGGGGATCCAGCTCGAAACACCGCTCAAGATGAGCCTGGAACGCGCCCTCGAATACATCGCCGCCGACGAGTACGTCGAAGCCACGCCCAAGAATCTGCGCCTCCGCAAGCGAATCCTCAACGCCACCCAGCGCAAGCGCGCTGCGATGTCCCAGTCCACCGAGGTCGTCGCGTAGGGAGTGCGCTAGGGCCGCGACACGAATGGGTTGCCCCTGATGTAGAAGCGGAGGTGGCGCCGGGCCCAGTGCCTGGCATAGTCGACGCCGATGCGGGGGCGCTTGACGATGGTGAATGTTTCGGGCTTGGCGGGCGCGGCGATATAGAAATCGTCACTGAGCAAATCGTGGTCGTTGAGGCGTTTGTCGATTCCCATCGATTTGCAGAGAAGGCCCGGCCCCTGCGTCCGTCCTTCAACGTTCTTCACGGGCTCGACCGCGCGCAGCAACACCGCCGAGGCGTGGCCTTCGCGTTCCGTCACCACGTTCATGCAGTGGTACATCCCGTAGATCATGTACACGTAGGCACGGCCCGGTGGACCGAACATCACTTTCGTTCGTTCGGTCAATCCCCGGGCCGAATGCGCCGCCAGATCGTGCGGCCCGAGGTACGCTTCCACTTCAACGATCCGCCCGATGCGTTCGAGGCCATCGTCGACATGAACGAGATGCTTGCCCAGCAGTTCGCGGGCGACAAGGATCGTGTCGCGGTCGTAAAAGGCGCGTGGAAGTCGACACATCGGATGGATGTTACCATCGGCGCATCAAGATCGACCAGCCAAGAGGATGAAAACCGGGCTTGTACGTGTCGAAGCGGAACTCGCGAAGTTCCACGATCTCGAATAACGAGCCGAGTTCCGTGTGGATCTCTTCTTTGGTGACAACGGGCGGACCAGGATCGGTATCTTCCCTGGCGTTGCCCGCCAGACTCAACCATCGACTACCGGGGTGGGTTGATTTCTGCAGAAACTCTTGAAACGCTTTCAGGTCGACCGTCCGCAAACAGTGATAAACGCCGCGGTCGAAAAGGATGTCGTATGGCCCGCCGAGTGTATCCCGCAACACATCGGCGACGCGGAAGTCAACCGTCACGCCGGCGGCGCGCGCTTTGTCCTTCGCGGCCTGAATGGCGGGCGCGGCGATATCCACCGCCGTTACAACAAGTCCGCGCCGGGCCAGCTCGACCGCATTTGTCCCGGTGCCACAGCCGAACTCCAGCACCGTCTTACCCGTCAACTTCCCGGCCTCCAGGACCTGGATCAACTCCACGCACGGGGTGCCGGTGTCCCAGGGCGTCTCCCCGCGGAGATAGCGCTCGGTGAAATCAACCGTCTCGGCCATCAAACCACATCACTTCTTCTCGGCGGCCTGTTTCACGAACGAGCCGTTGATCTCGATGTTGACTTCCTCGCCGAGCATCAACCCGCCCGAGTCCAGTGTCTTGTTCCACGAGATCCCGTAGTCCTTGCGGTTAAGTTTCGTCCGGGCTTCCAACGCAAGGTGCACATTGCCCATGGGATCCTTGATCGGGCCTTTGATTGTATACGGCAGGGAAACCTCCTTGGTCACGCCATGCATCGTGAACTTGCCCGTCAATGTCTGACCATTGACGCCCGTGCTCTCGAAGGTGATGGTGGGATTCTTTTCGGTGTCGAAGAAATCCGCGCTGCGCAGGTGGTCGTCCCGTCGTTGAACGTCCGTGTCGATGCTCCTGGTCTGGATGGTCGCGCTGGCCTGCTTGAGCGCGTTGCCGTTGTCGGGGTCGACCGTGATCGAGCCGTCAAACTGGCGAAACCGGCCGTGCACGGTGTCGATGACCATGTGGTCGATCGAAAAGCCGATGGAACTGTGAGCGTGGTCGACTGTATAGGTGTCCAGCGCCTGCGTGGTGGTGCCGACCAGACAGACAGCCGCGACAGCGACAATTGAGTGCGTGATTCTCATGGTAGGTGTGGGCCTCCTTCTACAGTGGTTTCTGCGTTCTGTTGAGCTGGATGTTCTGCGTCCCGTCCGCGGCGCAGTGTGACACGGACGTCACGCCAAATCAAACAGCAAAACCTCCGCCGGTTTCGTGGCGGCGAACTCCAAGGTAGCCTCATTCTCGACGCCGGCTCCGTCGCCCGCCTCGAGTGACTGGCCGTTCAGCGTGACGGCTCCGGTTGCGACGTGCACCCAGGCATGGCGACCGGGTTTGAGCGAATGCGTGACCTTCCCGTCGGGCAGCAAGGTGGCGATGTACAGACGGGCGTCCTGATGAATCGTCAACGCGCCATTCGCGCTCTTCGGCCCCGCGACGAGCGCGAACCTGCCCTGTCTCTTCTCGGGCGCAAACGTCTTCTGCTCGTAGCCCGGCTCCAGCCCCTTGCGATCGGGAAGGATCCAGATCTGCAGGAAGTGCACCGGGTCGGTCTCGGAATGATTGAACTCGCTGTGACGGATGCCGGTGCCGGCGCTCATGCGCTGCACGTCGCCGGGCCGAATGACCGAACCCGTGCCCAGGCTGTCCTTGTGCTCCAACGCGCCATCCAGGACAATCGTGATGATCTCCATGTCACGGTGCGGATGCGTGCCGAAGCCGCCGCCGGGCGCGACCCGGTCGTCATTGATCACGCGCAACGTCTGGAAGCCCATGTGGTCCGGATCGTGGTATTCACCGAACGAAAATGTGTGACGGCTGTCCAGCCAATCGATCTTCGTCCGTCCTCGTTCCCCGCTTTTTCGTATCGCAATCATAACGGCAGGTTGGATGCGAAGCGGCGGGATGAGGTTTCTGTCCGATCAGGGCTCCAACCGGGCCTCCATGGAGATGGTGGCGTTCAATACGCGGGAAATCGGGCAGCCCGCCTTGGCGTTCCTGGCCGCGGTCTCAAACGCCGCAGGGGTCGCATTGGGCACTTTGGCCGAAACGTCCAGATGGACGGCCGTCAGCGTCCAGCCAGCGTCGAGCTTCTCCAGGGTGACCGTGGCGGTCGTCGCGATCCGGTCGGGCCGCAGGTTCGAGCCGCTGAGCTGGGCCGAGAGCGCCATTGAAAAGCAGCCGGCATGCGCCGCCGCAATCAGTTCCTCGGGGTTGGTGCCGATCCCGTTCTCGAACCGCGTGCTGAACGAGTACTGCGTGTCCTGCAACACGCCGCTCTCGGTCGAGATCGCACCCTTTCCATCCTTGAGTCCACCATTCCACACCGCTGACGCTTTGCGTTTCATTTCGAGTTCTCCTGGTTGATTCAGTTCACAGTACGGCTTTGACCACGCCGCCCTCGGCGCGAACGGCCGCGCCGTTGATGGCGGAGGCTTCGGGCGAGCACAGATAGACGACCACGCTGGCGACTTCCTCGGGCTTGAGGAACCGTTTGAGCAACGAGGTCGGGCGCATATCCTTGAAGAACTGCTTTTCAAACTGCGCCGGAGTGACATTCTGTTTCCGGGCCAGATCGGCCACGAATGTGGTCACGCCTTCCGAGGCCGTCGGCCCGGCCAACACGCTGTTGACCGTCACGTTCGTCCCCGCGCAGCCTTCCGCGATGCCGCGGGCGACCGCGGCCTGCGCCGTCTTGGTCATGCCGTAATGCACCATCTCGGCGGGGATATGCACCGCGCTTTCGCTGGAGATGAACACGATGCGGCCCCAATTCCGTTGTTTCATGCCGGGCAGATACGCCCGGCTCAGGCGCACGCCGGACATCACGTTGACCTCGAACAGGCGCAACCAGTCGGCATCGGGGATTTGCTCGAATGGCTGTGCCTCGAAGATGCCGAGGTTGTTGACCAGGACGTCCACCGACGGCAGTTTGTGGACGAGTTGCTGGCAACCGGCGGCGGTTCCCAGGTCGCCGGCAAATCCCTCCAGGCTCGCGTCGGCGACATCCCGCCGGATGTTGGAAAGCGCCGCATCGACTCGCGGCTGCGTCCGTCCGTTGATCCATACGCGGGCGCCTTCACGGGCGAGCCCGAGGGCAATGGCGTAACCGATGCCGGCGGTCGATCCGCTCACCAAGGCCGTTTTGCCGTCGAGTTTGTGGTTCGTCATGAATCCTGTTCTCCAACCTTCCGTCGAGCCCTCACCACGGGATCACTTTTCGGTCGCGCAAAAACTGCCCCGTCAACTCGCGCGGCGCTTCGGTGGCCAGCCACGTCACCGTATCGGCGCCCTGCTCGACCGTGCGGGGGGCGTTCGGTCCGCCCATGTCCGTCTTGACCCAGCCGGGGCAGACCGAGTTGACCGTGATATTCTTCTCGCGGAGGGCCGCGGCGAACTGGCGCGTCACCGCGTTCAGTGCCGTCTTGGATATGCTGTAGGCGGGGTAGGTCTCGGCCATCTCGCTCAACTGACCCAGGCCACTGGAAAGGTTCACAATGGTTCCCTGAGAGCTCTTCAGGAGCAGCGGGAGAAACGCCTGTATGACCCGCAACGGTCCCAGCGTATTGGTCGTCAGCGTAGCCAGGAACGTCTCGTCGTCCGCCTCCGCGATTCCCCCGGCGTCCTTCATGATCCCCGCGTTGTTCACAAGAACACTCAGATGGCCGGCCTTGCTGGCGACCGTTTTGGCCGCTGTTTCGATGCTGGCCCGGTCGCTCACGTCGATCTCGACAAATCCAGCCGACCCGCCGCTCTTCTTGATTGTTTCGGCAGCCTGTTCGCCGTCGCGCGCTTTTCGCGCGCCGACGAATACATGAAATCCCTTCACGGCGAGCTGCCGCGCGATTTCGAAGCCAATCCCCTTGTTCGCCCCTGTTACCAAAGCCGTTCGTTCGTTTGCCACCGGTGAGTCTCCCATAGACGGTCCGGTCGAGATGGTTTCTGTTCGACCGGGGACAACCTCCGCGGGATTGCGATGCGGCCGGACGGTTGTTGGTTTCGAATTCTTGGTCGTGTGACGGGGCTAGGGCGCGATTGCACCCAAGATCAGGCTTTTCAATCGGCGCTCAACATGATAGTTGTCCGCCCATGCAAGACAAGCCAACCGAACGGGCTGCGCTGGCGCAGCGTATGCGAAGGTTGAAGCCGGTCGCCGTACTGGCCGTCATTTTGTTGATCGTCGGCGGAACTGGATTTCTAGCTGTTCGCCAGGTGAAAGTTTATGCGCAAAAGATTGTCGGGGACACGCTTCCGGGGCTCGCCTATAGCGGCCAGGTCAACTCAGAATTATCCGAGAACTTTGTGCGGGCGATGTTGGTCATCAATACCGATTCGGTTGAGGAACGGGATCTGCGCTTGAGCCAAATTGCCGAAGGAAGCCAGAAGGTAGACAGTAGTTTGCAGGACTACCGGTCGACCATTTTTGAGGAGGAGGAGCAGCGGGTGTTTGACCGGCTTGTTGCTGCGCGCGAGAGCTACCGAGCGGTTCGCCGACAGGCCTTTGACCTGGTGAAAGCCGGCAAACGGACGGAGGCGACGAGGATGTTCGAAGCCGAGGTGATGCCCGCCTACGGGGTCCAAAAAGAGGCTGGAGAAGCACTGTTCGACTACAACGCAAAGCAGGGGAAGGAACGAGGACGGCATATCGAAACACTTTGCCGCAGAACGGAATGGATGGTGGCCGCCATTTGCGTGGTCATATTCGTGAGTGGCTTTTTCACCCCGTTTTTTGCGATTCGACTTCCCCCCGACGTTTGGAAGTAGCCAATCCGATGGTGTGGGACGTCGGCGCGAATCCCGCAGATACAATGCTGGACAACCCGTTCGAAATATGGTAGCGTAGGCACAATCGAGAAGCAAGAGAGCGAGTGGGCGAGGTAGCGGTTGCGCGTGCCCTTGTAATTCCCAGCCCGGACACTTGAAGAGATAACGAATGAGTTGTATCCCCACGATGGGTATAATCAGCGACGCCCGAGACGGCCTGATCCTGGCGCGCAGGTAGACCTGCAAGATGCGTACTGATAAGAAGATGAACGCGCCGATGGAACTCTTGGAACGCCCTCCCGCACCGATTTCCGTCCTTGGATTTGGTGCTTGCCTCATTACCGGGTATCCGCTGCCTGAAGAAGCTGGTTTCTTCGGAATGGCGGTGAAACGAGCGGCGGTCGAACTGAACAGAGGGATTGATCATAAGATCGTCACTATCACGTCCTGCACGGCGCCGAAGGCCGTCACGCGGCTGGCCGAGGATGTGTTGCCGCAACGTCCGGACATTGTGGTGTTTCAGTTTGGACAGAGCGACATCAAGGTCGCCGTCAAGCGGCTCTGGCGTGAAGTGACGGGGCAGCAGCGGTCGCCGAAGGAGCCGGTTCTGGTGACGGAAAAGCCGTTGAGGTTGAACCATCGCATCGATTTGTTTTTGCGGGCGTGCGCCGGTCTGGCGCTGGGCGCGAGACCGTATACCTTGCGCGACGATTACCGGCAGAGCATTGCCAAGATGGTGGAGACCGTCGTATCGGCCGGCATCTACCCGATCGTGTTCACTCCGTTTGTTTTCGACAACTTCCTGTCGGATGCGTGGGGCCGCTGTTACAGCCGCGACCTGGTTGACGATTTTGCGGGGCGGGACGACGTGTGTGTGATCAACGGATGGGAAGCACTGGCCGGGCATCCGCGCCCTCGGATTCTACTACATGACGGGATGCATTTGACGCGCTTGGGACACCAGATTCTGGCGGATCGTTTGCGGATGGAACTGGTCGAGTGCATCAAACTGCGTCGGGTTCAGGCGCCGAGCGCGATGAACGCGTGATCGGACGGCGGCAGCCGAAAGACGCGACAATCCGAATTCTCGCAACGTCTGCCCGAAACAACGAAGCCTGCCTCCCACAGCGGAGACAGGCTTCGCGATAACCTGCCGGACCACTTACTGACGGCTGCGTCCTGACGGAGCCGGGGACGAAAACAGGAAGTTCCGTTCCGCGGTTCCTACCAAATCTTGTGGTCGGACGATTCCGCCGGCTCTTCCTCTTCGGCGGCGCGTTTCCTGGCCGAGGCCAATTGCTTGCTGAGATCGGAGTTCTGTTTGGTCAGATCGGTTGCCTGCTCCCTGGCTGATGCCAATTGTCTGCTCAGATCCGCATTCCGCTTCGTCAGATCATCGGCCGTCTTGCGGGCTTTGTCGGCATCCGAGCGAGCGCTGGCGATTTCCGACTGCAGTTTCTTCGTTTCCGAATTGTCAACCGACATCGCGGCGGCCACCGAGGCGCTCCGCGAAGCCGCTTCCTTCTTGGCGGAAGCCAGTTGGTCGCTCAGCTCCTTGTTCTGCTTTTGCAAATCGGCGACCTGGCTGGCGGACTTCTTCGCCTGATCGAGTTGCTTCTGGGTGTCGGTCAACTGGTTTTGGAGGTTCTTGACCTGCGTCGTATCGACCGCGGGCTTGGCCGCCAACTGCTTCTTCAGGTCATCGATCTGGGTACGGGCTTTGTCGAGGTCGGCGCGTAAGCCCTTGGTCTCGGTTGTATCCGTGGCCGGAGCGCTGGCCTTCTTCTGCGCGGTCGCCAATTGAGCGCTCAAATCCTTGTTCTGTTTCTGGAGATCGGCGACCTGATTGGCCGTCTTCTTCGCCGACTCGGCCTGGGCGTTGGCTTTATCGAGTTCCGCCTGCAAGTTCTTCAACTGCGTCGACTTCGCGTCGGCGGTATCCGTTGCCTGTTTCTTGGCGGAGGCGAGTTGGCTCGCCAAATCAGCATTCTTCTTTTGCAGATCGGCAGCGGTCTGCTGGGCCTTCTGAGCATCGGCGCGGGCGCCATCGGCTTCCGTCCGCAGCTTTTTCAACTCGGAGTTATCGACAGCCGGTGCCGCCGCGACCTTGGTGGCCGCTTCCTTCTTGGCGGACGCCAGTTGGTCGCTCAGCTCCTTGTTCTGCTTCTGCAAATCGGCGACCTGGCTGGCGGACTTCTTCGCCTGATCGAGTTGCTTCTGGGTGTCGGTCAACTGGTTTTGGAGGTTCTTGACCTGCGTCGTATCGACCGCGGGCTTGGCGGCCAACTGCTTCTTCAGGTCGTCGATCTGGGTGTTGGCCTTGTCGAGATCGGCGCGCAACTTCTTCGCTTCGCCAGTGTCGACGGGGGCGGCGGCGACCTTGGTGGCCGATTCTTTCCTGGCAGAGGCCAGTTGGTTTTGGAGATCCTTGTTTTGTTTCTCGAGATCGGCGACCTGATTGGCCGACTTTTTCGCCGACTCAGCCCGGGCATTGGCCTTGTCGAGTTCGGCCTGCAGGTTCTTCAACTGCGCCGACTTCGCGTCCGCAGCATCTGCCGTTTGTTTCTTGGCCGAGGCGAGTTGGCTGGTGAGATCCTTGTTCTGCTTCTGCAGATCGGCGACCTGGCCGGCGGACTTCTTGGCCTGGTCGAGCTGCTTCTGGGCGTCGGCCAATTGGCTCTGGAGATTCTTCACCTGGGTCGTATCGACTGTGGGCTTGGCCGCTAACTGCTTCTTCAGGTCATCGATCTGGGTGTGGGCTTTGTCGAGGTCGGCGCGTAAGCCCTTGATCTCGGTTGTATCCGTGGCCGAAACGCTGGCTTTCTTCTCCGCGGCGGCCAGTTGTGCGCTCAAATCCTTGTTCTGCTTCTGGAGATCGGCGGCTTGACTGGCGGACTTCTTGGCCTGATCGAGTTGTTTCTGGGCGTCCGCCAATTGGCTTTGGAGGTTCTTGACCTGGGTCGTATCGACCGCGGGTTTGGCCGCCAACTGCTTCTTCAAGTCATCGACCTGGGCGTGGGCTTTGTCGAGGTCAGCCCGCAACTTCTTCGCCTCGCCGGTATCGACCGGAGCCGCCGCGACCTTGGTGGCCGCTTCCTTCCTGGCGGCGGCCAGTTGATCCTGAAGATCTTTGTTCTGTTTCTGGAGGTCAGCGACCTGGCTGGCCGACTTTTTCGCCGACTCGGCCTGGGTGTTGGCCTTGTTGAGGTCCGTCTGGAGTCTCGTCACCTGCGCGGCCCTGGCATCGACCGCCTCAGCGGTCTGTTTCCGGGCGGCGACAAGCTGAGCGGAGAGATCGCTGTTCTGTTTTTCCAATTGGTCCGCACGAGCGATGCTCTTCTTGGCGTTGGCAAGCTCTGTTTGCGAGTTGCCCATCTCGTCCCGCAGCTTCTTCGCCTCCGCCTGGTCGGCCTCGCTCTGCTTGCTGAGCGTCGCCAATCGATCCGAGAGGCTCTTGTTCTCCGCGGTCAGCTTGTCGATTTCCGCGCGGAGCTTGGCGGACTCATCGTCGGGCGCCGGTTTCTCAACGGCCGACGACGGTGGGGTCGCTTCCGTCGCTGCGGTCGATTCCGCGGAGGCCAGCGTCATGACCGGGGTCGTGACTGCGGCGACGGGGGTGACCGGCGGGGTGCCGAGTTTGGATTTCAACTGGCTGAGGCGTGATTCACAGTCGTTGATGCGAAACTGGACCATATTCGGCTTCCAGTCCGGTGCCGACGAGCGGATGTTCTGCAAAATTTCCAGCGCGTCGCGGTAATTCGTCAGCGCGGCTGCGTTATCGGATTTTTCCTGGGCGTCTTCGGCCTCCTGGATCAGAACGACCGCATCGGAATAGCGGTTGCCGGGGTCGGCGGCCCGAGCCGATTTGGCTGGCAAGAGAAACAGGGCACACGTTACCAGTGAGAACAACACTGCTAGACGATTCTTCATCAGCAAGCCTCCTTGGCGCAGGGATATAGTGAAAATGCGCCGATATTGCAAGAGTTTCATTGCGTCACCAGCAGAAACAGACAGCACGTTTCTGGCCAACCCCGCTCTATTGAGGCGCCGCCTGAAAGGAGGATTGCTACGCCAAGACGAAAAGAGCGGGCCTAGTGATGGTGTCCGCCGGGGCCGTGGACGTGCCCATGTGCAAGCTCATCTGCCGTGGCTGCACGGACTTGCGTAATTTCGACATCGAACGTCAAATCCATCCCCGCGAGGGGGTGATTGCCGTCCAATGTGACGTGTGTGTCGGTGACTTTGGTTGCCGTGACCACCGGCGCATGAGAGTCTTTACCGGCCCGAAACCGGTCGCCCACTTTGATGCTTTTCGAGGGCATCTTGTCGAGGGGCACTTCCATCACGTTGCTGGCGTCGTGCGCGCCGTAAGCGTCCTGCGCCTTGACCGTCACATGTTTTTTGTCGCCGACCTTCATGCCGCGGATCTCGGCTTCGAGGCCCGAAATGATCTGGCCCGAGCCTTCCAAGAACGTCAGCGGCTCGCTGCCGGCGGAGGAATCCAGCGTCGTCCCGGTCGGATCGGTCAACGTATAGTGAAACGAAATGACGTTCTTGTTCATGAGCCAGCCTTTCTTCGTTACCTGCGCGCGGCACCATACGATACGGCGCGCGGTTTGTCGAAGGAGAAAATGCGCGGTCCTTCCGAAGCGGCGCGGCGAAAAAGTTTCGCGGCGACAGCTCGGAGCTGATAGACTGTGGTCCGTGGGGAACCGCCGCGGTCATTTCAAGAACGTCGCTGCCAGCGGGGTGCTTGCCGCTTCGATCGCGCTCCTCGCGCTCATTCTGGTTTGCAACGTCTGGATCATCAACGCCACGAAGGCGCGGATCTTCTACGATGTTCATTCGCTCCCGGTCAATCGGGATGGACTGGTCCTCGCGACGGGCAAGCTGATGGAGAACGGCCGCGTGAACCAGCATTTTATACGTCGGGTCGATGCGGCCGCCGAGCTGTATCACGCGGGCAAGGTCCAGCGGTTGATTCTCAGCGGGGACAAAGGACACGATGAGCCGATGGAACTGAAGCGCGCGCTGCTTTCTCGCGGGGTTCCGGAGTCGGCCATGGTGCTCGACAACTACGGACTGCGCACGCTGGATTCCGTGGTGCGGGCTCGCGACGTGTTTCATTGCGGGCGGGTGACCATCATCTCCGAGCGGTTCCACGATTTTCGCGCGTTGTTTCTGAGTCAGTATTACGGGATCGACGCCGTGGCCTATGCGCCGCCCGATCTGTCGCTGCGATGGATGATCAAATCGTCCGTGCGCGAATCGCTGGCCCGCGTGAAGGCCGTGCTGGATTTGTACGTGCTGAAGACAAAGCCGAGGGTCGCTGCGGGTTAACTCGATTGCCCGAGCAGGCGGACTTCGCGTTGGGGGAAGGGGATGTCGATCGCCCGGGCGCGGAACTTCTCGATGATGGCCTGGTATATCTCCAGTTGCGCCGGGCCGAAATCGGGCACGTTTACCCACGGTGCGATGCCGATCGTGATCGACGAGTCCGCCAGCGCCGAGATGCCGACGACGGGCTTCGGGTCCTTGAGCACGCGGGGATTGGCGTCGAGAATCTCATGAATCGTCGCCAGCGCCAGCGTCACGTCCGACCCGTAGCCGATGCCGACGCTCAACGAGAGTTGCCGGGTCGTGCCGTAGTTGTGCATGATTTCGCCGATGACTTTGCGATTGGGAATGACCACCCGCGAATGGTCGGAATGCAACAGCTCGGTGTTGAACAGCGTGATCGTCTGCACCTGGCCGTACACACCCGCCAGCTCGATGTATTCGCCGACGCGGTACGGTTTGGTGAAGATGATGGTCAGCCCGGCGATGACGTTGCCGAGCACGCCCTGCGCGGCGAGTCCGATGCCGACGCCCGCCACGCTCAAGCCCGCGATCAATGACGCGATCGGCACGCCGAACTTGTCCAGCGCCAGCAGCAGCGCGAGGCCGAACGCAAACAGACGCACTACGCGAGCCAGCAGTAGGCGGACGGGTGGTTCGAGATGGTATTTGTCGAGCCATCGGTCGGTGATTCTGCCCGTCCAGCGGGCGACGATGGCGCCGACGATGAGGATGATGAGCGCGCCGACGATCTGGAACCCGAAATTGACGAAGAAATTAACGATCGTGTTTTGCCACTGCGCGACCTGCATGGTGCTGTTTATTAGCCAGACCCGAAACGTTGTCAATGCCCAATTGATTTTCGCCGGCGGGGCTTTCGTGTATATTGCGCGCATGTTGACCAAACGCGCATTTGGAAATACGGGCCTGTCGGTCTCGCCCCTGGGGTTCGGGTCGGCCCCCGTCGGGTTTCTCGAACAGGACAACCATCAGGCGGGCCGGATTCTCAACTTCCTGCTCGACCATGGCATGAACGTCATCGACACGGGAGAATGTTATGCGGGCGCCGAGGACATGATCGGCAGCACCATGGCGCACCGGCGGAACGAGTACGTGCTGATCACCAAATGCGGACACAAATTCCCGGGCGCCGAGGGGGCGGAATGGACGCCGCAGCTCGTCCGCCAGAGCGTGGAGAATTCGTTGCGGCGATTGCGCACGGACCATCTGGACGTGGTGCTGCTGCACACGCCTGCGCTGGAGGTGTTGAAGAAGGGCGACGTCATGACGGTGCTGATCGAAGCGCGCGACGCGGGCAAGATCCGCTTCCTTGGTTTTTCCGGCGACAACGACGACGCGGCCTACGCCGCCGGGCTTCCCGATGTCCGCGTCATCGAGACTTCCGTCAGCATTTGCGATCAGGCGAATATCGACAACGTACTGCCGCTCGCCGCGAAGCGCGGCCTGGGCGTCATCGCCAAGCGGCCGATTGCCAATTCGGCGTGGTTGCCCGCGTCGGCTCACCGCGGTTTTTACGGGGACTATTCGCGCCCGTACGCGGAGCGACTGCGGAAGATGGAGATTCTGCCGGGGGACATTGGGTTTGACGGCGCAACGCGCCGGGAACTCTGGCCCGAGATCGCGTTGCGGTTTACGATTTCCATTCCCGAGGTGCACACGGCGATTGTCGGCACGACGAAACTCGACAATGCGCGGGCCAATCTCGACAACATACAAGTGGGTCCGCTCCCCGACCTCGTCGTGAAGAAAATCCGCGAGGCGTTCGCAGAGGCCGAGAAACGCGCAGGCGAGCGCTGGCTGGGATTGACGTGAAAGGCGGCACGGCGATAGAGCCACGCCGGCGGCGGACAAGCGCCGCGGTTGCAACGGCAAGAGGAACCGGATATGGCGGAGACAAGGAACAAGATTGAGGACTACAAGCTCGTGGTGGCAGACAATCCCGAGTCATTGGCGTCCGCGGTGAAGTCGCATTTGCAGCAAGGCTGGGAGTTGTCGGGATCGCCGTTTCAAGGAAACTCTCCCGAGGCTAAGAGTCAGCCCTTTTATCAGGCTATGACGAAGCCGAAGAAGGGCAAGATCGATGCCTTGCTGGGGGACTGAGGCGGCGAAGGACAATTTCGGCAAAGCGGAATGATGAAGTGGCGCGGTCGGAGGCCGGCGCCGAACGAAGATAGAAGGAACCCTCACCCTGACCCTCTCCCTTAAAAAGGGCGAGGGGATCTGTCTTGAGCAACGTGCCCGTTAAATCATCTACACATCCCGGTGAACCGTGGCCGGCGCGAAGGCGGGCAGACAGACCGCGATGTATTCCGCGCCGCCTTTGTCCGGCGTGCTGTATTGGACCCATTCGCCCTTGTGGGCGATGACGGCTTGCCCCGCTTTCACATCGAGCGCGCCGTTCTTGTGCGCGACATGCAGCGCGCCTTTCAGCACGTAGGTGTACTCGTCGAATTCCGGCGTCTGACCCGGCTCGACCCAGCCCGACGGACTGCGCATGTGGGCGATGCTGACGACGTCGGTCTTGGAGTTGACGCGGCCGACGACTTCGTTGATGACCTTCGGTTTGTTGCCCGCCGCGGTGACGAACGTGGTTTTCTCAATGAGTGTTGGCATGCGTTCCTTTTTGCGAGACGGCAGAGGTTCCTTGTGGGAGTTGCATGGGTCTAATGGAACGATCCCTCACCCTGACCCTCTCCCTTGGAAAGGGCGAGGAAATCGCCGGAAAGAGAAACCAGGCGCGATAAGTTCTCGATCCACAGTTCACACGACTCCCTGGTCGAGCATGGCTTCGGCGACTTTGCGGAAGCCGGCGATGTTGGCGCCGTCGACGTAGTTGATAAAGCCGCCGTCTTTCTGTCCGTAGCGGACGCATTGGTTGTGGATGGCCTGCATGATGTCGCGGAGGCGCTTGTCGACTTCCTCGCTGGACCACTGCATCCGCAGGCTGTTCTGCGACATCTCCAGGCCGCTGACCGACACCCCGCCGGCGTTGGCGGCCTTGCCGGGGCCGAAGAGGATTTTGTGGCCGAGAAACATGTCGATAGCTTCGAGCGAGCTGGGCATGTTCGCGCCTTCGCCGACGCAGATGCAGCCGTTGCGCACCAGCTTCTCCGCGTCGCGTCCGCCCAGTTCGTTCTGGGTCGCGCAGGGTAGGGCCACGTCGCATTTCACGCCCCACGGCCGTTGCTTGTCAAAGTACTGCCAGTGAAACTGCTTGGCGAAATCGCGAATGCGGCCGCGTTTGACGTTCTTGAGGTCCTTGAGGGCGGCGAGTTTCTCCGCATCGAGACCTTTCGCGTCGTAGGCGAACCCGTCGGAGTCGGACACCGTGACGACCTTCGCGCCCATGACGACGGCTTTCTCGGCGGCGTGCTGAGCGACGTTGCCCGAGCCGGAGATCACGACGGTTTTGCCCGTGATCGAATTGCGGCGGGTGCGGAGCATTTCCTCGACGAAATACAGCAGGCCGTAGCCGGTGGCTTCCTCGCGGATGCGGCTGCCGCTCCAGTTGATGCCCTTGCCCGTGAGCACACCGGTGAATTCGTTGGCGAGTTTCTTGTACTGGCCGAACAGGTAGCCAATCTCGCGACCACCGACGCCGATGTCGCCCGCGGGCACGTCGGTATCGGGGCCGATGTGGCGGTAGAGTTCGCTCATGAAATTCTGGCAGAACCACATCACGTCCTCGTCGGTCTTGCCTTTGGGGTCGAAGTCCGAGCCGCCCTTGCCGCCGCCCATCGGGAGCGTGGTGAGCGCGTTTTTGAAGACCTGCTCGAACGCGAGGAATTTGAGCGTGCCGAGTCGGACGGACGGATGGAAGCGCAGGCCGCCCTTGTACGGGCCGATGGCGCTGTTCATCTGGACGCGATAGCCGCGATTGACCTGGACCTCGCCGTTGCGGTCGACCCACGTGACGCGGAAGGTGATCACGCGCTCGGGCTCGACGATGCGCTCCATGATTTTCGCTTTGCGGTATTTCGGGTTCTTCTCGATGAACGGCCAGACCGATTTTGCGACCTCGGTCACGGCCTGGTGGAATTCCGTCTCGGCGGGGTACCGCGCCTTCAGTGTCTCCAGGAAATCGGCCATCTCATTTGCCATGAATCATCCTCCGAATCGGTGACGCGTTGGCGGATGCGCGCGCGCCAGCCCATCCGCAGCCAACGAGGTCGACCCCATGCTAGGAGGTGCGGGGGCGGGAAGGCAATGGAAAAAGAGGGGCTTGGGGAAAGGAGCCAGAATTCAGAAGCCAGAAGCCAGAAGACGAAGTGCGGAAAGACCGACGGTGGTGAGGAGGAGGGAGTCGAGGAGCGAAGAGAGAGAAATAAGCGGGGTTGATGGTCGATGGCTGATGGCCGATGGGGCACGGCGACAGAGCGCCGTGACTACAACGGAGACACAAACTGGGGCAGTCAGAGGGTGGATGAGGCGCGCCGGCTCTGCAGAAACTTTTCGTGATCGTCCCACGTGCGGAATTTGAAGACGCCACGCAGTCTCCCGTGCTGCTTCGCTTCGCCTGCCTCTTTGGTGAGGAAATCCAGTTTGCCCGAGGCGGCGTCGGCGCTGATTTACCGGTCCCAGTCGTCCTCCTTGTACTGTTCCAGCCAGCGCAGCAATTGCTCGCGCTCCATCGAGGTCAGGTTCGCAATGGCTTCTTGGATTTCGGTCAGGCTCACGCGCCTAAATTACACGATTGCCCGCCACGTGGCAAGCCGAGGATGTGTCTTCAGGCCGCTTTCGCGGGCAGGGCCGGTTCGTGCTCGCGCAGGAACTCCAGCACGGCGTCCTCAAACTCGTCCCGCTTCAGTTCATACGCGCCGTGGCGGCCGCCATCGAGCAAGCGAAACACGGCGTGGGTAATGCGCCGCGCCGTTTCCTGAAGCAGCAGGGGCGGGAAGAACACGTCCTCGGAACCGCCAATGACCAGCGTCGGCGCCTGGATTCGGCCCAGCAGCTCCGCGGCGTCATGCGTTAGACAGGCTTCCAGTGAGACGAGAAAATCGGCCGGGCTGGTTGGCCGAGTGCGCACGAGCGGAACAAGGAACTGGTAAAACGTTTGATGGAACTCCTGCATCGTGACCTTCGCCACGTCGAAATAGAATTCCCGCCACCGGTGCTGCGCCGCCAGTTCGAGCCAGCGCTCGGGGATTTTGCGTCCTTCGTCGCTGACCCGATACGCCGAACAGGCGATCACCAGTTGTTGGACGTATTGCGGGAAATCGACCGCAAAATCCTGCGCAATATATCCGCCGAGCGAGATCCCCATCACGACCGACGGTCCGATTTCGGTTTCAAACGCCCGCGCGTAATCCGCCGCCATATCACGCGTCGTGTAGCCATGGGACAGACCGCGTTTGCGGCTGATGACGGTAACGGTGAATGCGCTGGCGAGTCGGCGGTATTGCGACAACAGATCCCACCTGCGGCTCGTGACATCCCACGCCGCATCCGCCAGTCCGGGAAAAATCACCAGACTGCGTCGTCCGTTCCCAAACCGAGCAAACGGGAGGCAACCTGCCAGTACGCCCGATTCAACCACTGCGCCGTTCATCGGACCTCCCGATGACAATATGCACCCAAATTGACACCTGTCCATTAGCGCGAAAACACTTCGAATTTCAAGAGGAGTTCACCAAGTCCATCGATCAAGGGCGGGAGACAGACGCCGTGGAGACAGGAGGTTGACAACGTGAATCACGTACCGGCAACGTTGACGTACATGTCGTGACCTCTGCGAATGAAGCCAGTAAGTGTCCTGCCAAGATTAGTTCTCATCGATGGGCGTACCCAACTCTCGATCTCCTCGAACGTCGCCCCTTGGGAGCCACGCTGATACAAGACGACAAGGCAATGGTCGCTTGCAGCGAGATTCGGCTTCCTGAACGTCTCTGTCGTAGCCGGCGGCTGAAGGCGTCCGGTTCGCGATTGGAGGATGCCGCAGGAGGGGGGGGTCGAGCCGGAAGAGGCGTCGGCTCACATGTGATGGATGACCGCGTCGCCGAACTCGGAGCACTTGATTTCTTTCGCGCCGTCCATGAGGCGGGCGAAGTCGTAGGTGACGGTGCGGGCGTTGATGGCGCCGTCCATGCCTTTGACGATGAGGTCGGCGGCCTCGATCCAGCCGAGGTAGCGAAACATCATTTCCCCGCTGAGAATGACCGAGCCGGGGTTGACCTTGTCCTGGTTGGCATACTTGGGCGCGGTGCCGTGGGTCGCCTCGAAGATGGCGTGGCCGCTGATGTAATTGATGTTGCCGCCGGGGGCGATGCCGATGCCGCCGACCTGCGCGGCGAGCGCGTCGCTGAGGTAATCGCCATTCAGGTTCAGCGTGGCAATCACGTCGAAATCCTCGGGACGCGTCAGCACCTGCTGGAGAGTGATGTCGGCAATCGAATCCTTGATGACGAGGCCCGCGCCGTTTTTCCCCTCGGGAATCTTGCACCATGGTCCACCGTCGATCTCGACCGCGCCGTAGCGTTCTTTGGCGACCTTGTAGCTCCAGTCGCGGAACGCGCCTTCGGTGAACTTCATGATGTTGCCCTTGTGGACGATGGTGACACTCTTGCGGTGGTTGGCGATGGCGTAGAGGATCGCGGCATGAATCAGGCGGATCGTGCCGAGATAACTCACGGGCTTGATGCCGATGCCGACATCCACCACGGCGGGGCGTTGCGGCGCGCCGAGTTCGCGGAGCTGCGCGAGCCATTGTTCGGCGGCGTCGGTGGTGCCAAAGCGAACCTTCTTGAAATCCTTGGGAAATTCTCTTTGCAGGAAATCGAGGATCTTTTGCGCTTCGGGCGTGCCGCCAGCCCACTCGATGCCCGCGTAGATGTCCTCGGTGTTCTCGCGGAAGATCACCATGTCGACCTTCTCGGGATGTTTGACGGGTGAGGGGACGCCTTTGAACCAGCGGACGGGGCGCAGGCAGACATAGAGATCAAGCATCTGGCGCAGGGCGACGTTGAGGCTGCGGATGCCTTTTCCGACCGGCGTGGTGAGCGGCCCCTTGATGCCGACGAGATAATCCTGGAACGCCTTCACCGTTTCATCCGGCAGCCAGCTGTTGAATTTCTGGAATGCCGTCTCGCCCGCGTAGACTTCCATCCATTCGACTTGGCGCTTGCCGCCGTAGGCTTTCCTCACCGCTGAGTCGAACACGCGCGCGGACGCGGCCCAGATGTCGGGCCCCGTGCCGTCGCCGCGGATAAAGGGCAGGGTAGGGTTATCGGGGACATTCAGTTTGCCGTTGAGAATGGAAATCTTTGCCATATGCGTTGCCTTCGTCGCCTACGAGCGCGGGATAGTAACAGAGCACGCGGGCCAGTCAACCCTTGTGCGGTGCGGAAAGCGGCGGGCTAGTGTGGCGCGGGCGCGGACGGCGCTTTCCATGTGACCCATTCCTCGGTGCCATCGCGCTTGCTGCAGTCGCATACCATCTCCTGCGCGTCATACGGCAGGGGAGGAGCAGGATCGAGTTCCGAGCACACCTTGTTGATCATATCCATCAGGCGGAACATGAGGCAGCGCGATCGCCCGGCGGGCGACAGATGCGGAGAGTAGGAGATGTTAACCCCGCGCGCGGCCGCGGGCACCTGCCGATGGAGCATCACGCAGAAGCGCAATTGCGGCACCGCATCGCCGCAGTTGTAATTGGTCAGCGACGCCCGGAACGCGTCCGAGTTGAGCCGGTCGTATAACTGCTGCAATTCCGGTTTTCCGAACTTTTCGGAGACCGGACAGACCATGCCACTGGCGTCACCGCCGAGAGGCACCCCGACGGTGGCGACCCTCTCCCCGGCATGAGTCACCATGTTGTAGACCACGGCGAACGGCAGCATGATGATGGGTAATCCGCCGTGACCGATGGGAATCCAAATCGCGCCGCCGAGGACGAGGGCAAGCAAAATGGCTGCCATACAGCCCCATCGTCCCCGATGTTTTGCCGGCTCGGTTGTGTCTCGGTAATCCATCCACCGCGCCCGATCATGAGAATATCAGAGGGCTGGTGGCCGTCAATCCCCGCGAGATCTCGCGGGAGGCGCAACAGGGATCGATGGGTAGAACGTGACCCCCCTTGGGGTAACGGGGGAAGTATTGGCGATGAAGCGAGCCGAGGTCAAGGCAGCGCCAAGTGGCAACGGCCGGGTCGACGTGGGAGCCACAGCGGCGGATGATCTGGAGCG
>DATKNW010000010.1:0-76179 GCA_035541135.1 Verrucomicrobiia bacterium
CGCTCCAGATCATCCGCCGCTGTGGCTCCCACGTCGACCCGGCCGTTGCCACTTGGCGCTGCCTTGACCTCGGCTCGCTTCATCGCCAATACTTCCCCCGTTACCCCAAGGGGGGTCACGTTCTACCCATCGATCCCTGAAGGTGTACACGGCGGGGTGAGAACACGAATGGCACAAAGAAGGAACGGAGGCGGAGAGCGGAAGGAGCCAGAATTCAGGAGCCGGGAGCCAGAAGCAGTTGGTTGGCAATACATGAGTAGACAGCTAGTGCAACGACGCGGTTCATTTGACGGTCGCCCCCTCACCCTGACCCTTTGCCGCCGCAGCACGACAGGCGGCGTCTCGTCGGACTCGGCTCCCCCCGGAGGGGCGAGGGGATTGGTTTTCGTCGCGTCGCAGTTCTTCCCGGTGGCGCATTGTCACTCCTCAAATCAAGTGTGTCGTAGTACTAGTCGGGGGCCGGAGTTTGCATTAGGGCTAGTGGACGCACGCCAAGACAGATCGGTCATAACATCCGCCAAATTGGAGTGATAATGACGATATTTCTGATATTGAATTGCCGCGTATTATGGTGTAATTTTTTGGTGGAACGTTCCTTACGCACATATAGCCAGATGGGGTGGTGCGCCAAAAGATGCGCCAAAAGATGCGCCAAATCGAGGCAACAATGAGAAAAGTCTACGAAGTGTACGATCACGAGGCGGCGATGGAGCCAATGTTCCCGATTGACACGCGGGAGCATCGGGAATCTTGCGGAAAGCTGGTACAGAGTTCCGCAAGGCTCGGCGGTGCGTTGCACCCGGTCACACAACGAAGCGTCATGGAAGTGGTGCGACACATGAACAGCTACTATTCGAATCTGATCGAAGGGCATAATACGCACCCTGTCGACATCGAGAGGGCGCTGCGAAAAGACTATGCAAAGGACCCCGCGAAACGAGCGCGGCAACTTGAAAGTCAGGCGCACATTGAAGTTCAGAGGCTGATCGAAGGGCGCCTTGCTCGGGAAGATGTGTCCATTTGCTCCCGAGCATTCCTGTGTTGGATTCACAAGGAGTTTTACGACCGGCTGCCGGACGAGTTTTGCAATGTTACAACGAGGAGCGGGAAGACGGAGCGCGTGGAACCGGGGCAGATTCGGACTTGCGAAGTTGAGGTGGGGAGGCATGTGGCCCCCGCGTCTCGCGTGTTGGGAAAACTCCTGAGCCGATTCGAAGCGGCCTACGATCCGTCGGCCCAAGATCCGCTCGGGCGGGTGATCGCTGCGGCAGCCTCGCATCACCGGCTGGCCTGGATCCATCCGTTTTTGGACGGCAACGGTCGAGTGGTGCGGCTGTTTACGCACGCCTACTTCATCAAGGCCGGCCTGGAAGGCCACGGGCTTTGGACCGTGTCACGGGGTTTCGCAAGGCGGCGGGATGAGTACATTGCGGCACTTGCAGGCGCCGATCGACAGCGGGAAAACGACTTGGATGGTCGGGGAAATCTGTCGGCGCGGGGGTTGGATGGGTTTTGTAGATTCTTCCTCGACGTGGCGATTGATCAGGTTGAGTTCATGAGCAGCCTTCTCGAGCTGGATACGATCTTGAGACGAATCTCGAATTATGCCGAACGGCGGGCAATTGAGGAGAGGGTACAACTCGAAGCGAAACATATCCTGACAGAAACGTTTTTGCGTGGCGAGATTTCCAGGGGTGACGCCGCGCGGGTTACGGGGAAGCCGGTGCGGACAGGCCAGCGGATTTTGAGGGAACTTCTCGACGCTGGTCTTGTCGCTTCCGATACGGCAAAGGGAGCGATCCGGATCGCATTTCCGGTGAAATGCGTAGGATACTACTTCCCGCGTCTGTACCCTGAGGGCGTCGAATTAGATTCGATGGGTGCGCATTGAATGGTGCCCAAGCACTCCGGCGGAGAAGATGGCGCGGAGATACGGAATCAACAAAATGGAAGTCCATTCCACTTTGATCGCTTATTGCGGGATGCGGATGCGGTAGTAGGCGTTGGGGAAATTGGTGACGGCACCGGCGTCGAGGAAGTTGGTGGCGTTGCCGGTGGTGCCATCGACCTCGAAGACGTCGGTGAAATTGGTGTTGAAGGAGCCGTCGGGGTTGCCCAGGGAGCGCTGGAGGACGTTGGTGAAGCAGATGCCGCCGGTGATCCAGTCGATGCGGATATCGCTGCCCTGCTGGGTGATCGAGTCAACCTGCCAGGGGGCGGTCAGGTTGCCGAGGACGACGGTTACGGAGCCGGTCATGGTGCCGATCAATGGCGCGACCATGCGGCAGCCCGTGCTTTGGGAGTGGACGGTGCAGTAGTAGTTGTAGACGCCGAGATGGGTGAACGTGTGGCTGAAGTTGGTCGCCGAGCCAAATGTCTGCTGGCCCGAGTCCCAGCTTTCGAGCTGGCCGGGCGCGGCGGTGGTGCTGTGATGGCCGTTGGTCCAGACCCAGGTGACGGTGTCGCCGAGGTTGATGACGGGATCGATGTGCGTGTTCGGGAGCGCGCCGAAATTGAAGTTGAAGATGTAGATGGTGTTGGTGGCGGCGCGGGCGGTGCCGGCGCAGCAGAATGCGAAACAGACGAGAGCGAGGATGGATCTTAGCGTAATGGTCTTCATTATGTTCTCCGCAACATGTTGGTGACCCGAGCGTTGACACGCGACCGGCACCTCGCCAAAGCGCCTCGCGATGTCTTGAATCCAGAAATGGGATGAATGCGCGGGCGGTTTGTTCCGGGGGAAAAGGGAGGAGTGCCGAACTGCCTGAGTGCTGGAGCGCCCGGGTGCCGAGGAGCGCGTGGGTCAGACTCCTACAGGGTTTCTTCCTAGGGTTTATTGGGTGGCGATCCTGTTGACGACCCGCAGTGGCGCACTTAGATTTTCTTGTTTCCGAATGCAGAAGACGAGAAAGGGGGATGTTATGAAGCATCTCGATCGGTGTGGAGGATTGTTGTTGTCGCTGGCGTGCGCCGTGGTGGTCGGGATGGCGGGTTGCGTGTATGAGGGTCCGCCACCGCCACCACCGCCGCCCGGGCCGCCGGTGGTTGGGTATGACTATTATTATTACCCTGATGAGGAGGTGTATTTCTATCCGGCGACGGGGATTTATTTCTGGTTTGGCGGAGGCGGCTGGCATTCGGGGCGGCACTTGCCGGGTGGGTACAGGCTGCATGAGGAGGCTCGGGTCAACCTGCACATGAATACGTCGCGGCCATACGAGCAGCACGAGCAGATTCGCGCGCGCTACCCCGGACATGGCGGCGGCGGGCCGCGGCCGGAGGGCGGAGAACATCACTGATGGCGCCGAAGTGTCTGAGTGCCCAAGTGTCGAAGTGCCGGGTCCCCTCTGATTTTCTCCCGGGGGGGACGGGGAACAAGGACGGGGGTAGCGACATCTCACGGATAACCGGTTGCGGGTCGGCGTTGCTCGCCCGGGCCGCGAGTAGCCGAGCAGCTAGGCGTTGGCCGCTGGGGCGGGGTCGATCCGCACTGCCGGTTCCTACCCGTAGTCAGCGCGAGGCGCTTCGCCAACCCGGAGCGCCTCGTTTCTTATCGTGCACTCTTCGACCTCGCTCAGGGCAAGCCCCTCGACGGACTCGGGGCGAGCCTTGGCAGGAAGAGGACCGGAGAATCCTACGGCGTGATGGCGAAGCGGTAGAAGCCCTGAGGCTGGGAGGCGCCGCCGAAGTTGGTCAGGGACAGCGGCCCGCCAATGCTGTTGGTCAGGGACGCGCCGGCGATGTTGGTCCAGTTGGTCAGGGTCAACGAGGCGATCGATTGCAGTTGATAGGTCTCGCCCGCGACGGACGGGATTGTCAAGATGAGATTGGCGCCCTGCACTTGAAGTTTACTGACCTGGTTGGCCGGCGGAATGAGGGAGACCCAGAGCCGGAAGACACTGCCGTTGGGGCTCGATCCTGACCCGGACCCCAGGGTCGTGCCGTAGAAACCGCCGTCAACGCCCTGCACCAGCCCGGCGTACGGATTGGCTCCGTCAAGACCGTTGCTGAACGACGCGAGAGTGGTCAGCGTGCCAGCCGGGGTGATGCGGAACACCGTGCCGTAGGGGCTGGGTCCGGAGCCGGAGCCGGAGGTGGTGCCGTAGAAATTGCCATCGCTGCCCTGCACCAGCGCGGCGTAGGGAGCCGCACCATCCAGGCAACCCTGGAACGCGCAGAGGTTGCTCAGGGTGCCGGTCGGCGTGATGCGGAACACGGTGCCGTTGCCATTGGCTCCTCCGACAGACGTCATGCCGTACAGGTTGCCATCGCCGCCCCAAGCCAATCCGGCATTCGGGTTGCCGCCGTCCAGACCGCCACTGAAGGACCACAGGTTCGTGAGGGTGCCGCTCGGCGTGATGCGGTAGATGATGCCATTGCCGCTGGCGCCTCCGGCTGAGGTGGTGCCGTAGAAGTTGCCGTCGACACCTTGCACCAGGCCGCCGTAGGGAGCGGATCCATCCGAGCCGCCGGCGAACGGGCGGAGTGTGGTGAGGGTGCCGCTGGTGGTGATGCGATAGACCGTGCCATTGCCGCTGGTTCCTCCGGCGGACGTGGTACCGTAGAGGTTGCCGTCGATCCCCTGCACCAGGCCGCCATAGGGAGCGGCTCCGTCCGACCCGCCGCTGAACGACCGGAGAGTTGTGAGGGTGCCTCGCGACGTGATGCGGAACACCGTGCCGTTGGGGCTGGCCCCGGAGCCGGAGCCGGAGGTTGTGCCATAGAAATTGCCGTCGCCGGCCTGCACCAGTGGCGCGTAGGGATTGGCTCCGTCGGTGCCATTGGCGAAGGACCACAGGCTGGTCAACACACCGGCCGGAGTGATGCGGATGACAGCGCCGTAGCCGTTGGCTCCGCCATAGGCGGCGGTGCCGTAGAAGCAAGAATCGGTGGCCTGGATCAAGTTTGCCAGCATCGGGTTGGCTCCGTCGGCGCCGCCAGTGAACGTCCAGAGGTTCGTCAGGGCGGCGGCACCCGAGTTGCCCATGGCCGCAAAACTGGCGACCAGGGTTTCGCTGGCGATCGGGGTGAAGGAATAACACAGCGACGTGCTGACGGCGGTACCGTTGACGGTCCAGTTGACGAAGTTGTAGCAGCTGCTCGGAGTGGCGCACACGGTGACATTTGAGCCGCAGGGGTAGATTCCCCCGCCGCTGGTTATGCCGCCGACGGCAGGTGAGTTGCTCGTACCAATCGTATAGGGACCGAGGAGGCTGAAGTGGGCCACCAGGCTCTGGTTGCTGTACACCGTGAATGAGTAACAGGCCGTGGCGCTCAGCACATGGCCGCCGCTATCCGTCCAGTTCACGAACTGATAGCAGGCGGCGGGCGTCGCGCAGACCGTCGCGTTGGAGCCACAGCCGTATGTGCCGCCGCCGCTGGTTGTGCCACCCGCCGTGGGGGAACTGCTGGTGGCGATGGTGGAGGGACCGGCCGCGCTGAAGTTGGCCACGACGCTTTGGTTGCTGGCTACGGTGAACGTATAGCAGGCCGCAGTGCTCAGCACGTGGCCGCCGCTGTCCGTCCAGTTCACGAACTGATAACAAGCGGCGGGCGTCGCGCACACGGTCGCGTTGGAGCCACAGCCGTACGTGCCGCCGCCGCTGGTTGTGCCCGTGCCGGGAGGCAGGCTGCTGGTGGCGATGGTGTAGGTAGAGGTGCAGCCGGTGCTGACCGTGACACTGACCGTGATGGACTGCGAATTGAACGCATTCGTCGAGCTGACGGTAAGGGCGGCATTATAGGAGCCGATCGCCAGACCCGCCGTGTGGAATGCGGCGAGATGGGTGTTGGTGGCGCCGGTGCTCGTGCCGTTGGTCGGGCTGACCGACAGCCAGGACGCGTTGGTCGAGATCGTGTAATTCAACGTGCCGCTGCCCGAATTCCACACCAGAAAGTTCTGGTTGGTGCCGTTCTGTCCCTGGGCGATGGTCTGGGAGAGGCTGGTCGGGCTGGCGGAGACCTTGGGCGGGGACGTGTAGGTGACGTTCAGGTATTCCCAGTAGTAGCTCTGATACGTTCCGCCAGAATTAAACGTGCAATTATAGTTGTTGGTCATGCACACGTGGAAGATGCCGTTCGGGCGGTTGGGAGTTGTCCCCCAACTGTTGACCAGGATCCAGTACGGGTCGTTCGGATTGGTATCGTTGTAGCCGACGCACAGCACCTCGTGACCGCCGCCGTTGTCCTGGTCGTATGTTTGTCCGCAGGCAAAGTCGAAATTGATGGTCGTGCTTTCCGGTTGGTTGTCCCAAAAACTGTCGAACGTGTCCCAATCACTCTGGGTTGACAGGAAAAAGGCGAAGGCGACCGGTTTGTTCTGGTTGAGGATGGCTTTGATGTTGGCGATGGCTTGGGCCTGGCTGACGCCGTAGGTGGTGATGCTGTTGGCGGTGATGGACTGGATTGGATAATTGGGCGTCGCCGTGATGCTGGAGCAGGCGGTGCTGCAGTCGCCATTGATATCCTGCCAGTTGGCGCCGGGGTTGGACCACGGAACGGCGCGCTGGTAGCCGGAGGCGCTGTAGAACATGGCCACGTCGCTGAGCCAGCCGCCATCGCAGCACGCCACGCCGTTGATCGGGGGTTCGCACGAGTTGGCCTCCTGGACCGAGAGACGGTCGAAGATCCCATTCTGGACATCCAGCAGGATCTCCATGCATCCCGTGCCGGCCCAGCACCAGCAATCGCCGCAATAGCCCTGGTTGCGCTGCGACGGCACGTAATCCAGATAGGAGAGCAAACTGAGCGTGCCGCCCGGCGCGAGCAGTGCCTCCTGGGCGGCCATGGGCGGCTTCGGCATGGCCTCGTGGGCCTGGAACCATTTGAGCATCGTGGCACGGTCCGGATGCATAATGGTATGCGTAGGCGAGGTCGCCTGATCGGTTGCGGTCGCGCCGCTGGCCGGGTCCGCGGCAAGGCTGACGACTGGAAGAGCGAGCACGGCGGCAATCAGGAAGATGAGGACGCGGGAGGAGAATCGGTCCAGGCCAACAGCGGTGATGTGGGAACGGATGGCGTGTCCATTGGCGGCGTGCGATTCGCGCATAGTCTTCCTCGTCTTCCGCTAGCCTCGCGCAGACAGGACGCGGCACAACTTCGGGCCGTAGATGACAGGCCCGCAAACGGGGTGGTCCGGTGATTTATAGCGCCGCGGCGCCGGGAAAAGCAAGCCCGGAATTGTCGCGAGTGGGGCGTGAACGAGTGCCGAGGTGCCTACCCCGATAAGAAATCGGGGCAGGCGTGGGGATGAGGATCGTCCGTCGCCAAGGCTTCGGCGGACAAGCGAAGGCCGAGGGCGGCGGGGGAAATGTTGCGAGGTTGGGGCACCACAATTTCCTTTTTGGCCTTCAGTTGAGGAGGTGTTTGAGTATTCGCGTCACTTCCAAGACCAGGCTGCTCATCTTCTTGATGTCGACCCCTAGTTTCCCCTCTGTGCATGCTTGGGCCATCTCATTCAATGGGTTGACAAGCCGCTGAAGCTCTTGCTTAAGTATTCTCTCCTCGCGTACGAGTGCCTCACAAGTTTGTTGCCGCCCATCGTAGGGGCGGCAAGGTGGGGAGTCCGCCAAAGGCGGGTAAACACGCCTCGTTGAGGTCCGAGAAGGACTCGTGAGCGGGCCGTGGCGACAGCGGGGACGGAGAGGGGCGGGCGGTTGGGGCCTACTTCACGGAGGGGGATGTTACGGTTTCGAATGGCCCGGGGCGGCGGTGGTGTGATGGGTGTGGGTTGTCAAGAATTATATGAGATTGAGGGGGGGGTGTAGCCAGTCGACCGCAGATGGCCCGGGGGTGGGGTTGGGGAATGGAGTAGAATGTAGGAGAAGGGAGAGAGGTCAGTGGCCGTAGAGGTCGTTGAGGAGGGCGGCGAGGCGGTAGCCGGCGAGGACGATGCGGCGGCGCGCGGTGTCGGTGCCGGCTTTGACGTAGGCTTCGGTGAGGGAGACGTTTTTGGCGCCGTAGGGCGCGCCGAGTGTGCCGTAGACCTGGGAGCAGGCGACGGCGTGGGATTCGTTGACCCATTTCATGACGTTGAAACTCAGGTCGGCATCGGCGGCGGGCGCGTCGGGCGCGAGGCGGGTCATCCATTCTTTCAATTCGGGAGCGCCGGGGGCGAGGGCTTCGTCGAGGCGGGGGGATGCCTTGACGGTACCGGCTTCGTAGTAGCGGCGGTAGGCTTCATCCCAGAAGGTGTGGAGGTTGGCCGGCCAGGGCGTGTCGACGAAGTTGGTGAGGCTGAGGCCATTGCCGCCAGCGTCGTCCTTGTATTCGCCCGGCGGCGGATTCGGATTGGGGTTGTAACGGCCGGTGGTGTGGAGCGGCTGATGGATGTCGCCGACGAAATGCATGACGAGGGCGAGCGCGACGGATTCATTCGGGACCAGCTTGTTAAACTGCTTCGTCTTGATCAGGTTGACGCAGTATGGCAACGCGACCACGACGTTGCCGTTCGTTTTCGACAACTCGGGCGGATTGGCGAGCACGTCGGGGTCGTTGGTGAGGCAGCCGATGTCGATATAGTGCCAGGTGCGGTACCAGCCGCGGAACGGGGTGTCGGCATCGCGGGCCTTGATGTCGTCGGCCCAGCAGCAGATGTTGACGGCGTTGTAGGGGACGCCGTCCTTCTGGATCTGGGCGGCCAGCTCGGTGACGCGCGCTTTGGCTTTGTCGTTGAGCCGGTCGTAGGCGATTTGGCCGACCAGCATGTGCCCGGTGCCGTCCCAAGCGCGGCCGCTAAGCGTCGCGGCCATGAGCATGGTAAACGCAACCACGATGCGGGACAATCTCTTGACTTTCATCGGTCTCTCCTCTGTCGGTGATCAGTTCGAAGCCACCAAATGGATGACGTCAGTATGGCGCACCACCAGTGCCCGGTGCAAGCGCAGAGATGCTCCATCTAAAGCTTTGCTTTTTGTGGCTGCGTGTGTATACTACCCGACAGATTGCCATGTCGATGGCGGCAATCTACAAGGAGGAGGAACGATGAGAGTATTGAAGTTCTGCAGTATTATTGTCGCTTTGGTGGCGGTGGGGATTTGTCCGTCATTGAGCGGTGGGGAAAAAACGCTCGATGATCAGGCCAAGGACGCCATTCTGCTTTTCAAGAGCGACAGCACGAATGTCGCCAAGCTTTTCGATACCGCATACGGCTACGCGGTGCTTCCCAGCGTCGGCAAAGGCGCGGTGGGCATCGGCGCAGCGGCAGGCGACGGCCAGGTCTACGAGCAGGGACGGTTGATCGGCACGTGCCGAATGACCCAGGTGACGATTGGCGCGCAGTTGGGCGGACAGGCTTACGCAGAGGTGATCTTCTTCGAGACCAAGGGCGCACTGGACGGCTTCAAGGCCAATGAATGGGCCATGAGCGCTGGAATGAATGCCGTGGCGGCTGCCGAAAGCGCATCCGCCGATGCAAAGTACAAGAACGGCGTGCTGGTGTACACCATCGCCAAGAGCGGCCTGATGTTCGAGGCCAGCGTGGGCGGTCAAAAATTCCGCTTCACGCCTCTCGCCACCCGATAACTGACGGGCCGATACACCGGGCCGTGATCATCGGTTGCGTGCCGGGGGATACGTGACAGCGCGTCTTCACCGGACGAGAGTGTTGTCGAATCCGTTCTTTCCGAAGGGCGCGGGCTGTGAAATAATGCGCCCTCGGAATGGCGGACATCATCCTCACCAGCCTGAACGCGAGATACGCGCACTGCGCGTTCGGGCTGCGATACCTGATGGCCAACCTGGGTGAATTGCAGCCGCGCGCGCGAATCCTCGAGTTCGACATCAACCAGCGGCCTCTCGATATCGTCGAAACCATCCTGCGCCACCAACCGCGCATTGTCGGCATCGGCGTCTATATCTGGAACGCGACGCAATCGCTGCAGTTGGTCGCGGACCTGAAACGGTTGCGCCCTGATCTGACCGTCATCCTCGGCGGGCCGGAAGTCAGCTACGAGTGTGACCAGCAGGAGATCGTCCGTCTGGCGGATTATGTCATCACCGGTGAAGGGGACCGGGCATTTGCCGAGATCTGTGGACAAATCCTCCATGGCGATCCTCCCAAACTCAAAATCATCCCGGCTCCCCTGCCCGATTTCGACCGGCTCGTGCTGCCGTACGATCTCTACACGGACGCGGACATCGCTCACCGCGTGATCTACGTGGAGGCCTCACGCGGGTGTCCGTACGAATGCGAGTTCTGCCTGTCGTCGCTCGATGTTCCCGTGCGCAACGCGCCGCTGGACGCTTTTCTCGCCGCAATGCAACGCCTGCTCGACCGCGGCGTGCGCCAGTTCAAGTTCGTGGACCGCACGTTCAACCTGAATCTCAACGTCAGCTCTGCCATCCTGCGGTTCTTTCTCGAGCGCTACCGGCCCGGATTGTTCGTGCATTTTGAACTGATCCCGGACCGCCTGCCGCCGACGTTGCGGGAACTGATCAGGGAGTTTCCACCCGGCGCGCTCCAGTTCGAGGTCGGCATCCAGACGTTCAATGAAGAAGTCGCTACACGCATCAGCCGCCGGCAAGACAACGCCAAGGCCGAGGAAAACCTGCGGTGGTTGCGCCAAGAAACGGGCGTCCATGTGCACGCGGACTTGATTGTGGGACTGCCCGGCGAGGATCTCACGAGCTTCGCGGCAGGATTCGACCGGCTGGTCGGGCTCGGTCCCCAGGAGATACAGGTCGGCTTGCTCAAACGGCTGCGGGGCACCCCGATTGTCCGTCACGACCGCGAGTGGGAGATGGTCTACAGCCCGCATCCCCCGTACGAAATCCTGCAGACGAGACTCATCGACTTCTTCGCGATGCAAACGCTCCGGCGGTTCACGCGATACTGGGACTTGATTGCCAACAGCGGCAATTTCGTCGACACGACTCCCCTGCTCTGGCGCGATGGCTCAGCGTTCCATGGTTTTCTGGGGTTCTCGGATTGGCTGTACGCGCAGACGCGTCAAACGCACGGCATCGCCTCATCGCGGTTGCGGGAACTCGTTGCTGCGTACCTGGCTGAAGAAACGGGGTTGCCCCGGCGGAAAGTTGACAGTGTCCTGCACCGCGATGCGCAGCGCGCGCGCGCCGTCGCCAGACACGTTGCTCCGCCCCGGCAGGCCCGGCACCTGGCGGGGCTGCGTCAGCCAGGGCCGCCGCCGAAGGTGGTTGCAACGGTGATCCGGAAGCCGGAGATGTGAACGGTGCCCGGCGTCAGCCTCAGGGCGCCGGTGCTGCGGAAGTCAAGGCGTCTTCAAAAGCCAACCCGTCGCCGTTGTCGAGGGCTAGCTGGAGGCGCCGGACATCGGGGATGTTCTTGATTTCCTCCAGGACGCTGGCCGGCGTGGCGCCATCAATATCGGGGGCGATGTGAGGAAGCCGCGTCAGAGAGCCGCCGAGCGACACGACGCAATCCGAGGTGCTTAGGGAGACCTTCCCCAGATCGATCCAGTGGCGGACCAATACCCGCCGCACGCGGCAGTTGATGTCCAGGTCAATTTTCCTGTCGAATTCCATTGGCTGTCACCTCACTGCCGCCGATGAGCGCTTCGACCTTTTCAAACAGGGCCGGCACCGTAAACGGCTTGTACAGAATGTCCGTGCGCCCGAGGGAGAATTGCTCAATCCACAACCCGGCAAACGCCGGCGACACCGGCGAAAACAGACGCGCAAACCCGCTGATGAACAGCACGGGCAACTCGTGCGACGGCGCGATTTCGCCGTACAAGTCGAAACCGTCTTTGCGGGGCATTTGGAGATCCAGCAGAACCAGATCAAACGGCTGACTGCGAAGCAGCGGAATCACGTTATCCACCTGGCTGGTCGTGACGACTTCGTAGCCCTTCGCACCCAGTGCGTCAACGAAGGTCTGGAGAACCCCGGGGTCGTCGTCCACAGCCAGCACGCGTTTCATACGGGCCTTCGCATTGCAAGAATCGGGCCAAGTCACGACAGCAGCAAATCCCCCTTTCGCGGAAGCGGAAGTGCTGACAGAAACGTTTGCCTCTACGGAATCAGCCGCGCGCGGTAGTATCTGGCCACCCCATTCGTCGCCGCGCCCACATCCAGGTAGTTCGCAATCGTGCCGAGACTCGGATTGTTCGTGATGACAAAAATGTCACTGAACCCGTTCGCATTGTAGCTCCCGTCAGCCCCGACGGTCGCGACCTGCAGCGTGTTGCTCGCCCCCGGCCCCATCATCCATGTGACGAGCATATCGTTGCTCTGCCGCGTGATGGAAGTGATGCGAAACAGGTTCGGGTCGACGACCATGTTGCTGACGATCAGTGTACCCCCCGTGTGAATGAACTGCGCACACGGATTCGTAATCACCAACGTGTCGGCCCGCAGCACACCACTATTGACGATCAACGTTCCGCGAGAAATATCCAAAACTCCCGTGCCGCTGTTGTTTGTAACGGTAATGGTCCCGCTGTCCAACTCCAGCACGTTGTTACACATTGTCGATGCGCCCCCGAGAATAACATTCGTCGCCGAAACTGAGCCCCCGGAGACCGTCACCGAATTGCTCACACCATCATGCCCCACATACAAATCCCCGTTTTGCCAGGTCCCCCCGTTCACCACGCGAATCGTATTATTGCTGTCCGTTATGTATTGGCCCAGATACGCGCTGCCATCGACCACCAATCCGCCGTTGCTAATCACCATGGCGCCATAGTAGGGGAAAACCAGCGTGCCCGAGACGCTCCAGACCGAGCCGGGGTCGCTCACCTGCGCCCAAAACAACGTTCCTCTTCCGCTGATAACTTGACTTCCGTTACTCACGATCAAGTTGCCCGAGATGAAGGTGTTGCTGAACACCGAGCCTGCCCCGCTGACCACAACCGCGTTGCCGGACGCCATCGCGCTCACTGCCCAGGAGCCACCCAGCACTTGCCCACCATCGCTTATCACCAACCGATTGTTCCGACCGTAGTAACCAACCGACACAGACGCCGTATTGCTCCAAACCGACCCGGCCCCTGTGACCAGCACGGTGTTGTTGCTGCCAAAATCTGAGCCAATGCCGGAGCCGGTGCTGATGACTTGGCCCCCGTTACTGACCACCAGACTGTTGCCCCTCCCCTCCTCGCCGATGGTCAGGCACGAGTTGCTCCAGACGGCGCCCGGATCGCTAACAAGTACCGTGTTGTTGCTGGTGCCGTAGTTTATCCCCACATCGCCACAGTTATCGCCAAGCACACCCCTGTCGCGAATCAGCAACACATCCCGAATGCCGCCGACGTGATAATCGCCCGTCCAGTTGCTGACCACCCCGCTGATGATGTTGGTCTGATAATTGACCGTGTACTGGGCGTTCGAACGGTCAGAGATAAACGTGATGGATAGGACCAGTCCCACGAAGAGATAAACGTGTCGCATTCCGTGCATACCGTTTCCTATCGGTCGTCGATGACCCGACCCGCCAGCGGGGAGAAACAAAACCTAGCGCTCAGACGGATGATACTTATTCAAAGGCTACAAGGCAAGCCAAATGGGTCCGATCACGTGCGAAACCAGTGACAAAGTCTGTCCGACTCACCGACCTTTTCGCCCCACCCCTCCAAACACCGGCGACGGTTTCTATCCCCTCGCCCGTTTGCCCACTTTGCCGGCGTACGCGGCTGCTTCGACGGCGCGGGCGACGCGGCGGACGATCTGTTTGTTGAACACGCTCGGGATGATGTATTCCTCGCTGAGTTCGTCGGGCGTGATGCAGCCGGCAATGGCTTTGGCCGCCGCCAGTTTCATTGGCTCCGTGATCGCCGTCGCGCGGGCGTCGAGCGCGCCACGGAAGATTCCGGGAAACGCCAGCACGTTGTTGATCTGGTTCGGGTAATCGCTTCGGCCCGTGGCGATGATCCGCGCGTAACGCTCCGCCTCCTCCGGCATGATCTCGGGCGTGGGATTCGCCAGCGCAAACACGATCGCATCCTTCGCCATCTTCTTCAGCGCTCGGACCGTGAACACGCCGGGACCACTGACGCCGATGAACATGTGCGCGCCCCGCGCCGCGTCCTCGATCGACCCGCTCACATTGCGCGCGTTGGTGTGCTCCGCCAGCCACGTCTTGCTGAAATCCAGGTCGGGAAGCCGCTTCCGGCAGATAATCCCCTTGCGGTCGCAGCAGATGATCTGCCGCGCACCGGCCGCCTGCAGCATCTTCGTGACCGCCACACCCGCCGCGCCCGCGCCCACGATGAGGATCTTGATCTCGCTGATCTTCTTCTTGAGAAGCTTCAGCGCGTTCAGCGCCGCGGCCAGCACCACGACCGCCGTGCCGTGCTGGTCGTCGTGGAACACGGGAATGTCCAGCTCCGCCTTGAGGCGTTCCTCGATTTCGAAACACCGCGGCGCGCTGATGTCTTCGAGATTGATGCCGCCGAACCCGGTGGCAATCCATTTCACCGCCTGGATGATTTCCTCCGTGTCCTGCGTCTGCAGGCAGATCGGGTAGGCATCGATGTCGCCAAATTCCTTGAACAACATCGCCTTGCCTTCCATCACGGGCATCGCCGCCTCGGGCCCGATGTTGCCCAAGCCCAGCACCGCCGAACCGTCGCTGACCACCGCCACCGAGTTGTGCTTGATCGTCAGCGTGCTCGCCTTCCGCCTGTCCTCGGCAATGGCCAGGCACACCCGCGCCACGCCCGGCGTGTACGCCATCGACAACGCATCGCGCGTCGTCAGCGGGATTTTGTTCTGGATGCGAATCTTGCCGCCGAGATGCATCAAGAACACGCGGTCGGAGACATTGATTACGTCGACGCCCTTGATGCATTTGATCGCCTCGATGATCTCCCGCGCGTGCTCGTCGTCGCGGGCGCTCACCGTCAGGTCGCGCACCTTGTACTGCCGCTCCGCGCGCACCACGTCCACCGCGCCGGGGTCGCCCTCGTGTTTCGCGATGACCTGCAGAATCTTCGCGAACATCCCCGTGATGTTCATCAGCCGCAACCGCACTGTGAAACTGTAACTGACGCTCGTTGCCACCTGACCCATGTGCCACACTCCTCCTCGAATCTATTTCTGTTTCCGATGACGCAAATGCTGCCAGCCCAGCCAGCCGATGGCCACGAACGGCAACACCAGCGCCAGCACCACGAACAACACCCCGGCCGCGCCTTCGCCCACGTACCGCTCCAGCACGATGAAACCGACCACGAGCGGCAACACACCATACACCATATAGCGCAGCATCAACCCCCAATGAAACAGTTTCATCGGCGATAAATCATACGGTCGTCACGCCAGCGTTGCACGACAAATGAGTGCGAAATCAGGATCCGGTTGTAGCGGCGGCTCTGCGAGCCGCCGAATTGTTCCGGGAAGAAACCGGCGCTTCATAGAAGCGCCGCTACACCAATCCCAAGACTGTCATTACGGCAGGCGCAGGACGATTTCCTGCCCGTGAAAATCGAGCGCCACGCGCCGGTTCTCGATCGTCACCACGCGCGCGCCCTCGATCACGTCACCTTCCTGGACCGTGACGCCGTTGATCATCGCGTCGCGGCTGTTCGGCGCATAAGTGATTCCTTGCAGCGCGAGCTTGGGGGGCGGAGGCACGGCTGGCTGCTCGGTCTTGATGCGTTCCATGACCTTGGCCACGATTTGCTCCTCGGACGCCTTCGAATCGGTCTGCGCCGGAGCCGGTGTCGACGGTGCCGGTGCTGCGGGCAGGGCGACGGCTGGTTTGGCCGGAGCTTCCACCTTGGGCGCGGGAGGCGTGACCGTCTTCGCCGGCTTTGGTTCGGTAACGGACACCTCGGTCGCCGGCGTCAGACTGTTTCCGACACTCCGGATGCGCGGGACAAGCCACAGAATGAGAACGATAAAGCCCACGAGAATGACCGCCGCGCTCCCTCCCATCACCAGAAGGATCCGTTTCACTCCCTGAGTGTTCGCCGCATCGCTCGGTTGGCACCGCGTCGGCAAGGGAGGCGGCGTTTGTGCTGCCTGATACGCCGCGTCCTGTGTCCGCTTCAGCGCGTCGTTGATCAAACTCATACGGCCACGCCCTCCAACTCTTCAATCGCCAGGTCAACCTCGCGCCTCGTCAGCACGTCGATCTGGCCGACGAATCCCGCCAGGAGCGTCTTGTCGCACACGGTATTGATCAGCCGCGGAATCCCCTGCGAGTATTTGTAGACGAGCCGAATCGCGCCCTCGTCGAACTGCGGCCGGCCGTTGGCGCCCGCCAGTTTCAACCGGTGATTTACGTACCCCGCCGTCTCGTCGAGATCGAGCGGCTTGAGATGGTAGCGAACCGTGATCCGCTGGCGCAACTGCCGCAATGCCGGTTGAAGAAGTTTGTCGCGCAGCTCGGGCTGCCCCATCAACACAATCTGCATCAGCTTTTGCCGGTCGGTTTCCAGATTCGACAGCAACCGCACCTGCTCGAGCAGTTCGTCGCTCAGGTCCTGCGCTTCGTCGATGACCAACACCACGTCGTTGCCCTGATTGACCTCCGCCAGCACGAACTCGTTCAGCCCGTGCAAATACGCCACGCGATCGATCCCGCGTACCTTCAATCCAAATTCCTGGCAGATCGTCTTGATGAGCTGATGCCCCGTCAGACACGGATTGAGGATCAGCGCCGTCTTGTACTTCGGGCCGAGTTGCTCCAGCAGCTTGCGGCAGATTGTCGTCTTGCCGGCGCCGACCTCGCCCGTGAGCTCGATGAAGCCTTTGCGCTCGCGGATGCCGAACAGCAAATGGTTGAACGCCTCCTGATGCTTCGCGCTGAAGAACAAAAAGCGCGGATCGGGCGTGATGTTAAATGGTGCCTCCCGCAAATTGTAATGCTGCAGGTACAATTATGTAATCCCCCAATTCACTGCCATCCTCACCAAAATCAAGCACATCGCGTGCCCCGGAAGGCCGCGCAACCCGTTGCCATGCAAGTCAGCGGCAGTATCTAGCCGCTTGCCATTTTTGTTTGCGAGACGGCTTCATCCGCGTAGAGTACGGGCGAAAGACTATGAAAGATCCCCGTCTCGAAAAGCTGGCCCGGCTCCTCACCGAATACTCCGTCGCGCTCAAGCCACGCGAGGTCGTCTCCATCCAGGGCGACGCCTGCGCCGCGCCGCTCATCCGCGAGTGCTACCGCGCCGCCGTACGTCGCGGCGCGTACGTCATCACCGACCTCCGTGTCGATGGCCTGGCGGAGATCTTTATGGCCGAAGCCAACAACGACCAGCTCAAATGGGTCTCGCCATTCGCGAGGTACAAATTCCGCAACGTGGATGCGCTGATCAGTTTCTGGGGCGAGGAAAACACCAAGGCGTTGAGCAACGTCGACCCGAAGCGCATGGCCGCCGCCTCCTCCGCCCGCAAACCGCTCAACAAGATTTTCATGGACCGCAGCGCCAGCGGCGATTTGAAATGGGTTGGCACCCAATGGCCGTGCAACGCCAGCGCCCAGGACGCCGAGATGTCGCTGGCCGAGTACGAGGACTTCGTGTTCGGCGCGGGCCATCTCGACGCGCGTGACCCGATCGCCGCGTGGAAACGCATCTCGAAGGAGCAGCAGGCCCTCACCGATTTCCTCAACAGGTCCCGCGAAGTCCGCATCGTCGCCGAGGACACGGACATCCGTTACTCCTGTAAAGGCCGCAAGTGGATCAATTGCGACGGCCATTACAATTTCCCCGACGGCGAAGTCTTCACGGGGCCGGTCGAGCACAGCGTCGAGGGCCACGTGAAATTCAGTTTCCCGGCGGTGCACGGCGGACGCGAAGTCCACGGCGTGCGCCTGACCTTCGAGCGCGGGAAGGTCACGAAAGCTGAGGCCGAGAAGGGCCAGGATTTCCTCCACGCGATGATCGCGATGGATAGCGGCTCGTGCTACCTCGGCGAGGGCGCGATCGGCACCAATTACAGTGTGAAGCGCTACACGAAAAACACGTTATTCGACGAAAAAATCGGCGGGACCATCCATCTCGCGCTCGGCGCCGGCTACAGCGAAACCGGCAACAAAAACCGTAGCGGCCTGCACTGGGACATGGTCTGCGACCTGCGCAACGGCGGCGAGCTCTACGTAGACGGCGAACTCATCCAGAAAAACGGCCGCTTCCTCAACAAGAAGTTTCCGCAGCCGTACTAGCCCGTTGAAAAGGTCGCCCACTGGGGGCAGTGGGCCTACACCACCTGCTGGTTTTCGAGAAATTGTTGTAGGCCGCGTGCCTTCACGCGGCGGTCGTGGATGTTCGGTGTTCGGTGCAGGTCTACCGACCGCGCCGCTTGGCTTGACCGCACGGTCTGCCTCAGCCGGGCAGGCCGGGAAACCCTCGCACAACAGAGTTTTGTTAGGCGCATCCTAATGCGATGGGCCGTCGGTGAGAACGCGCCACATATCTGAAGCGGCGCTAAATGTAGATCCTGTGGTTGCCTCACCATTGTAGGCGGCGATGGCCTGCTGGACTCGTACCGTCTCCCCGCTGGCCATCAATTGCCCGGCGAGCTCAAGTGAGCTTCGGTGCATCGCACTTTCGTAAGCCGCCGGGATGCGAGCGATCTCAGAAATCACGAAAGCAATGCTGATGATAGAAGCAATGCCCAAACATATTCGTGCGGCACGCCCCAGCCTAAACTCGGCGTATAGCCAGACCACTGGAAACGCAAGCATTAGAAGCGCCATAGGAATGGACATGTGATCTCCTCCCTATTTCGCTCATAACAGCGTTGCAGTCTTTTGACAACAGAGATTTTCTCGACAAGCTCGGAATGACAGGCCAAAACATTCCGTGTGAACCTCGAAGTCCTCTACTCCGCCGCGCATGCGGAATTTCCCGACACCGAGCCGCTCGGCGGCGGGAAAGCCGTCGCGGATTACCTGATCCGCGAATGGCAGGAGAGCAAACCGTTTCCCCTCACCGTGCTCAGCCCAAAGTCGCTGGGATCGCAACTTCCAAAGCCGCTGGCGCAACTCAGCGAACTCCAATACGCGCGGTTCTGCCGCAAATTCGAGCGCGCCGCGACGGCGGAAATCCTGAAACACGACCCGCAGCAGTGCGTCGTCCTGAGCAACGACATCAGCGAAGGGCCGGACTTTCGCGCACTCGGCGAACGCGGCTATCGAATCGTCACGATCTTTCATGTCGATGTGGTCGAGTATTTCACCCGGTTCTACCTGCATGGCCTGATACGCCCGGAAACGGCGGCCCGATTCCGTTGGTTTGGCGTGATGCCGGATGTCCTGCGGCTCGTGTTCGAGAAACAATCCCAATGCGTCCAGCACAGCCAGCGGATCCTTGTGCCGTCCGCCCCCATGAAGAAAACAATCCTCCGCTGCTATCCACGGTGCGTAGCGGACAAGATCGTCGTCCTGCCGTGGGGAAACGTCGCCGTCGATCAATCCCCTCACCCCAACCCTCTCCCCATTTCACGGGGCGAGGGGGCGCGGATCGCTTCTCCTCTCCCCTCGTCGAGGGGAGAGGGTCAGGGTGAGGGGTCGGATATCGATGATAATGAAATCGTCATCATCACACTCAGTCGTTTATCGCCCGAAAAGGGCATCGAACGACTGCTCGCCGCCCTGCCCCATCTCAATTCGTATGGCAAAAAGGTGCGTGTGTTCATCTGCGGTGGCGCAGCCTACATGCAAGGCCGCGCCTACGAACGCAAGCTGCGTCGCCTAACCGAGAGCATTACCACCATCCGCGTGGAATTCACCGGCCACGTCGTCGGGGCCGAAAAGGCGGCCCTGCTCGATCGGGCCGACATCTTTGTTTCCCCGTCGCGCCATGAAAGCTACGGCCTGACCATCGCCGAGGCGCTGGCCGCGGGTTGCCGGGTAATCTCGCACAATCATTACGGCGCACAGGGCGAGGTTGTTGATTGCGCCGACCCAAGAGCCCTGGCCGCCGCCCTAAGCGCCATGGTCACCCATGGCCGCACCCAGAAACCCGCATCGCCCAGGCCCGAGCCATCCCGCGCCGCCGAAGAGCTGGCGAAAATTTTGTGTTCTTGATGTTTCCGCAAGTTCTGCTATGTTCCCGTCTCGGTGGACGATCTTCTTGAGCGATATCCGAAGAGCGTGACCCTCAAGGGCAACCTCGAGGCCACGTTGCGTCCCCTCGAAGCCACCGACGAAAAAGCGTTCCACGAATTTTTCGTCGCGGTTCCCGAAACCGAGCGCTTGCTCTTCAAGCACCGCGTCACTGATATCGAGGTCATCCGCGACTGGTGCCAGCACATCGACTACGGAAAAATACTGCCGCTCGTCGCGATCGCCGATGACCGCATTGTCGCCGACGCATCGCTCCATCAACAATTGGCCGGCTGGAAGCGCCATATCGGCCGCATCAGCGTCGTCGTCCATCCCAAGTACCGTGGCCACGGGCTGGCCCGCGTTCTGGTTCACGAGTTGATGGACATCGCCCGTGACGCCGGCCTGGAAAAATTGGAAGCGGAATTCATGGGGGAACAACTGGCCGCCCGCCGCGTGTTCGCCGAGGCCGGGTTCAGCGATCTGCTCGTGATCCCGGATTACGTCAAAGACATGCAGGCCAACTCCCACGATTACGTGTTGATGGGCCGCCACATTATCACCGACGAAGAATTCGCCGGCACGGGCTGAGCCGCCGCGCGTCCCGCCGGCTCAGCGATTCGGAATTGACACAATCCCCTTACGCCGCGCTCCGCACGATTCACGCACCGTCAGATGGACGGGCAGGACCTCCCGAACCCGATTGATCTTGCCATGGATCAAATCCACCATTCGTTCGCATGCCATCCGGCCAATCTCGTACAGCGGCTGGCGAACCGTTGTCAGCCCCGGTATCGAGAAGCTCGCCTGCGGAATATCGTCAAACCCGACGACCGCCACGTCCTGCGGCACCCGCATTCCCAGCTCGTTCAGTTTCTTGATCGCGCCCAGCGCCATCTTGTCATTCGACGAGAACACTGCCGTCACGTCCGGGTTCCGTCGCAACAAATCCTCCGTCGCCTTCATCCCGCCTTCTTCCGTCAGCCACCCGTCCACCACCAGGTTCGGATCGCCCTCGATGCCGTGATCCTCCAGAACGTCCTGGAACGCTTCGAGCATGTCCCGGCTCGTCTGGATGTCCCCCAGCCCGCCCGCAATGAATCCGATCCGTTTATGCCCCAACCGCACCAAGTGTTTCGCCGCCTGCCACGCGCCGTAACGGTGATTCGCCACCACGTAATTCAGGTCGTGCTCTCGCGAATAATTATTCACCATCACAAACGGCCGCGCACCGTCGCTCAAGTCGGACACAAACCGATGATGTGAGTTCGCCCCGATAAACAGAATGCCGTCCACAAACTTCTGGTCATAGAGCTGGTAATACTCCTTGCTCTCGATGAATTCGGTCCGCGCCACCTCTAGCATGATCTTATATCCGAGGCGGCTCGCCCGATCGTGGATGCCGCTGACGATCTCGCCAAAATAGACATCGGCAAACGCATGCCGCAGTTGCGGCACCAGCACCGCCAGTGTCCGCGTGTGCCGCCACGCCAACGCCCGCGCCGCCCGGTTCGGCTGATACCCCAGCCGCTGGATCGTCTTCAGCACCCGCGCCCGGGTCGATTCGCTGATGCGTGGATTGTCATTGAGCACCAGCGACACGGTGGACAGCGACACGCCGCTTTGCTCGGCAATGTCTTTGATCGTGTACCGTCTCTGGGTCTCGTTCATTCGACTGCCCATTCGCCTGGAGGACCGCCGTTCCCTGACACCGACTCAGGCCGCGTTGTAAGGCTCAGCCCGCCCCCAGTCAATGGAATTATTGGGCCTCCGAGCCGCAACACCTGCCCCTCGTGGGCAGTTTTCGGTCAGGCTGCGCCTGCCAAGGTTGCGCCGCCCGGCCTTTTCGTGTACAACCCTCTGATGCGTCTCGGCTTCTGGCTTCTCTATTACGGTATCGGCTGGTCGCTGTTTACGGTCATTCTCCGCGTCGTTTTCCGCGCGCGAATCACCGGCCGCCATCGCGTCCCACTCGATGATGGACTGCTTATCGTCTGCAATCACATCAGCTTTGCCGACCCCCCGCTGCTGGCCATCACCACGCCCCGCCCTGTCGAATTCATGACCATGGCCGAGATGTTCCGCAAACCGTGGATGGGCCGATCGCTCCGCGCCGTCGGCTGCTTCCCCGTCGATCGCTCTCGCGTCGATCAGCGCGCCGTGCGCGAGGCCATTCGCCGCCTTCGCAACGGGCGTTGCGTCGTGATCTTCCCCGAAGGCGGAATTCGCCTCACACAAAAGTCCGTGCTCGGCGGTGACCCGGATATCAAGCCCGGCGCGGGCGCCATCGCCCTGCTCGGCCGCGCGCCGATCCTGCCGGTCATCGTCCGCGACACTCGCAAACCGTACGCGCCGCGCAACTGGCTCCCGTTTCATGAGGGCCGGCTCCGCCGCGAAACCGTCGGCATCACCTTCGGCCAGCCCTTCTGCCTGTGGAATCCCCGCGATCTTCCCGCCGACCAATGCCGCGAGCGCGCCGAATCCCTCGTCCGCGAACAGCTCCTGAAAACCGTTGAACTGAACTGATGTTCTGCTACAGTCAGCCCGTGCTCCGAAACGTCTTTGCATTGTTCTTCATCGTCGCTGCCGCCCAGGCGCCGGCCTCGGGCCAGTTGCCTCGGGCCGTCCATCTCCGCACGACCGATAACGTGTTCATCGGCGGGACGTATTACCCCGTTCACCAGACACCCGCGCCGGCCGTCGTGCTGGTCCATTCCGTCGACCGCGACCGTAATGTCTGGGGCAGCTTCCCGGCGCTGCTCCAGAGAAACGGACTGGCCACCCTCGCCATCGATCTGCGTGGCTACGGTGAGAGCACCCGCAAGCAAACCGCCGACGGCCCCGTCACCCTCGATGTCCGCACGTTCACTGCCGGCGACTTCCAGAACATGATGCTCGATGTGGAGACTGCCGTGGACTGGTTGCATGCCCAACCGGAAATCAACGGCAAACGTATCGCGCTGATCGGGGAAAGTTTTGGCGCCAACATCATCCTGCGCTACGCCGCCATCAACGAGGACCTCGCCGCCATCGTCGTCCTCAGCCCCGGCATCACCTATCGCGGCGTCCGCACCGATGACATCATCGCCCAGATTTCGCACAAGCCCCTGCGTTTGTACGTCTCGCAATACGATCCGTTCGCGTTCGAGTCGTGCAAACGTCTCGTGGAAATCCAGAAGGAAGCCGGCCTCGCCACCGCGACCAATGAGCTGACTTTTTGCACCGGCAACCTGCATGGCTCCGACATGCTGCTCGGCGTCCGCAATCTTCCCCAGCTCATCGTCAACTGGCTGAAAGACACGCTGACGCATCCGCCGTCTGCCCCTCCGCCCGCCGCCCCCGCTGTCCCGCCTGCCAGCTCGCCCGTTCCGGCCAAATGATCCCCCTGCGCGACGACAGGCCGCCGCGGACATTTGCCCTCGCCACCAGCGCCATCATCGCCATCAACTTCGCCGTCTTCTTCCATGAAATCTCGCTGGGCAACTCGCCGCGCCTCGAAACGTTCGTTGCCGCGTTCGCCCTGACCCCGGCCGATCTCGTCCATGGGCCATCGCCCGGCACCTACCGCACGGTCTTCACCTCAATGTTCCTGCACGGTGGATGGATGCATATCCTGGGCAATATGCTGTTCCTGTGGGTGTTCGGCCGGAACGTCGAGGATTCCATCGGCCACTTCAGATTCGTCATTTTCTATCTGCTGTGCGGCATCGCGGCCGCCGCCGCCCAGGTCGCGCTCTCGCCCGATTCCACCGTCCCCATGCTCGGCGCCAGCGGCGCAATCTCGGGCGTGCTCGGCGCGTACCTGCTGCTGTTTCCCCGCGCCCGTGTGCTGGTGCTGTTCCCGATCTGGTTTTTCTGGCGCGTCTTTTACGTGTCGGCGATCCTGTTCCTGGTTTTCTGGTTCGGAATCCAATTGCTCAGCGGGCTCGCGGTGGTCAACAACATGGATGTCAGCGGCGGTGTCGCCTTCTGGGCGCACGTCGGCGGATTTGTTGCGGGAATGTTCCTGATCCCCGTCTTCAAGAAACGCGGCGTCAGGCTGTTTCAGTAGCCACGGATGGCGCGGCTGTCACTGCCGGCGTCGAGAGAATGCTCTTCCATTTCCGCATCGCATCGAGCACGATCACACAGCTCAACGCCACCATCGCCGACGCCAGCCAGCACATCAGCGCCAGCGAGAATCGCTCCGCCGGTTCCGCCGACGGGATCTTTTGCCACCAGCCCCAGACGCTTTCCGCGCCGGCCGTCAACACGGTGACGGTCGTGAACGCGAACGGAAGCCCCGTGCACAACGCGTAACTCCGCTTCGGGGCGCAACGGAGCAGATAGGTCGTGCCCACCGCCAGCGCAATGAGCGCCAGCAACTGATTCGAGATCCCCATCATCCGCCACAGCGTGTTGATGTTGCCCGTGTACAGGAGATAGCCCCACGCCCCGCACGTCACGAAACTCAAACCAATGTTCGCCGCCCAGTTGGGTTTGCCCGTGATCTTCGCCCGCCCCGCAATTCCTGCCAGGTTCTCTTGGAACACGAATCGCGCCACCCGGGTCCCGGTCTCCAGCAACGTCAGAATGAACAACGCCTCGAACATGATGACGAAATGGTACCAGTATGCAATCAGCCCCCTGACGAAGCGCGAGAAAATCGACGCCATGCCCACGGCCAGCGTCACCGCTCCGCCCACTCGTCCCACCAGTTTCTCTCCCGTCTCCCGCTCCAGCTCCGGCAACTCATTCGTCGTCAGGTCCCAGCCGTGGTCGGTCTGCGCCGATTGCACCATCTGGACATACGCGGCCCGTTGCGCGGGCTTGTCCTGGCTCACGTTGATCGCAAAATAATCGCCGGGCGGCAGCGTGCAGGCCGCCACCAGCGCCGTCACCGCCACAAAACCTTCCACCACCATCGCGCCGTACCCGATCGGTTTGATGTCGGATTCGCGATTGAGCATTTTGGGCGTCGTACCCGACGCGATCAACGAATGGAATCCTGACAACGCCCCGCACATGATGACGATGCACACGAACGGCCAGACCGGACCGGACACCACCGGCCCGCCGCCGAGAAACGGCGTCGTCGCCGGCATCTTCAGCGTCGGATGCGCGAGGAAGATCCCCACCGCCAGGATTACCATCACCCCGATCTTCATGTACGAACTCAAATAGTCCCGCGGGCACATCAGCACCCACACCGGCAGGCACGACGCAACACACGCGTAGATCGGGAGGATCAGCGACAAGGTTGGTTTGTCGAACAGCAGCCAGTGCGACTGCCCGGAGTCGGCAAACGGTTTTCCGAGGAACACGCCAAGCATTACGATGGTCACGCCGATCAGCGAGGCTTCCGCGACCTTGCCCGGGCGCACCTTGTACATCCAGAACCCCGTCGCCAGCGCCGCCGGGATTGTCACCACGATCGTAAACACACCCCACGCGCTCTCGCTGAGAGCATTGACCACGACCATCCCCGTGCTCGCGAGGATGGTGATGAGGATGAACAACGTGGCGATCGACGTGGCCACTCCCGCAAATGGTCCGATATTGTGCCGCGCAATCTTGGATAGCGACAGCCCGTCTTCTCGCACCGATGCCAGCAGGATGACGAAATCATGCACCGCGCCCGCGAGGCACGCGCCGATGACAATCCAGATGAACCCGGGCGCGTATCCCCATTGCGCCGCGAGGACGGGTCCAACCAACGGCCCGGCCCCGGCAATCGCCGCGAAGTGTACCCCAAACAGCACGAGGCGGTTCGTCGGATGATAATCCACCCCATCGTTCAGCCGATGGGCCGCGGTGGTGCGTTTGTCATCGAGCATCGCCACCTTGGTCGCCAAAAAGGTGGCGTAGATGCGGTAGGCCACGGCAAACGCCGCCAGCGACCCGATGATCAGCCACAACGAATTCATTTCGCCATCAGTTCGCCCGCCCCGACCGCGCTCGCCGCCCTCACGTCGCTCGCGGCACTCCGCCGCCACGTGGCGAAACCGACCAGCGCCAGTTCCACCGCGACGTAGCCGATCACATACGAAAACCCGCCGACGCCAAACCCGTAACTGTGCAGGCCCTTGCCCAGCACGAAATTCACCCCGTACCACGCCATCAACACGGCCATGAAACACACCACGCTCGACACCGTCAGCGCAAAGTTGCTCATCCAGCCCGCCAGCCGCCCGTGCAACGGAATCAGGTAGCTCACCAGCGCGATCAACGCCCACGTCTCCTTCGGGTCCCAGCCCCAGAACCGGCCCCACGCGTAGTGCGCCCAGATCCCGCCCAGGATCGTTCCCGCTGCCAGCAGCAGCACCCCGATTTGCATCGCCCGATAGACGAAATTCTCCACCCGCGTAATCGCCTGCCGGTTCGTCGGCGCCAGCAGGTAATATCCCAACGCGATGTGGCCGACCCCCATCGCCACCGCAAACGCCGCGTACCCGAGCGTGATCGTCGGCACGTGGATGCTCAGCCAGAAATTGTCGCGCAACACCGGCACCAGCGGTCCGATGCTCGGATCGAGCACGGCGGGGAATTGGTCGGCCAGCAGCAGCATCACGATCGACAGCGGCGCGACCGCCACGACGTAGTACCGCGGCCGGTAGACCAACTCCAGTATCAGCGCGAACAGCGCCGCCCCGAAGCTGACCCAGACCACGGACTCATACATGTTCGTGATCGGTGGACGCCCGGAAATCATGATGCGCAGATAAAACCCCCACGCGTGGATGGCCACGCCCGTGAGAAATGCCGCCACGCCGACCCAGTAGATAGCCCTGTTCTGCGAGCGCCACGTGGCCAGCATCCAGACAAACGCGATCAAGTAGAACATCCACGCTTTGCGGAATGGACGGAACGAGTTGTAATGCACCTCGCGCTGGAGGCTCGTAAAACTCGGGTACACGGAAGGGCTCAGGGCCACCAGAAACGATCGAAGCTGGCCCGATGCCGCGGCAAAAGCGCCTGGATCGCGCGACATGTACGCGCCATCCAATGTCTTGAAAATGTCTTGGAGTTGGGCCTCCTTGTCCGCGCCGTAATACTTGGCAACCTCCGTCACGGGCACCCACGCGCCCTTCGCGCTGCTCGGATGCGGCACCACCGCCAACGATTGCGGGCCGACTGCCTCATCCAGCAATCGCAGCCGTTCACCCAAAACCTGCGCCTCGCGCTCTTCGTGGGTGAGATCAACCTTTTGCTTCCCGCTTTCCTTCTGATCGATGCGGCTCAATATCCCCTTCAGCCGCTCCGTCGCCAGTTGGTCGTACGTAAAGTACTTCTGGTCGAGCGGCAACCCGAGTTGCTCCCGCAACGGCCTGTAATTCACCAGGATCACCGGCACCTTGCTCCAGTCGCGCGTCCCCAGCCACATCGACATCAACATGTCCATCGGTTCCATCGGTCGTCCGCTATCGGGATTGGGGAATGTCGTTTTGCCCGTCAGCTTCTCCACCGTCTCCACCGCCACGGTATCCAACGGTTTTTTCCGTCCGTCCTTTTGCACGGCCAAGTACCGTAGCGCCGTGAAGTCCAGATCATCCGCAAATGCCGCTGTCCCCAACGCGACCATCAACAAAACTGCCATCCATCTTTTCACGCCGTCACCATTTCCTGCTTCTTGCGTCGTTCATCCTTCATCTTGCCACCTCCTGCCGCCGTCTTGTTCTGCAACCAACCGCGCCCCCAAAACATCAGCGCGATCCCGCCCACAATCAGCACCGCGCCCGCCCACGTCACGTACGTCACGATCAGCGGGTCTTTCTTCACTTGCAGCGCCGTGTACTTCAGGTCGTTCGGATTCCACGACGCCTGGGAGAACTTATAGCCATTGAACCACGCCGGGTGGTTCATCCAGATCGACGCCCGCTGCGTCAGCCCGCGCACGTCGTCGTGAAATATGACCTTGCTGGTCCAGCCCGCCACGTTCATGCTCCCCTCGTCCCGTTCCACAATGAAGTCTTCCAACTCAACCCGAAACGGCAGTTGCATGAAGTCCCAGCCGTACATCACGTGGATCGTCCTGCCACCGGCCTCGAGCACGATCGGCTGCCCGAACCGCATCCACTCGGCCCGCTCCTGGCCGTTGACGTGCGCCGTCACTTTCAGCGCCGGCGCGCTGTCCTCCGTCTCCGTCGCCGACGGCTCCACTCGCTCCGCGACCTGCGCCCGCGCCACGTATTTCACCGGGGTAAACTGGAAATCCATCCAGCCCGTCGCCACCGGCTCTCCCACCTTCATCTCGCCGGACTTGAATCCCTCTTTCGCCGAAACTGCGTAATGCAGCGTGCCGTCAGGCGCCAGCACAACAGTCATCACGCCGCTCCGTCGCTTCGGTGCCGCGCTTCCCGTCAATGTCACCCGGGCGCCGATCGCCCGTCCTTGTATCGTCCGCACGATCGGTTCCGTCTGTCCCGACGCGAACACGAACTGTCGTTCCTCGTCTCCGCCCCGGCTCAGGACCACGACCGCTGCCGGATTGTTCGGATCGTTCGAGGCCGTCGACGGCTTGTGGTTCTCATCCAATTTGAAATCAGGCCAGTAGCCGGCAATGTGCGCCTGCACCCCGGATTCTCCCAGCGGCACATCCTTGTCCACGTTTCCGGCGAGCGCGACAGGATACGATTTCCCATCGATCTCAATTTGCAATTCCGGTCCCGCTCCGGCTTCTGCCGGCGCCGCCGTCAGCCGTTTCACCTCGCTTGCGTCATGTGCCGCGACAAATTCGAACTGGGCTGGACCGATGCTCGCGTGATTCCGCTCGGGCGACGCCGCCAACAGCCAATCCGTCACGTCCTGCCCGGCCATTTCGCTCTTCAATTCAAACTGCAGCGCCGGGTTTGGCTCGATCCCGCCGTCCTGGACGAGCTGCATCACATGACTGTTAGGTAGGAATGCATCGAGTGTCAGCCGCAGATCGTTCCCCGCCTGGATGGCTGATGGCCTGACGCTGCCATCCTGTTTGATCTGCACCAATGCCTTCGCCCGTTGGCCCGTTTCGGGCACCACCACCGTCAGCGCTTCGTCCTCGACGCGCACCACATTCGCCGGCGTCTCACCGACGCGCAGCTCCATCATGCCTTCCGTGCCATAGTGAAATGCCGCGCTGCAACCGCCCAACAGGATGATGATCCCCGCGTGCGTGATGACGAAGCCAACGTGCTTGCGTTTCCACGGCCAGCGCGTCAGCGCCGCTGCCGCCACGTTCACGGCCAGCAATGCCAACAATCCGTTGAACCACCAGCTTCGGTACACGATGCGGGCTGCCACGCGCGCGTTGTCGCGGGATTCGAGAAACGTGCCGGTCGCCATGGCCATCGCCAACAGCAACAAGACCACGACCGCCAGCTTGAGTGACCCGAAAAACTTGAGAAAACGATTTTGCATCACAACCCGGATTGCATCATACCACCGTCGCGCAACGTTCCACAAGCCCCCCAGCAAGTCAATACAACCGGTGCTCGTCAACCTCCTTGCCAAGCGTGCTCAAATGCGGTAATCCACAACGCAAATGGTTTACCGTGCATTCGGCAAAACGGGTTGGCAGGTCAGTCCGGTCGGGCTGGGCTGCTGGCAGTTTGGCGGCGCGATCGTGCTTGATGGCCGGCCCGATGGCTGGTCGGGCATCGACGATCACGAGTCTGCCGCCACGATCAAACGCGCCGTCGAACTCGGCATCAATTTCTTCGATACGTCGGATATGTACGGCTGGGGCCACAGCGAAGAATTGCTGGGTCGCGCCCTCAAAGAGGTTGGCAAGCGCGACACCTATTACATCGCGTCGAAGGTCGGGTTCTGGCACGACGATCAGTACCGGCGCACGTACAACGAATCCAAGGACTACATCCTGCGCGCGTGCGATGCGAGCCTGCGCCGGCTGCAAATCGATCACATCGACCTCTATCAGTGCCATCTCTGGCGCACGGAGCGTTGGGCGGAATTCCTCGATGCGTTCGAGACCTTGCAGAAACAGGGCAAGATCCGCTTCTACGGTGTCTCGACGCACGACTTCGCCTTGATCCAGCACTTTGACGAACGGCATCACCTCGGGTCAGTCCAGGCCAACTACAACCTGCTCGATCGCCACGTCGAAAAGGAGGTCCTGCCGTATTGCCAGGCACACGGGATCGCCTTCATCGCCCGCGGACCGCTGGCGATGGGCAAGTTGTCCGGCAAGCTCACCAAAAACCACAAGTTCGACGCCAACGAGATTCGCAGCAAATGGCTCGATCCCGATAACCGCGCGAATTTCGAACGCGACATTGACACGGTCGAACGCCTGAAGCCGGTCGCCAAGAAATACGGATTTATCATGGCTGAGCTGGCGGTGAAATTCGTGCTGACGCACCCTGCGGTGTCCGCGGCCATCCCGGGCACCAAGAACCGCCATCAGCTCGAACACAACGTCGCCGCCAGCATCCTGCCGCCGCTGACCAGCGACGAACTCGCCGCGATCCACAAAGCTCTGGCGTCTGCATAACGTTGTAACCAATTCCTTCACGATGGATGAGAAAACCCCTCACCCAGCCCTCTCCCCCAAGGGGAGAGGAGAGCGTCCGGTCAATGGTGATTTCCTCTCCCCTCCGGGGGAGAGGATTTAAGGTGAGGGGGCTGCATCGGCGATAAGAGAACGATTTGCAGGCTCAATCTCTCGCAGTTCCCCCGATCAATTCGGCGCTTCACAGATGGGCCGCTCCGACCTATTCTGAATCCATGCTGCAGATGGGCACCATCTTCATCGGTTTGGTGTTTTGGAACATCGTGCTGTTTGCCGTCACGATTTGGCTGGGGCTGACGCATCAATCGACTCACTGGCAACACCAGGCAATGGGCGTGCTCACGGCGATCTACACGTGTCTGACCCATTGCGTCGTGTTGATGCATTTCATGGGATCCGGCAAGGGCATCAAGGAAGCCGTCGAAGCGCATCATCTCCCCGACGATCCGAAAACCGGCTACGTCCGCCGCACGCGCCGCTTCAAGGGCCAGACCTCCGGCCACGCCACATTGTGCTGCATCCTCATCATCGTGACGGCCTGGCTCGGCGGTTGGACGGATACACACAAGTTGAACCCGACGGCGCTCCGCTGGCACGTGGGATTTGTGTTGTTCACTGTGGCCTACAACCTCTACGCATTTTGGGTGGAGTACAAAGTCATCGCCGAGAACACCGCGATGATCCGCGAGATCGACGCCAAGATCGCCGCAAAAAGCTGATCAGCCTTTCGCCGGCAGCTTCTCGAACCGGCGCCACACCTTCTCAGCCACGCGTTGCGCCTCGGCCCGGATCCTCTCTTCATCCATGCCAACGACCCGCCGATTCTTCAGCACCCAACGCCCGTTCACCATCACGTCCGTTACGAATTGGGATGACATGCCGAAGATCAGATGACCGTACAAATTCTGTGGCGTGACCGGCGTGGGCGTCGGATAATCGAGCACGACCAGATCCGCCGCGCCGCCCGGTTCCAGAACTCCGACCCGGACATCGAGTAACACTGAAGCGAGGCTCTGCGCCCCAGTCAAAAATCCCACAACGTCGCCGATGCCCAGCCCGTTGCGCGCATCCCGCGCCTTGAACCACGCAAATTTGACCTCTTCAAACATGTCCGCGCCGATGCCGTCCGTGCCGAGCGCGACCTGTTTGCCCATCCACCGCACGGGGGCGTAGCCGACCGCATTGTTCATGTTTGAGCGCGTGTTGTGGGCAAACCAGCAGCCTGCCTCCCGCGCGACGTCGAGCGACGGCTTGTCCAGGTGCGTGCAATGGCCAAGCACTGTCTTCGGCCCGAGCACGCCGATATCCGCCAGCCGGTCAATCAGCCGCCCGCCATATTTCCTTGAGCAATCCGCCTGATCGCACGGGTCTTCGGCCACATGAATGTGAACGCCCGACTGCAAGCCCTCCGCCAAATCCGCGCAGGCCGAGAGCGATTCGTCCGAAAGCGTGAACGACGCGTGCGCGCCGACCAATCCCCCGAACATCGGCCCGCGGTGTTTGGCGACCCACGCCTCGTTTTCTTCCAAGCCGAGCGTCGCGCCGCGCTTGCCGTTGCGGTCGGTCACTTCGTAACACAACACGCCGCGCAACCCGACCTGCGAGAACGCTTCCCCCATCACGCCGAGCGAGCCGCGAATGAAGTTCGGCGAAGCGTGATGATCGATCAGCGTCGTCGTCCCGCAACGCACCGCGTCGAGCACTCCAACGAGCGTGCTGTAATACACCGCCTCGTCGTCGAGCGCCCGGTCGAGCGTCCACCACACATACTTGAGGATTTCGTAGAAGTTGCTCGGGGTCTTCTTTGGCGCGGGCATTCCGCGCGCCAGCGCCGAATACAGGTGCGTGTGCCCGCACACCATCCCCGGCATCACGAATTTGCCCGAGAGATCGAGCGTCTTCTCTCCCGCAACGGCTTTGAGCGTCTTCGCTTTCGCCGTGATGACGTCCCGTTCAATCCGCAGATCGGCCCGTTCGACAGTCGAACCAGCAAGCGACAGCAGGGTAGCATTCTTGAGTAGCATAGCCTCGCCATGCGGTTAACATGAATCCCCCGCCCCAGTCAATCCCGCTTACACGACGGACGCAACGATTTTGGTTTTGCTCGAAGCCGCTGGCGGATAGTACAGTCCGCCCATGCTTCCAAAGTCGACCCATCCTCCCGAAACCTTCGACCGGCTGGCGCGGCGGGCGTTGTTCGGATTCATCATGACGTTCGTCATCTCGCGGATCATGGTGTTCCTGATCATGTCGGGGCACGTTCCGAACATGTATTTCTTCCTCCACGGCACGCACGTCCATCATCTCAACTACGGCATCTTCCTGCTGTCGGCGGTCTGCGGTTATTCCATCTTCGCGCGTCCCGACGGCCGGGCCGCTGAAATTGTCGCGCTCTTGTACGGGCTGGCCATGGGGCTGACGTTCGACGAATTCGGCATGTGGCTGCATCTGGGCGGGAGCTACTGGCAACGGGCCAGCGTCGATGCGGTCATCATCGTGGCCGCTGTGATCGGCCTCATCGCGTACGCCCCGTCGCTCAGACGTTTGGAAACACAGCACGTGTGGGAGTTTGTCATCGTGCTCGTCGCGCTCGTCGGCTTCGTGTATGTCATCTTCTGGACGGGTGGTTACATCGGTAACCTCTACGGGCCGAAGCTCCGCGAGCTGGAGAGCGCGTCTTCCCCGTAGCTGTCACGCAAACGTCACCTGTCTCGCCTTTCTCCACGGCCCAAAAGCGTGTATACTGTGCAATCGCGAGTGGGTCGCAGAAGGGACGGAAACTGCCCATGGGCTGGCTGGTACGATTCGTCGTTGTCACTTTGTTTGCCTGCTGTCTTTCGTTGACGTGTCGCGCGCAATCGAATGCCTGGGACATCGCGGTTCTCGATCACATCCTGTCCAACGTTGCGCCGGGCCAGACCGTCGCGCCGGTCGGCGACATGTTCCTGCCGGTGTCATACCTGCAGGCGTGGCGTAACAGGCTTGCCCGCGGACCACAGCCTCTCCTCGCGTTCCAAGGACCGACAATCCCGACGTGGACCGGCGGCAACGTCTACTACACATTTTCCAACAACGTGTCCGCGGTACATCAAACCTATTTTATCGACGGGATGAACGAATGGGCGATGTTCGCCAACCTGCATTTCATTCCGCGCACCACGCAGTCCAACTATGTGACCATCGTCGACGGCGGCACTTTCCAGGAAGGTGGCAATTCGACTGTGGGCATGGTCGGCGGCCAACAGTTCACCTACATCGGGAGCACCTCGTGGAATCGGCCGACTATCTGCCACGAAATCGGGCACACCTTGGGCCTGGTGCACGAGCATCAGCGCTCCGACCGCAACTCGTATGTGACCATCCTCACGAACAACATCGCCCCCGGCCAGGAGGGCAACTTTGTGTTGCTGACCAATTCCGTGAACGAAACGGCTTACGATTTTCTGTCGATCATGCACTATTCGCGAAACGAGGATTCCATCACCAACAGCCTCGACACGATCGAACCATTGCCCGCGTATTCGCAGTACATCAACATCATGGGTGTTCAGTTCGATCCGGTGCTGAGCGCATCAGATCGCGCGGGCATGGCGCTCGCCTACGGCTCGCCGGCCACTCCGGTCACGAACGTCGTCCTCAACACGCAGGACAGCGGTTACGGCAGTCTGCGGGCCGCGATGTATTATGCGTTCGATCATCCCGGCACGACGATCAAATTCAACATCCCCACCACCGACCCGGGCTTTAGCAATGGCGTGTTCACCATCCAGCCGGCCTTCAGCTTCCCGAGCCTGGTCAATCAAATGACCATCGACGGTACGACCGAGCCAACGAACTCCAATCCGAACGGTCCATCCATCGAGGTCTACGGCGGACTGGAGAACCTCGGGGGGCTTTCTCTAGATGGATTCCAGATGCGCGGGACAAACTGTGCGATCAAGGGACTCGTCATCGATGGGTTTGGCGGCGCTGACGGGCTTAACGGCTTCGGTATTGACATCGAGGGATCAAATACAATCGGGAACACGGTCTCCGGTTGCTACGTCGGCGTCGGCCCGACCGGAACGCTCGTGGTCACGAATCAGAACGTCGGCATCTATATCGGCGCTTCGGCAATGTCCAACACAATCGGCGGCACGACCACCGGTGCGCGCAATGTCATCTCCGGCAACACGCATCAGGGGATTTTCATGACGGGCACGGTGTTCAATGTCGTGGAAGGCAACTATATCGGCCTGAACGCGGCGGGCACGAGCACTGTCGGCAATGGGTTCGCGGGCATCGAGATCAGTTTTGCCTCACGGTCCAACATCGTCGGCGGCACGAGTTCGGCGGCGCGGAACGTAATTTCCGGCAACGATGCGCAAGGCGTATTCATCGCCGGGAATAACACCGCGTTGAACATTGTGGAAGGCAATTATCTCGGCCTGGATGCCACCGGGGATGCCGCTGTTCCAAATGGTTTCGCGGGCGTCGAGATCAATGCCGCGCAATCCAATCTCGTCGGCGGTCTCACGCCGGGCTCCGGCAATGTTCTTTCCGGCAATCAATCCCAGGGCGTGGCCATCGACAGCCCCGGCGCCGTCGGCAATGTGGTCGAGGGCAACTTGATGGGTACCGATCCGCTGGGTATCACGTCGATCGGCAACAATCTGGCGGGTGTGGAAGTTTTTGGCGGCGCCGCGTCAAATACCATCGGCGGAACGACCGCCGCCGCGCGCAATGTGATTTCCGGCAACGGTCGACAAGGCGTGGCTATCGATGGTTTGGGCTCCGTGGGGAACGTCATTGAGGGGAATTACATTGGCGTGAACGTCGGCGGTGCGGCATCACTGCCGAATACGTGGTCCGGGGTGGAGATTTTCAGCGAGGCTTGCTCGAATGTGGTCGGTGGCACTGCCAGTGGCGCTGGCAATCTCATTTCCGGAAACGGCCAGGACGGCGCTCGCACAGAAGACCCCGGTACCGTCGGCAACATCATTGAAGGCAACCTCATTGGCGTGGGTCCCACGGGCGAGTCCGCCATCCCGAACACGTGGGCCGGTATCCGGATTTGGGGTGGCGCACAGTTCACGCAAATCGGCGGCACAGCGGCGGGCGCCGGCAATCTCATCTCCGGAAACCTCAACCAGGGCATCGCCATCCAGGACCCCGGAACTTCGTTGAACCTCGCGCAGGGCAATTTCGTCGGAGTTGACATCACGGGCACAGCGGCGATCCCGAACGGGTATTCCGGCGTGGAAATCTTTGATGGATGTGCCTCCAACACCATTGGTGGCGGAGTCGGCGCCCGCAATATTCTCTCGGGCAACTCGAATTACGGGATCTATGTCCACGACACCAATACGGACGCCAATGCCATCCAGGGAAACACCATCGGTCTCGACGCCACGGGGACGAAGTCCATTCCGAATCAATTTGACGGCGTAAGTATTTTGAATGCCGCGTCCGCGAATCAGATTGGCGGAATCACATTCGGCTCGGCCAACCTCATCGCCAGCAACAACGGCTACGGCGTGGAAATCGACGACGTAGGCACGACCAACAACTCCGTCCTGGGTAATTCCATCTTCGGAAATGCGTACGAGGGGATCGCGCTCTTCAGCGGCAACAACTCGCTTTCCGCACCGTCGCTGACGGTGGCGACCGTCGGCACCAACACGACGATCAGCGGCGCGTTGGCAAGCAGTTCCAACACGACGTTTCGCATCGAGTTCTTCTCTAATCCAGCGGGCACCGTCGATGTGCAAGGCCAAACGTTCCTCGGCGCCATCAATGTCATGACCGGCAATGGCGGCACGGTCACTTTCAATGCCGGGCTGACTCCCACGGTTTCCGCAGGCGAACTGATCGCGGCGACGGCTACTGACCCACGCGGCAATACATCCCCCTTTTCCCCGGCGGTGAGCGCCACAGCTATCAGTTCGGTCGGCGACAATATCCCCGACTTGTGGCGCAAGACCTACTTCGGCGGCACGGGCATGACCACGAATGGTCAGACGTGCGCCTCCTGTGATCCGGACGGCGACGGATTCACAAACCTGCAGGAATTCTACTCGGGCACCGATCCGACGAAGACGTCCAGTGAACTTCGCGTCACCGCCGTTCAAGAATCCGGATCAGGCGTTATGATCAGTTTCACCACGGTTGCCGGAAAGATTTACCGTGTCGAAATGAAGAGCGACATGATGCTACCAGCCTGGACGTTGCTCGCGGACCAGATCGTCGGCCCCGGCGGCACGTTTCAAATCACGGATCCCAGCGCCCTCAGCCAGTCCAAACGCTTTTATCGCGTGGACGTGCTGCATTAACCGGGAAACGGGGTTACTTCCCCGCTAGCAGCTTGTCGTAAATCACGCGGTTCTGTTTCGTGGCCAGCTGATATGTTCCGAGAAAGTCAGCGACATTGGGAAAGCCCAGGCGCTTGGCGAGGCGCTGCTGCTCGCGCGGGTCGGCGGGCAGATGGGAGACGCTGACGTTCTCGACGCGGCGCAGGGCGGATTCGATCTCGCGCAGAAAGATGTAGTTGTGGCGCAACATCGCGCTCTGTTCTTCGTCAATGATATTGAGCGCCGTAAGCCGATTGAGAGCCGCGAGTGTGTGCGCGATTCGCAGTTGTGCGTGTGTATGACCGTGGCGAAGTTGCAGGGCTTGGACGACGAACTCCACGTCGATCAGGCCGCCCGGCCCGGTTTTGAATTCCCACTCGGGGTGTCGCTTGTCCCCCCGCTCGGTTTCGATGCGGTGGCGCATCTGCTTGATCTCGTCCAGTTCCTCCGCGCTGAGCCCGTGGCCGTACAGATAATCGTGCGTCATCCGGATGAAATCGCGCCCGAGCTGCGCATCGCCGGCCACAAACCGCGCCTTGATCAGGGCCTGCCGCTCCCACAACTGCGCCCGTTTCGCGTAATAATCGCGATGGGCCTCCAGCGAACCGGCCAGGGTCCCCTTCTCGCCGTCGGGCCGCAACCGCGCGTCGACCACGAAGAGATTGCCGGATCGGGTCTGGCGTCCCATGAAATCAATCACGCGCGACGCCAATTTGATCGCCTCGGCCTGGTCGCTGGCGCCGGTTCCGCCGACAAATAACACGTCGAGGTCCGCGCCGTATCCCAATTCTGTTCCGCCGAATTTGCCCATCCCGATCACCGCGAACGGAAAACCGTCCGCCTTGAGCTGGATCCGGGACTGCTCGAGCGCGAATCGCAGGCAGGTTTCCGCCACGACCGTCATTTCCGAGTGGGTCTGCTCGATATCGGCCAGTCCCATCGCGTCTTCGATGCCGAGACGGACCAATTCCGCGCGTTTCCAGAGGCGCGCCGTCTCCATCGGATCGTTCCCGTCCTGTTGCGCGGCCCACAGTTCCTCGCACATACGATGCAGGCTCTTGGGATCGCTCAGCACCACGCCGCGGGCGATTCCGTCGAACAATTCCGGCTGGCGCGCCAGTGTGTCGCTCAAGTAGCGGCTCGCGTCCCCGAGACGCAGGAGGATCTCGACCAGCTTCGGGTTGGCCGCGAAAATCTCGTACAACAAGCCGCGCGAGCCGTACGCGGTGATGAATTTGTCAAACTGCGCCAAGGCAACATCCGGATCCGCCAGTTTCGGCGCCCACTCGAGCAGCGTGGAGAACAGTTGCACGAACAGGTCCCTGGTCCGTTGCGACACATGACCGAACCCCGGACCGTGCCAGAGATTCTCGACCACTTTCAGCGCGGCGGGCACATCGACGAAGCCCGCATCCGCCAGCGCCTTCGGGAGCTTGTTCGGCGCGAGCACCGCTTCTCCCGACCCCGTCGCGCGGTTGCTCGCATCCGCCAGGACGGACTCGTAAATTCGGCGCACGGCCGACGTGTGCGATTCCTGGACCGCGAGGAACTTCTTCACCGAGTCAAAGCCGAGGCTGCGCGCCAAGCGATACAGCGCGTGTTCCTGGTCGGGGATTGTGTGCGTTTGGAGGTCCATTTCCATCTGCAACCGGTGCTCGACGTTGCGCAGGAACCGATAGGCGTCGGCCAGGGTCGCGGCATCAGCTGCCACGAGCGTCTTGGTCCGGACGAGACCCGCCAGCGCGCGCAACGTGCTGCGGTCACGCAACTGGGTCAACCGCGCGCCGCGCAGGACCTGGAAGGATTGCACGATGAACTCGATCTCGCGAATCCCGCCAATGCCCAGTTTCACGTGACGTGTGAGATGGCCCTCGCGCACCACCTCCTCCTCGATGCGTTTCTTCAGGGCCGCCATTTGTGGAATGACGTTGCCACCCGCGTGCCGCGCGTATACGAACGCTTGCACCATGTCGACGAACGCGGCCCCCGTCGCCGCATCGCCTGCCACGGGCCGCGCCTTGATCAGCGCCATCCGTTCCCAGGTCTCACCGAACTCGGCGTAGTAATTCTCGCAACTGTCGAGCGAACGAACCAGCGGGCCGGACTTGCCTTCGGGCCGCAACCGCAGATCGATCCGGAAAATATTGCCCTCCGCGCTCGGGGCGCCGACGGCGCGGATGATCTCCTCCGCGAGCTTGGTGAAGAACTGGTGGTTGGTCAGCGTCGGTGTCAGATTCCCCTCATCGCCGTACACGAAGATCACGTCCACGTCGCTGGAGTAATTCAATTCCTGGCCGCCGAGCTTTCCCATGCCGATGACGGCGAACCGTCCCGAAGCCGCCACGGCGTCTCGCGTCAACTTGCTGGCGGCGCGCAATGACTGCAGCGCGATGTCCAACACCGCCTGCAGACAGACATCCGCGAGATTGGAAAGCTCCATCGTCGTTTCCTCGACCGTCGCTCGTCCGATGAGGTCGCGAGCGCCGATGCGGAGCGTTTCGCGGCGGCGGAACCGGCGGATGGCGTCGTATTTTTGCGCCGGCACGCGAATGGGCAGGAGCAGGCGCGCCAATTCCGCGGCGAGCCACGGTTTCTCGCGGGGGTTCTCCAGGGTATGCGGCGCGAGGAAGAAGTGAAAGTGTTCGGCGTTGCGGGACAGCGTCTGAGCCAACGCGGCGGAGTGCGCGAACACGGTGATCAGCAGATCAAGCTGCGCGGGAGATTCGTACAGATAATGATAGAAGATGTTCGGATTGGGCAACGCAGCCACCAGACGCTCGAAGCTGACCAGCGCGCGGTCCGGATCGGCCGACTTCTCACACGCTCGAATCAGATGATGGAAGAGTTTCCGGAGATTGCGCCGCTGAAGCGGATCGGCACTCAGCCGTTCCAGCGCCGCCAACACGCGCGACACGTCTCGAAAACCGTGGTCGCGCAGGAATTTCTGCGCGCCTTGTTTTGTCGAGGATTGTCTGCCCAGAAGCCGGGAAACTGACGAGGCCTTTGTGGCGGACGCTCGCTGGCGGGCGGGTTTGCGATGAGCAACACTCTGGCGCGAGCGCGGCATGCGGGTTCACCGCTGTCGCTTTTGCATCAAATCTCTGGCGGATTCAAGGATTTTGCGCTCGCGGCGTGTCAGACTCTGCATTCCCTCGCGGGCGATCTTGTCGAGGATCGGGTCGATCTCCTCGCGGACAAATTCCTCGGAGGACATCTCCCGCGGGCTGGGACGCCGTCGCGGTTTCAGTCGCGCGCCCACTCTTTGGAGCCCCAACAACCACCGAGGGGTGGCACCATAGCCAAGATGTTTGACGTACAGGTAGCCAAACGCCGCGCCACCGAGATGGGCGAGGTGCGCCACTCCGAGATCCGTCCGTTGAAGCAGCGGAACGACATCAAATGCGACGGCAATGAGAGCCAGGTATTTTGCCTGCATCGGAAAGATAAAGAACAATACCTCGCGGTCGGGAAACAGCGTGGCGTAAGCAATGACGCAACCGAGCACACCCGCGGATGCGCCGATCACAGGAATATGGGAGTGGAAATTGAACGCGAACCAGAATGCGGCGCCGAAGATCCCCGCCATGAAATAGAGCCGCGTGAAGTACTTCGCGCCAATGAAGTACTCCACCTCACGCCCAAAGAACCATAGAATCAACAGATTGATCAGGATGTGCCAAATCCCGGCGTGCAGGAACATGTACGTGATCGGCTGCCAGAGAAAGCCGCGCCGCAAACCGTCGGCACTGAGGGCCAGATACTCTTCGAAATACGGAAAACGGGCCGCGCCGCAGATGAGCTGGATGAAGAATACGATCACGTTGATCGCGATAATCAACTGCGTGACTGAACCAAACCGCGCCACCAAACCGCGAAACGGTTCCGAGAACCGTTGAAACGGTCCCCGCACCGTCGGCTGATCCCAAGAATCCAACATACCACGAGAACCATAGACCACTTTTTTCCGACCCGCAAATCGAAAGCGAGGCCGGCCAGAGAAGAGAGAAATAAAGGGGCTTCGCCAAAGAGGTTGGTGAGCCGGCTGGGATTCGAACCCAGGACCCACGGCTTAAAAGGCCGTTGCTCTACCAGCTGAGCTACCGGCTCACCGAACTGTTCACGACGGCTTCCCGCTACAAAGCCGCGTATTCATACCTGAAAGACGCCCGGCGGTCAAACCGTTTGGGTTGGATGTCTACCCCATCCGCTCCGAGCAGCAATCCGCTTGTGGTGTCGCGGTGGTATGCTATAAACGCCGCGTGAATCGTCCCTCGACATCAGACCGCAAGCCAGCCGAGAAAGAGAATTGACGATGCCGACTCGACAAGGCTCGATTCGCCTCTTCAAGCTCGCTGGGATCACCGTGTTTTTGCACTGGTCCTGGTTTCTCGTCGCGGCCTATGAGATTCAGACTCGCGGGCACAGCTATTCCTCTATTCTGTGGAATGTCCTCGAGTACCTCTCGCTGTTCGTGATCGTGACAATGCACGAGTTTGGCCACGCGCTGGCGTGCCGGAGCGTTGGCGGGACAGCCAACCAAATCGTCCTGTGGCCGCTCGGTGGCGTGGCCTACGTGGACCCGCCGCCCCGCCCCGGCGCCGCGCTGTGGAGCATCGCCGCCGGACCGCTGGTGAATGTTATCTTGTTCCCATTGCTAACGATCGGGATGATCGCCGCGGGGGCGGGATGGGAAGATTCCCACCGTAACGCGTACGAGTTCATTTGCGTTGTTTGGGTCATCAATCTCGGGTTGCTGATCTTCAACGTGCTGCCCGTGTATCCGCTCGATGGCGGACAGATCTTGCGCTCCTTGCTGTGGTTCGTCCTAGGGCGCGCACGAAGCCTCATGGTCGCCGTTGTGCTCGGCATTCTGGGCGTCGTGGCCCTGGCAATCTGGGCTGTCTGCTGGAAGCCGATGATCGTGCAGGTCCAGGGATTTTGGCTGGCGATCATGGCGGTGTTCATTCTCTTGAATTGCTGGCGGGGACTGCAGAACGCGCGCGTATTGGCCCGGCTGGCGGCATTGCCCCGCCGGGACGGGTTCGCCTGCCCCGCGTGTCACGCGGCTCCGCCGCTGGGGGAATTGTGGAAGTGCGGCAAATGCGGGACCGCATTCGACACGTTCCTGACGCAGGCGACGTGTCCGAACTGCGGGACGCAGTTCGAGATCGCCCGATGCATCGACTGCGGGCAACTGAATCCCATCAGCGCGTGGTCGGTCAGCGCGCCGGTCCCGCCGGCGATACCCTCGGCCTAGCACTCCGTCAAAACTTGATGCAAGGGTTGCGCCGACGGCGCGGTGAACCGCCGCGCCCCTACCGGTTGTTGGTAGGGCGGGCTGGCCCAGCCCGCCGCTGTTTGACAGAACCATCGCCGTCTAGATTGACAGAGCGCTAGTGGTGCGACACGGTTCATTTGTCGACTGGCCCCTCACCTTAATCCTCTCCCCCGGAGGGGAGAGGAGACCATGCGCCTGCTTTTGTTGCAGTTCCAAGCACGGGATCGTTACCCGTCAAATCAAGCGTGTCGCAGCACCAGCCCGGTTCAGGGCGCCGTCACCAGAACGCGATAGAATCGCGTGGGGCTATTGGTCGCGCCGTTGGAATCAACAAACGTGAGCAGATTACCCCCGCCCGGCTGCGGCGCGCCGCTATTGACCCAGACGGCGGGGGTGAAGGACGGGCTGACCTGCAGTTGGTACGTGTGGCCGAGGACCGACTGGATTTGGACATCCACGTCGATGTTCGTGACGAAGATGTTTGCAACCGCCACGTCATTAGATGTGAGCACCGTACCGTTGTTGACAAACCCGCCCGGAAAATTCGTCAGCCCGCCGTTGATGATGTCGATGGTGCCATTATTGACGACAGTGCCATAGGCCTCCAACACGTTGCCGTTGGCCGCCCGCATGATCCCGTTGTTGGTGACGACACCCGAGAACGTCAGCGTGATCCCGCAATTGGCCAGGATCAGGCCGTTGTTGAGCACCGCGGTCCAGTTGCTGAACGTGCCGCAGCCTTCGATGATACCGGACACATCGTTCACGTACACGCGATTCGTCGACGGCGTGGTGTCGTCGCCGGCCTGCAACACGCCGCCCTGCATAAAGACCGTACCCAAATTCGTCGGGTAATTGGCGGCCGGATTGTCCCAAGCGTATTCCGTGCGGCTGATTGACAGTGTGCCACCGGCGGCGACGACGATGGCGGATGCACTCTGGACGCCGCCGAAATCCAGAGCGTCGCCCGAATCGAGCACGAGGACGGCGCCGCCTGGCGACGCGATCGTGCCCTGATTGAGGAGGGCGAAGCTGTTCGTCCCGAAGCTGCCGCTCAAGCTCCCGGAGCCGGTGATGACGTAATTGTTTGTGAGATCGGCGCCCGCCGCTCCGTAATTGATGATGTTGCCACCGACCACCGCCAGCGTGCCCCCATTGTTGCAGAAGGACGGGTCGCCCAGAAAGACGGACTGAATCGCGCCGCTGTTGCTGGAGATGATCGATCCGCCGCCGGCCCCACCCCCATAAGCGACACCGGAGACGATCGTCCACGAATCAGTTCCCGCCAGCAACAATGCGCCGCCGTTGGTCAGGGAAATCGGGCCCGACAACGTATCGTTTGTGCCGATATTGAATCCCAAGAACTCCAGCGTTCCGCCGACGGCCTGGATCGCCCCGGCGTTGCTGACCGAGCCGGCGATCAGGCTCGACCCGCTCACGGTCACGACGCCGCCGCTGCCAACCGCCAAGCTGTTCAGAATCTGCAGCGGAACCGAAGCGCCAAGACTGTTGAGGACCAGCGTATTCGTCGAGCCCGGCGGAGCTGATATGACGAGGTTGCTGATGGTCATGGTGCCCGGGGTGTTGGTCGTGACCGAATCGATGGTCACGATCGCGTTATTGGCGTTGGTGATCAGATCGGCTGAGTCGGCCAGAGATGGCGAGGCTCCGGTCAACCAGTTGGTGCCCGTCTCCCACTTGCCGGCAAGCGCGCCGGCCCAGACGTTTGTGGAAATAGGGATCAAGGCAAATGCGTGGAGGTTTCCCCCGATCAGGCCGTAGCCGACGATTTCCCCGGAATCGCTAATGGCGTTGGCGGTAAGCAACGTCCAGCCGAAGTTTGTCGATATGAGGGTATTCAGGTCGGTTGCCGGGCTAGCCCCATTCCGCCACAACGCGGCGTGAGCACTGAAACTGCCGGTCGGGTACGCCGAGCCGACCACTTGGCCGGACGAATTGATGCCGGTGGCCTGACTAAACGTGCCGCCCAAGGTGCCGAGGTCGATGGCCGGGCTGCCGCTGTTGGTCCACAGACAGGCGTGAGTGGCGGAATCGCCCGTGATGTGGGCCCGACCGACGATTTGGCCCGAGTTGTTGATACCATTGGCCTGGCTGAGCGCGCCACCCAGCGTGCCCAGGTCGATGGCAGGACTGTTGACGTTGGTCCACAGGCAGGCGTGATAGGCGGAATCGCCTGTGACGTAGGCCTGACCGACGATTTGGCCCGAGTCGTTGATACCATTGGCCTGACTGGCTGAGCCGCCCAGACTGCCCAGGTTGACCGACGGACTACTGCTGTTGGTCCACGCCGCTGCAAACTGGGCATTACTCGCCGTGTTCGCCCATCCGACGATCTGTGTGGAACTGTTGATGGAGTTCGCCACGCTGTTCGTGCCGCCCAAGGTACCGAGATCAATGGCCGTGCCGCCGCTATTGGTCCAGAGGACAGCATGCTGGGTGTTGGCCGCCGTATAGGCCCATCCGACAATCTGAGCGAGGCCGTTAATACCGTCTGCCTGGCTGTACGGGCCCCCGAGCGTTCCAAGATCGACCCCCGTCGTACTACTGTTCGTCCACAGTGTGGCGTGATAAGCGCTATTACCCGTGACAAGGGCGAACCCTGCGATCTGGTCGGCGGCATTGATCGCGGTGGCCTGCGAGGAAATGCCTCCCAAGGTGCCGAGGTCGATCACATTGTAGGCTGTGACGGCGGCTGCGCGGTGAGCGGAGCCGGCCAGACACATCAACATGCCAAGATAGATATGAGGCTTGCTCCATACAGACCCGATCCTTCGAATACGCATACCCGGCGTGGATGCATATGGCTGTGCCAAGTCTCCCCCCAGACTCAGCCCGGTATGCTGACCATCACAAGCCCGACCCAACGAATATTCCCTGCGCTTCATCACCCGTGCTCTAGCCCAAGTCCCAAGCGGTACCACCCGAATAGTAACGAATTGATCGCTCGGCGTCCATCGCTTTGTGTGACATTGGGAAACCCGACTCAACGCTGTTTTCTGCTTCGTGTTGCGACCGTGCCATCGTCGCTCCCGACCTCGTCGGGACAACCCCAGCCTGATAAAGCCAGACTTGTGCCACTCTGGACCGCGGCAAGCGGAAATTGACCAGGCGGAGCGGGCCAATTACAGGCTGTCCGCACCCGAGAGAATCTTCCCCACTCACGAAAGAGAAAAGCGCTTCCATCCTGTGAAATATCGCCAATACCAAGGCTATTTCTGGCCAGATTCTCCCGCAAGAACTCCAGAATAGGCCTGGGACAGCCACTGGTACGTTAGCTGCTAAAACCCATGTCGACACTGAAATAACGCTGTTCTCTCGGCTGTAAACAAGATCCCGCACTCCACTCTCTCAACCCACCAAGTGTGATGTCGGGACCCGAATGTGCCAGCAGGTTGGCACCGGAAGCGCCGGGACGTTCGCCCGGAAAGTATCGGACCGTTCCAGTCGACGGTCTGGACGGGTGAGCGGGATGTTGAGAAAGGAGTTGCATCGTGAATGTTGTCAAGAAGTGGGTTGTGCTGGGAGTGGGTTTCCTCATTGTCGCCGCGGCCTCTGTGTGGGGCGGGTCATCCGGCTTTCACTCGTTCGGGTCGGCCGCGTACACGATCGCTGTCTCGCAGGCAAACTCCGGCGGGGTTCCCCAGTACTCCTTTCAGCCCTGGTGGGGATCAGATATCGTGGCTCTGGCAATGGGTGACCAGCCGACCAACGATGAAGTGCTGGCCTTTGCCATGAATTGCGACAGCTCCGCCGCGCTCTTGCTCGCGTTCAATACGGCCACATCGAATATGACGACCATCGCCGAGACCACCAGTTTCGACAAAGTGCTGGAGGCAAATCTCACGACTGGAATCACGAATCTGGAACGGTTTGTGGCGGTGTTTGAAGTTCAGCCTGTGGGGTATCTGGCGGGCGGATATCTGACGGTTGCCGGACGGGTCCATCTGGATACCAATGGTTGCGCTACCGCCGTGCTGGCGAACCAGGATCGCGATCCCCTCGACAAATCGATGGGAGACCAGGATATCATGAAGTACGTTCCCGGAAAGGGCAAGGGCATCACGCAGCGCTCTGGCCAGGCGCACTTCATGGGCGTGTTGGATGTGATTTCGGATGGTCAAACCAACTCGGTGCTCGTCCCGACAGGCCACTTGACACTCACCACCGAACTCGAATAACTCCCGGCCCGAGAAACGGCGAGACCCTTGCGGCGTGTCGCCGCGGCGCCTCCAAACTTCAGCGGCGGTTCCAGCCGGACGCCATCCAGCCAGAACCGCCGCGCGCAGTGAACGTGTGTGTGTCGAATCCGCTCCTACTTCGACTGGAGCTTGCGACGAGCGAATCCGAGCGTCGTTAGGGCTGCGCCGAGTAAGATGAACGTGGAAGACATCTCGGGCACCTGAGGCACCGCGATCGGATAGAATAACCCTTGCGATCCACAGATCGCGCCGTTCCAATCAACGGGAGCCAGCCAGTCGCCGTTGGGGGCCGCCGGCAGCGTTCCCAAGCCGTTCAAATACGTCACGGCCCAATTGGCCGCCCGCGCGACGTTCCCGAAGTCAGCCGAGGTAACGTAGAAGCCGCCGTTCGACGGATCGAAGAAGCTGGTGCTGCTATACGGGGGATTGTTGTTATAGAGCGCTTCCCAGATCGCCAGTTGGAGGCCTGCTTCCTTCACTCCCGTGGGGTCGGCCCCGGCAGACGCACTGTAGGCGTACCAGATCGCGGCGGCATTCTGAATGCCACCGGCTATCCATTTCGGATCCACCCCCGTGGCTTGCGGGTCGGTGAATGCGTACGGAGCGTAGTTGTACGTCTTCGCGAGATCCGCCCCAACATCCGTGCAATACGTGTCCAGTGTCGGCAGCCACCCTGGTGCCGAGGTGCCCATGATCAATTGGCCCACGAACGCGTCCGCACTGCCATCCGCGGTTTGAATCCCCATCATCAGACCACCACCCGTCTCACCTTCGAACGTGTATTGAACCGCAGAGACTTTTGTGGAGATTACGGACAGGCCAAGAACGGCCAGACACAACCCCAAACGACACAAGAACAACTTTATCCCTTTCATCCCTATACCCTTTCTTCCCCTTCCGCTAGTCGTCAAACCATCCGACGACCCCTTAGCGGAATCGATCACTTACCTAGCAGGACTGATGCCCTGCAGAACACAGCCGGCTAACGATCACATCCAGGTCGTTAGCGCCCAATTGGTTACAAAAGTTGTTGCACATCTGAGAGAGCGGCCAGTGGCAGGAAACTGTAAACTATTCCGACACAGTCTTATGGGATGCCGACAGCCAGTTGCAGCCAGCCATTTCGGCTGCGATTGGCCCGGGCAGGATCGCTCGCCTTTGGTGTTGTCCCAGCGAGCCCGCATGAATAAAATGGTCTTAACGAGAGACGCGGAAATTGCCCCGGTCCTGCCGCAGGATTGAGGGCACAACATCCGAAGGAGGGCTGCCGAATGACAAGAGATTCATTAGCACGAAGCAACCGGGACCGCTCACCCAAGACCGGGAGTTTGTTCACCAGCCGCTCTTCGCGGGCGATGCTGACGGCCTCGGTGATCGCCATCGTCGCCACGATAGCCGGCTGTCGGACACCCCAGGACAAGTTGCCCACGCAATCCGATGCCGACCGATCAGCTGCGGTCATCCTGCGAGAGGGCGATACCGTGAAAATCACGTTTCCGGGCGCGCCGAATCTCAACGAATCGCAACAAATCCGCCGGGACGGCAAGCTCGCCCTGTCTCTGGTTGGTGAAGTTACCGCTGCCGGCCTGACTCCGTCCGATTTGGAGAAAGAGATCCTGAAACTGTACGCGCCCCAGTTGGTCACGAAGGAAGTCATGGTGACGGTCGTGTCCTCTTCGTTCCCCGTATTCGTGAGCGGATCCGTGGTTCGCCCCGGCAAGATTCTCTCCGACCATCCGATCACCGCTCTGGAAGCCATCATGGAAGCCGGCGGTTTTGACTATACGAAAGCCGACATCGGACACGTGCGGGTGGTCCGGACCGAAAAGGATGGAACGAAAACCTATACGTTGAACCTGAAGAACGCGCTGGAGGCCAGCCACAGCACGCCGTTCTACTTGAAACCGTCCGACATCGTGTACGTGCCGGAACGATTCAACTGGTTCTAGCCATCACTCGGGGGGAAACGCCATCCCGTCTTACGGACTGATGGCCAGCCGTGAGGACCGGCGGGAACGCGAGGCGGATTACGGGGCTTCTGGCGCGGGCTTCTGGATATTCAGACGATCCATCAGCTCGTACAATGTGGGACGGCTCACACCCAGCTCGGTGGCCGCCGCGGCGATCTTCCAGGAATGTTTTTGCAGCCCCTGAAGGATCATCTCGCGCTGCAGGTTTTCACAAGCCTGCTTCAGCGTGGTGGCCCGCGGAGTGTCCTTGGACTCGGCCAATTCGAGATCCTCAACGGTCAACTGTCTTCCCTCAGCCATGATCACGGCCCGTTTGACGCGATTCTCCAGTTCCCGCACATTGCCCGGCCACGGATGACCGCGCATGGCCGCCACCGCCTGTCGATCGAATCCCAATCCCTGTTTGCCGATTTCCTGCGAGAACCGCTGCAGGAATGCCTGGGCCAGCAGCGGGACGTCTGCCCCGCGCTCCCGTAGCGGCGGCAGCGTCATCTGGACCACCGCCAATCGGTAATACAGGTCTTCCCGGAAACTTCCGTCCGCCATCCCCTTCTTGAGGTCGGAGTTGGTCGCGGCCACAATCCGCGCATCCACGTGAATTTCCTGTCGGCCACCCACCCGCTCAATTCGCTGCTCCTGCAGGAACCGCAGCAACTTCACCTGCAACGGCAACGGGATTTCCCCGATCTCGTCCAGGAACAACGTGCCGCCGCTGGCGCTCTCGATCCGCCCCTTCCGTTGCATGTGAGCGCCCGTAAACGCTCCCTTCTCATGTCCGAACAGCTCGCTCTCCAGCAGCGTCTCCGGAATGGCGCTGCAGTTGATGGCCACGAACGGGCCGTCCTTTCGCGCGCTGCGGCGGTGAATCGCCAGCGCCGCCATTTCCTTTCCCGTGCCACTTTCCCCGAGAATCAGCACGGGCGCGTCCGTGACCGCCACCTTGCGTATCGAGGCGAATGCGGCCTGCATGGCGGGACTGGTGCCGAGCATTCCCTCGAACGCATCGCCCTGAAATCGTTGCTGCATCTCGCGGTACTCCCGCTCCAGCCGGGCGACGTAAAAGCAGCGCTTCAGTAGAAGTTTCAGCACTTCCGTGTCCACCGGCTTGCAGAGAAAATCGTACGCGCCGGATCCGACCGCCGTGAGCGCGACTTCCTTTTCCTCCTGCCCCGAAATGATCACCACTTTGACCAGGCGATCCATCGCCAGCAACTCGGACAACGTCGCCAACCCTTCCTCCGGATTGTTCGGCTGGGGTGGCAGGCCCAAATCCAACAGCACGACCGCGGGTCGGTCGAACTTGAAATAGTCCAGCGCGCTGCCCCGGTCCTCGGCCAGCAGGACCTCGTAGTCCTGCGCCAGGGCCCATTTCATCTGGGTTCGGATTTCTTCGTCGTCGTCAACGATCAGTAGTTTCGGATTCATGGCACCGGCCTTTGGACGGGCAACAATACGCGAAAGGTCGTACCTTTGCCCAGTTCGCTTTCCACTTCGATCCTCCCCCCGTGGGCCTCCACAATCATCTTGCTCTGGAACATCCCAATCCCCAGTCCCTTCTTCTTGGTCGTCTGGAATGGACGAAACAGCGACCGGTCGCGAAACTCCGCGCTCATGCCGCAGCCGTTGTCCGCCACCGTCAGGCTCACCCAGCCGTTTCGGTGCGCCGTTTCGATAGAGACGCGGCCGTTGTCGGAAACGGCTTCGTCGGCGTTGAGCACCAGGTTCGTGATGACTTTGAGGATCTGCTCCCGATCCAGATACAACCTCGGGACTGGATGCAGATCTTGTACCAGATCGACGTGGCCGTTGCGGACCCAGGCCGTGATGGCCTGCGACACCACTTCATTCAAGTCTGTCTCGACCGGTTGCATCTTCAGTTCGTGGCGCAACAGGCTCAGGCGGTCGATCAGTTGGTTGATGTGATCGACGGTCTTGGCAATGCCCCGCAACGCGTCCTCACGAAACGCCGGCTTGTCGAAATGAACGGGCAGATTCCGCAGCATCAAACTCAACGTCGACGCGGTGTTCTTGAGGTCGTGAATGAAGAACACGGACATTTTCTGGAACGCCTCGAGTTCGCGGGCTTCGAGCAGTCGTTCCGACAACTGGACGTTGCGCAAGCTGGCCGCCGCCTGATCGCTCATGCACTTGAGCAAATCAAAATCCTGCTGCGAGAACGGCACGCCGCCGACACGGTCACCCAGGGTGATAACCCCCAGGAGTTCCCCATTGCTGATCATCGGGACGGCCACGCGGTCCCCGCCCTTGCGGAACTCGCCGGGGTGCCACTGCCTTACGAGCTGGGCCCATTTCTCCTTCGCCGTGTCAATATTCACGGGCATGGTCTCCCGCAGAAGGGCGGCAACGACCTCGGCCACCTCCGCACCCTGCGGGCTGAGCCGCGCACCGGCGACGTCCGACAGCGACGTGGATGCCGCAAACGTCAGCCGTTCCTTCGTGTCGTCCACCAGCCAGATCGTGACCGATAGAGCCTGGAAGATCTCGGCTGTGAGTTTGACAACCGCCCGGCATAATTCCGTCTGGTCCACGCGAGAGGCGGTGCGCTCGGTGAATTTCCGCCATACCTCCCGATAATCATGGAGCGGGCGCTGAAGATGACGGCTGACAAAGCGCCTGGTAAGCAGGCGGGCGCGCTCGGACAGCAGGAGAACCGTCAGCAGCACCAGGGCGATCAGGATCACGAAGGCCTTGACGGCGAACGTGGCGTCCCCGCCCAGAAACGTCACCACTTTGGCAAATACTCCGACCACAAACAGGTAGACTCCCGCCAGCAACACCGTCAGCGAGTTGTACAGCACCGACTGCGACGGATACACGCTCACGTCGAAGTGACCCACCCGCAGCAACGACCGCAGAATCAGCAAACACGCCAGCAGGAGGGTTCCCGAGTCGACGCTTGTCCAGGAAAGGTCGACCACCCCAAAGACCAGATTCTGGCTCGTGGTGTAGGCGCGGACGGCAAACAAGACTCCCAAACCAATAATCATGAATTTGATGCGCCACCGCATCGTCCCCACGGAAGCGCGCAGGGTGCGCTCGAAGTTCGTCAACACCAGGATGCTGCACATCAGGAACAAAAGATTCAGTCCCACGGCTGGCCAGCTCAGCAGCAAAACCCAATGGTTCGAGGAAGGCAGTTGGCGCGCAACGGTCACCACGTCCGCCTGAACCGCCGCTACCAGTCCGGTCGGCAGGACGAATGCCGCCACGATCAGCCACCACCATTTTCGCAGCGTTTCCCGCGCATCACCACGAGAGTAGGTCACGCTGAACAGAAGCCAGATGCCAGGAAGAATGGAGGTTGCCACAAAGCGCCAGTTCTCCCAGTAGACCATCTCTTCCGGCACGGTCGCCTGCGCTGCCAGCCCGCCCAACAGACTTTCCGCCGCCAGCACGGTCATGCCGACAAAGAATGCCGCGGGCGCCAGGGACAGCTTCTCCCGAACGGCCACGGTCACTCCCAGAGCAAACGCGAGGAGTGCGCTGCCGACGGCCAGTATGAAAACCAAACCCATGACTTACGATTTGTTCAGGACGAAATCCCGCGTGCCCGACTCATGCTGCCGGGCTGCCAAGACGGAGGCAGCTTACACCAACTCGATTGCATGGAGAATGCCAGAGTGGCGGCGGCGAAAGGCTTACCAGTGGAAGACCACGCCCGACTTCAGGCCTATTGTAGGGAAGAAAACCCTCCGACAGGTTTGCCCCGTCGGAGGGTCAGGAAACTATTCTTGCGGAAGACTATACGCGAACCGACTTGTGGTAGCGACCGAACGCCCACAGCGCAATCAGGCTCGAGCCCAGCAGTACCAGCGTCATCCCGCCTTCGGGAACGGACGGGTCACCGCCGCTGCTGCCATCAGAAGCCAACGCCAGCGTCGCAGTGAAAGTCGTGGCGCCAATCCCATCTTGAGTAATGATCACTTCCTGCGATAGCGAATACGGGATAAACAGCGTCTCGTCGGCTGAAGACTGAGACCCGCTGCCCGATATGCTGGTCAGGCCCAGCGTCGTGCCAAACATATAGTTGCCCGGATCCGCAAAGGTATTGTACTGGACGGATCCGGTGGTCAACACATTGCCGAGCGAGGCATTAAAGATGCCGCTGCTCGGGCCGAGATTGACATCACCGAACCAGATGTAAAGGTTGTGCGTTCCGAACAGCCCTGCAATGCTGGCGTCCACAGACAGGTCGCTCAAGCTGAAGTTGGGCGAAGTCGCACTGCCGCTGGAACTGCCCGAAGTCAAATTGATCGTCCACGCGCCAAGCCCTCCGCCCCAAGAAACCTCGCCGCTCGTGGGATTCGCATCCAAGCCTGACCCGTCCGCGATCGTTACGGTGTCACCGACTCCGTCACTGAGGAACAGGGTGGGAATCGCATAGCTCCGCGTCGCGATCGCCGCCACACCCACAGCTACTCCTGTTGCCAACCACAGTTTGAAGCTCTTCATTTTTCTCCCTCGTTATCCTCTCGCCATTTCCTCTATGCCATCGAGAACACCAAATCTCGCAAAACCCGTTTTAGCTGCCATCATGCCAACGAATGTATGCCAGTGAATGTGTTAATCATAAGTGCTTTGTATGCAATATACTACATCGTTCACAAAAATGCGATGCTCGCCCGCTTCACCGCCGAAGTGTAAAGAAAGCCGACATTAGAAGCTCCCGTTCACCGCAATCCGAGTCGCGTTGACCATGTAACACTCTGGATTACAGCAACTTGTGAGTCGAATGAGAACTGTAAACATACGCAACCGGTTGTAAACAACCCGCACACAATCAGCTCCTAACCACCTCGACGAGCCGAAACGATGCCTGCAACAAAGAAGTCGTTCGCTTGCAGCCCGAGGATTCCAAGCGACCCTTATTACTTCAGTTGCGCCAAGGCCTGCTTTGCTCCCGCCTTGAGTTCACCGTCCAAATTCAAATCGAGAGCGCGCTGCAGAGAGCGCTTGCTCTCCGCAAGCTCGTTATTCCGAAGTTGCGCCATCCCGAGGTAATACATCACCGTGGCATCACTCGTCAGTTTGGCAGCGCTCTCTTTCAAAAGCGCAGCCGACCTGACAAAGTCTCCCCGTCGATACACCGCAATCCCCAGAGCCTTCGCGACTTCTGGATCATTCGGATAAATCTCGCGGGCCTGCGCCGCCATTGGCAGCGCCTTCGGGTTTTCCATGGGCGCTTCCGCCGCGTAAATTATCGCCAGACGCCGTTTCGCCGGACCGAACTCCGGATACACCGACAGCGCCTTTTCATAGACCTGCTCCGCAACATGGGCGTTCGCCTCTTGCTCGTCAACAAGCCCCATCACCATCAGCGCCGGCACGAAGTTGGGCTCCGACTTCAGTGCGTTCTCCACACGTGACGCTTCGGCAACCGCGCGCGTCGGGTCGCCGGCCAGCGCGAGCATGTCCAAAAAGCGTGTCGCCGCATCAGCCCGCGAGAAAGCGGGGCCGGCATTGAGTGCCGCCCGCGCCGCCGCCGCCGCATTCGAGACCTGGCCCACGCTGTAGGCCGCGAGCGCGTAATCATAGGACACTTCGGGATTCTGCGGTTGTTGTTGCGACGCCTGTTGAAGCAGGCTCGCCGCCCATTTGTAATCGCCCGTCTGGAAGACCAGCCGTCCCAGAACACGGGAAACCGCTGCATCGTTCGGTGCCGCCTTGTTCGCCGCCTTGGCATATTCCATGGCCCTGGGCAAATCGTGGAGACGTTCGGCGTACAATCGAGCCAGATTCACCAATGCCAGCACATCGTCAGCGCTGGCGGCCACGACCGCTTGGTACTCTTGAATGGCCCGATCGTAATTCCCGTCCCGCTGGTAGATGGCGCCCAGCCGGACCCGGGCCACGGGGTCGTCCGGCACCGCCGCGACTCGTTTCTCCAGTTCAGCACGCTGTTCCATTCCAGCGGTCCCGGCATCGATCCCCAGGATCGTCAGGCACTGATCGGCCTCGTCGCGTCCCGTGACGTCCTTCTTCAGATCCAACGCGCGCTGCAATGCCGCGCGGGCCGGCTCCTCCCGGCCCAACATGTAATACGCCAGCCCGAGATGAAGCTGGACATCCGGTTGTCCACCGAGTTTGGCCGCGCTCTCCTGCAGCAGGCGCGCGGCCCTCGGATACTGTTTCATTCGGTAGAGGATCCACCCCAGCGTGTCGGCGGCGAGCGGATTGAGCGGCTGTAATTCGTGCGCCTTGCTGGCAATTTCATACCCCTTGTTCAACTGCCCGAGCCGTTCCGCATACAACCACGCCAGATTGTTCATCGCCGGTACGTAGCGCGGATCCATCGCCAGTAGTTTCTCGTACGTGTCGCGGGCGCCATGGTAGTCCTTCTGGCGTTCCTGCGTCATGGCCATCAACATCCAGGCTCCATCCTCCTTGGGGTTCTTCTCCAAAAACGCGCGCAAGTCGTCCAGCGCTTTCTGTTCCTGATGGTTGTCCACATACAACCGCGCCAGCATCAGGTGAGCGGCGCGGGAGTCCGGCCGCAACTCGATCGCCTTCAACAGCGCGCTTTCCGCCTGTTTCGCATCCGATTGCGCGAGGTAAATCTTGGCTTGAATCAGGCGGCCCTCCGCCGCCTTCGGGTTGCGATCCAGCAATGGCTGTATGCGTTGCAGGGCCGCTTTATATTGCTTGTCCACCAGGTCCATGTCCACCAACTGCTCGACCGCGGCGAAGTCATCCGGCGATAATTCCAGCGCCCGGCTGAATGCGGCGCGGGCTTCCGTCGTCTTCTTCTGCTGGAGGAGCGTCATCCCCATCAGGAATGGAACATCCGCCGCCCGGGGAACCAGTTTTTCCAGTGCATCGTAGACCTTGATGGCCGACTCGAAGTTGCCTTGAACACGATAGGCGTCCGCCAGTAGCAACTGCGCCGGGACCAAATGGGGCTGCTTCTCGACCAGCGTCCTCAGTGCCGCGATCGCTGCATCCACGTTCCCCGATTTCATTTGGAGGCCCGCCAGCAACACGGTCGCCTTCGCCAGCGTCGGCGACAGACTCAGCGCCTGGTTCAGACTGATCACGGCCTGGCCGATTTCATTCCTCGCCAGGTAGCCGGTCGCCAGTTCATACTGCGCTTCGGCCGACTGCGGGTACACCTCGGCCAACTTCTTGAATTGGTTGACCGCCTCGTCCCGATCGCCTTTCGCCAGGGACAATCGCCCGCTCTGCGACAGCGCTTCGTAGTTCAGCGGGTCCCGCGCCAGAGCCTTGCGGATCAGCTCGGCGCTCTCGTCGTACTTCTTCTCCCGCAGCGCGATTTCCGCCAACCATTGCCAGGCCGGCAAATAATCCGGCGTCGTTTGGCCGATCTCGTGCAGCAGCTTCTTGCCCGCCTCCAGATCCCCTTTCTCAATCTCGTACTGGGCGTACCGCAACCGTCTCGGGGATCGGGCAGGAGCCAAGTCGGCCGCCGCCCGGAACGCCTCCTCGGCGCGTTTCTGATCGTTCTGGGCAAAGTACAGATTCCCATACGCCCAGAAGACGGAACTCGACTTCGCGTCGAGTGCCTTGGCCCGCTCCAGATCGGCCGCCGCCGCCGGATAGTCGCCGCGGGCCTGCTCCAAATGCGCCAGCCCGACATCCAGCGCTGCCGTTTCACCCGCCTTCCGGACGACCGCCTGCAATCTCTCCCGGGCCTCGACCATCGCATTGGTGCTGACGGATGAGCCGGCCAACAGCAGCGGCGCTTCGTCATCCCGCGGGTTTCGGTCGAGAACGAAGACCGCTTCATCGCGAGCCTCCGCCAGTTTCCCGACGGAGAGATAAATCTCCGCCAGCTTCTTGCGCACCTCCAAATTGTCCGGCGACAGCGTCTGTGCCTTTGCCAGAAACGGCACGGCTCGAGCGTACCGGCCTTGTGCGCAGTAAATCAGTCCCAGGCGCCCGATCGCCGGGGCGTTCGAAGCGTCGGCTCTCAAGACGATCAGGTATTCGATCTCGGCTTTGTCGAACTGACCTGCGTCGTAGTACTGGTTGCCCCGGGACAGATGCCGCGCCGCGCGGTACGATCTTGTGCAACCGCCGCTGGCCAGCGCCAGAAGCAGTATTCCCAGCGCCAGAACGCTGTAGCCGGACTTTCGTTTGGAGCGTTTCATAGGTTTGTTGCGGTGCTCGACTCCGTTGATCTGTCTTGTCGGAGCCGGCGAGCCGCGCACGATCATGTCATTACCAGCCCATGCCGTCAACGGATCCGTCTCCCTTGCGGCGTTCCACCGCCGCGCAATCCATCTAGATGATGCCGTCTTCGAACAGCTTGTCCTTCACCCGCTCCGCGGCGGCCAACAATCGGTCGTTTCTCGCCAGGTAGTTGTCGCGCACGTCGGACAACATGCGCCGCGCAAATACCCGGGAACGGAAACTCCACGAGCGTCGATACTCGTGGGTCCGATTCTCCGGCTGGCGATAGTCCAGCCTCACCTCGCATTCCTCACCCGGATCGAGCCAGACCTCGCACGTCAGAAAGCCCGCTTGCCATCCGAACGGCACGCGCCGGCCTCCCGCTGTCACCTGTTCAATCAAATCGGGCACTTCGGCCTTCTTCAGCGAGTAGAGGCAGCGTTCGCCAGTCGTGTTTCGCAACCGCGTGACCGGCGTGAAGAACCGGGCGCCGTAACGGCCCGGCCCCATCCGCTTGACGACGATGCTCGAGGTGATCGTCTCCTGAAGCGGTCTCCACACCGGCGCATTCTCCAACGCCGCGAGTTCCCGCACCAGCCGCCGCAGCGGCTCGAACCCGTGTTTGAAAAACGCATGGTGTTCGCCGATCACCAGCGGCTTTTGAAACAGGGTGTCGAAGGCAAAATCAAATGCATTGTCCGGGTATCGCCGGCCAAAAATGGGGAACCCGTCGTACTTCGTTACCGCGACGTCCAGCAGGTCCCGAAGCGTCAGCGGTCTTTCACCTGGGTCCACCGGCCACTGGGTCGTATTGACAACCGCCAGATAGCCGCACTGCTTCAGCGCGCGAACCGCCGCGGTCGAGAATTCCCCTTGGGGAAACACCATCACTTTGTCGTACGGCATCCGCGTCAGAAGGGTATGGGCGTCCATCCATTCCCGGGCCCACCGCGCCTTTTGGCTCAGCCACTCCTCATCGCGGCTGGCAAACTCGGCGTTCGTATGGTCGCAGCCGTGCACCGTGATCGAGAACCGGCCGGGCTGGCGCAGCATCAGATCGGCGACGCGCCGGTCGCTCCGCCAGTGGTTGTAGGGAATAAATGCCACCGTCAGGGAGCACCCCGTCTGCTCGAGTTCGCGCGCCAGCGGTTCATACCGGAGAAAACCATACCGTTCTCGCAGATACGGGTCGTCAATCACAAGTGTCACCGACCGGGCCGGCGCGGTCCAACACCACGGGCCGAACACCGAGCGGAGGAAGATCGACATCCCCAACAACTCCAGATACCACCGCCGCGGCAAGCAGGTCGGCACGAGCGGAGCGTCGATATCCGGCAGAGTGGGACTGGCCAGGAGGAACAGTGTCGCGCGGCCATGGGGCCGCGAGACAAAGCACGGCTGGCCATTGACCGAGATGATCGTATCCAGACCGGCCACGGTGGACGGACCGGCGAACACCCGCGGGGTCACGGCCGGGTCAACCGTGTACGACCGGCCACCCACAGGAAACGCCGCGCCCGCTCCGTTCGCATGGACCTCACATCGGCACGGCTTCGATTGGATCGCGACCACCGAGGTCATCGCTCCCCGCGTCAGCCGTTTCAGTTCTTCGCCTTCGGCCCCGTCATTCACCGCTCCGTACACCAGAATGGCTCTCGCCTGTTCCAACAGATTCGACAGCCACGATTGTGAACGCAAGGACTGCAGCGCGGTCCAACTGATTGCCAGACACGCTTCCGCCGGAGGCACCGCCTGAATTTCCGGCGGAGGCTCCGCCGTTCCGGCGCGGACAGGTACCAGGTTCGCCGACACTCCCAGAAAACCGGCGAACTTGGCCAGGGCCTGGTCCGTCGCGACGGATGCTTCCGACGACAGCACCAGCAATCGCGGTTCGTGAGTAAACTCCTGCATGCGACTCCAGCGGACGTTACGGCAACGGGCGAAGGCTGGCGGAGAACGCCTTGAGCGACGTGGCGCGGGTCAACATCTGCCCGAGCCTGGCGATGGGTTTGGCCGGGTTTCCCTGCACCATCGTCATCGGCGGCACGGACCGCGTCACGACGCTGCCCGCCGCCACCACGGCTCCCCTGCCGATGGTGACTCCCTGCAACACCACCACGCCCGGGCCAATGACCGCGCCCTCCTCAATCACCACACCCTTCGATTCCCGGAAATGAGCGATGATGGTCGCGCGGATGCCCACGACGGCGTCATCCTGAATTTCGACAAGATACGGATGTTCGGTTTCAATGATGGCGTCGTATCCGATCCAGACCCGCTTCCCCATCTTCACGCCGCGCCAGCGATGCAGCCAGACGCGAATCGTCGTCGCTCCTGGCGAGATTCTCGCGAGAATCTGGAAGATTCGATTCTTCAACGCCGATACCACGGGGATTTTCATGGCGACACCTTCACCCCTTTGCGGTCCAATGCCTGGCGGATCTGCACGTAGCTGGTGAGCTGGTCGATTTCCTCCACGTCAAACGCGACCCCGAACACCGTTTGGATCTCGACGATCAACTGGACCATCGCCAGCGAGTCCCATTTGGCGATCCGTTCCTGCACAATATCCTCGGCGGCGATCTCCGGCGCCAGCGCGAAGAATTCCACCAACAGATCCCGCAATCGATCCGTCTCCACCATCACTGTCCTCCGTTGCTTGCCAGCCACGCCGGCGGCTCGACCGGCTTCACCGGCTCCATCAGGTAGCGCGTCACTGACGAGGTCTTTTCGAACCGCGCGAATCCAAGTTTGTCGAAGAACTTTTCCGCCAGACCGTTCTTCGGCGTGGGGATGTACTCGCCGATAATCCCCGCGAATTTGCCCGCGCGCGCTTGCTTTGCCAGTTCGGCCCACAGGCATTCCTCCACCCCGCGGCCCAGAGCCCGGCAACTGACGAGATAACTGTCGATCCGCAGGCGGCCCTTCTCTGCGGGAACCGCCAAGAGCACGCCGACGATCCCCTGATCGCCAAACTTGTCGGATAACCGCAGCGTCAGCCCGATGCTGCCGGGTGCCGCCATCAACGCCTTCAATTCCTCCAGCCGGTGCCGCCGTGTGGTCAGGTTGAACTGGTTGGTCTTCGACAACATCTGGACGACACGCTGTTCGGTCCCTTCGTGAATGCGCTCGACCGTCGCCTCCAGATGCAGGGAACGGAGAAATTCCTCCAGGTTCGCTTCGTGTCCGCGACCGCTTCGGGCCTCCCGCAACTCATACTCGCGATGGCGCCCGCGGTCTTCCGCGCTCACTGTGTACGCGTCGAAGGCGTCGGTCGATTGCAGCGCCTGCAGCATGTGGAGCGGATCGCTCCGCTGGTTGATGACCAGCACTTCCGGTTGGAACATCCGCATCTGCTCCCGCTCGTAGTCCGAATCGTCCAGCATGGCAAAACTGTCGATCCCCAACCCGAGTTCGTCGGCGATCTCACGGAGGTTCTCGTGTTTGTGATTGAAATTGACGCGCCTCGAAACGAAGTCCTCCCACTTCAGTTCCATGTCGGGCAGTTCGCGAAACGCCTCTCGTACCTCCGCCTCGTCATTCTTGGAAACCAACACCAGAAGCACTCCCTGGTCTTTGAGTTCCCGCGCTTCCCGTTGAATGCGCCGGTAGATGTTTCCGGGAAAATCGTGTCCGAGCTTCAGGCCCCGTACGCCGTCCTCGCCAAGGATCCCGCCCCACAATGTGTTGTCCAGGTCCAGCACCAGCACTTTGCGGCGTGGCGCCACCAGCGGCCGCAGATGACGCCCGACGAACAATCCCAACGACAACGCACCCCGCAGACTCAACGGCTGCCGCGCCATCTGTTCCATCATCGGGTCGAAGGCCCCGGCTCCTTCCTGCGCTGCCCACCAGTTCCAGTCCAACAGGTAAAGACCGGGCAGGGATGCGGCCAACTCGCCCAACTTGCGATTCAGTTCCGCGACGGCATTCATCGCGCCGCCGACCAACTGCGAGTTCAGCACCAACCCCGACATCTGTCGGGGCGACGGGAAGGTCGCCAGAAACAGCGGCGATTTCGCGGTCCCCCGATACGCGCGGCAAGCCCGCTCGATTCGTCCCCAGAGTTGTTCCACGCGACCCCTTACGACCTCGGTGCCGCCGGAGGAGTACGGAAGGAGAACCTCGGGGATCAGTTCTTCGATCCGCCACAGAACCACCGTGGCTAGGCTGTCTTCCTGATACACGAACGACGTTTTATCCAGGAGGTGTTGCTCGATCGTATTCAGCGGCGCGATCCGCAGTTGCGGCCGGCAGGGAATGCACTCCAACCCGAGCCGCAACGCTGGTTCCACCGGCTCCACATTGAAGCTGGCCAGCAGATGGATCGCCACGTCCGGCCCGCGGAGCCTTGCATCGACCGCTTCCAATGCCGCGTTCGCCCGCCGCACGCTCATCCACGTCGGCGCCTCGCCGAACGCCGCCAGCACCGCAGCCCGGGCCGGCTCCGGCAACCGCGAGACCGCGATGTCAACTGGCCGTTGCATGTGATTGGACCTCTTTCAAAATGCCAATGCCCAATTGTATTCCGCTCCCGAAATTCACCACAACGTGGAGCCGCCCGTCGCTGCCGGAATGCAGTTTCTCCAGGGAGATGACGGAGTCCGAACTCAAACAGTGAGCCCGCTCCGGCAACTGGTCCTGGATGTGCCGTTCGGGCGATACCTTCAGGTAGCCGCTGACCATGTCCCAGGCTTGGGGAAAAATGTTGGGGTAATGCACAACCGCCTCCCCCAACCCGCTCGTCACGCCCGCGCACTCCGCCAACTCGCGCGTCATGTGCACGGTGCGTTTGACGATTTCCACCAGCGGCACGAGCCGCCGCCCCGTCGAATAGTGATCGATTCCGAGGACTTGAAACCCGTTTTTCTCCCGGCTCATGAGGAAACCCGAAGCGGCATCGGATGTCAGGATTTTTTCGCGACGGGCGTCAAACCACATTCCCTTCGGGCGCACGTCCGCGGTGAGACAGATCACGGGCGCGTCCGCCGCCGCACCCAGCACCCCGGCCCCCAACGTGATCAAGGACAAGAGGCCGGCACACCCGCTGGCAAACGAACCAAAGTACGGAATGTGATCCACGTTGAATTGACGGAGCAGCAGCGCCGGAAAATACGTCGCCCGCGACATCAGATCCTGATCTTCCGATTCGCGTCCGAGCGACGCGTTCTCGCCGTACGAGTGGTGAACGACAATCGCCCTCGGGCTGGGACAGGACTTCAGCAACGCCCCGAACGGCGCGGCCGCCAACGACAGCAAATCCTCCGTCTTCCCCGCCCCGCGGTTGAATTGGTAGCCGTTCTTGGCCAGATCTTCGACCGTGTTGCCGATCAGATCGGCGGCCTTCAGCTCTGACAGGTCCCGACGGACCGACCCGAGCTTGTGGGTCAATCCCGAGATGAACACGGGGCTGGTGTGATAGCTGACAATCATGCTGACAGAAACTCCGTTGCCACAAGCCCGCCTTCAGGCCGGGCGCGCGCCGTCCTTCCCGTTGTTACCGGCGGCTTCGGCCACATATCGGCTGAGCGGACCGAGCACGGTCAATTGCTCCGGGTCCAGGCGGCTCATGTCCAACTCGATCTGGAACTTCTTCTCCAGGTCGCCGATCATCTGCAGCACGCCCAATGAATCGATAACCCCCCGCAACAGAAAATCAAAGTTGTCCGGCAACGCGCCGGGGTCGAATCCCTTTCCGCGAATCTGATCGGCATACTGCCCCACCAGGAACGCGCGAATACCTTCCGCAGTGATTTTACTCATTCGCAGTCTCCAACACTTTTACAAGGGCTTTGCGGTCGATCTTGCCGTTGGCGTTGAGCGGAAATACCGGCCGGCAATGGAGTTTCCGCGGAACCATGTAGGCCGGCAGCCGCAGGCTCATTTTCTTGAGAAGTTCTTCCGCGTCCACACTCTCGGTCTGGAGGAATGCTTCGATCCCACTCGCGCCCCCCGGGACCAGCGGCCATCCAAACGCGGCCACGCTCTCGATCCCCGAGAGCTCGCGAAGAGCCGCTTCCACCTCGCCCAACTCAACGCGGTGCCCCAACACCTTGATCTGATTGTCCACGCGTCCCAGATAAACCATCGGCTGGCCGTCCAGCGGACGGCGGACGCGGTCTCCGGTGCGGTAATACACTTCATTCCGGCCCGGCGGCGTGATGAAACTGGCCGCAGTCTTTTCCGGGTCCCGCCAGTACCCGAGGGACATCTGCGGACCGGTCATCAGCAATTCGCCATCCGCTCCGGGCGCCACTTCGCGGAAACTCTCATCGGCCACGAGCGCGACCATGCCGGGGAACGGCTGGCCGATCGGGACAATCCCCCTCTCCGCCTCGGGGTCCGAGCGCACCGGGTCCCAGCGATAGAACGTGCAGGCAATCGCCAGCTCCGTCGGACCGTACAGGTTCTCCACGATGGAATTCGGTGCCGCATCCGACCACGCCCGGGCCACGTCCACCGGCAGCGCTTCACCGCAAAACATGCTCGCCCGCAACCGTGGATACAGGCCCGGTTTCAATGTCCCCAACCGTTTCATGAACACCGCGGTCGACGGGACCGAAAACCAGATCGTCAACCGAGAATCGTTGATGAATCGGCCCGGGTTGATCAGCGTTTTCTCCGAGGGACAACACACGCAGGCCCCGCGCTCCCAGGCCACAAACATGTCCGCGACCGAGAGGTCAAAGGTCATGTCGAACGTCTGCGAGAAACGGTCCTCATGGGTGACGCCGAAGCGGTCGGCAATGAAATCCACGTAATGTGTCGCGTTGCGGTGGGCGACCATGACTCCCTTGGGCACGCCCGTGCTGCCCGAGGTGAACAGGAGATAGGCAATGGAATCCGGCGACGCCTCCACTCGCCGCCACTGATCGCTCGACGCCAGTTGACCGCCACCGATGAACTTGTGACGGGGCCAGCGCGCCGCCAACTCACGAAGATCGTCCCGGTCCGGAAGCACGATCACCAACGGACGGTCGATTCCCTCCAACACCTGACCCAGTTGACTTTCCGATTGAGCGTCGACCACCACGGCGCGGCAACCGGCCCGCTGCAGCATCGTTCGCGTCCGCTCCGGCGGAAATGTCCGATTCAGCGGAACGTATCCGTGCCCGCGCAGCAACGCGGCCAGCACTCCCGAAAAGGCCGTGACCGACCGATAGGCGAATACAGCCGTCAACGGCGGGTCGTTCGCGGCGTCGAGCGCCGACAGCGTCCCCGCCAGCGAAGCCGCCTTCTGGAACAACTGCCTGTACGTGAGGCCCTGACCCGAGACCTCCAGCGCCGGACGGTCCGCAAACTTCTCGACCGATTGGAGGAATCCCGAATGAAGTATCCGAAGCGGTGGCATGGTCATTGGGGGAAGGTGGTCAGGCACATGGTTGCGGTTGAACGAGACCGGCACGTTGCTGTTCGGCCCGCCGCAGGAGAATCAAGAGCAGAAGGAACGGCACCATCGACAGCGCAAAAAACAACGGGCCACCGTCGTGGTGTAACCGCGAGTAAATCATCTGAGGTCCTACGTGAACGCACAGCTCCCCAATCACGAAAATGCGGAACCCGTTCCGCAATAACCCCAGCGGAAGCACCGCCAGGGCGAGGATTCCACGGTTCCACGAAGACCGCAAAAATAGATGGCCCGCGACCAGACTGGTGAGGAATAAAACCAAGCTGGAATGAATGCCGCTGCATTCCGGCGCGACTTCGAGAGCGAAGCCGGGCAATTGAAAATTGAGGTTGCTGTAATACGCCGGCATGCCGAATACCTGGAAGAATCCGTACGCCGTCAGAGCCGACCCCCTCTGAAGAACACCTTCCAACCAGCCGTGGATCACTGTCGGAAATGGCACCATGAATACCAGGAAGCACAGCGGAAACTGGATGGTTCTCAGCGTATCCCGGCTCAGGAGCGCGCCGCACAAACCGAAGAAGAGGCAGACGAACGCGGACGTCGTCCACGCCAGGCGATCCTGGTTCGTGATCGGCCAGCCGCGCAAACGCGCCAGCCAGTATCCGGCCAACAACGCCAATCCCGCCCCGCCGGCCAGCGCGATGAATCGCCAATTGCGTTTCGATGCGCCGGACAGCCGACGGCGGTCCAGCCATGCCAGATAGACACTCACGAACGGCACCAGCAAGATGTGCGAGTACAGTTCACTTGTGGCCGCGAAACACACCAGACGGACGAGCGGCGCGCTGAAGCAGGCCGCGAGGACCATCGTCGCCCAGAGAAAATTCCTCGGCCATCGCGAACGGCCGACCGCCACCGGGTCACGGTCCGTCGTGGGTTCTGCGCGCAAGGACGGAATCACCTTAGTATTGGTATCCAAGCTGGAAACCGTACTGATTGCTGGCGTACCCGAATCCCGCCTGGTTCGACAGATTCTCGCTATACTGATAGGTGGCCGACGCCGTGGCCCGCTTGAGGAATACGCAGGTCAGACTGGCACTGATCGCATAGTTCTTGTCGCGGCGGCTGGCAATGACCGCCGTCGATGTCGATTTGTACGTGTCCCAATGGTAGCCGCCGCCGACGTTCAGAAAGAGCTTTTGCAGCAGGCGCTGACTCAGCGTCACCGTCACATCGGTCGTCTCGGTAACCTCGTCCAGCAACGGAGACGCCGACACGCTGCGGTCGGCATCCAAGGTGATCGCCGTGACGGGGAACGGCGCGTAGCGGATTCCGGCACCGAAGATCGGACTGACCAGATCGCCTTCGGAGGAGTTGAGAAACTGGCGGTCTTCCGCGCCGCCATGAATCTCCAGGCTGGTGACGCTGGTCGCCCGCCAGTTCATCCGCACCTGGTATCGCTCAAACGCCGAATCGACCCCCACGCTCACGTTGTCGTAGCCACCGCCAATTCCCAGGCCCCCATCCAGGCCCGGCCAGAACTGGTAATTCAGCCACTCCATGGTTGACCACTCGCGCGTGTCGGTAAATTTATCCGTGTACGCGAAGATTTGGTTGGCGCTCGCGTCCAGCGACATGACCGTATTGAAGCGATACGACCCCGTCAACGCGGTACCGAACGTCTCCTGCACTGTTTGCCCGCCCGTTACGATCAGCGGTTCATCGGCTCGGGTGTAGGTCTGGCTGAATCCGAAAAGCCAATCGCCATATGTCCCGCCGCCGTTCAATGTGACCGCATGGTCCAGCGTGTTGTGAAACTCGCTGCTGGAAAACACGGACCACGACGGCGTGTAATCCAGTGTCCAGTTTCTGCCGATGTCGACGAGTAATCCCGGGGAAATAATCTGGGTGATCGTGTCATGGGAGGAGCCCGGCGCGGATTGAATCCCGGTCGCGTAGAGAAACTGGTAGGACAAATGCGGGTGTAGATCCAGCGGTCCCACCTCGAGTGGTTTGTGCTGGAGGGCTCCGGCCGGAGTCGCGTTTCCAAAGTCGACGAACCCCGCGCTGTTGGACTGGATATCCACGACCGCCGGCGGTATCGTCGATACCCCCACCGGCGGCGGCGCCAGTACATTCTGCGCCCACGCGGTGCTGACCGAGGCCGCGTGGCACCACACCACCGCTCCAATCACCGCTGCCACCGACCGACTTCTTGCCACAGTCACGGACCGTCTTGATCGCGTCTTCGTCATAGAGTTTCCCACCTGATGATGGCTCCTAACCTGCTAATGATGAATTGGTTGCAAATCTCGTCGCGCCGGCCACCCAACCGCACCGCCCGGGCGCCACCGGCGCAGCGATTCTTCCAGGGCGTCTTGCACCGGCCGCATGTGGACTCCGGTGGCGCGAACCTTCGAGACATCCAGGATACAGTTCGATCGGGGCGCCAGCGCGCCTTCGCGGTAAAACTCTTCGTCATCCTTCCAGAACTCGAATCGGCGAATGGACGGCAATGTCCGCGTCATCATGGCCACCACCTGCCGCGTGGTGACCGCGCCCGGATTGGTCACATTGTAGATGCCAAACGGCGCGCCCCGTTCCCACAGATTCAGACAGGTTTGCACGAAATCATCCAGGTGCGAAAGCGAATTCACACTGTCATACACTTTCGGATAGGATTGGAGCTTCGAGAGGAAGTTGCGCGGCTGATCGTGCTCGTTGAACGGGATTCGGCAACGCCAGACATAGCACTCCCGCACGGTTCGCAGCGCCTCTTCGGCCAGCGCCACGGTCCCGCTATAAAAGCTGCAGGGCGGCTTGAGGAACGAGCAGTTCGGTTCATCCAGCTCGGTAAACCCGGCGAACCGGTCCGGGTGCTGCTCAAACAACCGGCAAATTTCCTGCCGCGCGAGATCGGTCTCGATGCGCGTGCTCCCGTTGTCCAACATCTTCGCGCCGCTGTAAATCGATCCCGACGACACGTGTCCCCACGGCGTGTTGGTCACCAGGCACACACGGGCGATGGTCTGCGGCAGCAACGCGTTGGCCGCCAGTGTCTCGGCGCGGGCTGATTCGCAGCCGTCCACGTTCGGCCGTCCCGTATAGCCGGCCGCATTGATGATGAAACTCGGCTTCATCTTGCGCACGTAGTCGAAGAGGATGTCAAACTGGGTGTAGTCGATCGCCATCCTCGCCAACGGGACGAACGGATAGCGCCGGTGACGCAGTTCGGCGGCAAACGCCTGCCCAATGTAACCGCTGGCTCCCAATAGCAGGATCATGACACATCACCTCGCTTATCCGGAGCGTCGTTCCGCGAATCAGCCTCCGCGTCGACGGCCACCGAGTCGGCCGGCTCACCGTGAATCCGGGAGTAGTGCGCCGGAAAGAGATGCCGCAACAGCAGCTTGCTGGCCGGGTTCAACCACGTGTACGCGGGCCTGGTCACCAATTGACAGCCGCGCCGCATGAGAAAGTCGTCAATCCCCTGCGCCTCGGACGTCTTCGGGATTCCCGCATACACCTGGGCGATGCCGCCATCCTCGCTGGCCTTCAACCTCAGGGTGTGCAACAACAAGCTGGACACATGGTCGCGCAACGCCTCGCTCGTGGCGAATACCGTCGAATAAATCAACGTGTCTTCGATCAGGTGCGCAATGCTCACGGCGCACAGTTGTGCGTCTCGATACGCCCCCAACACCAAGGAGGATTCGTGCTCGAATATGGCATCCGCCCAGTCGTCGAAGCACGGCCGGTTTGATCGTTCCGCCAGGTAGTGGTATTGGGTTCGTTCACGAAACTCCTGGTACACGGGGAATGCCTGTTCCTTGAATGCCGCGCACTCGGCCATCGGACGGATCGCAAATTGTTCCGCCGCCGAGCGCACCTGACGCCGCGCTTTGGAGCGCAGTGAGTCGATGGAGTAATCGGCTCCGTCGCGGAACATCAGAAAGCTCATCGTCGAGTTGGCCTCCTGGCCGCACGGCACGACGTGCTGCGCCCCCCCCAGCCAGGCGGAAGGCGGGAGCTCGCGCCAGTTGACCCGGAGCTCTCGAAACGGCAAGAGGGGACGGAAGAAGCACGGGCGCACCTGCCGCCACCAGTGTCCTTCGACGCACACGAGCGTCTCGCCCGATGCCTCTTGCAGGCTGGCGTACTCCTCCAGCGACATCCGATGAATCTGGCGGCTCGAATCCCCCGTTCGCGCCGGGGGTTGGGCCACGCTGCTTCCCACCACGACGGTCTCGTCATATTGGCACCGGTAGCGGCCGTCGGCTTGCCGGTACGGAAACGCCGCCGACTCATCGTCGGCAACGGCCGGGGGAGGCGGCGCGGCGGCAGCCGGGTCCACCTTGCTCAACCACGCCTGCTTCCAGCACAGGACACAGGCCTTTTTGCACGCGTTGTGCCCCGATCCGTCGCAGCGCGCGTCGCGCAGGAGCACGACGTCATGAACAACTCGCGCGCCGCTAAACGGCCCTTCGTAACCTCCCGCGATCTGTTTGCTGACGACAAACCGCCGGCCGCAGTGCTTCAGCATCTCCGGCATGAACGCCAGGTCCCCGGCCATTCCGTTTTCGTCCAGTGTCGCATCTATTTCCGCCCATGGTCGGACTTCGACCACATCGCCCGGGCGTAGTGTGTTGGATGAACTGCTCATGGTGTGTCTAACCCCTGTCTTCCCGTCATTCCATTTCCACGTCACGAGACGCGCACAGGAGGTGTTTGCCCTCCCCGTACGCGCACCAGAATCTTCTTCCATGCGCCGGCCACGAACATCGGCGTGCAATACACCAGGTATTTGGCAGCCACGCGCAATCGGCGCGCTGCCAGCGCATATTTGAACCAGCACCACGCCACGCCGCCGATGCAGGCATATCGAGCCAATCGGCGAGCCCGCCCGCCCGGGTATTGGCCCCGTCGCTCGGCCTCGATGATAGGGAATACGCCGTTGGCCATGGCCTCGATATTGCGGATCGAGTTGGCGGCGTGGTTTCGATACGCCACCGTGATGGGCTGTTTCACCACCACACACGGACCGTACACGCCGATGCGCAACATGGTGTCCAGCAAATCCATATGGAACGTCGTCGGAGTGCTATGGCGCAACCCGCCGGCCTGTTCGATTACCGACTTTTTCGCCACGACGTTGCTGCCGTACAGGCCGACCGAAACCTGTTTGGCCAGATAGTCGTCGTATTGCCACACCTCGATTCCCTCGGGCTGGGCCTCGGTCAATCGCGGCGCCTCGTCATTCTGAAAATAGCATGTCGCCCCGAGGATCAACGCCGGTGAATGACACGCGTCGATGATCCGGTCGTATGTGGCCAGTGCCTGCGGCCAGAGAAGGTCATCGCTGTCCAGCAACGCGACGTACTCGCCCGCGGCCATGTTGATGCCCCGGTCACGAGCGACTTCCGGTCCCTGATTCTCTTGACGGAGGACCTTGATCCGCGGCCCATATGACCGCAAGACCTCCGGTGTCCCGTCCGTTGATCCGTCGTCGACCACGATGACCTCGTAATCGGTGAACGTCTGGGCCAGCACGGAGTCGATGGCGGGGCCAACGAGCTTCTCGCGGTTATACGTCGGAATCACGATACTGAACCGAGGTTTCATTGGTTCTTCTCCCGTTGATTGTCCCCTGAGGAATTGCCGGTCAATTACAGCCGCGACGTTGTGTGACCCGCGATGGTCCTAGGCACGCAGATGACCGGGAGCAATTCCATCTGTCAGAACGGCTCGCAGGCACGCGCCGGCCTTGCGCATGCGAAGTTGCGTGTCCGATGCCGGAGAACGCCCCAGAAGCCTTGACGCGACCGCCAGGAGGTATCGCAAGACCAGCCCGCAACAGAGAATCCCCAGGATGCACCAGCGGCCGGCGATCCCATGATGCTTCCGCCAGTAGCGCAACACCGCGCGATTCTGTTCCACAGCAAACCGGATGGGGTCGTTCACCGAGCTGCCGCCTCGATGGTGAATGGCCCGCGCCTCCGGGCAGAAAACGACCTGCCAGCCCGCGTTCCAGCACCGGCGACACCAATCCAGGTCCTCGGCGTAAATGTAAAACCCTTCATCGAGCAATCCCACGGCCTCCATGGCCTCACGCCGGATCATCCAGAAACAGCCCGCGAGAACGTCCACGGGACGAACCTGATCGTAATCGAAATCGAACATTTGTTCTCCGCTGAAAAGCCGGCGCCGGCCCAGCAGCCGCGCCAGGCCCGTCGCCGCACAGAAATTGTTCCAAGGGCTGGGGAATCGCCGACAATTGCTTTGTGTTGTCAGGTCCGTGTTGAGCACCTTCGGACCCACCAGCCCCGCTTCGGGATGCTGGTCCAGGAACGCCACGAGAGTCGCGAAGCAGCTACCCAATACTTTCACATCCGAATTGACCAACGCGATATACCGGCGATGACTCTCCCTGATCCCGATGTTGTTGGCCCTGGCAAACCCCAGATTCTCCCCGCATCGGATCAGTGTCACCTGTGGAAAACGCTGTTCGACCATTTGCGGTGACCCATCGCTGGAGGCGTTGTCCACCACGATCACCTCCGGCGGAACCGGTGCCGTCGTCTCGTACAAGCTGGCAAGGCATTCCTCCAGATATCGCCGGGCATTCCAACTCACAATCACCACGGATACGTTCATGACGCTGCGACGAACGCTTCGGTCTCGGACATTTGAGAATCAAATCTCACGGTTGGGCAGGATGACCGGTTCGGAACCGGTCGGGCCATCATAACCCGGGTTTCATCGAGCGGGCTTCCTCGCACACCAAAACACTTGCTGAGCAAGAAACTCCGCGAACAACCCGAACGTCACATGGTTCACAAAGTTCTTTTTCGGACCGTATACAATCATTTGCTGATGATAAGGCTCAAACCCGGCCCGCTCGAGCATGCGCCGGCACGATTTGCTGGTGAAAAACCGCAGGTGCGTCTGGTCAAGAATGCCCGCGGACACGTATTCCCACTCGCCGCGGAAAATGAGATCCCTCAACACCGCGTAGTTTCGGACATTGGGCACGCAGACGAGGATGCTCCCCCCGGGCTTCAACCAACTGTAAATCCGTTCCATGGCCCGATACGGGTCCCGCAAGTGTTCCACAATGTCGCCGCAGATTACGTAATCAAAATAATCCTGATAGCTCAGTTCCATGTCTTCCAGGTCACCCACGTGGACCGTGGTGTAGGTCTTTTCGGCTTCCTTGGCTGCCGGCGCGAAGACCTCGACGCCATACACCTTTTCCGCTTTTCCCACCTCACGCAGGCGCTCTCCCAAACGCCCGGAGGCGCAGCCCAGATCCATGATGACATTCGGTCCGTCCTTAATCAGGGCCAGCATCCAGTTCTTCAACCGGACATAGTACAGGGCGTCTTTATTCGCGAATGCGGCATTCTGCATAATCAAGGATCTCCTGAATTCAGTGGCCACGCGGTGACGAGCAACTCCGGGGCGAGGTGATTCAACCAGCTGTGCGTGAAGATGTGAGTCCCAACATCAACAGTGCCTTTTGAGCGAACGGCGGGAGTTCCTTGCCCGGAACCAACCGGCAGAGAGTCTTCACGGAGTAGAGACCGGCAAACACCGTGGCCGCAGCCCCGATTACCAGAACCGCCACTCTCGGCAGCAGGTACCACACGCAAAACACACCCAGCACCAACGAGCCGTACAGCAAACCGATTTGTCTGTTGACCGAGGACCAACGAAAGCCGGTCAGCCGATAAACGACGATCGACATCATCACCCAGTAGAACAGGTACAGCCCAAAGAAAGCGACGCCGGCCCCGTTCAGGCCAAACCAGCGCACTCCCAGCCACACGGACGTGACATGCGTCACATTTGCTGCGGTTTCGGTGTAGAAGAAGCGTTTGCGATCGCCTTTCGCCAGCAGGATGAAGCCCATCGGCCAGGTGACGACGCGCAGCAGCATCCCCAGGCAAATCCAGCGAAGGATCTCCGCGGCGGGCCCGAACTTCGCGGAGTAGAATATCGTCATGACCAGCGGCGCGAATGTGAGTGTGCCCAACACGCCGGGGCCCGCCATCAGCATGCCGACTTCCACCTGCTCGTTCGCCAGGCGATTGCACTTGGCATGGTCATTGGCAGCAGCGGTCAGCCGCGGGTAGAAGTCCGCACCCATCGCTCCGAGAATGAAACCGACATAGAGCCCACCCAGCGCCCATGCGGATTGGTAGAAGCCCGCCGCGTCAACCCCCAACGAGCGCAGGACAATCATGCGGATCAGATAGGCGGCGCCCATCGTCATGAGTCCGGTGGCCATGAAGACGATCCCCAATTGCAGGAGAGCACGAGCTTCGGACCACGTGGCCCGCGCCCGGGTCTGCGAATCGCCGTCCACCTTGATTTGTCGGGCGTACCACCACGAGAAGAGAAAACTCATCGCTGCCGTACAAACAAGGCTGGGCACGATACCCCGTTGGCGGTACCAGTAGATGATGGGGATGTTGACCACCAGGGCAAACAGCGCGCCCAACACGTTGATCCGGGCCAGCGAATAAATCCGCCGCATGCCTTGGACGAGCGCGGCCTGCCCCCCGGACACTGTCGTCAGGAGTATCGCCAGCGACAGCAAGGCCACGGCACCCGAATAGTGCTCGTCCCCAAACGTCAGGCGCGCCACCGGCTTGCTCGCCGCAGCCAGCAGTAGCGCGGTCAACAGTGCCAGTATGAGCACCACCCGACGAAGCGTGGTCACCGTGCCGGCAATGCGGTGGCTTTCGTTGGTGCCGGCTGACTCCGCAATTTGACGGACACCGCTGTTGTTGACCCCGCTTCCGATGGTGCAGGCGAAGTCGATGATCGAACCATAGAGGCCCATCAGTCCCACGCCCGCCGGCCCGAGCAATAACGCCATGACCTTGGTTTGCACAACTCTCAGGACAATGACGATCACGGAAGAGCCGCCAATTATGGTCGAGGACTTCACAATCTCGCCGTAGGTGGTTTTGCTGTCCGCGCTCATCGAAGATGTCAGATTTGTCCGCCGGATCCCGCCCCGGCGCAACGATTCGGTTGTTGAGGACTTGTCACAGACCGGCACACGCCGCTCTTACGGCTGGCAATCGCGAAGTGACACGTACAAGGCTCGATAGATACTCCGTGGCAGCAGCCGCGGAGAAGCCCGCAAGGCGCACCGCACATAGCCGCGCCGGATGGCGTCGGCCAGCGTGACCGCCCTCTGGAGCATGTTCCCATCCATCATCTTTCGCTCCAGCGCATTCCGCTCCCGCAGCAGGCGTGCCTCCTGCGCCAGACGGTCGCGTTCCGCAGAAGAAATACGGCCCTCGGCACGCAGGACTTCGATGTCACTCAGCATGTTGTCATACGCCTTCACATTCTGTTCGTCGACCAACCGTAATCGCCACTCGCGGCGATCGAACGTGATTGTCTCCCCCTCGGCCAGGAAGGACGCATTCGCACCGTGGCGACGGTACTTCATCAGCGGCTCATGGATGTAGAGCATCGCGCCGATGGCCAGCGACCGAAATGAGAGCACCAAATCTTCCAGGTCGGACTGGAGCGGCCCGAAATAGCTGAACAGCACGGGCGACCAGGCATGGGAACACCCATTGACCACCGGCGTTCGGCGCAAGAGAAACTCCAGAAGATTCCCGTTCAACATCTGGCACGGCTTCGAGCTGTCGGCGCCGTCTCGCTCACCGCCAACTCCCCGGATCGCGCCGTCTGCCGCTATGATCGTATAGCTCGAAAAGACCGACGTGGCCCGCCGCCCGGATTGTTCCCACGCCTCGTAAATTGTTTGTGTCCGATGGGGCAATGACACATCATCGCCGGCGGCAGCCACCACCAACTCCCCATGGGACAAGGACATCGTCCGGTTGACATGACCACCCATTCCGAGTTGTTTGTCGTTGCGGTTCAGGTGCACCACATGCGGGCCTTTGTATGCCGCCACCATTTCCTTCACGATTGAGAAGGAACGATCCGTCGAGCAATCGTCCGAGATGATAATCTCCAACGGGGAATAGCTCTGCGCGAAGGCACTCTCGACTGCCTCCCGGATAAATGACTCCTGGTTATGACACCAGACGACAAAACTGATCAGGGGCTTGTCCATGGACTCGAGACTTACGAGCGGCTTTGCCAACCGGCCACTGGCTTACGGAGGATCAGGAACCTGGGCGGAGGCGAGAATGTTGGCGTCCGTATCCGTAACGTGAATGACGGTTCCCGCGAGGTTCCCGGTGTATGTCACCGTCAATCTTATTGATGTGTTTCTGGTCCCCGCGAGGGCCCTGATGTTCTTCCCCTGCAATTCGCTCGCCGCGTCGGGTGCGGGCCAACCACGATCTTGATCGTGTCACTAGCGCGCTTCCAGAAACCGCCACTGATCGTGCCCGTTCACCTGGGGGGGGCCATTGGTGCCAGACTGTGACTCCGGGTTGACAATGATCAGGTTGCTCTGCACATCGACGCTCGTGCCACCCGGGCCACTCACCGCCAGTTGGACGGTGTCTGTGCCCGACCCCGTATACTGGTGCAGCACCGTGGATCCGGACACGCTGACCGAACTCCCATCGCCGAAATTCCACAGGCGGTTCGTAATCGTGCCGGTCGACGTGTCGGTAAACGTCACCAGCAGTGGCACGGTACCGCTGGTCGGGGTCGCAGTGAACGCAGCCGCGGGAGGCGGAACGCTGGCGACCGCAATCAGGTTGGGTTGCACGTTCGTGCTGGAGCCGCCGGGGCCATTGACAATCAATTGGACCGTGTCATCACCCGGCGTGTTGTATTGGTAGACGACGGTGGTTGCGGTCGTATTGGTCACAGAGCCATCCCCGAATTGCCAGGACCGGCTGGTGATCGTGCCGGTGGACGTATCGGCGAACGTTACTATCAACGGCACCGTCCCGCTCGTCGGCGCCGCCGTGAACGATGCGACTGGCGGCGGCACACTGTTGGTGCTGTCGGACGACGCGACGGCGATGTAATTCGCGCGCACCTTGCTACTCGTCCCGCCCGGGCCATAGACGACCAGGTGCACAGAATTGGTGCGCGCCGTCGTGTATACGTGTACCATGCCTGCCGCGGCCGTATTGGTTATTGTACCGTCACCGAAACTCCAGAGGCGATTCGTGATTGTGCCGGTCGAATTGTCGCTAAAGGTGACTGTCAACGGCGCTATTCCGTTGGTCGGCGTGGCATCAAATGCTGCCACGGGCGCCGGATCGCTGTTGGTGCTGACGGTCGAGCTAACCACGATTAGATTCGCCTGGGTGCTGATGCTCGAACCGCCCGGGCCGGTGACGAGCAATTGGACCGTATCCGTGCCCGGGGTGCCGTATTGGTGGACCACGGTCGTCGCTGTCGTGATTGTTGCACCGCCGTCGCCGAACTGCCAGGACCGGCTGGTGATCGTACCGGTGGAACTATCGGTGAATGTCACCGTCAACGGCACCGTCCCGTTGGTCGGGGTTGCCGTGAACAGCGCTACGGGCGGCGGATCGTCGTTCGTGCTGACGGCCGAGCTGACCACGATCAGATTCGCCTGGCTGCTGATGCTCGAACCGCCCGGGCCGGTGACGAGCAATTGGACCGTATCCGTGCCCAGGGCGCCGTATTGGTGGACCACGGTCGTCGCCGTCGTGTTCGTTGAACCGCCGTCGCCAAACTGCCAGGACCGGTTGGTGATCGCACCGGTGGAACCATCGGTAAATGTCACTGTCAATGGAGCTGGTCCACTGGTCGGCAGAGCACTGAACGAAGCGACCACCACCGACGAGCCACTGCGTTGATACGCTCCGATATCCCACGCGCCCGACGCCGGTCGGGCCGTGCCGTCGGCCGCCGTGCCAAAGTAGGTGGATAGGTTCATGCCCTGACCCGCGCAGGTCGTGTCGTTCGTCGCCAGATGCAGATCGCTGTTGGTGCTCAACAGCGAGTAGCTGAGGAATTGGACCGGCGTGGTCGATCCGCCCAAGCTCGTGCATCCGGCCGGCGGCGGGAGCTGCGCCGGGCTGTTCGTGTGGCCGCCGTAGGCGCCCGCGCCGAGATAGTTGTAGGCGAACCGGATTCCGTTGGTGCTGGCGTCGCTGAAGCTGATCTCGTAGCGGCCGGGCAGGCCGCAGTCATAGATCAGGTTATTGGCCACGAGGCAATTCGTCCACGTCTCGGAGCTGCCGCCGAGGCCGATGACCGAGACGCCTTCATTGAGCAGATCGACGATCGTGTTGTTGGCGATGACGATGCCGGACCAGGTCCACGTCCCCGAATACTGCGAGCCAACGACCACCGCGTTTTCGTTCTGGCCGGCTTGCATCTGGGAGACGCTGAGCCAGTTGGCCATCTGAAACACGTTGTTGTAGATCCAGACATTGCTCGTCGTGGTGCCCCCGCCGGCCATCGGGCCGACCGGATCCCAGAAC
>DATKNW010000011.1:0-3127 GCA_035541135.1 Verrucomicrobiia bacterium
CGCTCCAGATCATCCGCCGCTGTGGCTCCCACGTCGACCCGGCCGTTGCCACTTGGCGCTGCCTTGACCTCGGCTCGCTTCATCGCCAATACTTCCCCCGTTACCCCAAGGGGGGTCACGTTCTACCCATCGATCCCTGAAATTCAGGAAATTTCCACGCGACTCTGAATCCCAACTTCGCTGGGCTGTTCGGCGTCACGTCGTCCGCGTGATTCCCGCCATCAACCGCATCAGCGTTTCCTGCGTTGCCTCCGACCGCGCCACCTCGCCGACGATTCGTCCGCCGCGCAACACCAGGATGCGTGTGGACAGATTGATCACCTCCGGCAGCTCGCTGGAAATCAGCAGAACTCCGTTCCCCTTGTTCGCGAGATCGTCGATCAGCCCGTGAATCTCCGCCTTGGCGCCGACATCGACGCCGCGGGTCGGTTCATCGACGATCAGCACCCGGCACTCCGCCGCCAGCCATTTGCCCAGCACGACCTTTTGCTGGTTGCCGCCGGATAATCCGGCGACGACCGTTTCGGTGCTCGGCGCTTTCACGCGCAGACGGTCGAAATAGGTCCGTGCTACCCGCCGCTCCGCGCCGGGCTTCACCCAACTCCACCGCGCGAGCCGCTCCAAGGTCGGCAGCGACACGTTTTCCCGGCCCTTCATCATCAGCACCAGCCCGTGTCGTTTGCGGTCTTCGGGTACCATCCCGAGTCCGTGGCCCATGCCAATCGACGGCTGCCCCAGCGGCATCGGTTTTCCCCTTACAAACACCCGCCCCGTCGCCAGCTGATCCAGCCCGAACAACGCTTCGGCGATCTCGGTCCGTCCCGCGCCCACCAAACCGGCAAATCCAAGAACTTCTCCCGCCCGCAACGTGAACGAGATGTCGTCGAATTTGCCGGGGCTGGCGAGGTTCTCGACCCGCAGCAATTCTTCCCCGGGCTCGGCCTTCAAGTGCCCGGGGAAATATGCCTCCAACGCGCGACCGATCATCATCTGGACGAGCGCGCCCTGGTCGACTTCTTTCATGGGCTTCGTCCCGACGTGCTGGCCGTCCCGCAGGACGGTGATCGTGTCACAGAACCGGTAGATTTCCTCCAGCCGATGCGACACGTACATCGCCGTCACGCCCTGCTTCTGCAATCGCTGGATCAGCTCGAACAGATGTTCCGCCTCGACTTGCGACAGGCTGCTGGTCGGCTCGTCAAAGATCAGGATCCGCGCGCCGTGCGACACCGCTGCCGCGATCTGGACGAGTTGCTGCTGGCTGACGGGCAGTTCGCCAACCAGCCGGGTCGGTTCGATCGTCGCCTGGGTTGCTCCGAGATATTCTCGCGCCCGACGCAACATCTCCGGCCGCGAGACGAATGTCGCCCGCGCCGGCAATTGGCCCAGGCTCAGATTTTCCGCGACCGTCAGGTTTTCGCAAAACGCCAGTTCCTGGTGGACGATGCCGATGCCGGCCGCCATCGCGTCGCGGGGGCTCGTGAATCGCGCGGGTTGGCCGTCGACGACGAGTTCGCCTTCATCGGGCGCGTAGATGCCCGCCAGAATCTTCCCGAGCGTGCTCTTGCCCGCGCCGTTCTCGCCGCACAACGCATGACACGAGCCGCGCGCGACGTCGAAGCTCACGTCCCGCAACGCCTGCACGCCGGGAAAGCGTTTGCCGATCCCCTTGAATTGGATGATGGGATCACTCATGTCCGTTGTAGCCGCGCTTCTGTGAAGCGCGAATTGTCTTATTTCTTAATGAGTTCGGCGCTTCATAGAAGCGCCGCTACACCTTTGGTATCACGGCAGTTTCAAATATTCTTCCGGCACGTCGGGGAAGCCCCAGTCCTTGAGTTGGCGCGCCCAGGTGCCGAGGTTGTCCTTCGAGACGCGCACCAAATCCATCCGCGTAATGACGGGGACGTCCTTCTTCAGATAAATCTTGTCGATGACCTTCTCGACGGACACGTAGCCCCATTTGTACGTGGGTTGCGCCAGCAAGACCGGCGCGATTCCCTTCGCCACGTACGGCAGCTCCGGGGGCAGCCCGTCGATCGACACGACCTTCACCTTGTTGGGGTCCAGATCGGTCAGCAGCGATTTCGTGAACAGCGGCCAGCCGCCAATGAACGCCCAGCCCGTGATGTCCGGATAGGAATTCATCACCCGCATGACTTCCGCCGCGCCGTCCTGCGGCGTTTCGATGTGGTAGAACGTGCCCACAATCGTGATGCCGGGATACTTCGCCGCCTCCTTCACCACGCCTTCGGCCCGCTTGCGGAGGTTGGTTGCGTTCTGGTTGCCCGCCAGGATGGCGACCTTGCCTTTGCCGCCGAGTTGCGCCGCCAGCTCCGACATCACCTGTTCGCCGCTCCGCAAATCGTCCGCGCCGTAAAACGCAAACCGCTTCGATTGCGGCGCGTCGCTGTCGAACGTCATCACCGGCACGCCGCGCGCCGCCGCGTCGTTGATCGCTCCCGTGACCTTCCCGGCGTCCGAACACGACAGGATAATCGCGTCATCGCCTTCGTTGACGGCTTCCGCGATGCGCTGGGCCTGCACCTGGCCGTCTTCGGTCGGTGGCGTGCGCCAGTCGATCGTGATATCGATGCCGTATTTGGCCGACAATTCTTTCGCCGCCGCTTCCGCGCCCGTGCGGGCCGACAGAAACACGGGGTTGGTCGAACTCTTCGCGATCAGCGCGATCTTGTAGGCTTTCTTTCCCTGCGCGAATACGGTCGCGGCCACCGCGACCACCGTCACGCAACCGATTGCAGCGAACATTCTTCCGATTCTATTCATTGGATTTCTCCTCGCTCACACAGTTTGTTTTACCAACCGCCTCGCCGTCAGCCGCGCGTTGAGCTGGTCGAGCACCACCGCGACGATGATCGCGCAGCCGATAATGATCCACTCGTAATTCTGGTCGAAATGCAACTGGCGGATCGCCTGCCGAATCAGCACGATCAGAATCGCCCCGAGCATCGCGTTGATCGCGCTCCCTTTGCCGCCGCTCAAACTCGCGCCGCCGACCACCGCCGACGCGATCACGTACAACTCGTAGCCCGTCGCGTCGCCGCACGTCGCCGAGCCATAGTAGCTGATGCCCACGAACGCCGCGATTCCCGCCGTCAGCCCCGAC
>DATKNW010000012.1:0-4034 GCA_035541135.1 Verrucomicrobiia bacterium
ATGTCGAGTGGCACATGCGCCAGGCGCTTGCGCCGCTCCTGTTCGATGACGAGGATCCCGCCGCCGCGCAGGCCCTGCGGCCCTCGGTAGTCGCGCCGGCGCAACGTTCCCCGCGCGCGCAGCGCAAGGCGCTCACCAAACTCACCGCCGATGACACTCCGGTGCACAGCTTCCAGAGCCTGTTAAGCGACCTGGCCACCATCGCTAAAAATCGCACCCTGCCCACGACCAAGGACCCGGTGGCCTTTGACCTCGTCACCACTCCCACCCCGCTGCAGCAGCGAGCCTTCGATCTGCTCGGCGTCAACTACCGAATGTAGCCAGTAGCCAATCCCCGCTTCGGACGATTCCTCAATCAAACCGCACTCTTATCTCTCAACCCTGCAGGAACTTCGGGCTAATGAATACACCCCGGCGGGCTCGTGGTCGCGAACTGATTGCCGCTCCATAGATTGCCCGCGCAGTTCGGATTGCCGTCGAGCGCGCGTCGACGCCGAAACTCCCATTGCCGTTGCCCGATGCTTCGACGCCGACGATCCGGTTGTTCACGTTGCCAGCCGCGATCACAATGCCGTAGGCCTGATCGGGCTAGCTCGGTCCGTCGGCGCTGCTCGGATCGTTCACCGAAGCCAGAATGTTGCCGTTGCTCGGCGGTACCGGCGGGTCGGCCGTGCAGGCCTTGCCAAGCAGCCCGCCGCTGCGAAAGCATCCGAGATAGATTCCGGCGTTGGTGTTGCGCGACACGCTGAAATTGGCGATCACGTTGCGTAAAGAGGCGCGCAGCCAGACGCCGTAGGTCGCGCTGCCCATGACCGTCAGGTTGACGAGAAGCGCACCGTGCACGCCGCTGAGTTCGATTCCCGCAAAGCCCAGCGTGCCATCGACGCTGACGCCGCCGAGGTAAGGCCCCGGCGCGGGACCGTTGATCAGGATGCCGGTGCGTGCGCTGTTATTCGCGGCGAGGGCGGTGCCATATCCCGCCCCTCCCTGCATCTGGATTCCCACCGTGTTGGTATGCGCGGCCAGGTTCTCGAGCGTCACCCCAGGTGCGTCGACTTCGATTCCGGTGCCGAACCCCGTGACCGTCGCGGGCGCGTCGAGAGTGCCGCGGACAACCGCGCCCGCCGCGTCAGCCGTCACCAGCACGCCGACGCTCGCTGAACCTGCCGGCGACGTGGAGAGCGTAGTGCTCCCGAGATCCAGGATGACGCCGGGAACGTTGACATGGATGCAATCGCCGGGCGGAGTGGCGATCAGACCGGGGCCGGAAATGGCGTAGTCGCCGGCGAACTTTATTGCGCACGGACAGGCGACGATCGGGTTCGTGCACGCGCTCATCGCATGCGCGAAGGCGGGCCCGCACGACACGATCCAGACGATTGTGGTCACAAGCGCTGCGACACTCCGACGGGCCATACGGACCGCGTGGACCGTTTCGCCCGGTGAGCGATGAGGCGAACGTGCGCAGCCCCGCAATATAATGAGTTTCGTTAACAACTTCAGACTCGCACCGGCCAGTCGCGCCGGCTGAGGCAGCCCTGGTCGGAGGCGTCACGCACGATACTAATCCGCGGTTCTACGATAGGACGAACATGGTCGAAGAATTCGCGTGAAAATTCACGTCAGAATAATCTCGATAGCGCGAACCCTTGGCTGACCTTGTCTTATCTGCGGCAATTTTGATCGCTGCCTTGTCTGCATCAAACTTTCATACCATCTCCTTTCGACTCTTTCGGGAGTCCGATGCCGCCAAGAAAAGCCTCCGCACGATACGGATTCTTTATGCCTTGCTTAAAACGTTCACACGATGCTACGGTCTCGCGCGTACGCCGACTTTGATTCACAAAACGAATATTCACGGGGGGAAAGGAATATGGGATCGCCATTGGTTCGCAACGCCAGCTACGGGTTGGTTGTGGCCGCGATTGCATTTCTGGGATTCGCCGCGTCGGCGACGACGGTTTCCGCCGCTCCTGCCGCCAACTTCCGCGCATTCGGCCAAGGTACCAGGGTCACGGGCACGCCCGACTGCAGTGTAGCCACCGGCAACATGCTCTGCCCCGGGAGCGATAGCTGCTCTTGTACACCGATCTCTGGCCATGGCACCTGTGCCGCTCTGGGAGGGGCTGTCACGTACACCGCCATAGTCGCGACCGATTTGTCGGTAATCAGCGGCGGCTGCGCCGCCGCGTATGGAACGGCAACGCTCGTGTCATCGTCGAATCCGGCGGACACGGTGGTGCTCAACTTCACCGGAACTCTGTGCGCGTCTCCCACGCCCACCGGTACCACCGCTACTGCCGACGTCGTGAACGGCGTTTATTTTGTCGACCCGAACAACTCGACGGGGACCTTCCACAACGCCACTGGCTCGGGAAACGTCAGCGGCAGCAGGGACTCGAATGCTGCCATTCTCGGCAGCGTTATCGGCACGATAAAGCTGCACTGATCCGGGCGTGCTTAGCGCAACCGGAAAGCCGCGACGCCTCTGGGCGCCGCGGCTTTCGTTTTTGAGAAGATGCCAATCCGGAGGTCGAGCAGATTCTTCGACGTTCTTTCGCGCGGGCCCGGGCGCCGACTGAGATTGACTCGCGCCAGCTCGCCTCCCGCCGCTTTTCGACTCTTTCTGGAGTCTGAAGCCGCCAAGAAAAGCATCCGAACGATATGAAATTCTTTATTCCTTGCCTTAGAATGTCCACACGATGTTAAAGTCTTGAGACTCTCGACAACAGAAGAGAGAGATAGAACAAAGTGAAACAGTGTGGGAAGGAAATGGTAAAGCTAAGCATGTGCACTCGTCTGCGGGCCGGGCTATGTTTGCCCTCGCCGCCTTGCTGGTGGGGGTTATTTTGACGATGGGTTTTGGTGCTGGCCGGGGGTGGGCGCAGTCGGTTCCAGCGACCGTCAGAGACTACGTTGGACCTTCCGCTCCGCCGCCCGAATCAGCTGCCGCGCCAGATTCCGGGATTGAAGAAGGTCCTCTGGCACCGGGGCCGGTGTATTGCAGCCCGTGTCTTTACTACAGCGGCGATTTCGATGTCTCAGGTTCGAATCCGAACGGTCTGACCAATGAAAACGACACCATCGTTTCGCTGTCGCAGATATTCACACCCTTCTCAGTACCTGCGGGCCATACCTGGCAGGTCAGCGGATTGCTGGCCAACGTTCTCACCACTCAGTAAGCGGCTAGCGGCACCACCGGCACCCATCTACCAAAGAAAGCCGGGTGGTCGATATGGAGAGGGACCAGCGCTGGAATCGCGGGAACACTCCCGTTCGCAGGCGCGAACGGCGCGACATTATCGAAGACGGGCCGCTCCGGTTTCGGCCTGACTGAATACACGGTCCACGTGACGCTGCCCGCGCCAATAACGCTCGGTCCTGGCACCTACTTTCTGAACCTGATGCCGCAATGCACCAATTTGAGCTCGTGTTCCGGTCAGAGGTTCTTTCAGAGCGATGTCGAAGACTTTTTCCCAGCGCATCATCACGGTCCAGCGAATCTCGTCGATCAGTCATTGTTGAACTCCAACTTTTTTGGCGCCGATTACGTAGACGCCGCCTCCAATGCCATCGCGTGTCGTGGAGACGGGTGCGACCAGTTCTCGTTCGGGGTGATCGGGACTTGCACCGTAAACGGCACGGGGGCCTACTGCCCGTTCTAGATGCTTGAATCCCGCCGCGGTCGCACTGTCGGCCGGGCGGCGGATTCTTTAGGGCGTTTCTTTCGTCGCGCGTCCGACTGTCGGGGAGATTGAGTCACGCCGGAGCTTAGGGTAAGCTTTTCGGCTCTACTCAAGGAATCATCCCGTCATGAATGCAATCATCCGCAAGCTGGAAGAGCGTGAACTGCGCAAGGACCTTCCCGAATTTCGCGTCGGCGACACCCTGCGCCTCCAGGTCAAGGTGGTCGAGGGCGAAAAGGAGCGCATCCAGTCCTTCGAGGGCGTCGTCATCAAGATCAACGGGGGAGGTAACCGGGCGGCCTTCACCGTGCGCAAGATTTCGTACGGGATCGGCGTCGAGCGCATCTT
>DATKNW010000013.1:0-28647 GCA_035541135.1 Verrucomicrobiia bacterium
CGACAACAACCCACGCCCGATCACGATGTCGTAGCTGCGCTCACCCAGATCGACGCGCACCCGTTGTGGCGCGCCTTTGGCTTTGGATTCCATGAATTCGCTGGATTACAACCCTCCACCCCAAGTCTTGTCAACCTTGAATCATAACTTCGCAAACGATCCCCGCGTGCTTGCCTAACCACCGAAGGAAGCTACACTGGCCGTTATGACCCCCATGGTCAGCCACTTCGTAAGCGGAAGAGCGTTTTTCTCAGGAGCCGTTCTCATTCTAATCGGAATCTGCATGTGGACGTGTCGTGCGAGCCGACTCACGCGCTTTGTCGCCGTCATCGCGGGACTCTGCGGCATGATGTTCGTCATGTTGTCGTCAACCCCATTCCCATCCTGGTTCTACGCCGCATGGATCATCCTCGTTATCGGCGGAATCGCCGTCCGTCGCCGCCGGCTACCCATTGTCGTCGCGATCTTCATCACCTGTGCTGCGATCGCGTGGCAATTCCTCTACTACCTTCCGCCCCACCTGCCGCCGCATCCGGACGACACGATGTACTTGATCGGCGACTCCATCTCCGCCGGCATCGGGAGTCCCGATATTAGCTGTTGGCCCGAACTGATCCGACGCCACTACCGGATCAACTTGGTTGACCTGTCACGCGCCGGCGCAACCGTTCAGTCTTCACTGGATCGCACCAACCAAATCGGCGCCGACTCCCACCTGGTGTTTATGGAGATCGGCGGCAACGATGTGCTGCATGAGACGCCAATCGCCGAATTCGAGGAATCGCTCGCAACGCTGCTGAGCCGGGTGTGCTGTCCAGACCGGGTCGTCGTCATGATGGAAATACCGCTCCCGCCGTTCAGGAGCCAATACGGAGCCGTCCAACGCCGGCTGGCCCATCGGTTCGGGGTGATTCTGATCCCGCGCAGGTTCTTTTCCGATATCCTCGCCGGAAAAGACGCGACTTTGGACGGTTTCCATCTCACGCAAACGGGCCAAGATGAGATGGCCAGGATGATCGGACGGTTTATTTCTGCTGATTTCGCGGCGGTCCGCTGATCACTTCACCTCTGCGCAACCTCGCGGATTTCCACAACCCGCCGCGTCTGTTCCGTCACCTTGAATGGGTCGGCAATCCGGTACCCGACGACCCACGCGATCCGCCCGTCCGCCGCGCACAGCAACGGCACGCGCCCCCGCTGGCGGCGCGGCACTTTCTCATCCACAAAAAAATCGTGCAGCTTCTTTTCGCCGCTCATCCCCAGCGGTTGAAACCGGTCGCCACTTTCCCACGTGCGCACGAACAGATCGCCGCCGAGTGCGTCCGCGTCGAATCGTTCCCCCGCCTCGCCAACGATGAATCGCGCGCCCAACTCGCCGATGATCGTCTCACCCGTCAAACTCAATGGCCAGCGGCCGCGAACGGGCTCCAGCTCGCTCCGCTGTGCTTTCCGGAGCCATTCGTATTCGCGGTACGCCACCAATTCATACGGCAGATCGACCTCCGCGCTCGGCGAATCCCCCAGCGCGGCGTGGCGCACCGCCTCGATTTGATCGAAGCTGAAACTCGGCCCGCTCTCGGGGTCGCCCCCGAGCCAGAACCGCAGCACCCGCCGCTGGATGGCCACCGGACAATTCGCCAGCGCTTTCACATTGACCGAGTCGTTTTGGCAAACCGACATGTAGAATCGTTGCGCGACGTGATGGAGCAGATAGAAATCCTCGTCGCGCAAAATCTCCGCCGTGTTCACGAGTGTCTCACGAATCGCGGGATTGAAGTCGCGCTCCAGCAGCGGCAGCAGCTCGTGGCGGATCCGATTGCGCGTGAAGCGCGTGTCGGCGTTGGACGCGTCCTCGCGGTACTTCAGCCCTTGCGTGGTCAGGTACTCCAGCACCTCGGCCCGACGCACCTTCAACATCGGGCGGATCACCCGCAACGTGCCAAGCTGCCGTTCAGGCCAGATACCCACCAGCCCCGGCACGCCCGCGCCACGCAACAATCGCAGCAGAAATGTTTCCGCCTGATCGTCCGCGGTGTGCGCCAATGCCAGCTTCGTGATCCCTGTTTGCGCGGCGACCTTGGCGAAAAACTCGTGGCGGGCGCGGCGTGCGCCGCCTTCGTCGCTGGGCACTTTTCGCCACTCGATCGTGTTCGGCAACCCGTACTGCGTGGCCAGTGCGCGCACGAATTCCGCATCGGCATCGCTCGCTGGCCCGCGGAGCTGATGATTCAGGTGGCACACGTGGGGACACCAGCCGCATTTCACCAGCACGTCCAGGAGACCGACCGAGTCCGCTCCGCCGGACACGCCGACGAGAAGCGACTCGCCCGGCTCCAGCATCTTCGCCAGCGTGGCCTGAACTTTGGATAGCATAACAACTTCCTGTGTCACCCTGAGCGCAGCGAAGGGTCTCTGTCGTTTGTGAGCACCTTGGAGTCAGAGATTCTTCGCTTCGCTCAGAACGACAGCCTAAGCGGCGCGTATTTCCTTCAATCCGCCCAAGTACGGCACCAGAACATCCGGGATCTTCACGCTGCCGTCCGCCTGCTGATACGTCTCCAGCAGGGCCACGTACAACCGCGCCAGTGCCGTGCCGCTGCCGTTGAGAATATGCACGAACCGGTTTTTGCCGTCCGCGCCCTTGAATCGGATGTTCGCCCGACGCGCCTGAAAATCCTCGCAGTTCGAACAGCTCGACACTTCGAGATAGGCGTTCTGGCCAGGCGCCCACACCTCGATGTCGTACGTCTTTGCGCTGGCAAATCCCATGTCGCCCGTGCAGAGCAGCACCACCCGATAATGCAGCCCGAGCAATTGCAGCACGCGCTCGGCGTTCGCCGTCATCTTCTCCAATTCGTCGTAGCTGGTCTCGGGCTTGACGAACTTGATCATCTCGACCTTGTCGAACTGGTGCACGCGGATCATCCCGCGCGTTTCCTTGCCCGCCGCGCCCGCCTCGCGGCGAAAACACGGCGTGTAGGCGCAGTAATAAATCGGCAACTGGTCCTCGCGCAGAATTTCTTCGCGATGAATGTTCGCCACCGGCACCTCGGCGGTCGGCGCGAGATACATTTCTTCGTCCCGCAACCGATACATGTCTTCCTCAAACTTCGGCAACTGGCCCGTGCCGATCATCGCGTTGCGGTTGATGATGAACGGCGGAAATACTTCCGTGAATCCGTGCTCGCGTGTGTGCAGATCGAGCAGGAAATTGATCAGGCCGCGTTCCAACCGCGCGCCCGCGCCCTTGTACAGAATGAAACCGCTGCCCGAAATCTTTGTCGCCCGCGGAAAATCCAGGATGCCCAGCTTCTCGCCAAGCTCCCAATGCGGCTTCGGCGCAAACGCCAACTTCGGCGCTTCACCCCATTTCCGCACTTCGGGATTGTCCGCGGAATCTCTGCCCACCGCCACGCTCTCGTGCGGCAGGTTCGGAATCATCAGGGCGATGCCTTGCAGCTTGGCGTCCACGCCCGCCACTTCGGCGTCGATCGCGCCAATCCGCTCGCCCACCTGCTTCATCGCCATCATCGGCCCGCTCGCGTCCTGGCCTTTCGATTTCAACGCGCCGATTTCCTTGCTCACCTTGTTGCGCTCGGCCTTGAGGTTGTCACCTTCCGCCAGCAGCTTGCGCCGCTGTTCGTCCAGCGCGGCCATCTCGGCAATGCGCGCTTCGTCGCCCCGCCCGCGCGTGGCGAGCCGCTCGCGCACGAAGTCCGGTTTTTCGCGAATCAGTTTGATGTCGAGCATGGAAACGGATGATACGGTGCTGCGCCCGCCGGAGCAAGCATCCTGCTTGTAGCCGCGAATCGTATTCGCGGTCATTTTGGAGTGCGCCGACTTGTCGGCGCTTTTCTGGGCTGCCACCGAGCGCTACTCACGGCAAAGCTGCGACAAGTCGCAGCACTCCACAAACTACACGCCGGCAATTCGTGACGCAGCCACCAGCGCTTCCGCCAGTTTTTCGGGCTGTTTGCCGCCGGCCTGGGCGAGATCGGGCTTGCCGCCACCGCCACCGCCGCAAATCTTGGCGAGTTCGCCGACGATCTTGCCGGCGTGCTTGCCCTGTTTGACTAATTCCGGCGTCACGTAGCAAATCAATGAGACTTTGCCATCGGCCACACCGCCGAGGATGGCGATGCCGCTGGTCAGTTTGGTCTTCACCACATCGATCACCGCGCGCAACAGGTTCGCATCTGCGCCGGGAACTTCGCCGACCAAAAGCTTGCCTTGCAGCTTGGAAAGTAATTGCTCCGCAATGGCCGGTGCCTGTGATTGCATCGCCGACTGACGCTGCTTCGCCTGCTCTTTCTCCAATTCGCGCGCCTTCGCCTTCTCGGCCTCGGCTTGCTCCTGGCCAAGCTCCTTCTCGATGAATTCCTGGGCGAATTGTCCGCAGGCCGCCTCGATGCGCCGAATCCCGGCCGCGACGGCCGATTCGCGCATGATCTTGAACAAGCCGATCTCGCCCGTGGTCTTCGTGTGGGTCCCGCCGCACAGTTCCATCGAGAAGCCGTCGAGCGCCTTGTCGTGTCCGCCGATCTGCACGATCCGGACGATATCGCCATATTTGTCGCCGAAGAACTGCATGATGTTCGGCTTCCCGCGCACTTCGGAGTACGGCATCTCGAACCAATACACCGCCGCGTTCTCCTTGATCCGCTCGTTCACCAGCTTCTCGATGTCGGCAATCTGCTGGTCGCTCAGTTTCTCCGGCTGATTGAAATCGAATCGCAACCGATCCGGCGCGACCAGTGACCCTTTCTGCCGCGCATCCCGACTCACCACTTCATGCAACGCCCAATGAAACAGATGCGTCACCGTGTGATGCCGCTGGATATTGGAGCGACGTTGCGCTTCAACCACCGCCCAGACTGGCTCCCCCGGTTCCGTCGCACGACCACTTACGAGCTTCGCACGATGCACGAAGATATCGCCTTGTTTCTGTGTATCGAGGACGCTCAAGTTCCCAATCTCCGTCCCGTCCTTCCCCAATATCCGCACTGTGCCTGTGTCGCCAACCTGTCCGCCCATCTCGGCATAAAATGGTGTCTTGTCGAGGATGACATCGAAAGTCTGTTCAGGCCCCGGCGACACTCCCTCAACGACAGCTTCCGATACAAGATTGTCGTACCCGAGAAACTTTGTCGGCTCGATCTGCAGGTTCTCCGTCGCAACCGTCACCACCGACTTCTTTTTGTCGTGGTCCTCTCGCGCGCGCTGCCGCTGTTCTTCCATTAACTTCTCGAAACCAGCGACGTCCACGGGCAATCCGCGCTCGCGTGCCAATAGTTCAGTGAGGTCGAGAGGAAAGCCGTATGTATCGTATAGCTGGAACGCCATGTCACCAGGAAACACCTTAATGCTCTCCGTTTCCTTCAGCACCGTCGTGGTGTTTTCGAACAGCTCAATCCCGCGATCCAACGTCCGGTTAAAGCTCTCCTCCTCCGCCTTGAGGTTGGATTGAATCTTTGCCTTGCTCCGTCGCAATTCCGGGAAGACATCGCCGAAGTTCGCGGCGACGACATCCACGAGCTTGTAGAAGAACGGCTCTTTGAATCCCAGGTTCCGTCCATAGCGCACGGCCCGGCGCAGGATCCGGCGGAGGACGTATCCGCGGCCTTCGTTCGATGGCAGGATTCCATCCGCAATGGCGAAACTCAGGCAGCGGATGTGGTCGGCGATCACGCGGAAAGCGATATCCACGGCAATCTGGTTCGGCGAAGGTCTCCCGACCTCGCCGAATTGTTGCGCGGGGTCAGGAGACCCTCGCACAACCGAGGCGGGCGAGACGCCCGCCCCACTATCGCTCGGCAGTGTGCTCGTGTACTTCTTCCCGCTCAGTTTCTCCAGTTCACGGAAGATCGGACTGAAAACATCCGTTTCGTAATTGGAAATCCGGCGCGTGAAATCCTGGAAGCCGTTCGTGCATTGGATCATCGAGCACACGCGCTCGAAGCCCATGCCGGTGTCGACGTGCTTGGCCGCCAGCGCCGTCAGCGAACCGTCGGGATTGGCGTTGAACTGAATAAATACCAAATTCCAGATCTCGATGCAGCGCGCGTCGCCGGCATTGACGAGTTTGGCGCCGCCATCGCCGTTGGGCGTCAGGTCCATGTGGATCTCGCTGCACGGACCACACGGGCCGGTGTCGCCCATCATCCAGAAATTATCTTTGCGGTTGCCCGGGACAACGTGGTCGTCCGGCAAATACCGCTTCCACAAATCGCGCGCCTCGGTGTCCGCCGGCGTCTTCTCATCGCCCTGGAAATAGGTCGCGTAGAGCCGCTCCTTCGGGAAATGCCAGCGGTCGACGAGAAGTTCCCACGCCCAATCGATGGCTTCTTTCTTGAAATAATCGCCAAAACTCCAGTTGCCGAGCATCTCGAAAAACGTGTGGTGATAGGTGTCCAGCCCGACGTCTTCGAGGTCGTTGTGTTTGCCGCCGGCGCGAATGCACTTCTGCGTGTCCGCCGCGCGCGTCGGTGAACCAGGGATAGCGCCCGGCCACTTGTCCACGTCAGCGGCGCGCTGGGCGAGGAAGATCGGGACAAACTGGTTCATGCCCGCGTTGGTAAACAGCAAATTCGGCGCGTCGGGCAGCAGCGAACTCGACGGCACGATGGTGTGCCGCTTCTCGCGGAAGAAATCCAGAAAACTCTGGCGTATTTGGGCTGAAGTCATATGTACAGCGATAATCTACCGAATTTGTCATTCTGAGCGAAGCGAAACTCGCAGAGGCCGCCTGTCGTCCGGCGGCAAATCTTCCACTGCTTTGGCAGACCCTTCGACAAGCTCAGGGTGACAGCCCTCGGGGGACGGCTCGTGCCCTACTCCGCCGCGCCGATTTTCTTGGGCACGTGGGCGCCGGCGGCGATTTTGGCGCGCACGGCAGCCACGATCGCGTCGAGCATCTGGCCGTTTTCGCGCAGGAAATCCTTCGCTGATTCGCGGCCCTGGCCGATCTGCTGCCCGTCGAATGCGAGCCACGATCCCTTCTTCTCGATCACCTCGAGGTCGGTGGCCACATCAATGACCGAGCCTTCCCGCGCGATGCCGACGTCGTACATGATATCGAACTCGGACTCGGTGAACGGCGGGGCGACCTTGTTCTTCACGACCTTGGCGCGCACATGGCTGCCGACGACCTTGCCCGCGCTGTCCTTGATGACGTTGATGCGGCGCATATCGATGCGGACGCTGGAATAAAACTTCAGGGCGCGCCCGCCGGGGGTGGTCTCGGGATTACCGAACATCACGCCGATCTTCTCGCGAATCTGGTTGGTGAAAATGCACGCCGTCTTGGCTTTGTGGATGACCGAGGTCAGCTTCCGCATCGCCTGGCTCATCAACCGCGCTTGCGCGCCGACCGTCGCATCGCCCATCTGGCCTTCCAACTCCGACCGCGGCACGAGCGCGGCCACGGAATCCACCACGACCACGTCCACGGCGTTGCTGCGGATGAGCGTTTCGGCAATCGTCAGCGCTTCCTCGCCGCTGTCGGGTTGGCTGATGAGCAAATCGTCGAGATTCACGCCGATGCGCTTGGCGTAAGCGGGATCAACCGCGTGCTCGGCATCGACAAACGCCGCCAGACCGCCTCCGCGCTGGGCGTTGGCGATCACGCTGAGCATCAGCGTCGTCTTGCCGCTGCTCTCGGGACCGAACACCTCGGTGATGCGTCCGCGCGGAATGCCGCCGACACCGAGCGCGAGGTCGAGCGCAAACGCGCCGGTCGAGATCACGGGAATATCGGTGCGCGCCGTTTCGTCGCCGAGGCGCATGATTGAGCCGCTCCCGTATTGCTTTTCAATGGCAGCGAGCGCGGCCTGCAGATTCTTGTCCTTCAACGCGCCCGCTTTGGCGGCTGCGGCGTCCTTGTCCTTAGGGTCAGTTTTTGGCGGCATCGCGAGTCTCCTTTTGGTTCGGCGCTCCCAGCGTGTGCGACGAAAGCTTTGTGTAAATCGATCCGTCGGGATGAAGCTGGCTCTCGAATAGATGGATAACCTCTACGCGCAACGTCCCGAACGCAGCATTTTTAAGGGAATCAATCGCCTTTGTCAACGCGGCGTCCGCGCGCGGGATTTTGATGCGGCCGAGCGTCAAATGGGCCGAGAAATCGCGGTGCTCGGGCTCAAATCCCAGCGGCTCCATCGCCTGTTGCACCGAGCGCGCAAGCGTCTTCAATTTGCCCTCGGCATCATCGCATCCGACCCACAGGACGCGCGGCCGCGATTCGTTGGGAAACACGCCTGCGCCATGTGCTGCGATGTCGAAAGGTTGATGCTCCTCCGCTACGAGTTGCAGCGCGGTCTTGACCGGTTCAACGGTCTCCTCTCCGATGTACCCGAGGAATTGCAGCGTGAGATGGAGGTTGGCGATCTTCGTCCAGGAAATCTTCACGCCGACGTGCGCCCGTTTCAGCCGCGCCTGCCCCTCTTCGATGGCCGCCCGCACCTCCTCCGGAATGTCGATGGCAATAAACGCGCGGATCATGACAGCATCATTACCAAACGACACCGGCGGTGCAAACCTGATTGACGACCAAAGTGCGGCTCGATAACCTTTTGCCCGCGACCATGAAACGACATGCCAACTGGCTCGCATGGTTTATGCAAGGCGTGCTGGGACTGTTCGTTGGGGCGCTAGCGGGCTTCGTCGTCGTAACGGGCAGGCACGGCTCTTCCCTAGTTGATGACAATCTGATCCTGCCGTTCATGGTTGGCGGGGCGCTTGTGGGCGCTGGCCTGGCGTCACGATATGGCGACGGACTATGGTTCAGTGATAACTACTGCGAGATACCGCCCGACGAGCCGGAGCAAAGCAATTTAAGCGACATCCTTTCTTGGTGCCTTGTCGCCGCCGGGGTAGCAACGTGCGTTGTGACGATTCTCAGACAGTTCCGGGTTTTGTAGTCAGCTCGCGCCGCACGGCGTCCAGCGCGTACTGGGAGACGAAGAATTTGAAGGTTTCGCGGTCGAAGGTCAAGATGTGGCGACGGACATCGGTGCGCTCGGGTGTGGCGAAGCCGATATAGACCAGGCCGACCGGCTTGTCCGGCGTGCCGCCGGTCGGGCCGGCGATGCCCGTGGTGCTGATACCGAAATCCGTTTTGCTTCGCGTACGAGCGCCCTCGGCCATTTCGCGGGCGACTTCCTCGCTGACCGCGCCGTGGGCTTTCAGTGTTTCCTCGCGCACACCCAGCAGGCGCATCTTCGATTCATTCGAATACGTGACGCAGCCGTTGATAAACACGTCGCTGGATCCGCTGACATTGGTGATGCGGTTGGAGATGATTCCACCGGTGCAGGACTCGGCGACGGCGATGGTCTTGTGCGCGGCGGCCAGCATTTTGACCACGACTTCTTCGAGGCGGTCGCCTTCAATGCCGTAAATGTTATCGCCGAGAGCGGTGCGGATTCGTTTCTCGGCCTCGTCCGCGGTTGATTTGAGATGCGTGATGATCCGCACTTCGACCTCGCCCGTCTTCGCGCTGTAGCCGAGTTCGATGTCTGGCAAATCCGCCAGCACGGGCGCGACTTTTTCTTCCACGATGGACTCGGCCAGGCCGACCACTTTGAACGTGCGGCAATCGAACCGCGCCTGCGTGCCAAAATGTTTCTCCAACACGGGCAAGACATACTCCTCGAACATCGGTTTGAGTTCGCGGGGCGGACCGGGCAGCAGGAGCACCAGCCGGCCGTCGTGATCCAGCGCCAGACCGGGCGCCGTGCCGTTGCGATTGGGCAGCACCTGCGCGCCGACCGGCACCAGCGCCTGAACGTAGATCGAGTCGGGCAGTTGAATCCGGCGTTTGCGGATGCGCTCCGTGATCGCCGCGGCCACGGCCTCGTCGCGAACCAGCTTCCGCCCGACCAATTCGGCCACGACATCGCGCGTGAAATCGTCGGACGTGGGGCCGAGTCCGCCCGTGATCAGGAGCACATCACTGCGCCCCAAGGCTTCCTCGACGGCGGCGCGCATTTCCGCCCGGTCATCGGCGACGGTGACCTGGCGGTCGAGGCGCAGGCCGATGCTCGCGAGTTGGCGGGCGATGTAGCTCAGGTGCGTGTTGACGGTGAAGCCGAGTACCAGCTCGCTGCCCGTGTTGATGAGTTCGACCCTCACGACGCCGAGCCTAGCCAAGGGTGCGGGCAAAGTCAAACGAGGCGCCCCGGCGGCAGTGTAGCGGGCACGTTTTTGTGGCAATCCGGTGGGTTTGACGTGTGGGCGCGATTGTTGTCTCGCCCATGCGTCTTTGCGGCCCGTTGAAAAAGGTTGTGGCGGCGTTTCTGCGAAACGCCGAGGTACGTTCTTCCTAAGATTTCGGCGGCTCACAGAGCTGCGGCTACACCGAGCCGAGTTCCTTAACGGGGATTTCGGCGGCTCACAGAGCTCCGATAAGGAATCGCGAGCAGGCCGCGGCTACACCAGCGCCGAGTTCTTTAACAGGCTGTTTGCGGAAAATGGGGTGGTTTGTGTGCGGAAAAGATCGTCGCATTTGGCCCAAATTGATGGGTTTGCGAAAAAAAGCTTCCAAACCTCCCAAACCTTCGAAAGCGCGCTCACGCTCTTTATGAGGGTGTGAGAGGATTGGGGGGAATGACGACAAACACGGGCGGTGATGAGAGTGTAAGCGGTTCGGATCGGCAGGCGAGCCGCCTACCCTACAAACCGGCGGGTGCTGTGCGGAAGAGGGACTATGTGGCGGTGCTGCCGGAGCCGGTTCGGTTGGCGATCAATTGCAGGTTGCGGGACGGGTGGCGGCACGAGGCAATCGCCGAATGGCTGCTGAGTCAGACCGCGGATCGGGACATTCCGGAGCTCGGGCTCCAGAAGGGCGACTGTTACGCCGCGCTGTGGTTGCGCCGGGCGCTTGCGCCGGAGGTGACCCGGGACAATTGTCGGACGGTGATCTCGCGGTGGTCGCACGGTTGATACAGAATGTGGCTGGCGGGACAGCCGGAAATGTCCGTGCCGCCGCGCTCCCCGCGGGCCATCAGGCTGGCGTTTCGGGCGCTGGCGGAAGAGATCCAGGACAATCACAAAGCCATGAACCTGCTGGCGAGGCTGCGCCGGGCCGTTCGTAAGGCCATCCAGAGCCGGAGTGAAGAGTAGGCGGTCGGGCGGACGTCGAGGAGAGCGCGGGCCGGGTCATTTGCTCGGGAGAAGTTCCTTGGGGAAATTGACGGGGCGATAGGTCGGGTCGCTGATCGTGCCGCCGACCTTGTATTCGAGGATTTTGGCGAGGGGCCACGTGAGCAGGCCAACCCCGGGCCACGATTTCAGGAACTGCGCCTGCACGCGAAAGTCCATCTTGCCGTCGAACCCGAGTTGTCCCCAACTCCTGGCGGTGAACACCCCGGCGGAGACCTGCATGTCATCGGTGGAGACGGCCCGATTGGCGATTGCAAACGAGGCCGTGGCCCTGGTCGCCTTCGTGTTTCCCAAGACCTGCGAGAAAATCCCGAAGACCGGCGCCTGCCAGAGGACGCCGTCGCTGACCGAAAGTTCGCCGCGGCCGGTGAGCGCTTCCATATCCGCGCCGCGGCCATTGATCGTCGCCTTTCCGGTCAACAACCCGGTCACGGTGCTCGGGCGACCGTGCGCCGCGCTCAACACGCCGTTCACATCCGCGCTGTCGACGGAAAAGTCAAAGGCATATGTGGGATCGGCCCTGGAGAAGGTGAAGTCCGCGTGGCCGAGGAGTTTTCCGCCATAGAAATCCGCGTCAAAATTGTTGATCTGCAGCGAATTGTTGGTGAACACGAGGTCCGCCTGCGCGCGCGTGGCGGTGAACTTCCAGTAGGCGAAGCCCTCGTTGGTGACGGTGGCCGACCACGCGGTGCCGTAGGGATTGTCGAAATCGACCAGGCCCCGGGCGCTGGCCTCGGTGCGCGGGCCGAATCGGTAGGGCCGCATGATCCGGGCGGCCGGTTCGCCGAGCAGACCCGCCATGTCCGAAACGTTGGCCGTGGCCGTGATGTTGAAGCTGACCCGATGCGCGTTGAAGTCGGCGAAAATCGTTCCCCGCGCATCGCCCTCGCGCCGACGCAACACCAGATCCTGCGTGTCCAACTGACTCTTCTTCAGATGCAGTCGCGCCGACGCCGCTTCCAAGCCGACGCCGCGATAGCTGCAGCGGTCCGCGGTGACCTGCGCGTCGTAGGCCAGGGCGTCCGGGTCGACAAAATCCCCGCTGACACTCGCGACGATATGCGGCGGCGTCTGGAACCAGGCCGGCTCGACGATCTCGCGCACTTTCCCGCTCATCAGCGGGAGCAGCCGGGTGGGATCGACCGTGCTGTCGAACTCGTAGGTGAAATCGCTGCTCTCGATGTTGTACTCGCCGTGACCGGTCGCCCGCCCCTCGGGAGTCACCACTTCGACGTCGTTCAAGCGGACCTGGGGACCTCGATCCTCGTAGGCGAATTTGATCGAGCGGAATTCGACTCCCTTGAACGTGATGTCCGGCGCTTCCACCGTGCCGGTCAACACGGGCAGGCTGCCCGTATCGGGGCCGAGCCGATAATGCGCGGTGATTGTGGGGTTCTTCTCGACGCGAAGATCGCGAAGGATCGGCTTGGCGTTCTCAATGAACAACGGAATGATCGTCGCCGGATCGGTGGTGCTCGAGAACGAGAGATCGAACTGGCCCATGGCGACATCGTAGCGTCCCTGGACGGAAACGTCCCCGCCGTAGAGGGTCGCGTCGCAGTGGCGGACGACAATCGCTCCCTCGCGCATTTCGACGTCGACGGCGACGGAGTCGACAAGCAGATCGTGATATTGAAGGTGCTCGCCATGAAACCGCGCCACCACCTGGCTCGCCAAGGGCTGGCTCAAATCGATATTGAAATTGAGATTCAGGTCGGGAGGCGTCGTCACCTGGATGCGATTCAGCTCGCGCACCGCCTTGGTAAGGAAGAGAAACTGGCCTTGACTGGCGGGTGGCGGCGGGGCTGGCGGGGCCGGCGGGACGGACGGGGCCGGCGTCGGTGACGGCGCCGCGCCGTGCAGGATGTATCCGGACACGTTCAACCGAATGCCGCAGTAGACTCCGGTCAGCCCGTCCACGTGGACCGAGCCATCATCGGCCAACTTGAAGGTGGCATACGCGCCGGAGGCGGTGAATTTGGCCGGACCATTCTCGTCGGGAGGTGTCGGCACGGCGATCACGGCATTGGCGATATGGATGCCTCGGATCGGGTTTTGCTTGTGGATCAGCCGCCGCAGATTGAACCGCAGTTCCAGTTCATCGATTTGCGCCAGCGGTTGTTTCGGGGCCCGCGCATCGGCGAACGAGGCGTCAGTGGCCACGATCCCGCGAAACAGATCCAGTCGGATGGAGCCGAACTGCGCCTCGTAGCCGGCTTTACGGAGCTCGGCCACCAGCGCGTCCTTCAGAAAACCGGGAAACCCGTAAAAATGCAGGTAGCCAAGCGACAGCGCGGACAACACCACCAGCACGATTACGAAACGAACGAAGAGACGGAACAGAACTTTCACTGACCGGATTCTTATGCCCGCCGACACAGCCCGTCAACGTGATTTCCCCGAAATTGTCGCCCGCGACAGCCCGTCGGCAGCTCGCGTCGTCAATTGGACGACGGCGATTTCGGTGGAGGATTCGTTGGAGAAGAAAGCGGCGAGACCGCGTCCGTTGGCGGAGGAGCGGATGCGGACGGGGCGTTGGTCGTTGACGCCGTCGCCGGAGCGGGATTGGTCGGCGTGACCACGTCTTTCATCAACGTGTTGGCGCCGCTGGCAGAAATCGCCAGCACCAGGGGCGGATTGCTCCACAACGCAAAGCGGCTGTCCGAGCCGCGTGGCTTGCCCAAGGACAGCGATTGGGTTTTGTCACGCGCCGTAGCGGTGATCGTCGCCGCCGGCTGATCGAGTCCGTACTCGGTCAGATTGTCCCGGCCCTCGCGGATGAATTCCTCGGCACGAAGGGCACCCCACTCATCCAGGAGGTGCTGCAGGGCGTCGTCGTCGAGCACGCCCTGCGCCGGCTCGACGAGCTTCCACTTCTTGTCTGCGCCACGCTCCACCACCGTCTTCCCGGTCTTTGCCTCGATGGTCAGCCGTGTAATCGCCTCGGGAGCCACGTCCGTGAGACGGTGGGAACGCAAGGCCAGGTAGTTTGCGGGCAGCCACGAGATGATATCGGGATCCACGCCGTAGACGAATGGCTCATCGGCGCGTTTCACGAACCGCACCGTATTCGACGGATCGGACGAACCGACGAGCAACTGGGTAATCGTGTTGGTTCCCGCGCCGAGCAGGCTGATCGTGGCCATCGGAGCGGCCAATCCGTACTTGTCCAAATCCGTGGCGACATCGGCGGCGAACTGTTTGGCCGTCAATCCGCCGAGATGGCTCAACAATTGTTCCACCGCCGCCGGCTCCGCGGCTGCGGCCACGGGGACCGCAATACTCCACGCTGAATTGGTCTGCGAGAGAGCGATCCTGTCTGTTCCGTGCAGCAATTCAATGCCGTGGACGTCGCTGTCCGCAAACGCCAGTATCTGGGCATCGCGCAAATCGTTGGCTTGGACCGCGAATTTTTGCGCCACGCTTGACGGCACGGTGTAAACCGAATCCGCGCTCTTGAGTTTCGCGTAGACCTTGGCGGCGTCGTTGGTCAATGGGTGGCCGAGCACCAGCGTCTTGCCCGATTCTCCAGTCCAGACGGTGATCTCCCGCTCCGGTTCGTCCAGGTGATACGCGCGCGCGCCCTGCGGATCTTCGCTGACAAAATCCGTCACCCGCAGCTCGTTCAGGTCGGCGAGCAATTCGCTCACCTTCCGCTGGTCCGCCCGCGCGGCCAGCGGTCGCGTCAACGTCCAGCGCGGCTCCGCGTTCGTCGCGGCACTGGATTTTGCCAGCTCGATCACGCGGTCGGCGCTCTTGATCTCGAGGCGCGTAGCGGACGCGGGCAGAAAATCGATGACGGTGCGGTCGCGCAAGTCGTCCAGGGTGGGATTCAAACGGTCGTAGATCGACCGGGGAGCGATGTAGACATCCGGATGGTTCTCCAACCGGACGTACACGGCGTCCTTCGTCGGCGTCTCGTTGCCGACGAGCAGCACCAAGGGTCGTTTGCCGCCCTGCAACGTGACGCGAATCCGTGGGGGCTGCAGCCCAAAGCCGGCCGGGATTTCGCCTCTCAACTCTTTGGCGGTCAGCGTGCGGTTACGCTCGGCGAATTCCAGTTCGTCAAGAATCGAGCTGACGGTGCTGTAATTGGCCCGCACATCCAGCGGCTGCCTGATCTGCCATTGGTCGCCGATCTTCTCTACCGCATAGACCCGATTGGTCAACTCGATCGTGAGCCCGCGGATGTCTTTCGACTGGAAATCGAGCACGCGGCGGCTCTTCCCCTGCGCTTCGTCGGTGGAGGTGCCGCGATAATGGTCCAGCGCGACCAGCCCGCCGCACACCAGGGCGATCAATACCAGGATTCGAGTGGTTCGCGGTTTCATGTTCGGACGCTCGTCATCGGCCGTGCTGGCAATCGCTGGCCGCGGTCATTTCCGTCGCCCCAACCAGACCATCAGCCCCACCACCGCGACCGCCAGCGGCATCGCGCCCATCACGAGGACGTACACCGCCGTCTGCTGGTTCGGAGACATATCGAGGCGAAATTCCTGGGGCGTCTTGGGGCCGACCGCGACCAACTGTTCCCGCTGCAGCAACCAGTTCAACGAATTCATGAAGAAATCCAGGTTGCCGCCGGAAAGATCACCATTGTTGTTGTCCACGAATCGCGACGTGCCCGTGACGACCAGGCGTGTGACGCCAATGTCGACATTCACGCCTTGCGGCTTGCTGGATTCCACCGCGACCGCCAGAGGCAACGGCCCGGCGATGTCGGTCGCGGGATTGAACGAGGCGTGCTCCGCTTCCGGGTTTGTCTCGCCCCAATATCCCGCGCCTGTTTTCACCAGTTCCGTCACCAGCGGCTGGCCGCCGGTCCCGGTCTCGGCCGACTGCGGGAGACGACGAACCGAGCGCGTGTAAGGGAATTCCGTGTTCGTGTCGGCGAGCCTCGCGGTGATCGGGTGGGGCGCGTAGTCGGTGCCCACGGCGGTAACATTGATCAGTTCGGTCCCGAGCAAGACGCCGGCCTTGCTGATCGCCAGATCCTCATCGACCTGCACGCCCCAGCGCCGCAACAACGCTTCCAGACCGGTCTGCGTCTGGGGATCAAGCAGGATAAACAACCGGCCCTTGTTCTTCAGGTGGCGGTCCAGCGCCTCCAATTCCATTTGCGAAAACGGCTTGCGCGGCCCGGCGATCACGATGGCGCCGGCGTCGGTCGGCAGCGCCTGTTTCTCCTGCAGGTTCCATTTATCGACCGTGATGTTGTCCTGCTTGATGTAGCGGGCGATCTCGGAATAACCGTTGGCCTGGTCGAAATTTTCCGGGTCGCGCTCGCCGTGGCCGGTCAGGAAATACACCTTGGGCGGGGCCTCTTCCGTCACGGTCTGGATGGCCGCCAGAAACAACCCCTCGGCCTTGAAGGCCTTGATGCGCGGTTCGTCCTGCATCTCCGGGCCGCGGTCGAGGTCGACCATTTCGTCCAGGCGGATGTATTTGTGGCGGACGCCGTTGGCGAAGATAACCACGTCCGGCGAATCCAGGTTGTACTGCCTTACGAGTTGCTGGGCGCGAAGCAGGTCGCGCTCGGGGTCAACGTATTCCACGCGCAACTTGCCCTTGCCGTAATACTGGAATTCCTTGAGCAGGTTGCGCACGTCATCGAGAACCTTCTGCACGTATTCCTGGCGGCCCGACTCGGGCAGGAACACCACCACGTCGATGGGCTCTTTCAAGCTGCCGATGAGCTGCTTGGTTTTGTCGGACAACTTGTAGTATCCCGATTGCGTCCAGTCGAAGCGCAGATAATGCCGCGACGCCAGCCAGTCGGCCATGACCACCAGCGCCAGCACGGCGAGGACTTGCACGAGCACATTCACCCCGATGACCAGACGTCGATGGCGGAGCGTCGGGGGCCGGGAATCGGGTTGGGGAGAGTCGCCAGCCACCGTCGTCATCTCCATTTCCTCGATTCCACGACGCGCGTGGTGATAAACAACGCCAGTACCGTGCCGCCCAGATACAGGACCAGCGGGCGCACATCGACGATGCCGCGCTCGAAGTCTTCCATTTGATCGAACGCCGAGAGCGAGTGGAACACCTTGCCCAGCGGCCCGGTGGGGACGAGGTACGTCAGCCAGTTCAAGACGATCAGCATCAGGAACACCAGCGCGAAGGACATCAACGCGGCGGCGACCTGGCTCTTGGTCATGGAGGACGCCAACAGCCCGACCGCGATAAAGAACTGTCCGATGACAAGCACGCCGACGTAGCCGCTACAGATCGGTCCCAGGTCCAGCATCGCGATGCCGCCCGAGAAATGCCGCAAGATCAGCACGTAGAAGCCCGTCAGCGCCCACATCATCGTGTACAGTACGACCGCGCCGAGATACTTCGCCAGCACGACCTCGAAATCCGTCACGGGCGCGGTCATCAACATCTCCAGCGTGCCCGCGCGTTTTTCCTCCGCCAGCAGCCGCATCGTGATCATCGGGACGACCACCAGCGACGGCAGCCAGAACATGCTGAACAGAATCTTCATCGCGGTCATCTGGGTCGGCCCGCTGTTGAGGTAGCGGACGACCACGGCAAACGTCACGCCCATGACCAGCAGGAAAAACATCAACGCCACGTATCCCACCACGGAGGCGAAATAGGCGTTCAACTCGCGGCGCAATAATGGCAGCACGTTCGTCATCGCCGCACGCTCCCATTCCCATCACCTTGATCCTCTCCCCGTAAACGGGGAGAGGAAACCGTGGAGCGGTAGACGCGCGGCAGCGATTCCCCTCTCCCTTTCCAAGGGAGAGGGTCAGGGTGAGGGTTCATCGCGAGGCATCGTCTCATCGCCGCACGCTCCGGCGCTGTTCGCGCCGCTCCTCCTCGGCCTCGTCTTCTTCGCGCGTGATCTGCACGAAGATGTCCTCCAATGTCGTCCGCGACCGCATCAATTCCCGCAACGTCCATCCGTTGCTGACCACGGCCTGATAGATCTTCTCCCGTGGGTCCACGCCCGGCTTGGGCGTCAACGTGACCCGTACCCAGCCATCTTCGAGTTGCTTCGCCTGGACGGATTCCACGCCGTCCACCGCGCGGAGTTTGGCCTGCACCTCGGAGCCCGGCCCGCGGATCTCCACCTCGATCAGGCCGCCCGCGTTCAGCGTTTTCGTCAGGTTCTCCGGCGCGTCCGATGCGAGGATGCGGCCGTGGTGAATGATGATGACGCGGTTGCACGTCATTTCCACTTCGGGCAGGATGTGTGTCGACAATAAAATCGTGTGGCGTTTGCCGAGGTCCTTGATGAGCTGGCGGACCTGGCGAATCTGCACGGGATCGAGGCCGATGGTTGGTTCGTCCAGAATCAGCAGATCGGGCTCGGCCAAGAGGGCGTCCGCCAGGCCGACTCGTTGACGATAGCCCTTGGAAAGTTGGCCGATGATGCGGTGGGACACGTCCTTGATGCCCGTCAATTCCATGACTTCAGGGATCCGCTCGGCGCGTTCGGCGCGGGGCAATTTCTTCAGCTTGGCGCGGAACTTCAGGTACTCGCTGACGCGCATGTCCGTGTACAACGGATTGTTCTCGGGCATGTAGCCGACCCGCTCGCGCACTTCCAGCGAGTTCTCGAAGACATCCAGCCCCGCGACTTGAGCGCGCCCCGCCGATGCCGGGATGAACCCCGTCAGGATGCGCATCGTGGTGCTCTTGCCAGCGCCATTCGGGCCGAGGAACCCGACGATCTCCCCGCGCTGCACTTCAAACGACACGCCATTGAGCGCGGTCACGCCCGCATAGCGCTTCGTCAGGTCCTCCACTTTGATCATCGGTTGCATGACAGTACCAGAGCCCACTCGACACCTTTGTCGCCACTTCCTCCTTTATGTTGTCCATCGGGAAGGTGCCGGTGTTTCTAGCACAAGGGCATAGACATTGGCAAGAGGCGGAATGTTCAACGGGCAATCACGTTGGGCGGCATTTCCCGGTGGACTTGCCGTCGGATTGTGCAAGAATCGACCCATGTGCACCGGGATTGAGGCTTACGGATATTGCGCGCCATGAACGCTACAACATCGCTCTTTCTCCTCTTCATGATGATGCTCGTCGGAGCTCTGGGACTACTGGCAATCGTTGTCGCTTTCTGGGTGCGTCCGGCGCGGCAGTCACGCGTGGGGCTCGTGGTCGCCGTGTCACCGCCATTGGTCATGCTCGCCTCATTTTACTCGTTGGCGATTCATATGTATCGCAGTCTCGGAGCGTGGCCCAACTACATCGGCGAGCGCGGCTTCTCGGCATCACTGATTCTTCATGCGCAAATTGCCACCGGCTACTTCGGTGTCTTGCTGTTGGCCACCATTATTGTCTGGCCCATTGTCTTTTTGGTTTGCCTGATCGTCCGGCGCTGGCGGGGTTGCGTCTACTACCTGGGCGTCTATGCGTTTTCGTACTGTGTGTCCCTTGCTCTCATGTTGCTGGCGCCCTCGGCCTATTGGGTTTGGTGGTGGGACTGAGAAGGTCGCCGCTGGATTCAAGAACGCTCGCCCAGTCCGCCCACATCAGGGCTGTGTCTGCCCAGGGTTCTCCACCCGGACAACTGCGGGGCAGTTACCGCCCGGGACCGGTCAGTTCTTCACTTCTTCGCCGCGGGGCCAGATCGACTGCGGGAACTGCCAGATCTTGATGGTGCCATCGGCGCTGGCGCTGGCGACGTGTCGGCCGCTGGGGCTCACCGCCACGCTCGTCACGGCGCCCGCGTGCCCCTCAAACGAGCGGGTCTCCGCTTTGGTGGCCACGTCCCAGATCTTGACCGTTCCGTCGTCGCTGCCGCTGACGGCGAACCGTCCGTCGCGCGTGAAGGCCACGCTGCGCACCGTTTGGGTGTGGCCTTTGAACTGCGCAAGCTCGCGACCATTGGCCAGATTCCAGACATGAATCAGCTTGTCCTTGCCGCCGCTGAGGGCCAATTGTCCGTCGGGGCTGAACGCGACGCAGGTGACCGCGGCAAATCCTGCCTGCAACGTGCGTGTCGCCTGTTGCGCCGACGCGTCCCACAGTTTCAGGGAATCGTCCTCGCTGCCGCTCAGGAATGAATTGCCGGTCGGACTGAACGCCACGCTGGTCACCCGCCAGCCGTGTCCGGCCAGCGAGTTCACCAGTTGCAGTCGGGGCACGCTCCAGAGCTTTACCCGGTTATCGTCCACGGCGGTAACGACGAATTTCCCATCCGGGCTGAACGCGACGGCGGCGATTTTCCAGCCGAGGCCGTCGGTCGCGCGCAATTCGCGTCCCGAGGCGATGTCCCAAAGCCGCAACGTGCCATCGTTGCTCCCGCTCACCGCCATCGTTGCATCCGGACTGAACGCCACGCTGGTGACGGCGGCTTTGTGGCCGGTGTAGGTGCGCACTTCGCGGCCCGTGCCTGCTTCCCACAGCTTCAGCGTGCCATCCTCGCCACCACTGAGAACGTAGGAACCATCCGGGCTGTACGCGATGCTGGTCACCGCGCCCTTGTGCCCTGTCAGCGTGCGGATTTCGCCGCCGTACTCCGCGGAAACCTGGTCGAGCAATTTTTTCGTCCGCGTCTGGTTCGGGATCAGGTCGTCGACGCGGTTGGCCAGTTGCCGCGCGTTGTCGTACTCCTTTTGCTTCAGCGCGTGCTCGGCTCCGGCCAAGAGCGGCGCGGCCTCTTCCCAATCGATCTCGTTCATCAACGCGCGCGAGCGGGTGCAACGGGCGATGGCGCGGGCCTGGTCGATTTTGCCGTCGTGAACCATCTGCATCGTAGCCGCAGTCAACTCCCGCAGCACGCCCGGCTGGGCGACGAGCAGATCAAGGGCGTGCTTGCCGCCCATGTCGTCAGGACCCAGCGGCAGCTTGTGATCGCGGACCTGCGCCGCGTCGCCAACCCAGAGGCGGTTTCCCTGCTGGGCGACGACGTAATGCGGGACGCCCAGTTGTTTGACGAGCAGCCGGCCATTGGCCTTGGTCTTCGCCACGACCGCGTCGGCGGGACCGGTCAACGTGTCGAAGAAATCGGCATAGGCGGCTTCGGAAAGGCTGTTGGTGATCTCCTGGTTCAGCGCCAGCGTTCCCAGCGCCTTGGCGACCGCGGCTTCGTCGACGATCTTGACGGGGACGCCCGCGCCCGGACCATCCGGGGATTTCAAGGTGATTTCGACCGGCCCGCCGAATTCGTCGACTTTCGGTTGGGCGCAGCCGAAGAGGCACAGGACTGCAACAAGGAACACCCATCGCCTGAAATGCTGACTCATCCGGCACATATGAAGCAGCGGATGTGCCAGATGAGGGACGCTAACGTGCTTTTAGCGAGACGTTTCCGATTTCCTGCACGGTGAGATCGCCCTGCCCTTCCGTGACGATGACCGACATGTTGACCCGGTCGCCCGGTTCGACATCGCTGAGTTGTTCGGCCAGCCGATCCATGGAATCGATCGGTTCGCCCCCGACCTGCGCGATCACGATCCGCGGGAAGAACCCCGCCCGCTCCCCCGGGCTGCCGCGCTCCACCGCGGACACAAGCAGCCCATGCACGCCCGAGACGCCCGCCGCCCGGGCCAATGCCGGTGTCAGCGGTTGCACCTCGAGGCCGAACCTTTGGAGCATCAGATCGCGCGCCGAGAGTTTGGGGAGGCTCGCGAGCGTCACCGAATACAATACCTCCTGGCCACCGCGTTCCACACCGAACCGCACGACGTCGCCCGCCGCCTCGTGGATGAGCATCCTCTCCAGGCGCAGCACGTCGCGGTAGCGCTGTCCGTCAACCGACACGATCTTGTCGCCTTTGAGCGCGCCGGCTTTCGCCGCGGGACTGTCCGGTTTCACGTCGGCGATGACGATCCCTCTGGAGGCGAGCTGGAACCGCAACCCGAGCCAGACGTGCGAGCGTTTCTCTGGCGAAAACCAGGCGGCGAGCAGGTTGGCGACGCGGGAGGCGGGGATGGCGAAGCCGATGCCCTGCGCCTGGGACAGGATGGCCATGTTGATGCCGACGAGCTGGCCGCGAAGATCGATCAGCGGGCCGCCGGAATTGCCGGGGTTGATCGCCGCATCCGTCTGCAGGACATCGGTGAACTGCGGGTCATCGAGCGGCCAACTGCGGTTCTTGGCGCTGATGACCCCGCGGGTGACGGTATGATCAAAACCGAACGGGTTGCCGATGGCCACGACCGTCTCGCCGAGAAGCGTCTGGCCTTCGCCGATTTCCACGGCCTTGAGCGGCTTCGTCGGCTGAATCTTGAGCAGCGCGAGGTCGTTCTTCTCATCGCCGCTGACGTACTGGGCATCGAACTTCGTCCCATCGGTGAGTACGACCGTGATTTTGCTGGCGGGACGGACGACATGCCAGTTCGTGACGATCCAGCCGTCCTCATCGACGATCACGCCCGAGCCGAGGCTTTGGACGCCTTCGGAGCGGGGCAGCGGTGGTAACCCGAAAAATTGGCGGTAGAAATCGGCGAACGGATCGTTGAAGCGGCGCTGGACGACCCGCTCGGTGCTGATATTGACCACGGCGGGGATGACCTTTTGGACGGCCATGACGATCGGGTCGCGGGCCACGTCGACGGAGGTTTCGTCGTTGGGGGTTGCGGCAGTGGCGGCAACGGTCAGGGACAGAAGCAGGGTGGTAACCATCGAAAAACGTGTTCGCATTTTCATGCGAGTGAAAGTATATTCCAGCGTGGACGGGCGAGGCAAGCCATGGCACTGACGCGGTACAGCGAACTGCGCAACGAACTGATGCGCCGCAGTTTTCCGAACATTTATGCGCCCGTCGTCCTGCGCGACGCCGACAGCAATTACGTTCCCATCCCGATCAGCGAACGGCTCGTGCAATGCATCTGGTACGACCAGCGGCTGAACGCCGACGGGTTGCACACGACCGATGGCCGACGCGTGCGGGTGGTGACGCCGGGCTGGTGGAACCTGGAGGCGGGCCCGGATTTTCGGCATGCCACGGTGCAGATCGGCGACGAACCCGAGCACACCGGCGACATCGAGATTCATCTGCGCTCGGAGGATTGGAGCCATCACGGCCACGAACGCGACCACCGGTTCGACGACGTCATCCTGCACGTCGTGCTGTGGGAAGCGCGCAGCCAGCACATTCCGCGGACGCGGGCCGGGCAGATCATCCCGCAGATCGTCGTCCAGCATCAGTTGGATTGTCCGCTGGAACAACTTTACGACGAGCTCGACCTGGATTCGTATCCCCACAACGTCGGCAACCATCACGGCCAATGCACGCATGCGTTGCAGGAGATGGACGGCGCGTCGCTGACGGCGCTGCTCGACGCGGCAGGCGAAGAACGGTTTGCGGCGAAGGCGCGGCGGTTCCTGCGCTGGATTCACCGGGCGGGCGCGGAGCAGGCGTTCTACGAGGGCTGGATGGAAGCGCTGGGATACAAGGCGAACAAGATGGCGTTTCGCGCGCTGGCCCAGCGCGTGCCGCTGGCCGAGATCGGCGAGCGACGGCCTCAGCTCGGGCCGATTCTGTTCGGCGTGGCGAATTTTTTGCCGACGGGCGCGCCGCCATCGCGGAACGGGGCCGATGCCGCGTACATGAAACGGCTGTGGAACGCGTGGTGGAAACTGCGGCCATATTTTGCGGAGCGCATTCTGCCCGGCAGCGCGTGGCGATTTCACGGCGTCCGCCCGGCGAATCATCCGCATCGGCGGCTCGGCGCGGCGGTGGCGCTGTTGAAGAAGCACCCGCGGTTGATGGAGAACGTGGTCGGCGCGGTCGAGAGCGGCGGCGATCCGCTGACGTTTTTCGTCGAGATTGGCGACGAGTACTGGAGCCGGCACGTGACGTTGGGCGGCAAGACGCAGTCACAGGCCAGCGAGCTGATCGGGCTGAGTCGGGCGGAGGAGATCGTGGCCAACATTGTATTGCCGTTTGCCGCGGCGTACGCGGAGAATATTCGCGACGCCAAATTGCACGAGGCGGCGAAGGCGGCGTATGCGCGGTTGCCGGCCGCGTCGTCGAACAACATTTTGCGGCTGGCGGCCACTCAGTTGTTCGACAGCTCGGTGCTGGCGCGGCGGTGCGTCAAGACGACGCGGCATCAGCAGGGCCTCATGCAAATCTTCCACGATTTCTGCGTCAACGATAAATCCGGTTGCCACCACTGCCAGTTCCCCGATCTGGTGCGCCGCTGGGCGACAGTACCAGAAGTGGAGTGTGGAGCGTAGCGCATCGGAACGTGGGAGCGTTCGCCGCACAGTCACGAAGATCGCGAAGAAGGGCGAGGGCGAAGAGCCGAGGGCGGAAACTTTCGAGGGGCTGAATTGCCACATGTCAGGGGTTGGTCGCTGACGGTGGGCGCGATAAGGATTTGCCCCCAGGTGGGAATGGCTTGCCGGATGTGCTGCTCAACGGTATACACTCGGGGCGATAAGTTACTGCGGGGAGAACGATGGCAACGACCGTGACGATTCTCGACGAAGCGACGGCGGGTGGGAAGACAGGCGAATTCCGGGTGGAACTCGCCAGCTCGCGAGTCACCGTTCGGGAACTGATTCGCAGTCGCGTCGAGCAGGAGGTTCGGCAGTACAACCAGTCCACACCGGGCTGCTTTCGCGGGCTCGTCCAGCCCCGTGAGGCCGAGGTCACCTTGAACGGCTACAAGCTGCGCAAGCAGCGGCAGATCGATGCGGAGGACCAGGTCGCCCGGGCGGTTGAGGCATTTGAGAATCACCGTATCCTCGTTCTCGTGGATGACCGGCAGGTGGACAATTTGGACGAGGGCATCGACGTCAACCCGGAAACCACCGTGTCGTTCGTAAAGCTGGTGCCGTTGGTCGGCGGCTGAATCGCCGGGGTCGGTGCGCATGGGCCTGCGCGACTTTTTTCGGTCGGGACCCGAATCCGTCGGACCGGACGGATTCCCGATTCATTCGGGCGACCCTCTTCGTGCGGCACATCTCCTGATCAACGGATACCTTGCGCAAGGCTGCGATCCGCAACGCTACCTCACAATCAAGCCGGCGGACTGTGACGGTGGTCGAGCCATCCTGGAAGCAGATGAACCGCTCCGGCTTTCGGTTGTTCGGGCAACGCTGTCACGATTGGAATGGTCGCAGGGAAACATGCGGCAGTGGCGGTACCTTGCCGCGCACAAGGAGCTGCTGAAGCATCTACTCCGTTCCGGTTTGCGCTTTCGCGAAGAAGATATTGTGCTGATTGTCGAGGCATTGTCACGAACCCGGGTCCACCAGTATGACTGGCCAACGGGGAGCATTGTGAGGGTTTGTCAGGAATATGTCTCGGAGAACGGCTTGTCGCCGCGCGTGCGCCATGCGCTGATCGGTCTCCAATCGCGCCTGGCGAAATTGCATACGGCTGAGAACCGGAGACGGAGCACGTCGATTGATTTGTTGCTGGGGAACACGCACCTTGCCGACCTGGAGCCCGGAGACAACTGGGCGGACGCGGCCCGGTCGGATTTCGAAAAAATGGATGTGGCCACACGTCGGGCGTGGGTCAAGTTGGTGACACATGCGCTCAGCGCCAATTCAACGAAGCCCACGAAGAAGTGGCTGGCCGGGGCCAACGTGGTCCTGGCCGAGACCGGCGCAGAGGAATTCAAGCGGCGGGTGTTGGCATGGTTTCCCCTCGTCGCCGAGACAAGTGAGCGGGAGCGCAGTTATCATGGCTGGGGGCCGCGGCAGCCGTTATTGGATCGTAACTCCTCGGTCTTGAAAGGGTTGATCTGGTTGTGCGTATTGATCGGTGATGATTCGGTGGCGCAGGCGGTCGGCGATGTGGCGGTCGGGTGTTTCAAGAAAATCCCCGGATTTGGCCCGCGTTCGCCCAAAGTGGGCAATGCCTGCGTGACGGCGTTGAGTTTGATGGAGGGGATGGCACCGGTGGCCCAGCTCAGCCGGTTGCAGATGAAGGTCAAGTCCCGCGTGGCGCAGAACCTGATCGGCAAAGCGCTCGACGAGGCGGCCCGTCGTGCCGGGCTTTCCCGAGGAGACCTGGAGGAGCTTTCGGTGCCGACCTATGGGCTCGACGAGAACTCATGCCTGCGGGAGGAAATCGGCGGCGTTACGGCGGAGCTGCAAATTGTGGGCAGTCATGATGTCACAGTTCGATGGATTAAGAGCGACGGGAAGTCGCAAGCCTCGGTTCCAGCGGAAGTGAAGCGTGATTTTCCCGATGACCTCAAGCAACTTCAGCGGACGTGTCGGGACATGGAGAAGATGTTACCGGCGCAACAGGCGCGCCTGGAGCGATTGTTGTTGCGCCAGCGGACGTGGAGGCTGGAGACGTGGATGGAGCGGTACCTGAATCACCCGTTGTTGGCAAACATGGCGCGGCGGCTGATCTGGTCGTTCCAATACGGCGAGCGGCGATCACAGGCCATCTGGCGTGACGGCAAGCTGGTGGATTCGCACGGTTGGCCGTTGGATTGGCTGACTCCGGATGTGGAGGTGCGGCTCTGGCATCCGGTTGGTTTCGACGCCGGCACGGTCTTGTCCTGGCGAAATTGGCTGGCGGAACATGAAGTCACGCAGCCATTCAAGCAGGCGCATCGCGAGATTTATCTGCTGACCGATGCCGAGATTGCGACGGCCACCTATTCCAATCGGTTTGCCGGGCATATTCTGCGGCAGCATCAATTCTCCGCGCTGTGCCTGCAGCGTGGTTGGAAATACCATCTGCAGGGCAACTTTGATTCTCACAATGTGCCCACGCTCGAGTTACCGCAATACGATGCGCGGGTCGAATTCTGGGTGGAGTCGATCGCGACTGAAGGTGCCACATCGGACACGGGAATCTTCCTGTACGTCTCAACCGACCAGGTGCGGTTCTGCAACTCGGGAGGCGAGAGCCAGAGCTTGACGGAGGTGCCGGCGATTCTGTTCACCGAGGTCATGCGGGACGTGGACCTGTTTGTTGGGGTGTGTAGCATCGGCAACGATCCCAACTGGCAGGACCGCGGCGATATCGGCCAGTACGGGAATTACTGGCGCGCGTATTCATTCGGCGAGTTGTCGGCATCCGCCGCGACGCGCCGCGAGGTGCTGCAGCAGCTCATTCCACGACTGAAGATCGCGGACCGATGTTCCTTCGTGGACAAGTTTCTCGTCGTGCGCGGCGACTTGCGCACGTACAAGATTCATCTTGGCAGCGGCAACATTCTCATGGAACCGAACGACCAGTACCTGTGCATCGTGCTGGATCGAAAGCCGCCGAAAGAGAGGGCGGGAAAGGTGTTTTTGCCGTTCGAAGGCGACGCGCTGCTGTCGGTGATTTTAAGCAAGGCGTTCCTCCTTGCCGCGGATGCGGAGATCAAAGATCGGACGATCCTGAGTCAGATTCAGGGTAGATGATCCGAGAAATTGGCGACGGGGCAAGTCGGCGGGCGGAGGTGGCTTGAGGATGCTAATGGTGAATGGTTGACGGTTAATGGGGAATCCGCCAGAGGCGGACAAGTGGGGAATTGAGGGGCGAGATGTTACGATGATCGGATGTGAGAACGGAGCCGTGTGGAACGCATCGGCAAATGTATCAATGTTGAGACCTGACCCCAATTCTCCTCATTAAATGTGCTGAGGACTGACCCCTTTACCGGAGACGAGGATCGACTGTTTTGCCTGATTTTGCTAGAAGCCAAAATCTTGCTTGACCGGAGGATTGCAGTGTCTGTAGATTTCGCTGCGGCGAGGGTGATGTAAGCTAAGACGCTTGTCGTCCTGTTTTGGGTTCGAGTTGGCGCGAAAGTGGATTCGAACCATAGTTCCGTGATCAGGGGCGTGTCTGCTACCGAACGCCTTCCGAAGCCCTGTTGGCTCTCACCTGACCCAAGCCCGCAACGAGTGCGCCCTCAGCGGCTCGCTACCCTGTTATCCGTCCACGCAATTCAATGGCGAATTCCTAAGCGACGAGACGCCTGTAGCATGCCCACCGATTGCGCTGTCTCAATTCACGCCAATTCGCACCATGAGGATGAAAGGTGTTTCCAAAACTTTCGCAAAGCACCGGCGAGGGTGCCGTCACCACACTCAACCCAAGCCACAACAAAAAAGAGAACGCTATGAACATTCGTCCGTTGTATACCGCAGTCGCGACCGAGGGATGCGCGCTTTGCCGATTTCTTTTCCTGTTGGTGATTGGTTGTTTGCTTACCTGTCCTGCTAGGGCCGCCTATGTTTTCACAACAGTAGACGACCCGTCAGGCGTCGATGGTTCAGCCCTGCACGCGATCGATGGGAACAACATCGTCGGGGGGTATTATGACTATAGCACCCCCAGTGTTATGCATGGGTTTCTATTCAACGGTAGCACCTACACCACACTCGACGACCCGTTAGGTTTGGGCGGAACAGTGCCGCAAGGCATCTTTGGGAACAACGTTGTGGGGACATATTATGTACCTATTAGTACCTGCACAATATAGTGACAATGGGCGGGGCTTCTGCTACGGTGAGGGGCATGGCATTTCCCAAAGGACAGCGACGTGATTTCCCGAAACTTCAAGCCCGCCGACTGCGGGCACTCCGCCTGTTGACAGCCGG
>DATKNW010000014.1:0-62019 GCA_035541135.1 Verrucomicrobiia bacterium
TGAGACGGGTGCCGCCCCGTTTGCCGGCAGCAACTATGTAGTCATGATCACGCTGGACGGTATGCGACCGGAGTTCTACCTGCCCAGTGACCTGTCGGTTGGCACCCAGACGCTGTCCAACCTGATGCAGGAAGGTAGCTACGCCAAAGCTGCCTACCCGCCCTATCCATCGTTCACGTACCCGGGACACACCACCATGGTCACGGGAGATTTCCCGGCCCGACACGGCATCACGGCCAACGAGGTGTTCGATCCCGTGGCAACCGAGCCGCGTTGGTTCTGGTATGCCAGTGATATCCAGGTGCCGACGATTTGGGATGTCGCGCATAACGCGGGCCTGACGGTCGGCACCGTTTCGTGGCCGGTCTCGGCGGGGTCGAAATCGATCGATTGGGAGTTTCCTGAGTTTCCAACCACCACCAATGGTTTCAAGCAGTTTCACAAATATACTTCGCCCGGATTATTGGCGGAGATTGAAGCGGTTGCCGGCCCCATCACCAATGCCGGTGAACTGGCCACAGGCAAATGGGACAACCTGATTGCCGCCACCGCCATCGACATCATTCAGCGGCATAAACCCAACCTGCTTTTGGTGCACTTCATCGAATCTGACCACGCCCAGCACATTGCCGGGCGCTCGAACCCGAATCTCCCCGACATCCTCCACAAACTGGATGGACACATTCATGATATCATCGAGGCCACGAAGAAGGCGGGCATATACGACCAGACGAGTTTCATCGTGCTCGGCGATCACGGATTCGCCGACATTCATCGGATGATCGCGCCCAACGTGCTGTTGGCACAGGAAGGACTGATTGCGCTGGACGGGAAGAAGGTAACGGATTGGAAGGCGTTCACGCAACACACCGGCGGCTCGGCAGGCGTGTACGTCAAAGACCCAAAGGACACCGCAACGCTGATGAAGGTGCATGCGTTGCTCGAAGCTCACGAATTCGACGCTTCCAGCAACCGTCTCTACCGCATTGTTGAGAACCCGGAACTCGTCGCCCTGGGCGGCCCGCGGGACGCGGCGTTTTACCTAGAGGGAGAATTGGGTGTGATGTTCTCTGGGGCGGCGACGGGCGATTTCTTTCGTCCAGCCACACTTCAGGGGAATCATGGCTATTTGCCGACGAAGCCGGGTCTGCAGACAGGCTTGATCGCATCGGGCCATGGCATCAAGCAAGGCGTGGTTCTGGACAGTGCGCGTCTAGTGGACGTTGCGCCCACCATCGCCGAACTCCTGGGGGTTACACTCAATGACAGCGACGGACGTCCCCTCCAAAGGATCCTCGAATAGCGATTATGGGCTCGGCCTCGCCGCTAGTTCGCCGGCGGGGGAAATGTCCTGCGCAGGCTGCGCGTAATTTTCTTCATATTTCCTGTGCCATTGACAAGGAATGTGGTGTCTCATATCGTAGCGGAGAATGGGAATGGGAGCGAACGGAGAGACAATACCGGTCGATCTGCGGCAACTGCTTCAGCAGACGGGGCTGTTCACGGACAAGCAGATTTCCGAGGCCCTCTCGGCCCCGCAGTCGAGCGCGCAGCCACTGATCACGACGCTGATCAAATCCGGCGCCGCGCCGGAGGAGAAATTGCTCCAAGCTCTGGCCCAGGCGTTGCATCTGCCCTTCACGCGAATCACCGAGAAAGAGATCGACGCCGCGGCCCGCCAGAAGGTCCCCACCAAGGTCGTATTCCAGCACAATGTCATGCCGATGCGCGCCGAGAACGGGACGCTGCTGGTGGCCGGCCATGATCCGTTCAATCTCACCATGCTCGAAGCCGTCCGGCTCGTCACGAAATCGCATGTCCAACTGGCGCTGTGCACCGAGGCCGACATCGCCAAGGCCTTGAAACGGTACTACGGCGTCGGCGCCGAGACCCTCGACGAGCTCCTGCAAAAGAACGTGCTCGATATTGACGAGATTGCCGAGGTGACCAAGGACGATCTCGAGAGCGGCGACCAGGAAGCCAGCGTGGTCAAGTTCGTCAACCAGATCATCGGCGAAGCCTACAAGGAGCGCGCCACGGACATTCACATGGAGCCGATGGAGAATGACCTGCGCATTCGCTACCGCGTGGATGGCGTTCTTCACCAGACGCCGGTGCCGCCGCACCTGAAACGGTTCCAGGCCGCAATCATTTCCCGTATCAAGGTCATGGCCAACATGGACATCGCCGAGCGCCGTCTCCCCCAGGACGGACGCATCAACGTCCGCAGCAGCGGCCAGGAAATCGACGTGCGCGTGTCGACCATCCCAACCGCCTATGGCGAAAGCGTCAGCCTGCGGTTGCTCACCCGCAGCAGTATTTTGATCGGCCTCGACCGGTTGGGCCTCAACAGAGAGGAAGAGAAGATCATCCGCAGACTCATCGATTTGCCGCACGGGATTATTCTCGTGACCGGGCCAACCGGCTCGGGAAAATCCACGTCGTTGTACGCGTTCCTGAGCACGATCAACTCGATCGACCAGCGGATCATCACCATCGAGGAACCCGTCGAGTACGAATTGCCCGGGGTAAACCAGATCTCGGTGAAGTCCGAAATCGGGCTGACGTTTGCCAGCGGGTTGCGGCACATTTTGCGGCAAGACCCCGATGTCATCATGGTCGGTGAAGTCCGCGACCTGGAAACGGCGGAAATCGCCATTCGCGCCGCGTTGACGGGGCACCTGGTCTTCTCCACCTTGCACACGAATGACGCGCCCGGCGCCATCACCCGGTTGATCGACATGGGCATCGAGCCGTTCCTGGTCAGTTCCTCCGTCGAGGCGCTGATCGCCCAGCGTCTCATCCGCACCAACTGTCAGGCCTGCAAGGAAGAGTACAAACCGGGCCTCGAGTTCCTCCGCGAAGTCGCGTTCCCCGAGCAGGACATCGCCAAAACCCGGTTTTATCGCGGGCGCGGGTGCGAAGAGTGCCGGTTTACCGGCTTCAAGGGCCGGTCGGCCATCTACGAGATTCTCGTGATGTCCGAGGCGTTGCGGCCGCTGATCATCGAGCGTGCGTCGTCGACCGCCATCAAGCAGGTGGCCGTGGCCCGCGGCATGAAGACCCTGCGCGACGACGGCTGGGACAAGGTCCGCCAGGGCCTGACGACGGTCGAGGAAATCGCGCGGGTCACCCAGGAAGACGAAGAACTGGCCACGACATGACCCGGCGGTGCTCCGACCACCGGGACCGACCTTCCCGCCGGGCGGCGGGAAGCCTCTGCCGCCGTTGCTTTTGGGATTGAGTGCCGCGAGGAACAAAGTATCCTATCTGGTGTCGAACTGACTAACGCGCATGCCGACCTTCCAATACAAGGCCAAGACGCGCGCCGGCGAACTCGTCAGCGGGTCGCTCGCCGCGGGGGACCGTCGTGCCGCGTTGGCCGAGCTGAGCAAACTGGGCTTTTACCCGCTGGCTGTCGATAACGCGGACACCGAGCCGGGGGGCAGGGGAAGCGGGGGCAAGCGGGTCAAATCCCGCGATGTGCTCATGTTCACGCAGCAACTGTCCACCCTGCTGAGATCGGGGATGTCCCTGAGCCAGGCGCTCGGGACGCTGGAGCGCCGCTCGCAAAAGCGGGAGCTGGCCGCGTTGTTGGGCGAACTGCGCAACGGCATTGTGCAGGGCGAGACGTTGTCGGATTCGCTGGCGAAGCATCCCAAGGTGTTCTCGCGGTTCTTCGTGAATCTGATCAAGGCGGGCGAAGCCAGCGGCTCGCTCGACGAGGTCCTGCTGCGCCTCGGCAAGCACCAGGAACAGATGGCCGAGGTGCGCGAGAAGGTCATCGGTGCGCTGATCTATCCGTTGATCATCGTCGGAGTGGGCGTTTGCACGATCATCTTTTTCATGCTTGTGATGGTCCCGAAGTTCTCGGCCATGTTCAAGGAAATGGGCACGACGATGCCGTTGCCCACGCGCATCCTCATCGGGATCAGCGACAAGTTCGTCAACTACTGGTGGATCGGCGTGCTCGTGATCGTCGCCGCGGTGACGGTGTATCGGATTCGCGCCCGCACGCCCGAAGGCAAGCTGGCGCTCGACGTCCTGAAGCTGCGGTTGCCCGTCTTCGGGAGGATCCTCATGGCCAACTCGCTGGCCCAGTTCGCGCGGACCCTGGCCACGCTCCTGGAGAACGGCGTGCCCGTGCTCACGGCGCTGCAGATTGTCGAAGACACGATGACCAACCGCGTGATCGCCAACGAGCTGCGCGAGGCCCGCACGCGGGTGACCGACGGCACGAGCATCAGCCAGCCCCTCAGCAAGGGCAAGGTCTTTCCCCCGCTGCTGATCGACATGCTGGCGGTCGGCGAGGAGAGCGGCGAGGTGGTGCCCGCGCTCAAGAACATCGCCGATGCCTACGAGCAGGAATTGACGCGGATGCTGAAGATTTTCACGACGTTGCTCGAACCGGTGATTATCATTATCATGGCGGTTGTCGTCGGCGGCATCGTGATGAGCATTTTAATGGCCGTATTTTCCATTACATCCGGAATCGGCAAATGAGATTGAGGAGACGGCGATGAACCATACATGTCAACGTAACCGTAGCGCGGAAGCGGGCTTTACCCTCCTAGAGATCCTCCTGGTGGTGATCATCATCAGCATGCTGGTCGGTGTGGCTGTGGTGAATCTGGCTCCCAAAGTCCAGGAGTCCAAAAAGACGGCGGCCCAGGATCAAATCCACAACTTCGCGTCGGCGATCGATTTGTATTTCCTGGACAGCGGGATCTACCCCAGCAGCGAGCAGGGGTTGCAAGCGCTGATCACGGCGCCCACCAGCACACCGGCGCCGGGCAACTGGAAGGGGCCCTACCTGACTCCCGCGGTGATCAAGAAGGATCCCTGGAACCACGATTACGTCTACCAGTGTCCAGGCACGCACAACCCGACCGGCTATGACCTGTACTCGCCCGGTCCCGATGGCGTCGCGGGGAACGAAGATGATATCGGCAACTGGCAATGACGGGCGTTCGAGCCGCGGTGGTTTCACGCTGATCGAGCTGAGCATCGCTGTGTTCATCATCGCCATTATCGTCGCCGTCACGGCCCCCAGTTTTGTGCGCTCGTACAACACCGAGATCCTGAACGCGACGGGGCGGACGATCGCGACGAGCTGCGAATTCGCCAAGCTCAACGCCGTCCTGCACCAGGAGAAAGTGGGCTATTTCATCGACATGGACCGCCAGACCATCTGGTTGACCCAGATCAACACCAACGACACCGCCGATGCCGCCGGCGAATCACAGGTCATCAAATCCATCCCGATCCCGACACGAATCGGTCTGTCCTCCGCCCAATTGGGAGAGCTCCTGCCGGAATCCAAGGGGCAGGTGCAGGCCACGTTTTATCCGAATGGCACGTGCGACGCCTTTGCCGTCACGTTGCGCGGCGTCGAAAAGGGCAGCGGCCTGGAGATTGTCGTCGACCCGGTGACGTGCCGGGGCATGTTGTGGCCCGTCAAGCTATGAGTGTCATCGGTCAACATGGTCCGGGCGCGTCGCTTCGCCGCGAGGACGGGTTCCTGCTGCTCGAGGTGTTGTTGGCGGTGTTCCTCCTGGCCCTCAGCGGGTTCGTTTTGATCGAGGCCCTGAGCCGCTGCGTGGTGGCAGCCCGCGCGGTCCAGAGTTATACGCTATCGGACATCATGCTGGCGAACAAGAGCTACGAGTTCCGCACCGAACGGCCCACCGACATCATCGATCAGGACGGCACGTTCGACGATTATCCCGGTTACTCGTGGACGCGGAAGTTCGAGAGCACCAATACCGAGGGCCTGTGGATCCAGACGATCACGGTCTATTGGTACGAAAAAGGGCAACAGGTCAGCGACTCGGTCGTCGAGTACCGCTATCTGCCCGATAAATCACGGTGAGCATGCCATCACGCCCCTCCATCGGACCTCGATGCGGCTTCACGCTCCTGGAAGTGTTGCTGGCCGTCGCCGTGCTGGGCATGCTCGTCACCTGCGTGTACGGCACGTTTAGTGCCGCGCTCAACTCCTGGCGACGCGGCAGTGAAGCCACGGAGGCTTTTCAACGGGAACGCATCGTGATGGATGCGCTGGGGGAATTGACGCAGTCCGCGATCTTCTTTACCCCGTCCGCGTCGCTGTACTCCTTCGTGGCCACCAAGAACCCCGGCCTCGGCGACAGCATCAGTTTCGTCACTGCCTCGGACGCGTACCTGCCGCCGAGCGAGGCGATTTCGGCCGGCATGCGCCGCGTGGTGATTTCCCTGGAGCAGGACGAGTATCGGCGCACCTACCTGGCGATCGTCAATGAACCGGCGCTGCGCCCCACCGATGATTCATCGCTTCCGCCGCTGCAGGCGCATGTCATTTCGATGGACGTTAGCGGCTTCTACGTCCGTTATCGCAACCCGAACGATGGCAGTTGGTCGGACACCTGGGAAGAGGGTCAATTCCCGCCGTCAGCCGTCGAGTACACTGTCGTATTCGGCGAACGTAATGGCCGGTATCCGCCGGTGGTTTTCACCCGCGCCGTGGACATACCGATCGCCGCCGTGGCGGCGGCCGGAGGCGTCCCCATGCCCGGCATGCCGGGCGCCTTCAACACGACCAATCAGGTCCAGGTCCAACGCAACGTCCTCAACTCGAACTCCGCCGGAGCGCCGTCAACGCAATGAACCCCCGGGCGTCAACGAGGCGTCGGCACGACCACCGCGACGGGGTGGCCATCATTATTGTCCTCTGGGTGGTGATGGTATTGTCCTTGCTGATTAGTGGATTTGCCTTCACCATGCACGTCGAGACGCAAATCGCCTCGTACGCGCGCAAGGAACTGAAAGCCCAGATGCTGGCGCGCTCGGGAATCGAGGTGGCGAAGATGCAATTGTTGCTGCACCAGCAAGCCGCGGGAGACGCGGGGTTTGATGCGCTCAATCAGGATTGGGCGACCAACGAAGATTTGTTTGTGAACCATGAACTCGGCGACGGCGTGTTCAACGTGAAAATCACGGACGAAGAGTCCAGGATGCCGGTGAACTCGGCCACGGAATTGCAGCTCCAGCGGCTGATGACCCTGCTGAATGTCGATCCGTCGGACGGCGACATTATTGTCGATTCCATATTGGATTGGCGCGAGCCCGGCGATCTCCACCGACTCAATGGCGCCAAGAGCGATTATTATCTGAGCCTCCTACCGCCCTATCGCGCCAAGAACGGCCCGCTGGACCGGGTCGACGAGCTGCTGCTGGTCCGCGGCGTGACCCAGGATTTATTCCATGGGAGGCCCGCGACCGGCACGGATCCGGCCCAACCCGGACTGGCCGAGGTATTCACCGCCATGAGCTCGGGCCAGATCAATGTGAATACCGCGTCGGCCACCGTCCTACAGGCCATGCTCGGACTCAGTGACGCGCAGGTGCAGGCCGTGATGGCCCGCCGTGACGGGCCCGACGGCGTCCCGGGCACGGACGACGATCTGCCTTTTCACACTCCGGCGGAATTCATTGCGACTGTGGGCAATCTGGATGCCCCCACGCAAGAGGCCGACCAGGGGCTCATCACGGTCACTTCCTCGTTTTTCACGATCAAGTCGACGGGTGAAGTCGCCGGTGTCAAGCATACCATCCTGGTCACGGTGCACCGCGACGGCGCCAACATCCAGACCGTGACGTGGCAGGAGTCGAGGGAGGCATCGTGAGTCCCGCGCTCCATGCTCGCAAGCTCGCGCACATCGGCTACGCCCGCGGATGGGCGGCGGTCACCTTTGGCAGTTCCCAACTCGAACTGACCTCGGTGCGCGCCGAAGGAGCGGACGTCACGGTCGTGAAGGAGGCCACCGCCAGCGCGACTCCGCCCGAGGCCGCTGCCGATGCGCCGTTGCAGTGGCCGTACGCCGCCCGGTCTCTCGGCCAACAGTTCGATCCGCATGAACATCGGGTGGTGACCGCTGTGGACGGCGAAGACGTGCTGTGCCAAACGCTGCGCCTGCCCGCCACCGATCCCGCGGAGTTGCAGCAGATGCTCGACCTGCAGATCGACAACATCACTCCGCTGCCGCTGGAGGAGGTCGTCTACGGCTTCGAGCCGTTGGATACCCTGGACGGGCAGACGCGGGTGCTCGTCGCCATCGCGCGAAAGGCAACCGTAAACGAACGGGTCAGCGCCCTCGAGGCGGCGGGACTACAGGCCGAAGTCGTCTCTGTGGACACTCTGGCCATGTTCCGTGCGTTGAGCCGACGCAATCTCCTGCCAACCGATGACAGGCAGAACCTGCTGGTGATCCTTGGCGCAACAACAGCGAATGTGATCGTCTACTCGAATGGCGTAATCCAGGCCGTGCGGTCCATCGTGCTTGGCGCGAATTCCGAGTCGGTTCTCCGCGAGGAATTGCAGCGGACGCTCGTGGCCGCCGAAGCCGGCCAGCCGCAACGCACCCGGGGCACCGTGACGTTTTTGACGCGCGATGAACCGGCGAAACTGTTCGCCGAGCGGGTCGCGAGCGAACTGCATGCCGAGAGCTCATTCCTCGCGAACGGCGCGGTGCCGTCGCCGGGGTTGAGCCTGTGCCTGGAGTGCGTCGGCGACCGACCCAGGCCGCTGAATCTTCTGCCCGACGAATGGCGCCTGAAACGGCAGGCCGCCGCCGTCCGCCAACGACTCATTCGCGGCGCCATTGCCGTGGCGATCGTTTATGCCGTGGCGTTGGCGATATTTCTCGGGTTCCTCATCGCGAGAAACGCCCGCCTGCACCAGGCCGAGGGCGCGATCCGCGACCGACAGGCCAAGTTTCACGAGGCGAAGGAATTGCAGAGCGCTCTGCTGGCCATGTCGAAACAGCTCGATACGAAGTTTTCGGCGCTCGAGGTCCTGCGCGAGGTTTCGACGCTGCTACCCGACAATGTGAAGCTGACCTCGTTCGTCTACAAGAAAGATCAGACCGTCACCATCAAGGGCCAGGCACAAACGACGGCTCTGTACCTCGATTTCCAAAGTCGCCTGGAAAAAAGTGAGTTCTTCTCGAAAGTGGATCCCGAGCGTTCCGCCGCCGAGGCCAGCGGCTTGACGAAATTTGGCCTGACTTGTACTCTGCGCTCCGCGACGGCGGCGCCAACGGTGACCGCCTCAGCGCCCCGGCGGCCATCACCTTGATTTTATGGTTGTCACGAAACGAGAACGCAATTTGTTGACGGTCACGATCACAGCGATCGCGCTCGGTGTCAATTATTTCCTGGTGATTCCGCTCCTGCGGAACTGGCGCTCGTCCGGCGAGCGGCTCAAGCTGCAGCAAGCGCAACTGACGCTGATGCAAAATACGATCAATCACGAGAAGCAATGGCAGCAACAATACGACGAACTCAAGCAAAGTCTTGGCGAGCGCGCCGGAAGCTTCCAGGCGAGTTCGGATGTCAGCCGGAAAATTCTTGAGGTCGCCAAGAGCACGGGGGTGCAGATCAATTCCAGCCGCCCGATGGCGGAAGAGGACAAGGGTGTCTATCGCGTCTTCCCGCAACAGTTGGCCGTGGAGGCCACCACGGATTCTCTCGTGCGATTCCTGTTCGAGCTGCAAACCGCGGCCGGTTTTGTGAGTGTGGAGCAATTGCAGGTCACGCCACGAACCGAGAATCAGGGCATTCTGCGCTGCGATATCCAACTGCGGGCGCTCGCCGCCAAACCCGTGGGAACAAAATCATGAACTCGCCCACCCGCCGGTATCTGGTGATTCTCTGGGCCATCGCCGCCGCGCATGGCGGCGCCGCAGTCCGCGCGGCCGATCCCACCCACGACTTCAACCGGTATCAGGTCATCCTCGACAAGGCGCCGTTCGGGCAGGTGGGCGCCTCTGCCGACAACGTCCCGCAACCCAGTTTTTCGACGCGCTTCACCTTCGTGGGAATTGCCAGCGAGGGCGAAGACAAGCCTCTGCTCGCGATCATCGAGGAAAAGGACACCAAGCATGTCGATTTCAAGTCCGAGGGCGAGAACATCGGCCCGGTGAAGATCGTGAAGGTTGAGCGATCGGAGACCGGTCCCGACAAGCTGGTCATGAAGCAGGATCTGGAAGTGGCGACGCTGACGATGGAGGCCAAACCCGGAACCGGCCCGGCGGGAGCCCCGGCTCCCGGCCAGCCGCCTCTCCCGGGCCAGCCGCCAGCGGCGACGAGCCAACCGGGGCTCCGCCGCATCCCATTTCGGAGGTGAGAGTACGTGAGAAGATTGAGACTACGACTATTCGCTGTTGCCGTATCGACCTGGTTGGTTGTTCTGGTGATGGCTCGAATGCGCGGCACCGCGTTCGCCGCGGGCGCCACCGGCGCGGCTGCGCCCGCCAATTCCGACCAGGATGCCGACGCCGACGACCCGACTGAAGCCAGCCCGGCTCCGGCTCCGGCCACCAATGGCGTAACCAATGAGATTCGCGATTTTCTGCAGCGAAAGATCACCCCGCCGAGCATGCCGCAGCCGCCGCCAGCCGTGCATCCACCCGCTCCTCCGACGCCAGGGGCCACGGCGACGCCCGCCGCTCCGCCCCCGCCACCGGCGGCTCCCCCCCCGCCGCCCGAGCCGGCCACCATCGATTTCGAGTTCCAAGGCGCCCCCATCACCGCGATCCTCGATTGGTATTCGCGGCTCACGGGACGGTCGATCATTTCCGCGCCGAACCTCAACGCCCAGATTAATTTCCGCAGTCAATCCAAACTGACCAAGAGCGAGGCCATTCAAGCCCTCGATAGCGTGCTGGCCATTAACAACATCGCCGCGATCCCTCTCGGCGAGAAATTCCTCAAGATCGTCCAGATCAACACCGCCAAACAAGAGGGGCTGCCCGTCGGACACATGGTGTCAGCCGCGGACACGCTGGGCACGCAGATTATCCCGCTGAAAAACGCCAAGGCCTCGGAGGTCGTTCCCGTGTTGCAACCGTACCTGCATCCGTATGGCCAGTTGATGGCGCTCCAGGATTCCAACAGCATCCTGATCTCCGAAACGGCGGCGAACCTGAAGCAAATGCTCGAGATCGTCGCCTACGTCGATCAACCCTCGGCCCTGCGCATGGAAATGCGCTCGTACGTGCTCCGTTACGCCAAGTCCGCCGACGTGATGGCGCGCCTCCAACAGATCATTCAGGAAGCCGAGCAGGCGGGCGCGCACGCCGCCGCCCCCGGACAGCCGCAGGTCCCATTCCCCGTTCGCCGCCCCGGACAGCCTCCCGCCGCGGCAACCTCGGAGGGCGGCGAAGAATCCGTTGTCGAAGGCAAAGTCATCATGACAGCGGACGACCGCACCAACAAGCTCTTCATTCTGACCCGCATCAGCAATTTCGGGTTCTTCGACCGCCTGATTGGCGAACTGGACGCGAAGGTCGAACCCGACGTCGTCTTGAAGGTGGTCCCGCTGAATTACGCGATCGCCGAGGACGTGGCCGGGCTGCTCAACGCCATTATCTCGGGCGGATCGGCGCCCAGTTCCTCCTCGTCCACATCGCGGCGCACCACGTCCTCGACCGGCACAACCACTTCGGGGGCGCGCGCACCCTCCGTGCCCCCGCCACCCATCAGCGGCGGCGGCGGCGGCGCGGGTGTGGCCAACACGGGCTTTCTGCAGTACGCCGAAGGCGTCCACATCCTGCCCGATCCCCGCACGAATTCTCTACTGATCATGGCCACGAAAGAGGACATGCTGCGGATTCAGGACCTGATCAAGAACATCGACACGTCGGTGGCGCAGGTGCAGATCGAGTGCGTCATCGCCGAAGTCACGCTGAACAACGAACTCGACGTGGGCGTGGACCTGTTCAGCCGGTTGTGGCGGGCGGGCGAGGCGTCCGGTACGGGTGGGAACAGCACCGACGGCAATACGCCTGTCCAGCTTTCGCCGCTGAGCGCGATTAGCAGCAATTTGCCGACGGCGGCGGCGCTGGCCGGGGGCGCGGGCGGGCTGACCTATTTCACGACGTTTAGGAACCTGAACCTGGATACCGTTTTGCACGCCCTGGCCACGACGGCCAACAGTAAAGTCCTTCAGACGCCCGTGATCCAGACGATGGACAACCAGGAGGCGGACATTACCGTCGGCTCGTCGGTGCCGGTGCCGACCTCGCAGACGTCCTCGCTCATCGCCGGCGTCGGTACGTCGGGGCAGACCGTTAACGGCGTGACCTCGAGTATCCAGTACGAGGACGTGGCCGTCGAGCTGCACGTGACTCCGCGAATCAATCCCGACGGGTACGTGCGGATGGACATCGAGCAGAAGGTAAACGACCTGGGCGCCAATGTGAATATCGGCGGCACGCTTGTTCCGACCATTAACAAGAAGGAGGCGAAGTCGTCGATCGCCGTTGAGGACAAGAGCACCATCGTTCTTGGTGGGCTGATCACTCAGCAGAAGACTTCGAGTTCAACCAAAACACCCTTTCTGGGCGACATTCCGTTCTTTGGCCAGCTCTTCAAGAGTCAGACGAATAACCGGCAGCGTCAGGAGTTGATCATCTTCATTCGGCCTGTCGTCATGCGCACCGATATGTCGGCCGTCGCCGAAGCGAAGCGCCGCCTGCGCCTGATGGGGATCAGCGAAGAGCTGGAAGGCGTTTACTTCAAGAACTCCCCCGGAACCAATAACGCCGCGCCGCCATTTAAGGACGAGATCGGGTCAATGGCGCCAAATCAATCGAGTGAAGCCCAGCCGCCGGCGGCGGAAACTCAGGCTGCGGATCGCCAACCGGCGAAGGTCAAGGCGTTGAAGCTGCAGGATGGCGACATCGCTGCCCAGTAAGCTCCGCGGACGACTGCGGCGGTATCGAATAAAGAGGAATCGATGGACACGAATGGGTTGATCAGCCAGCGAGTGAAGGTCGTCCTACGACGGTTTCACCCGCAGACGCCCCGCGAGATCGTTCGCGGCATCGTCACCGATGTGGACGAAACCGGGCTGCGCGTCAGTGGGCGCAGGTTTCAAGAGCTGGCGGACCTGGAATCGGCCCTGCCGGTGGAACGCCCGGTCGAGGCGGACACCAAGGCGTATTGGATCCCGCACAGCTCGATTCGCTACACCGAGATCATCGCTCCCGGCTCGGCTTCTGAGAAACAGGACAACGAGATCCAGCGACACAAGGTCTTCACACCCCAGGAACTTCACCGGTCCACCGAATCGTAATTGAGCGCGTCCAAGGCCATCGGCCTCTACGTCGCCGCCGTCATCCTGCTCGGCGCGCTGCTCGCTCCCTGGTTGTTTTGGGGCGTCCAACAAACGGCGCCGCATGTGCCGGCCCTTCGCGTCTACGCCACGTACCCGTTTCATCGCGTCTTCGACCGCGCCATCCTGCTGGTCGCGCTGGCGGGATTGTGGCCGCTGCTGCGGACCACCGGTCTGCGGTTTGGAAGTGATATCGGTTACGTGCGCGCGCGCGGCTGGTGGCGTCACCTGCTGGCCGGTTACGTCCTCGGCATCCTGTCGTTGACGCTATTGGTTGTGATCCTCGTCATGTTCGGCGGCCGCCAATTGACCATCAACAAGAGCTCGGCACAAATGACCGGTGCCGCGCTGAAATTCCTCTGTGCCGGCGTGGCGGTCGCGTTGATCGAGGAAACCCTCTTTCGCGGAGCGCTTCAGGGTATGCTGCAGCGCCGCCTGCATGTCGCGCTCGCCGTCGTCATTGCCAGCGCGGTGTATTCGGCTGTGCACTTCCTGAAACCGGCCGGCGTGAACATTTCCGCCAATCAGGTGACATGGACCAGCGGCGGGAAATGCCTGGCGTGGATCGCCACGCAATCGATGCGCCAGAAGGGTGTGCCCGTGCAGTTCGTGTCGCTATTCCTCGCCGGTTGCGTCTTGGGACTGGCCTACGCCAGGACCGGGGCGATCTATCTGTCGCTCGGCCTCCACGCAGGTTGGGTACTGGTGAATGAATTCGTCCGCTGGTCGGCGACCTTGAATGTCACGCAGGAGGCTGCATCCTGGCCGATGCTCATGGCACTGCTCGTGCTCATATTCTGGCTATGCCAGAAGGTGTTCCAGCCGCTCCGCGATCCCGGGCTCTCCAGCTCTGGACGCGCCGCGCCCTCGACATAATCTGGCCGCGGAACTGTCCGTTCTGCGGTTGCCCGCTGGACGATACCGACCCCGGCATCGTCTGTCCCGATTGTCTGGCATCGGCGAAACCGATCGAGCCGCCGTTCTGCCGACAATGCGCCTCGCCGTTCACGGGGACCGTGAGCGGTGAAATGCTCTTCTGCGGCCATTGTCAGGATTTGCACCTCAATTTTTCGCGGGCGGTGTGCGCGTGCCGGACCGAAGGCGTGGTGCGCGACTGCATTCTGCGGTTCAAGTATAACCGCGAAATGTATTTCGGGCCGCCCCTGGTCAACTGGCTGGTGATCGCTGCGCAACGGTGGATGGACTGGCGGGAGATTGACGCGATTGTTCCCGTGCCGCTGCATCCGCGCAAGCAACGCCAGCGCGAGTTCAATCAGGCCGAGTACCTGGCGGACGGCTTGAGCCGGGCCGTCGGCGTCCCTGTGCTGAAACGGAACCTGCGCCGGGTCAAGGATACGCCGACGCAAACGAAACTCGATGCCGAAGCGCGCATGAAGAACCTCCGTGACGCGTTCGCCGCCCGCGACGGAACCGCATTCAAAGGCAAACGCCTCGTGATTCTCGACGACGTGTTCACCACCGGCGCGACCATGGACAGTTGCGCCAAGACGATGAAGTCCGCCGGCGCGCGCGACGTCACCGCGATGGCCGTGGCTCGGGGCGTGTGATCATCGAGAGACCCCGTCGGCCCGGCTGGTGGAATTCCACCAGCCCGGGCCGAGAGAAGCGGACGTCTCGGGGCCAAAAGCCAACTGCAACCTGGTGCCAGTGTAGGGGTGGTCCGTCTATTTGGCATGTAAAAGGTGTGTAAAAAACTGACAGGCGACTATGGGTGGGCCGGTGACGGATCAAACCCGATTTCCGCCCCTGTGAGCCCCGATTTCACCTGATTGAACCAGGCGACGTACGTCTGGTCCGTGTCGTCGCGGTACAGGCCGAACTTGAGCTCCGGCCCCGTCACCTCATCGTAGCCGACGGGCCCGCGGTACCCGACGATCTTCCGTCCATTCCACCACACATTCACGAACCCATCGTCCCGGCACGACCATTTCGCCTGCACGACGAACTCATGCCACTGGCCCAGCGCAAAACTGTTCGTCTCAAACAACGTTTCGCCCGGGACCGCGGCGGGGTCGCGAATGACCGACTCCGCGCTGTGCCGCATGGGGATGAAAAACCGTCCGTTGATGAATCGGAAGGACAGGGGCGGGATTCGCTGCGGTTGCCACAACTGCCAGCGGCCGTGCCATTGGGCAAGGATCAGCCGGTTGTCTTCGATCGGAAAATCGGCAGGAAGATACACGCTCAGGGCATACCATCTGACCGAGTTGGCCGGAACAAATTCCTCGGTCGAAATCTCGTCTCGACACGTCGCAACGAAGACCCGGCTGATCCACGTGTCGCCCGGCCGCAATTCAAACCGCAACGAATCTTCTCCGTCGCGCTTCATGGCGGAGTCGCTTTGGACAGAGTACGGTTTCGCGGGCGACTGGATCACCCACGTGGAATCCAGCGGCTTCATCCAACCGGCTGTCGGATGCACCTTCATCGGGTAGGTCGGGAACCCGCGCGCGCCCAGCCATGCGCCGAGCGCGCAAACAATCGCCGCGCCCGCGAGCGCCGTCTTCGCCAACCACCGCCGCCACGAGACTGCCGCCAGGATAATCGCCAAAGCCTCCGCCGCACCCGCTGCCCATATCAGCGCTTCCGGCAGCCAAAACGTCCAGCACAGGACCGGCGTCACCAGCCCGGCCAAGAAGAGAACGAATGCCGCACGTGATTGCTGTTGTGCCCGGCGTTTGTTCGCCGGATCGATCTCCACCGGGTGTGATGAACAACAAAGGCCGTCCACGCCACCATGGTACCGCAAACCCGTCCCGAAAACAGCTTCGACCTGTGTCGGTACGTGGTCCGGGCTCTGTAAGCCGCATTTGCTGGACTTCCCGGCGAAGCTCTGACAGGCTGCGGCCCGTAGGGAAATAACGAGGCTGGCGTCTCGAGGAATTCGTTCCCTTATTCCTGTTCAGAATCGCAGGGGACACTGAAGCTGTACGCATGGCGCGGGTCGCACCGCAACGCGGTTGAGAAATACCCAACGCTACCCCTGTGCTCATCCACCAACGGCGTTTCGTTCCGCCCTTCGCAAATTGCATCCACAAAATTGAAAGAGGAAGAACCGTGAAGATACTTCGCATCCCGTTGTTCGTTGTCCTGATCATTGCGGCCGGTCAACCGTTCCCGGCCCGCGCCCAGACGGTGACGATCCTGCATTTCTTCGCCGGCACACCCACTGACGGGGCGTTGCCAAAAGACAAGCTCCTGTGGGGCAGCGACGGTAATCTCTACGGCACGACCTCGAGCGGTGGGACGAATTTCTCCGTCACCGAGGTGTATCCCAACTTCCTCACCAACTACGAGGGCACCGTGTTCCGTATCAGCCCGAGCGGCAGCTTCACAGATTTGTACGAGTTCGCGGGCAGCGACGGAGCCAATCCATACGGCGGGCTGGTGCAGGGCAGCGACAGCAATTTCTATGGGACAACCTCCCAGGGCGGGACAACCGGCAACGGAACGGTGTTTCGGATCGATCCCAGTGGCACCTTCACGAGCCTGTATTCCTTTGGCGACGCCCCCGACGGGAGCACACCCGGTGGAGAACTGGCGCAGGGCAGTGACGGCTATTTCTATGGAACGACGCGCGGCGGTGGAACGCACAACGAGGGCACCGTGTTCCGGATCAGCCCCAGCGGCACCTACACGAGCCTGTATTCCTTTGCCGGCGGTTCGAGCGACGGGGCTGGTGCGTTCGGCGGGCTGATCCAGGGCAGCGATAGCAATTTCTACGGGACCACCGTCCTCGGCGGGACATACGAAACCGGCGGCACGGTATATCGGATCAGTCCGAGCGGCGTGGAGTCGATCGTGTACTCCTTCGGCGCCATGCCCGGCGATGGGGCGGAACCCCAGTGCGCCCTGGTGCTGGGCAGCGACAGCAATTTCTACGGGACGACCTTCCAAGGCGGGACCGGGTACGGCACCGTGTTCCGAATCAGTCCCAGCGGCACCTACACGAGTCTGTACGCTTTTGGCGGCAGCCCCGTCGATGGCGCGGGTCCGCTCGCCGGGCTGGTGCTGGGCAGCGACGGCAATTTCTACGGGACGACGTTTACCGGCGGGACAACCAATACGAATCCATACACCGGCTCCAGCAACAACGGCCCCGGCTACGGCACGCTGTTTGCCATCAGTCCCAGCGGCACCTACACGAGTCTGTACTTCTTTACCGGCTCGCCCGGCGACGGAGCCGTTCCCTCTGGCGCGCTGGTGGAGGACAACGGCGGCAATGTCTACGGGACCACTTATATCGGCGGGACGTCCAACACGGGCACCGTATTCAAATTCGCGACCGGCAGCGGCGGTGGCAACGGCGGCACCAACTGCAGCTATGCCATCAGTCCGACCAACGCTGTGTATGCGGCGGCCGGCGGCTCCAGCACCGTGAGCGTCACCGCGTCCAATGGCTGCGCCTGGACAGCTGTGAGCAATGACGGTTTCATCACGATCACCTCCGGCAGCAGCGGCTCGGGCCACGGCACTGTCCATTACACCGTTGCCGGCAACACCAACAGCACGGAACAGGTCGGCACCATGACGATCGCCGGCCAAACGTTTACGGTGACGGAGGCGGGAGCGGCGGGGTGCAGCTTCACAGTGAGCAAGACGAATATCACGGTGATGGCAAAGGGCGGGAAGGGAACCATCAGCGTGAAAGCCAGCGCCAAGGATTGTTCGTGGACAGCGGTGAGCAACAATTCATTTATCACGATCACGGCAGGGGCGAACGGCACGGGCAGCGGCAAGGTGAGCTTCGTGGTGCCCGGCAACACCAACACCACGGCGATCGCGGGTACGATCACCGTCGCGGGGCAGACGGTCACGATCGATCAGGCGTTGGGCGGCTGCACGTTCAAACTGAGCCCGAAAGATGGGAAGATAAAGTCGACCGGCGGCACGTTCACGGTGAAAGTGACCCCGAATCTCAGCGATTGTGACTGGTCGGCGACGACGACGGATTCGTTCATCACCATCGTCTCCGGCAGCGGCACCGGCAAAGGAAGCGTTTCGTACACGGTACCGGCCAACGCCACCACCAACGTCCTCACGGGCACGATCACCATCGGCGGCCAGGCGTTTACGGTGACGCAGGCCGGGGCAAAGTAACGGGAGGGGCATTATGCAATTGGCGATAACGGCAGACGAAAGAAATCGAGTGCAGGTCTCGCGTCCTCGCGTCCCCAAGCAACTTCTGTTGTTGCGCGCGTGAAGGAAATGTGTTTCTTGTATGAGACTTCACCCCACTGAAGGAGTTTATGGATTCGAAACGGGACCGTGCAGCCTGGCTGAAAGGCCCGGCGTTTCAGTGCAAACCGGAACCAGTCAAGGTTGACGGATTGTGGAGGCTTGTCTTGCTGGGGGCTCCCGGCGTGGGGAAGGGCACCCAGGCCCAATTGCTCAGCGAGCGGCTGGGTGCTTGCCCGCTCTCGACGGGTGACATTTTCCGCGCCGCCAAGGGCCTCGCGCCCCAGGAACGCACCCCGGCCATGTCCGCCGCCCTGGAGTACATGAAACGAGGCGAGCTCGTTCCCGACACGACCGTGCTGGAGATTGTGCGGGAGCGGGTGGGCTGCCTTCAATGCCCCAGCGGTTTTCTGCTCGATGGCTTCCCGCGGACGGTGGCGCAGGCCGAAGCGCTGCAGACCCTCCTGAAGGAAAACGACCTCGCCCTGGATGCCGTGGTCAACTACGAGTTGCCCACCGACGAAATCGTCGCGCGCATCAGCGGACGGCGCGTTTGTCCCAAGTGCAAGGCGACCTTCCACGTCACCGCGCTCCCGACCAAAGCGCCCGGCGTCTGCGATCATTGTGGCACCCCGGTGATTCAGCGCGACGATGACCGCCCCGAAGTGGTGCGCGTGCGCCTGGCCACGTACGAAAAGAGCACGGCGCCGCTCATCAAGTTCTACGAGGATGGCGGGCTGCTCGTGTCCGTGGTTGCCGACACAGCGCCCGAAGAGGTATTGGCGCGCACGCTGAAGGCTCTGGAACGTCGACGCCCAACGCCTCGCCGCCGATCCACGAAGCGCCCGGCCGAAAAGTCCAACAAAGCCAAGAGACAGACAACCGGGGCGTAGCGCCATTCGACAATTCGTGTATCTTGTCGGTGTTGCGAGAAGAACGGCGATGCTGATGAAGCCATCGGTTCGCTGCGGAGCCTGACGCCGCGAGTCGGGCAACTTCTCCCTGCTGAGTGTGGGGGGGGCAACGGTCGAACTCACCTCGAACCGTTGCCCCCTTGTAGTTTGTGGTTGCCTGGCGCGGTGCCTATGGGAGGCACGACAAGGATTTTGAGCAGCGGCAGCAGTCTCGCGAGCAGGCCACCCGCCCCACCAGTTTGCCGAACGACTCCTCCTCAATGCGCCAGCGGTGGACTGTGTGGATTGACGCGCTTGAGAAGAAACACGCCGGCGAGGCACGCCACCGTGATCAGCGCCAGCCAGCGAAAATTGTCGATGTACGCCAGCATTGTGGACTGCTGGACGAGCTGATAATACAGCGCGCCGACAGCCTGATGATGGGCCTGCACCGACCCGACTCGCGGGGTCAAACCCGCTTGAAACAATCGCAGCCGCGATTGATACACGGCATTGTACGGCGTCAGGTGAGCGACGAGGATGGTTTGATGGGCCTGGGCGCCGCGGGCCAGCATCGTCGTCACCATCGAGATGCCGGTGCTGCCGCCGATGTTGCGCATCAGGTTATAGATCCCCGTGGCATTGGCAATTTCATCGTTGGGCAGCGTGGCCGTGGTGATCGTCGTCAGCGGAACGAATACCATGCTCATGCCGAGGCCTTGAAGGAAATTGGGCAACGCGATGCTGGCGATGCCGATGTCCAGGTTGATGTTCCCGAACATGAAAATTGCGAGGCCGGCCGTCGCGAACCCGACGGCAATCAGCCGCCGGGCATCCAGTCGGCCCGTGAGATAGCCGATCAGCGGCAGCATCAGAAACGCGCCCAGACCCCGGGGGCTTTGGGCAAGGCCGCTATCCAGCGCGGGGTAACCGAGCAAGACTTGGAGAAACTCCGGCAACAACGCCAGCGGGCTATAGATCACCACACCCATGAGCGTAATCAGCATCGTGCCCACGGCGAAGTTCCGGTTCTTCAGAACGCGCAGGTTCACAATCGGATGGTCCGAGCGCAGCTCCCAGAACACGAACGCGACCAGCGAGGCGACGCAGACCACCGAGAACCAGCGAATCCACAGCGCTGAAAACCAATCGTCTTCCTGGCCCTTGTCGAGGATGATCTGCAGTGTCGCCAGCCCGATGGCCATCAGGCCGAATCCGACCCCGTCGATGCGGCCGGGCCTGGCTCTCGTGACGTAATGCGGATCGTGGACGAATCGCATGATCATCAACACCGCGGCGATACCGACAGGGATATTGATGTAGAACAGCCACCGCCATGAGTAATTGTCCGTGATCCAGCCGCCGAGGGTTGGTCCGATGACGGGAGCGACCACGATGCCCATCCCAAACAGGGCCATCGCCGCCCCGCGCCTCTGTGGCGGAAAGCTCTCCAGGAGGATTGCCTGCGACAGCGGCTGCAACGCGCCTCCGCCAGCTCCTTGCAGGACCCGCGCGACGATCAGGAATCCCAAGCTGGCTGCCGCGCCGCACAGAAACGACGAGACCGTAAAGATCACGATACAGGTGAGCAGGAACCGTTTTCGCCCAAAGAACCGCGAAAACCACGCGGCCGCCGGCAGGATGATGGCGTTGGAAACGAGGTAGCTTGTCAGGACCCAGGTCGCCTCGTCGGTCGTCGCCGAGAGATTGCCCGCCATGTGCGGCAGTGACACCGTGACGATGGTCGTGTCGAGCACTTCCATAAACGTCGCCAGCATCACGGCAATGGCGATCAACCACGGATTGGTTGCGTGGCTCCACTCTCCTCCGGTGGCCGGACCCGAAGAGGGCGGGGCAGGTAACGCAGCCGACGATGAAGCCGAGGCGGTCACTGAATTCTCACAAGGGATGCGCGAGAGGGTTCCGGCCCAAGCGCGCGAGGCCCATCAATACGTGTCGGATCGATCTGGTGTTGGACTGGTTCATTCCTCCTCGGTTCGACCGACAATCGTAGCACCCACGCTCGCGCCGACAAGTGTTTTTGATACGCGCCGCATGCCTTCCCTGAGGATGGTTGCCTCCCGCCGCCGCGGGCGGTAGACTCGCGCCATGAAGCGATACGGCAAGTCGTGGATTCTCACACACGCCCTGCTGGCGTTCGGATTGGTGCTGGTGCTGGGATGCGCTTCCGTGGAGGACCAGCGGCGTTGGGATGCCGCACCCTTCAACGACCCGGCTCCCGATGTCTGGCTGCCCGGCCGATCATATTGACGATGATCGCCACCGGCGAACACTCTCGCTTTCGCACTGGTGCAATGAGGGGGGGTTGTGCTAGTGTTTCGGGGTCGACGGAGGGGGAACGAGGAGGTCGAAAGTTCCCGTCGCGCAAGGAGTGACTATGGCGGTATTCGAAGAAAAAGAAAAACCGAAGATTGCCGAGACCAAAACCAAGAAGCACGAGATCCCGAGCGGCTTGTGGGTGAAGTGCAAGCAGTGCGGCGAGATCATTTACAGCAAGGAACTGCTGGGCAACGCCAAGGTCTGCGCCAAGTGCCATTACCATTTTACGATGACCGCCGCCGAGCGTGTGACGATGCTCGCCGATGAGGGGACATTCCGCGAATTCGATGCCGACCTGACCAGCGTGGACGTGCTGAAGTTCACGGGTGTGGCAGCCTACTCGGAGCGGCTGCGCACCTACCACCGCCAGACCGGCATGAACGACGCCGTGATGACGGGCTTGTGCAAGATTGACGGACACGATGCGTCGCTGGCTGTGATGGATTTCAGTTTTCTCGGCGCGAGCATGGGATCGGTGGTCGGTGAAAAGATCACGCGGGCCATCGAGAAGGCGACCGAGTTGAAGATTCCGGTAATCATCGTGTCGGCCTCGGGCGGCGCGCGGATGTACGAGGGCATTCTCAGCCTCATGCAACTGGCGAAAACCAGCGGCGCGCTCGCGGTGCATGCCAAGGCGGGTCTCCCGTTTATCTCGGTGCTGACGCATCCGACCACGGCCGGCGTGATGGCCAGCTATGCGTCGCTGGGAGACGTGATCATCGCCGAACCGAAGGCGCTGATCGGATTTGCCGGGCCGCGTGTGATCAAGGAAACCACGCAACAAGAGTTGCCCGAAGGGTTCCAGACCAGCGAATTTCTTCGCGATCGCGGCCTGATCGACCTGATTGTGCACCGCAAGCAGCTCCGGCAGATGCTGGCGCTGTTGCTGCACTACTTCTCGGGACGCAGCGGCCGCAAGTTCAAGGCGGCTGACTAGGCGCTCACGGAAGAAACGCCCCGGGCGCTTCGCGGAAGACCGCTACACCGCTCCCAACGGACGATTCGAGATGACCTACGCCGAGACCATCGAACACCTGTACGGGATCCGTCTGTTTGGCCAGAAGCTCGGGCTGGATACGATGCAGTACTTGCTGCGGCTGATGGGCGACCCGCAGAAATCGCTCCGCTTCATCCATATCGCGGGCACGAACGGGAAGGGGAGCGTCGCGGCGATGTCGCACGCGGTCCTGTCCGCGGCGGGATACAAGACGGGCCTGTACACGTCGCCGCACCTCGTGTCGTTCTGCGAGCGATTTCAAATCAACGGCCGGCCCATTCCCGAAGCCGACGTGGTGCGATTGGTTGAGGAAATCAAACCGGTGCTGGAGCAGGTGGGCGCCAACCCCGAGTTTCGCGCGCCGACGTTCTTCGAGGCGGTCACGGCCATCGCCCTGCGCTATTTCGAGGAACAAAAGGTGGACGCGGTCGTCTGGGAAACAGGACTGGGTGGCCGCCTGGATGCGACGAACGTCGTCCTCCCACTCGTATCTGTTATCACGAACATCGCGTTTGACCACACGCAGTATCTGGGCGAAACACTGGCGCAGATTGCCACCGAGAAATGCGGTATCATCAAGCCCGGCGTTCCCGTCGTCACCGCATCCGCCGCGGAAGAAGCGCTGTCGGTCATCGAGCGCTCCGCCGGCAGCGATCTGACCGTCGTAGGACGCGACATTCGCGCAACGCGGCTGAGCGAAGACGAACGTTGCCAGCGCGTCGAACTGACGGGCACACGCTATGACTACGGCCCGCTGACCTTGCCGTTGCTCGGGGCGCATCAAACGGCCAATTGCGCCACGGCCGTCGCCGCGCTCGAAGCATCGGGATTGCCAATCACGCCGAAGCAGGTGCACGCGGGTCTGACGCGGACCGCCTGGCCGGGACGGTTTCAGATCGTCCACCACGATCCGACAGTCGTCCTTGACGGCGCGCATAATGCCGCCGCGGCGGAGCGTCTCGCCGCGACCTTGCGGGAGCACTCCGCGGGACGCAGGCTGACGCTGATCCTTGGCGTGCTGCGGGACAAGAATTACGATCAGATGTGCCAGATTCTCGCGCCGCTGGCCGTGCGGGTACTGTGCGTGCCCGTCCACAGCGAGCGGACGAGCGAGCCGGACGAGCTGGCCCGCTGGTGCAAGGCGGCGAACCCAGCGGCGCACGTTACCACCGAAAACAGCCTGGCGGCCGCGTACGCGCAGGCCCGTGGCGAAAACGCGGAAACGATCGCCATCGCCGGATCACTCTTCCTGGTCGGAGAAGCGCTGGATCGACTCGGCTTCGCCAGCGGAACGCGGGCAAAGACACCGCGCGAGTTGGTGTTGCAGTGACGGCGCAGCGACCCCGCGCGATCTTCTTCGACGTGGGTGGCACGCTGATTCAGCCCTATCCATCTGTCGGCGCCGTGTATGCTTCGGTTGCTCACCGGCACGGGATTGACCGGACCCCTGATGAGATGGACCGCGCCTTCCGGCGTGTGTGGTCGGAGATGAAACGCCCGGGGCTCACCGTGTCGCGCAAGGAATGGTGGCGGGAGCTGGTCTTTCGCGTGCTCGGACAAGATAATGCGAGGTGCTTTGAGGACCTCTACAACGCTTTTGCCGAGCCCGATGCGTGGCAGATTTTTTCCGATGTGGAGGAGACGTTACGGCAGGCTCGGGCACGCGGTTTGCATGTCGGTGTGATCTCCAATTGGGATGACCGGCTGCGCGGGCTGCTGGAAAAACTGGGGCTGGCCGCGTATTTCGATTCGATGACGATTTCTTGCGAGGTCGGGGTGGAAAAGCCGGCGTCCGCAATCTTTCAGGCCGCGCTTCGAACGGCGGGTGTTACCGCGGACAACGCGGCTCACGTTGGCGACAGCTACGAAGACGATGTCCGCGGCGCGGAAGCAGTAGGAATGCGCGCGGTGCTCGTGGACCGCGGTCCAGAAGACAAGAACGGGATTCGCGACCTACGCGAAATCTGGACGAACCTCGACTGGCGTTGACTTTGCCGCGCGACGCTATGCGCCCTTTTGGGGTGGCTTGCGCATGATTTTCGAGCGGACGTCGCGATAACCGAAATCGACCTTGGCGATCTCCTTGAAGGCGGTAATGGCCTTCTCCTGGTCGCCCATGAGCTCGTAGGCGCTACCGAGATTGTAGAGCAGTTCCTTCTTGAGCCCGTCCATGGTCGGCAGCTCAGCTATGGCTTCATTGAACGTCTCGATCGCCATGTCGTGGAGACCCATCTGCTGGTAGCATTGGCCGAGGAGATTGAGCGAGGCGACGCGACGCTGGGGCTGGCCGCGAGATTTTTGCAGTTGCTCGACGGCGCCTTCGATATTGCCCATTTTCATGTACAACACGCCCAGGTCGTAGCGGTACATCAGATCGTTGGGGTAGCGCTCGACGAGCCGCTCGGCTTCACCGAGTTTAACCTTGTTGAGCTCCGCCTCCAGGGCCGCCATTTCATTTTGGAGCGCGGCAGCGTTGGCCGGGCTCGTCGCAAGTTGTTTCTTCTTCGCTTCCACCTGAGATTCGAGGCGTTTGATCTTGATGTCGCCGATTTCGCGTTCGAGCGAGGGGTCCGCGCCGCCTTCCTTGGCGAACAATCCTTCCAGGTACCGCAACGCCTCCTCAAAGTTTTCCTTCTGGGCGTAGAGCTTCCCGAGCTCGCGCTGGATGGCCGGATTTTCCGGGTCTTTCGAAAGCGCCTCGAGTTTCTCCTTGATAAGGTTGGCGACCATGTCCTCGGCGCGCACGACGCGGGACTGTTGCTCCAAGGCGACGGCTTCGTCTTTGTCCTTGAGCGCCTCGCGGAACGATCCGTCTCCCTCCCAGCCGCCACCGGACATGGCCCCTTTGGCCGTGGCATCCTTGGCGCCCTGTTGGGCCTCGAAATCGTTCGGGTTGATCTGCAGCAGGCGGTCGTAGGTTTGTCGGGCCAGATCGTGCTGCCCGGCGGCGATATAGGAGCGGGCCAGCCAATGCAGCGCCTTGGCCTCTTTGGGATTCAGACGGGTATACGTCTCCAGGGTCTGAACGACCGTGTCCGCGAGCTGGGCGGCTTCTGCCGCTTCGGCCAGCATGTACAACGCCTGCCCGTTTTTGGGATCGACCGACAACGCCTGCTCGCAGAGAGTCATCGCCTCGGCCGGGTTCTTCTGGACGGACAACTTGGCCTTGGCCAGCAACGGCTGGATTTTCGCGGCGGACCAAGTGCGTCTCAGCGCACCTTCGCCCTCGGTCTTCTTCATCTGCGCGGCGCGAAGGGTCCGTCGGGCCTTGACGAAACCCGGCTCGATGTTCAGGGCCTGGATGATCATCTCGATGGCGTAGTCGAGATTGCCGCGTTCGAGGGCTTGGACGCCCTTTTGGTAAAAATCATTGGCTCGCGGATTAATGTCGCTCATGGCTATTCTCGCAGGGTTACCAGCACCGGCAACGTATCGCAAGGCTGGCGGCTGGTCAATTGCTTTTGATGCGCATTATGGTCGCGCAAAGATCTCTCGCCCAAGGCCGCGAAGCTCATTGATGCTCACCGTGCAATCGCGTCAGCTCGTCACGAGCCGGAGTGAAAGTCGGCTCGATCCGCAGCGCCTGCTCAAAGTGCACAATCGCCTCATGCACTCGTCCCGTTTGTTCCAGAGTTTTCCCGCAATTGTAGTGCGCCTCCGCGTACTCCGGCTTGAGTTGCAGAGCCCGTTCGAAGTGCGCGATGGCCTCCTCCGCTTTGCCCATGCGTGCCAACGCGATCCCCAGATTGTTATGCGCCTCGGCGAAATCGGGATTGATCCGCAGAGCCCGCTCATATTCGGCGATCGCCTCCGGCAGCCGGTTGAGCCGCGCCAAGATGATGCCCAGACTTTCATATGTGTCCGGGTAATCGGGCCTGATCCGCGCCACTTCCTCGTACTGCGCCATCGCGTCTTGCATCCTCCCCTGTGACGTGAGAGCGCTTCCCAGATTCAGGTAGGCTTCAACGTATCCGGGTTTGATTCGTAACGCCCGCTCGTATTCCGCGATCGCTTCGGGCAGCCGGCCGAGTTGCGCCAACGCGGCCCCCAAACTTTCATGCGTCTCCGCCAAATTCGGGTCGATCCACAACGCCCGCTGGAAGTGTTTGAACGCCTCGAGAACCTTGCCGGCCTCCACCAGTGCGTTGCCCAAACCCGTCTGTGATTCGGCGTAGTACCGGAGGCCGGCCAACAGGTTGAACAGCACCGAGACGCCCAACAGCAGCCCCCAGCCCCAGCGCGCCACCTGTCGCCGAAACGGCCGGTCGCTCCATGCGCGTTCCAGCCCGAGGATGCCCACCACAGCCAGCAGCATTAATGCGGGCAAGAACTCCACTTCAAAGCGTGCGGCGGTGCAATAATAAAGGCCCAGCGTCAGAGCCTCGATTCCGAAGATCAAAACCACCGCGGCCAGAAACCACCGCAAGCTGGCGCTGGCCGCCCATCTATCCCGCCAGGCCAGTGGCACCGCCAACGCTAGCCACACAATCGGCACGTTGGTCAAAATGCCAAACGGGTTTTGCACATTGCCGTGGCCGATCGGGGCGGGCGGCAGAACGACTCCGAGCACGAACGGCGAGCGAACCGTCCAGCGTGTCGGCTCCAGAAAATAGGCGCGGAGATTGAACCAGACATGCTGCAAACCGAAGAATTGCTGGTCAATCCTCGGCTCGGCATGCAACTGGTATCGCAATCCGAATTCGAATGGATTGCCGAACCGCTGCGCGTTGTAGAGCATCACCCCCAACCCGGCGAGCACAACCGGCACAATGGCCGCAACGAGCAGGCCGATTACCGGTCGTCGCTCACGCCGTGCTTGCGCCACCGGCACCAACAGGACGATCGCCCCAAGCAGCAGCGAGGGCCGCGCCCCCAGCGCCAGACCATACGTTGCGCTGGCGGCAGCCAGCCACTGGACTCGCCGTCCCGGCTCGTGCAACGCACACCAGATCGCCCCCAACGCCATCAGCAGCAGCATGTAGCCGCAACTGATCGGCACCTCCCATACGTCGGCCTGCGACAACAGCACGGGCACGCCCGAGGCCAACCCCAGCGCCAGCGCGCAGGCCACGACAACGCCCACACTCACTTCCGTGAAATAGCGTCGCCACAACGCGCCTAGCAGGCCCACGCTGACCAGGAAACCGATGGCGCTGAAGATCACCACCGCCTGCCGATGAAACAAGTACTGACCGCTCAGCACGTTGAAGGGCCAGAATAATATCAGCGCCGGGACAACCCCAAAATACAGGTAGAGCCGCCCCTGGTAGTAACTGAAATCGAGCAGCCCGGAAATCCGAGAGTACTTGGACAGGTCGTAGGGGTTGGGAAGTCTCGCGAGGTCCGGCGGCGCCTCCCGGTTCACACTGAGTTGTCCGGCGCGAACCCCCTGCACGAGCAAATTGTAGTAGCTGTCCGCTGGAGTCGAACTACCCAGTTCGAATGACCCCGGTTGGACGACGCACTCGTACACGCCGATGACCAGTGCGCACGTCGCCGCCAGAATTCCCAGCCGTAACCAGCGAGACCGTGACGCCAGCGACTCCGTCCCGCTGCTCCCGCCAGTCGGCGTGGTCGTTCGTCCGGGTGTAGCGTCGGTAGGGTCCGGCGTCGGCATCGGACCCATCATAGGATTTCACGCCCGGGGCTGGCAAGAATAGACGGGGGAGGAACTGCCTGTGGACTGCTCCGGCTCACGAGCCGGGCCGCAGCCGTGCCAGGGCCTCGGTTGCTCCCGGCAGGTCTGGTCGAAGCTTGAGCGCCCGCTCACAATGCCGGATGGCCTCCTGCGTTCGCCCCTGTCTCTCCAGCGCGAGGGCCAGGTTATAGTGTGCTCCGGCGTAATCGGGGTCGATCCGGAGCGCCTGTTCGCAGTGCGCAACCGCTTCCGGGAACCGGCCCGCCTGCATCAGGCCGAGCCCCAGGTTGCTGTGCACGGTGGCATCGTTGGGTTTGAGCCGTAGGGCCAGTTCCCAATGCTGAATCGCTTCCGACAGCCGGCCCACCTGGGCCAGGGTGATCGCCAGGTTGTCGTGCGCCTCGGCGTAGTCCGGCACCACTCGCAGGGCCTGCTCGAACTGCCCGATCGCCTCCGATGTGCGCCCCAGTCTCGCCAGCGCGATTCCCATGTTGTAATGGGCCTCCGCGGAATCCGGCTCGATTCGCAATGCTTCCTCGTAGTGGCCGATCGCTTCCCGCAGCTTGCCCGTCCGCTCCAGGGCGATTCCGAAATCGACGTGGGCCATCGCCTTGTCAGGCTGCAGGCGAAATGCCTGCTCATATTGTTCCATCGCCTCGGAGATGTTACCCGACTCCTGTCGTGCGAGGCCGAGATTGTCGTGCGCCTCGGCGAAATCCGGCTTGAGACGAAGCGTCTGTTCGTACTGCCCGATCGCCTCCTGAATCTTGCCCGATCGGAGCAGATTATTGCCCAGGTTGTTGTGAGCTTCGACATTATCGGGGTCAAGCCGCAACGCTTGCTCATACTCCTGGACAGCCTCCCGCACCTTGCCCGCTTCGTATAAGGCGACCCCCGTCCTGAAATCTGCCTCCGCGCAACGCTCGACGCTCGCCAATAGATTGAAGGTCACCGAGAATGCCAGCAACAGCGCCCAGCCGCATCGGAACGCCCACCGCCACGTCCGCCGGTTGGACAAGGTGCGCTCCAGCACCAACACGCCGGTCATCGCCAGCAGCATCAGAGAGGGCACGAACTGGATTTCATAACGACAGCTCGCGGAAAAGAACAGACCCATCGTCAGGATGCAGGTCACGAACAGAAGCGTGACCGCGGTCAGGAACCCGGTCAGCGTTGCCGGCGTCTGGACCGGGCGACCGCGCCACACCAGCGGCACTGTCACCGCCAGCCACACCAACGGAGTATCGGCCAGGATGCCGAAGGTTTCCCCAGCTCCCAATCCATGTACGAACGGGAACCGACCACTCCAACGGGCCGGTTGCAGGAAATAGCGCCCGAAGTTGAGCCATAGAAACCGCACACTGAACGCCTGCAGCTTGCGTTGCTCCACGTCGTTCACCTGGTAATTCCAGCCGAATTCGAGGGGATTGTCGAATCGCAGGTAGTTGTAGACCATCAGGCCGAACCCAATCAGCATGATCGGGCCGGTTGCCGCCAGCAGGGGAACCCAGAGCTTCCGCGGCTCCCGCCACATTTGCGCCACCGGCACCAACAGGATCGACGCGCCGAATAGCAGGGTGGGCCGCGCCCCCACCGCCAGTCCGTAGGCCAAGCTGGCCGCTGCCAGCCACCGGCATTTCCCTGACGAGGCGTACAAGGCCTTCCAGACCGCCGCCAGCGCCAGCATCGCGAACGCATAGGCGCAACTGATCGCCACCTCGTAGATGTCGCACCACGCCAATAGAAGCGGAACCCCCGTTGCCAAGCCGAGCGCCAGCACACCGGCCGCCACGACCCAAACGCTGATCTCGGCGAAGTGGCGCCGCCACAGAGCCAGCAGCACGGAGACGCTCGCCAGAAACCCCACGGAGCAAAAGATGATCCCGGCTTGTCGGTAAGAGAGGTAGCATCCAGTCAGCGCGACATACGGCCAAAACAGGATCACCGCCGGTGTGACACCGAAGTAAATGAAGAGCCGCCCCTTGTAGTAGGTCAGATCGTGCATCCAATAGGGCGCAGCCCGATAGCGCCGATTCTGGGTTGGATCGTACGGGTCACGGAGTCGCGTGACGCCGGGAGGGGCCTCTTTCTTCAGGCTGAGCTGGCCGCCACGGAAACCTTGGACCAGCAAATTGTACGAATTCTCGGCCGCGTTCAAGCTCCCGGACACGTACGTGCCGGTGTGGGCTGTGAACACGTACACGGCGATGACCAACGCGCACACTGCCGCAAGAGATACCCACGCGCGTTTCATTGGGCTGCCCCCATCGGCCCTTTGTCAGGTTGTCCCACGAGGATCATCGGCTTGGCCACATTCTATGACCTTCCCCGGCCGAACACACGTGTTTTATCAAGCACAGGACCGGCCACAGTGTGCCCCGTCCTCTCCCGATGAGGCCGGGGCGAACCCATTTCCCCCGCGGGCCGAACCCGATATGGTTTGGGCGAGGCCCTTGGATGGCTCGCTCCGGGCGGGCGGATGGTTGACAGTCGGCGGTGGTTTGCTAGAGTATAGCCGGTGTAACGGCACAGTCTCGGGTAGAGCTCTCCCGAATACGGTTGTTTTTGAAGGACGACAAGGAAATGATTGATCAAAAAGTGGCAGATGCATCTTCCTCGTCTGGTGGCCAGCCGCCCCAGCGTGGGCGCCGGATTCAGGACGCGGTGATTCGGCTCGCGGGAAACTCACAGGACGGTATTCAGGCTATCGGTGGTTTTTTGGCGCGCCTGGCTGGACGCACGGACAAGGACGTCATGACGTATATGACGATTCCGGCGACGATATCGGGCGGGCCGAGCATTTATCAGGTGCGGCTGGGCACGGGCGAGGTGTTGAGCGCGGGTGACGACGTGGACATTCTGGTCGCGTTCTACCAGCATTCCTATAACGATCACATCCACACGCTGCGCGACGGCGGCATCCTCATCTACGACTCGGACAACGTCAAGCCCGAGGAGAACCAGAAACGGTATCGGTCGGTGGGCGTGCCGATCACCGGGCAGACGGTCGAGGCCATCGGCGGGACAGCGAAGGACAAGGGAAAGAACATGTTTGTGCTCGGATTGCTGGCGCGGATGTTCGACCTGGATGTGCCGAAACTGGAGACGATGTTGCAGGCGTATTACAAAAGCAAGGGTGACGACGTCATTCGCAACGTGGTCGGAGCGTTCAACGCCGGATACGGGTACGACATCGGCCGGCTGACGGACACCTTTGAATTCATTCCGTCAACAAACAAAGCGGGACGGAAGCAGGTCGTTACCGATGGAAACCAGGCCATCGCCTACGGTGCGTTGACTGCGGGAATCCGGTTCGGCGCGGGCTACCCGATCACGCCGTGGTCCAGCGTCATGGAAATCTTGCGGACCGAACTGCCGAAGTACGGCGGGATCTTCGTTCAAGCGGAAGACGAGCTGGCCGCCATCGCGATGGCCTGCGGTGCGTCGTATTCGGGGCATCTTTCCCTGACGGGAACCTCGGGCCCCGGGCTCTCGCTCAAGACCGAAGCCCTGGGTTGGGCCGTGATGGCGGAAATGCCGATTGTGGTCATCGATGTCCAGCGCGGCGGTCCCAGCACGGGCTTGCCGACGAATGTCGAGCAGAGCGACCTGAACATCGCCTGTTTTGGCGGCCACGGAGACAGCCCGCGCATCGTGCTGGCCCCGTCGTCCGTGGAAGACTGCTTTTACGTCACGTTGGAGGCCGCGAAACTCGCCCGCGAATACAGTTGCCCGGTGATCGTGCTGACCGACCAGGCATTGGCCACGCGGTTCGAGACCTGGGAAATGCCCGATATCGCGAAGCTGGCGCAGGACCTGACACCGGATTTCACCGCTCGCGGGCCGAATTACAAACCGTACGAGAACACCGCCGACGGCATCGCCCATCATGCGCCACCGGGAACGGTCATGCTCGACGGCAAGTACCCCGTCGTGACCGGATTGGAGCACGACGAAGCGGGCCACCCCGCCAGCCGTCCGTCCAACCACGTCATGATGACGGCCAAACGCCGCCGCAAGCTTCAAGTACTGGCATCGCGCCTGCCGAAGGCCGAAACGTATGGTCCACCCGAGGGTAACGTGCTGTTGATCGGCTGGGGCTCGTCCCAGGGACCGATCCGTGAAGCGGTCGACCGGGCGCGCGCGGCGGGCGAGAGCGTCAGCGCGCTGAACATTCGTTACATCCAGCCGTTGCAGCCCGGCATCGGCGAAATCATGGATGGCTTCAACCACATCTTCGTGGTCGAGCTGAATGACGAAGGTTTGTACGGCTTCGGCCAGCTCGCGGGCGTCCTGCGGGCCCGATTCTGCAATGACAAGATCGTCGGGATCAACAAGACCGATGGTCTGCCGTTCAAGATTCGCGAGATTCTCAACGGCATGAACGAAAAGCTGAAGAAATCCCCCGAACCCACCCTGGCGCACGCCTGATTTCCCGGAAAGAATTCCTATGATTGCCGAAGCGAAGAACCTGGATGTGAAAGAAATCAAACTGACCGACCGCCCGAAATACACCAAGAAGGATCTGGTCGCGGACCATCCGACGTGGTGTCCGGGCTGTGGCGACTTCAGCATCCTGTCCATCTACTTCAAGATGATGGAGAAGCTGCAGGTGCCCCACGAAAGAATCACCAGCATCGCCGGCATCGGCTGCTCGTCGCGGTTTCCCTACTTTGTCAATGCCTACGGCGTGCATTTCGTGCATGGCCGGGCGGCGGCGTTCGCCACGGGCGTCTCGCTCATGCGCCCCGAGTTGCACGTGTTCGTGTTCGGCGGCGACGGCGACGCGTTTTCGATCGGCGGCAACCACTTGAATCACGCGGCGCGCAAGAACGTCAAGATGACCTACGTCATCATGGACAACTTCGTGTACGGGTTGACCAAGAAACAGACCTCGCCGACCTCGCCCGTGGGATTCAAATCGAAGACCGATCCAACGGGCGCGATCGATCATCCGATCAACCCCATGAAACAGCTCATCGCCTCGGGCGCGACGTTCATCGCCCGGTCCCATTCGCATCTGCCGAATCACGTCATGGAGATGATGGAGAAGGCCATGCAACACGACGGATTCTCGGTGATCGAGTGCCTGAGCGAATGCACGGAGTTTTATCCCGGCGCGTTCGACGCCGCCAACCCGCGCAAAGGCGGCACGTTCAATCTCGTGCCCGCCGATCACGACGTGACCGATGAGCTCGCGGCGTACAAACTGGCCATGGCGGATTTCCCGGGCCACTTCGGCGTGTTCTACCAGGTCCAGCGGCCCACGAAGAACGCGCTCGAAGCCAAGCTGATCGCCGACGCCAAGGCGAGGTCGGAGAACGCGGCGCCGGTGGACCTGCTGCAAAAGACTTTCGCGCGTTTGAGCTAACTCTCGGCGACGATGACTCTTTGGCAAGCCATCGTGCTCGGTGTCGTCCAGGCCCTGACGGAGTTCCTCCCGATCAGCAGCATCGCCCACATGCAATTGGTGTCGGCCTTCTTCGGCTGGAAAGCTCCGGATGCGGCGTTCCTGGCTGTCGTTCAACTCATCGCCTACTTCGCGGTGCTGGTATATTTCTGGCAGGACTGCGTGCAGATGGCGCGTGGTGTGATGCACGGCACGGCGACACCGGAAGGTAAACTGGCGTGGATGCTGATCGCCGCGACGATTCCGATTGGCGTGCTCGGCGTTCTTCTGCGCCACCACATCGAGGGCAACTGGCGCACGCTACCGGTGATCGCCGGTGCGCTGATTGCGCTCGCGGTCGTCCTCGCCCTCGCCGAGTGGACGGAGCGGCGCCGCAATCAACACGGTCAACCGCTGCGCGAGCTTCGCGAGCTCGGCTGGCGTGACGCCATCGTAGTCGGTTGTTGGCAGGCGCTGGCCCTGGTGCCCGGCGCTTCCCGATCTGGATCGACCATTACCGGCGGCTTGTTTCTCGGGATGAAACGCGACACAGCGGCGCGCTTCTCGTTCTTGATGTCGCTGCCGGCGGTGTTTGCCGCAGGGGTGTTTGAAATGCGGAAACTGCATTTTTCGTCTCACGCCGAAGTGCTCAACGCACTGGCCGCCGGTCTGGCAGCATTTGCCGTCGGCTACTTTGTCGTCGCCTTCCTGCTCGGCTTTTTGCGTCGCCACACGACCTGGGTGTTTATCGTCTACCGGCTCGCTCTGGGCACGTTGCTGCTCGGCTTGCTCGCCGCCGGAAAACTGGCGCCGTAGCTTCGCCCCGGCTCAAGCCGGTCATCTCGCCGGTACCAGTTTCATCAGGAAGAGCATCGGCCAACCCACGTATTTGCGCGCGCGCTCCGACCGGGCCGCCAGTGCTTCGTCCACGCACTGCTCGCTGAGATGGTCGAAGGCAAACCCCGCCTGCGCTGCCGCCATGACGTAGTCGCTCAACTGATTCGGCACGCTCGCCGGGCGGACTTCGCGTCCGGTTGTGCGCTCTCGAAACCGGGCCTGGACACCGCGCAACATCATCGACGGATGCATGACCGAGATCACAACGAATGCGGATGGCCGGCAAATGCGGTGCATTTCACGGAACAACCCCGCGAGGTCGGATATGTGGTCGAGCACCAACCCGCACACCACGCGGTCGAACGTGGCGTCGGCGAACGCCAGCGGTTGAGCCAGATCGTGTACGCAAAAGACGATGTTTCGATTCTCGGCCTTGGCGCGGGCGCGAGCCAGCATTCCTTCGGAGAAATCCAGCGCGTGGACGGTGGCCCCCGCATCGGCCAGGCGGACGGCATGACGGCCGGTTCCGCAACCGATATCCGCCACGGTCAGCCCCCGCACATCGCCCAGAAGACGGTGTACCCACGGCTCCTCCAAAGCAACAAGGGGATTGTCATCCTCATCATAGAATCCAGCCCAAGCATCGTAGCCGTCCTTCGTTGGCAGAACGGTGACGGTGCTGGGCGGCAAGTCTGTGGATTCTTGGGTCATGGGACGATGAGATGTTCGCCAACGGGCGGGAGGAAATCTATGACAGTGCGGTTGCTGTTTCAATCATGAATAATTGTGTCGCATTCCTATCGACGCGGTTGACGTTGCCGCTATAATGCGCCGCATGGCTGTCATCAGATTTGGCACATCGGGCTGGCGCGGCATCATCAGCGATACATTTACGTTCGCGAACGTTGAAATCGCGGCGCACGCCATCGGGCAGTACCTGACCGAGAATCCGCCGCCGAACGCCACGAAACGCATTATCGTGGGACACGACACGCGATTTTTGTCCCGAGAATTCGCCACGCGGTGCGCCGAGATCGTCGCCGGCTACGGCTTCGAGGCTTGGTTGACGGACCGCGACACCCCCACGCCCGTCATCTCGCATTCGATCCGCATCCATCGGGCGTCCGGCGGGATCAACATCACGGCCAGCCACAACCCGCCGGAATGGAACGGGCTGAAATTCAACGAGTCGAACGGCGCGCCGTGCCTGCCGGAGACGGCCAAGGGGATTGAGAAGAAAGCGGAACAAGGAGACTGCTCGCGTCCCGAAGGCCGCTCCCGCGCGATCAAAGTCTTCGATCCGATGCCGCGCTACGTCGCGCAGCTTCGCCAGCTTATCGACTTCGCCGCGCTCAAGAAGGGGCGCAAGAAGGCCGTGGTGGATCTGATGTTCGGCACGGGCCGCGGGTATCTGGATGCGTTGCTTGCGAGCAACGGGTGGCGTGTCGACGCGCTGCACCGCGAGCCGAATCCGTTGTTCGGCAAAGGCCATCCCGAGCCGAGCCGCGAAAACATGGGTGAGTTGCTGACCCGTCTGAAATCATCCAAGGCGGCCCTCGGACTCGGTCTCGATCCCGATGCCGACCGCTTCGCCATCGTCGACAGTGATGGCACCTTCATTAGCGCCAACGAAGTGTTGGCCCTCGCGTTGTATCATCTGGTCAAGAACCGTCATTGGACGGGCGCCGTGGTGCGGACCGTAGCGACCAGCCATCTGGTGGACGCCGTGGCGCGCGAGTTTCAGGTGAAAGTGCACGAGACACCGGTGGGATTCAAATACATCGGCGCGCTGATGGAAAGCGAGCCGATCATCGTTGGCGGCGAGGAAAGCGGCGGTCTCAGCGTGAAGGGCCACGTGCCGGAGAAGGATGGGGTTCTCGCGTGCCTGCTGATGGCGGAGGTGGTGGCATACGAAGGCCAATCGCTCGGCCAGGTATTGAAAGGCATCCAGAAACGGGCAGGGGGCATCATCAGCGACCGCATCAACCTGCGGGTCACGCCCGAACGCAAGGAGCAGTTGCTCGCGCGGTTCGCCCAGGGCCTGACCGAATTTGGCGGCCAGAAAGTCACCGGTATCGTCACGATGGACGGGTACAAGTTCCTGCTCAACGACGGGTGCTGGGTGATGTTTCGGGCATCGGGGACGGAACCGGTGTTTCGCTGTTATCTGGAGGCGCGGACCACGAAGCAAATCGCCGGTTTTCGGCAGGCGGCCCTCAAATTGGTCGAGTAACATGAGACCGTTCCGCATCCAGCCCCGAAGAAGGACGGACTTGATTCAGTCGCCCAGCCGCCGTATGTTACGCGAGTCGTTGTCCCCAAAGTGGCTCCTCGTGGATCGGGTTGAGACTGAGGGAAAATACAGGATTTCGAGAGAAATGTTATGACGATCAAGCGTATCGGTGTGGCGTTCGTGGTAGTGTTGCTGGGAATCAACCTGGCCATTGCCGCGAAGATTTATTCCGATTCCTCCACCAGGTCGGACAAGGACAACCCGTATTCCGAGATGGAGCTGATGACCCAGGTGATGGAGTTGGTCCGCAAGGAGTACGTGGACACCAACTCGGTCTCCTACCGCGAGCTGACGTACGGCGCGTTGAAGGGCATGCTCAACTCGCTGGACCCGCACAGCCAGTTCATGGAACCGCAGGTGTACGAGGACATGAAGCAGGACACCGAGGGCAAGTTTGGCGGAATCGGCATCGTCATCAGCATGTCCAAGGAAGGATTCCTGACCGTCGTCGCGCCGATGGAAGACACGCCGGGCGCCAGGGCCGGGTTGCTGCCCGGTGATCGCATCATCAAGATCAACGGCAAGGTCACCGAGAAGATGAGTTTGCAGGAGGCGGTGCGCCAACTGCGGGGCGATCCGGGGACGAAGGTCACAATCACGGTGTTTCGCGCGAAAGCCAAGGATCCGGGCGACAAGATCAAGGATCACACGATCGAACGCGCCGAGATCAACGTGGATAGCGTCAAGGACGCCAAGATTCTCCAGGATGGCATCGGCTACGTGCGCATCACGCAATTCAACGAGCCGACGGCTGGCGAATTCGAGAAGGCCCTCGCCAAGCTCAACAGCCAGGGTATGACCGCGCTGATTATCGACCTGCGCAACAACCCGGGCGGGCTGCTCGAATCCGCTCGCAAGGTCGCTAGCGAGTTCGTTCCCTCGGGCAAACTGATTGTTTCCACCGAAGGCCGTGATCCCGCGCAGAAGTCCGTTTACCGGTCCGACGGCGGAAAGAAACAGCCCAATTATCCGCTGGTTGTGCTCGTCAATGCCGGCAGCGCCAGCGGCAGTGAGATCGTGGCCGGGGCGTTGCAGGATCTTCACCGCGCCGTGCTGGTTGGGGAGACGACCTTTGGCAAGGGCTCCGTGCAGAGCATCATCCAGTTGCGGGATGGCTCGGCGTTGCGCCTGACCACGGCCAAGTATTACACTCCCAGTCACAAGGTGATTCACGAACACGGCGTGACGCCCGATATCATCGTGCCCATTTCCGAGGAGGACGAGCGCAAACTGCTGGAGCAGCGCGTGCGCGCCAGTCTGCCGGCCGATGATACCGCGGAGAAGGTCGAGCCCATTGCCGACGTGCAATTGGATCGCGCCATCGACGTGATCAAGGGAGTCAAACTGTTCGAGAAGCAGACGAAGCTCGCCAAGCAGAACGCGAGCGAATCGACCGCTTCCGTTGCGGCGACGCCCGCAACGCCCTAGGACGACGATTCGGCCGGCGTCGATTGACCAGCCCGTGAAAATCCTCGGCGTCGAGACCTCGTGCGACGAGACGGCCGCGGCGGTCGTCGCCAACGGCACGGAGATTCTTTCCAACGTTGTCAGCTCGCAGGTGGCGTTGCATCGTCCGTACGGCGGCGTCGTCCCCGAGCTGGCGTCCCGCAATCACCTGCAGTTGATCGATTCCGTGATTGACGAGGCGCTGTCCGACGCGGGGACTTCGATAACCGAAATCGACGCCGTGGCCGCCACGTATGGTCCCGGTCTGGCCGCGTCGTTGCTGATCGGGCTGAATGCGGCCAAGGGAATTGCGCTGGCCACGGGCAAGCCGTTCATTGCCATTAACCACGTCGAAGCGCACTTGTACTCGCCGCTGCTGGTCAACGCCAGAGTGGATGCGTTGCCGATGGTTTCGTTGATCGTCTCGGGCGGACACACCATCCTGGCGCACGCAACAGCCGTTGGCCGGCACGAGATTTTGGGCCAGACCGTCGATGACGCGGCCGGCGAGGCGTTTGACAAAGTGGCCAAGTTGCTGGGCTTGGGGTACCCCGGCGGACCGGAAATCGAGCGGCGAGCCGGGCACGGAAATCCCGCGGCAATCGATTTCCCGCGCAGCATGTTGAACGACGATACGTACAACTTCAGCTTCAGTGGCGTGAAGACCTCGGTGCTTTACTTCCTGCGCAAGAACCCGCACCATCGCGTCGACGACGTGTGTGCCAGCTTCCAGGAGGCCGTGGTGGACGTGCTCGTCGGGAAGACGATTCGCGCGGCCGAAGAATTCGACGTCAAGACCGTGAGTGCCTCTGGCGGCGTTTCGATCAACCGACGATTTCGCGAGAAACTCGGGGTCGAATGCACGCAGCGAGGACTGCAATTGCTGTTGGTACCGGCGGCACTGTGCACGGATAACGCCGCCATGATCGCGGCGCTCGCGTACCATCACTTGTCGCGGGATGGAACGAGCGACTATTCACTGGACGTTGCGCCGTCGATCGGGCTGGGGAGCGGGAGTGCTTCGTGACAACACGATTGATGGTTGCCGATAGTGAGCACGATGCGAACATGCTGTATGCGACGCGCATGTTCGTGCCCGACCCGTTCATCTGGTTCGAGACGCGAGGCCGTAGCTTTGCGGTGATGAGTGACCTGGAGATCGACCGCGCGCGGCGCGAGGCGCAGGTGGACCGCGTGCTCTCGTTTTCGCAGTACCAGAGGCAGCTCCAGCGCGCCGGCGTCAACCAGCCGCGGTTCAGCGACGTGTTGAATCAGGTGCTGCGCGAGTTCCGCGTGCGCCGGGTCGAAGTCCCCATGAATTTCCCGGTTGGCCTGGCGAAACGACTGCGACGAATTCGCGTTGTGGTGAAATCGGACCCGTTTTTCCCCAAGCGCGAAATCAAGACCGCGGCCGAGATCGCCGTGCTGGGGAAGGCGACGCACCTGGCGGAAGAGGGGATGCTGGCGGGCATCAGCCTCTTGAAACGGAGCCGGATCGGACGCGACGGGTTTCTCTATTGGCAGAATCGGAAGCTGACGTCGGAAAACGTTCAGGGCGCCATCAACGCCGCGATCGCCCGCTTGGGAGGCGTGGCGTCGCGCACGATTGTCGCCGGCGGGAATCAGGGATGCGATCCGCACGAAGTCGGACACGGTCCGCTCCGCGTCCATACGACGATCATTCTGGATATTTTCCCGCGGGATATGCGGACCGGCTACTGGGGAGACATCACGCGCACGGTCGTGCGCGGTCGGGCCAGCGAAGCGGTGAAGAAGCTGTACGCGGTCGTCGGCCGCGCGCAACAACTGGCGTTTGGGAAGCTGCGAGCCGGGGCGAACGGCCAGGACGTGCATGGGGCGATCCACAGTCTGTTCGTGCGGGAGGGTTACAAGACCGGCGTGATTCGCGGGCGGATGCAGGGATTCTTCCACGGAACGGGACATGGCTTGGGGCTGGAGATTCACGAGCGCCCGCGCGTCAGCATCGCCTCGGAGGTGCTGCGCGCCGGCCAGGTGGTGACGGTTGAGCCGGGCCTGTATTACCGGGGCGTGGGTGGCGTGCGGCTGGAGGACGTCGCCGTGATTCAGCAGAATGGCGCGCGCAACCTGACGCGGTTCCCCAAGGCACTTGAAATCTAGCCGCGTTGCGCTACGTTACCGCTCACCGGAGGTAAGAAAATACGATGTCGTTCTACGAAATCGATGCTTTGCTTCTCGTGCTGATCCTGGTGCCAGGGATCGTGGCCCAGCTTCTCGTGCAGGCAGCGATCAAGCAATATTCACGGGTGCGCGCGCGGTCGGGACGGACCGGCGCGGAGGCGGCGGCCGAGATCATGGCGGACGCCGGGATTCACGATGTGCAGATCGAACGTACCAACAGCTTTCTGGGCGACCATTACGACCCGCGGACAAAAACTCTCGCGCTGTCACCTGGCGTTTATGACGGCGAGTCCGTAGCGGCGTTGGGCATCGCGGCGCACGAGACCGGGCACGCGATTCAGCACCAGCACGCCTACGCGCCGTTGCAGGCGCGAATGGCGATTGTGCCCGTGACCATGTTCACGTCGCAATTACTGCCCTTGGTGATGCTGGGCGGATTCGTCTTCCGCATCCCCATGTTCATCACGCTGGGAATCGGGGTGTACGCCGTCCTCGTGGTATTTCAACTCATCACGCTTCCCGTTGAGTTTGATGCCAGCTCCCGCGCCAAGCGGATATTGCAAAAGAGCGGGCTGATCGCGCGCGACGAAATGCCGGGTGTGAATCGCGTTCTGAACGCCGCGGCAATGACCTACATGGCGGCGCTGATCGCCGCGGTCGCGACCCTGCTCCAACTCATGCTTTTTAATCGCCAACGACGGTAAGACCGCTGATGGACCACAGGCGAAGACAGCCGCGAGGTTGTCTTCGCCTGTTTTGTTGTTCGCGTCGACCGTTCCAGAAACATTTTCTTTGACTTTTCCGCATCAGTGCCTGTACGGTTTGCTCCGATATTGACACGGGTGTTCGCGAAAGAGAATTCATGGAACAGACCGGCTCTGCGCCCTCGCCGACCAGCCGCACTGCGTATCCCTCGGGGTTTCGACCACGTCGCGGGTTGAATTGGGTGAGCCTCGGGCTCATGTATGCTTCCTACTACGTGTGCCGGTACAATTTCCGATTCGCGACGCCGGGAATGGTCGATGAGTTCGGGTTCGACAAGTTCCAAATTGGGAAGATTCTCGGAGCGTGGTCGGTCGCGTACGGAATCGGCCAGCTCGTCAACGGTTTGATCACCGACCGCATCGGCGGGAAAGCGGCGATGACGATTGGTGCCGTCGCAACGATCATCATCAATCTTATTTTCGGATCCGCCTCGTTTGCGGGGACATTCTCGACGTTCGCGCTCATCTGGCTGTTGAACGGCTACTTCCAGTCGTTCGGCGCGCCGGGGATGATCAAGATCAACGCCGCATGGTTCAACCGCAACGAGCGGGGAACTTTCGCCGGTATCTTCGGACTCATGATCCAGTTGGGCCAGATCTCCATTGGCGTTCTGGCCCCGATCATTTTGGCCGGTTTCACAATCGGGACCTGGACCGTGGCCCGCGGCGACTGGCGCTGGTTGTTTCGCATCCCGCCAATGATCACGGCGGCTTGCGCGATTCTCATGGCCATCTTCGCCAAAGAGACACCGGAAGAAGCCGGTTGGTCGGGGCTGATTCACGATGAGGTGAATGGGACGGGCGGGGTCAGGATCGGCGTGGCCGAGTGCTTCAAGCGGGTGTTCACGCACCCGCTGATCTGGTTTTACGCGGCAGCCTACGCGTGTACGGGAGCGGTGCGCAGCAGCTCGGATCAACTGGCCGTGCTGTTCTTTGACGAAGTGCTGAAGCTGCGAATGGAGAACCGGCCGACGGCCGAGATCTTCACCGTGGCCTGGGCGGTACCCCTCGTCGCTGTCGCCGGCTCGCTTGCCTCGGGAGTCATCTCCGACAAATTCTTCAAGGGACATCGCTCGCCGGTGGCGATGGCATTGTATTTCATGCAAGCGGTTCTCATTGGACTGGCGGCCGTGGTCTTTTATTCCGGGGCGATCCGGCCGGGTTCCATGGGTGTTTTTCTGGGCTGTTTGGTGTTAATCCTGATCTCACTAATGGTCAACTCGACGCACTCCCTTGTGGGCGCCGCCGCACCAATGGACATTGGCGGGCGCAGGATGGCGGGCTTTGCGTCCGGCGTAATCGATTCATTCCAGTACTTCGGGATGACGATTTTCCTCCCGGTGACGGGATGGCTGATTGACCGCTATGGATGGGGAGTGTGGTTCCCGACCATGGCCGGCTTCGGGATTGCGGGCGGAGTGGCCATGCAGCTCGTCATGCGCAAACAGCGGGCGCTCGGGCATTTTGTCGACCTGAAATAGGACCTACGTTTCCACCGTCGCCGGCCGGCCTCTGCCCATCTTGAGCAACGCTCCGAAATAATCGCGGTTCATCTTCGCGATGAAACTCAGGCCGATTCCCTTGGGGCACACGGCCTCGCAGGAACCGGTGACGGTGCACGCGCCAAAACCTTCCTCGTCCATCTGCTCGACCATGGCGAGAACGCGTTTCTCTTTCTCCGGCCGACCCTGCGGCAACAAATTGAGGTGCGACACTTTTGCGGCCACAAAGAGCATGGCGCTGGCGTTCTTGCACGCCGCCACGCACGCTCCGCAGCCGATGCACGCCGCGGCGTCCATCGCGAGGTCAGCGTTCTGTTTCGGCACGGGGATCGCGTTGCCGTCGGGTGCCGAGCCGGTCGAAACGGAAACAAACCCGCCCGCCTGGATGATCCGGTCGAACGCGCTGCGATTGACAACCAGGTCTTTGATCAGCGGGAATGCGCGCGAACGGAACGGTTCCACGGTGATTGTCTCGCCATCATGGAAACTGCGCATGTAGGTCTGGCACGTGGCGACCTTGTACTCGGGGCCGTGGGGTTCGCCGTTGATGACGCAGGAGCACATGCCGCAGATGCCTTCGCGGCAATCGTGATCGAACGCGATCGGCCCCTGGCCGCGCCGCGTCAGGTCTTCGTTGACGACATCGAGCATCTCGAGGAACGACATGTTGGGATTGATGTCCTTCGCTTCGTAGGTCTCGAATCGCCCCGGCGCTTCCGCGTTGCGCTGCCGCCAGACTCGGAGTGTGACGTTCATCACTTGTAACTCCTCTGCGCCAGATGGACCTCCTCGTACACGAGCGGCTCCTTGTTCAGGGTCGGCGTCTTCCCGACGCCCGTGAATTCCCACGCGGCGACATAGGCATACTGCTCGTCGTTGCGCTGGCATTCGCCATCCTCGGTCTTGTGCTCCTCGCGGAAATGGCAGCCGCAGGATTCGTCGCGCATCAACGCGTCGTAGACGATCAATTCCGCCAGCTCGAGGTAATCGGCCACGCGCCCGGCGCGTTCCAGCGACTGGTTGAGTTCCTCGCCCTCACCGGGCACGTTCACGTTCTTCCAAAACTCCTCGCGCAACGGCGGGATCTGGGCCAGCGCTTCCTTGAGGCTTTTTTCGGAGCGCGTCATGCCGCAGTGCTCCCACAGGATTCGGCCCAGTTGTTTGTGGAACTCCGTGATGGTTTTCTTCCCGCGAATCGCCAGCAGCTTCTGGATGCGCTCACTTGTTTCCTGCTCGGCCTGTTTGAATTCCGCCGCGTCGGGCTTGGGCCGCGAGCCGGGTTTCTGCGAGGCCAGGTAATCACCGATGGTGTACGGGAGCACGAAATAGCCGTCCGCCAATCCCTGCATCAGCGCGCTGGCGCCGAGCCGGTTCGCGCCGTGATCGGAGAAATTGGCCTCGCCGAGGACGTACAATCCCGGCAGATTGCTCATCAAATTGTAATCCACCCACAGCCCGCCCATCGTGTAGTGGATCGCCGGGAAAATGCGCATCGGCGACTTGTAGGCGTTTTCGTGGGTAATCTCGTGATACATATCGAAGAGATTGCCGTAGCGCTCTTCGATTTTCGCTCGTCCGAGGCGCTGAATTGCATCGGAGAAATCCAAGTAGACGCCCAGGCCGCTCTCGCCGACGCCGCGGCCCTCGTCGCAAACCTGTTTGGCCGCGCGCGAGGAAATATCTCGCGGGGCCAGATTTCCGTAGCTTGGGTATTTGCGTTCGAGATAATAATCGCGCTCGTCCTCGGGAATCTCGCTGGGGGACCGTTTGTCGCCCTTCTTCTTCGGAACCCAGACCCGGCCGTCATTGCGCAACGACTCGCTCATCAACGTGAGCTTCGACTGATAATCGCCCGTGACGGGGATGCACGTCGGATGAATCTGCGTGAAGCACGGGTTGGCGAAGAGCGCGCCCTTCTTGTAGGCGCGCCAGATGGCGGTGGCATTCGACCCGCGACCGTAAGTCGAGAGATAATAGGCGTTCCCATAGCCGCCCGATGCCAGAACAACCGCGTCGGCGGAATGCGACGAAATCCGGCCCGTGACCATGTCGCGCACGACGATGCCTTTGGCGTGGCCGTTGACCACCACCAATTCCAGCATCTCGGTGCGCGGAACCAGCGTCACCTGACCCAGCCCGACCTGACGCATCAACGCCTGATACGCGCCGAGCAGAAGCTGTTGGCCGGTCTGACCCCGCGCGTAGAACGTTCGGGAGACCTGCGCGCCGCCGAAGGACCGATTCGCCAGATAGCCGCTATATTCGCGGGCGAACGGCACGCCCTGGGCGACGCACTGGTCGATGATATTGACGCTGACTTCCGCGAGACGATGGACGTTGGCCTCGCGCGACCGAAAATCACCGCCCTTGATCGTGTCATAAAAAAGGCGGTACACGCTGTCCCCGTCATTCTGATAATTCTTCGCGGCATTGATGCCGCCCTGGGCTGCCACGCTGTGGGCGCGGCGCGGACTGTCTTGAATGCAGAAGGACTTGACGACGTATCCCAGCTCGGCCATCGACGACGCCGCCGACGCGCCCGCGAGCCCGGTGCCGACGACGATGACCTCGTACTTGCGTTTGTTGGACGGATTGACCAGCTTGATCGAGGCTTTGTGCTTGTCCCATTTCTGAGCGAGCGGGCCAGCGGGGATTTTGGCATCGAGTTTCATGTTACTTCACCGCCCCGGCCAAAACGGCCAGTGGAATGGAAATATAGCCCAGAAAAATCACCACGGCAGCGACCGTTGCCAGACGGTCGATCAGCGTTTCGTAGACCGCATTCTGCAGGCCGAGCGACTGGAACATCGCGCTGGCGCCATGGCTCAGATGAAAGCACAACAGGCCGATGCTGAGAATGTAGAAGCCCGAGACCCAGCCGTTCGAGAAACCGAGTACCATCATCCGATAAATGTCATGCCAGCCGTTGGCGTCGTGCAGGTCGCGAAACTCGGGGTGAACGATCAGCAACGTGTAATGGGCCAGATGGAAACAGACGAATGCGAAGATGATCAGGCCGCTCCAGATCATCGTCCGCGAGGCGAGTGTCGCATCCACGACCTCCTTCACGTCGTACGGGGTCCCGCGTGCGGCCCGATTCTCCAACGTCAGCGAAATGGACGACCAGATGTGAATGCCCACGAACACCAGCAGGCCAATACGGGCCGGCCAGAGGATCTCGGGAGTTGTTTGCAGGAAGTGGCCGTAGCGGTTGATGGCTTCGGGCCCGAGGAATATCTGCAGGTTTCCCAGCAGATGGCCGATGACGAACAGAAAGAGTCCCGCGCCGGTAATGGCCATAAGGAACTTCTTGCCCAATGACGTCGTAAAAAGCCGCACCAACATTACTACCCTGTTACCGAAAGCGGCGCGAGAATTCCAGAAGTATTTTCCCAACGCCGGCGGGGCCAATCCGGACGGGGGCTAGTTCGCGGTCGCGGCGGCGATGCGGTCGCGCTTTTCGGGATAGGCCAACCGGCGGAACCGGCGGATTTCCGCCGTCCGCCGTGCTCGCGGAAGCTCATCGAGATGGCGGACGTAACGTCGGGCCAGCCGGTTGGTTTCGCGATACCGGTCGGTCAACAACGGATCGTCAAAGGCGGCATTATCGCGGTCGAACACACAGGCCTTGAGCCAGCGTCGATCGGCATCGGTCAGCCGGCGCGATTTGTTGAAGAAGGCGCAGTATTTCTGGAGCACCAGATACGTGTCGACTTTGGCCTGGACTTCCAGGTCGCGCACGAACATCTCGCTGTGAATGTCACGCACTCCTTCGCGGAACTTCAGGACGGCGTGGACCGCGTGGTCGAGTTCCTCCAAAAACACCATAAACGGAACGATGTTGTCGTCATTCAACCCGCAGGCGGGGTTGTTTCGTTCGAGCGCTTCGATGATGTCCGGGTCGTAATGAATTCCCAGGCGCAACTTGCCGTTCACGACGCGCAAGAAGACCCGTCCCAGATCGGAAATCTGCGCGGCGCTGGCGCCGGCCATGGCCGAGAGCGCGCGGCTGCGGTCGCGGTCGAGAATGAAATCTCCGAAGTCTACTCCCGTTGATCCGTAGGTGCGCTCCAGCAGCAACTGAATCTCACCGAGCAAGGTCATCTCCCACATATCTAGCAACTTAGGTGCCACTACCAAAAATGCGGAGGCCAGGAAATTCAAGGCGCGCAGGTCGACGGCTTGCGTTGCCGGCGGTTTGTGTGTATAGAAAGTGGCGGAGGCGTGAGAACGTCACTATGAGCAAACCGAGAATCATTGCCTGGCTGAAACCGAGTTGCGGATGGAGCAACGGCGTGCGCGCCGTGCTGCGCAAATACGATCTGCCGTTCGAGGACCGCGACATCATCAACAACCCCGCCCACTACGAGGAGATGGTCGCGCGCAGCCGACAAACGCTGCAACCGACGCTGGAGATCGACGGCCAGGTGCTGGCCGACGTGAGCGGCGAAGAAGTCGAGTCGTGGCTGATCGAGAAGGGCTACGTCAAGCCCAGCACCGTGTCAACCGATGTGCCCACCAACCAGGCCTGTCAGGACCATCCGGCGCCAACGCCCAACGTGAGATTTGGTCGACGATAACCCGCGCCGCGTCTTCCGGCAGACGATCAAATGATCTTGCTGGCTCGCAGGGCCTTTTCGGCGGCGCTACGCTCGGCGACGTGGACGATGACCATGGCGGGCTGGTCGTAGGCGACAGCCGTCGCGTAGATGTAGTCGATGTTCAGGCGGGATTTGGCAAAGGCATCGGCGATGTGGGCCAACTGACCGGGTTTGTCGGAGATGGTGACGCCCAGCACGGTGGTTTCCGTAACGTCGTAGCCCAGTTTCTGCAGAATCTTGCGCGCTTTTGCCGGGTCGTTCGTGACCAGCCGCACCATGTTAAGGTCGTAGCCGGAGGAGGAATCGAGGGCAATGAGATTGACGCCGGCCCGGGCCATGGCCCGCAGCGCTTCGGCGAGCTTGCCGGGTTTGTTCGGCGTGACAATCGTCAGTTCTGTGAATTCTTTCATCTCCGATCCTCGCGGACGTTTGACCTTCCGTCCGCGGGAATGATACAAGTGAACGCGGCGCGAGGCAAGTCGCCTCGCCACGATCGAAACCCATGACGTCACGGCAAGACCGGCACGCCGGCCAACACCTCTGCATCGGGATGCCCGGCACGACATTGACTGCAACCACCCGGCGGTTGCTGAACTCGGTGTGCCCCGAGGCCGTTGTGCTGTTTGCGCGCAACATCGACGACGCGGCGGAACTTCGCGCATTGACCCGGGCGCTGCGCACAGAATTCGGCCACCGTCCGCTCATCGCCGTCGATCAGGAAAATGGTCGCGTCAACCGCCTGCGGGCCATCATCGGCGAAGCGCCGACGATCGCGGCGACGAAGAAGTCGGGCGATGTGAGCCGGGCGGCGGATTGGGGACGAAAGACGGGGCGCTCGCTTCATCAATTCGGTATCGACATCGATTTCGCCCCCGTGCTGGATCTGGAGTTGTTCGATGAGAAGACGGATAACGCGCTGCGGGAGCGTTGCTGGGGGCGGACTGCCGAGGAAGTGAGCCGCTGGGCGGGCGCGTTTCTGGAGGGGCTGGAAGCGGAGGGCGTAGCGGCGTGTCCGAAGCATTTTCCCGGCTTGGGCGGCGCGACGCTCGATTCCCACGAGAAACTCCCGACGATCCGACGCACGCGTGAGCAACTCGTCGGCGAGGATGTCGCGCCGTATGTGAAGCTGATGCCACGGCTCAGCTCGATCATGGTCGGGCATGGACATTATCCCGCGTTCGATGGCAAGAAACCGCGCCCGGCGTCTCTGTCAAACGCCATCGTGACCGGACTCCTTCGTAATCAACTGGGGTTCAGCGGACTGGTACTGACCGATGACATGGAAATGGGGGCGATCTCGCAGATCGGTTCGTTCGAGGGCGCGGTCGTCGAGGCATTCCTGGTGGGGGCGGACATGATTCTGGTGTGCCACACGGTGGAGAAGGCGCTCGCCGCCCACGAAGCGCTGACGAAGGCGATCGAATCTGGCCGGATTCGAAGGGAGCAACTGGCCCAATCTCAAGAACGAATCCGGCGATTCCGCAACGCACGGATCACCGACAAGGGCTGAGTATCGATGGACTGGCACGACAAATTCAACCAGCGGGTGATTCGCTGCCGATTGTGCCCGCGATTGACGGTCTATCGGGAACGAATCGGCCGCGAGAAGAAGCGGGAGTTTCGTGACTGGGACTACTGGGCGAAACCGCTGCCGAGTTTTGGCAGCCCGAGCGCGCGATTGCTCGTCGTCGGACTGGCCCCGGCGGCGCACGGCGGAAACCGGACGGGGCGGTTCTTCACGGGCGATTCATCGGGGCGATGGCTGTTCCGCGCGCTGCACAGGGCCGGGTTCGCCAGCCAGCCGACGTGGCAGCGGCGCGACGACGGGATGAAATTGATCGATTGTTACATCACCGCCGTGCTGCATTGCGCCCCGCCCGATAACAAGCCGCTTCCCGAGGAGATCGAACATTGCCGCGTGTATTTCGACGAGGAATTGAAACGTCTGAAACATCTGCGGGCCGTGATCGCGCTCGGCAAGATTGCCTTCGACAACTATCTCAGGGGACTGCGGCGGCTGGGCGTCCCGATGCCGAAACCGCTGCCCAAGTTTGCCCACAACACAATCCACGAAATGGACGCGGGATTACCGGCGCTGATTGCCTCGTATCATCCGAGCCGGCAAAACACCAATACCGGCAAGCTGACCGAGCCAATGTTCGACGCGGTGTTCGAGCGCGCGCGGCGGCTGCTTGACGGGGTTGACTAACGCAACGCCCGGATCGCCTTGCGTGTATCGGACACGTGGGCGACGATGACCGCCTCGGAGTTCGGGCTGCCGGCGGTGGCGTACAGGTAATCAATGTTGACCTTGGCGCTGCCGAGAGCGTCGGCGACGCGGGCGAGCGCGCCGGGTCCGTCGGCGACGGGAACGCACAGTACTTTCGTCTCGCCGATGTCCAGGCCGCGTCGGCGCAACACGGCACGGGCCTTGGCGACCCTGTCCGGAACGAGTCGCACAATGTTGTACTCGAATCCGCCGGAGGCATCGATGGCGAGGAGGTTCACCTTGGCTTTGGCCAGCGCGCTGGCGACTTCGGCGAGCGTGCCGGGGCGATTGGGCAGGACGATGGAGATTTCGGTTCGTGTTGTCATGTTGTGCTCCTGGCGGTCATGTACTGTGCGACATCGCGTCGACGAACGAGCACGCGAAGATGGCGTTGAGGCCGAGCGCTTGCGCTCTCTCGATCAGTTCGGGGCTTTCGGCGCCGGGGTTGACCCACAATTCCTGGCAGCCTTTCTCGGCGATCTCGTCGAGGACCTTGATGCCGATCGGCGGCGGAAGATACAGGCTGACGCGGTTCAGCGCGACCGGGACATCGCGCACCGATTTGTAGCAGGTCAAGCCTTCGACGGTCGATTCCCGGGGATTGACGGGATAAACATCGTAGCCCGCGCGCAGATGCGCGTGGATGGCCTTGTTGCTGAACTTCGATTTGTCAGCCGACGCACCGACGATTGCCACGGTCTGCCTGCTCACGCTGCCATCAGCCTCCGAGATACGATCTTTTCACCTGCTCATTGTTTATCAGGTTTGTCGCGGTATCTTCCAACACAATTCTGCCGGTTTCCAGCACGTATCCGCGATGCGCGACGTGCAACGCCATGTTGACGTTCTGTTCCACGAGCAGGATTGTGGTGCCCTGGCGGTTGATTTCGCGAATGACATCGAAGATTTTTGTCACCACCATCGGCGCCAGCCCGAGCGACGGCTCGTCGAGCAGCAGAAGTTTCGGGCGCGCCATGAGGGCGCGGGAAATGGCCAGCATCTGTTGCTCGCCCCCGCTCAGGGTGCCGCCGAGCTGCGCCTGGCGGTTTTTCAGAATCGGAAACGTGGCGAACACACGCTCCAAGTCATCGCCCAAGCCGTTGTCCTGATCGCGCTGAAACGCGCCCATCTCGAGGTTCTCCCGGACCGTCAGACGCGGGAAGATGTGTCGTCCCTCCGGCGACTGGGAGATGCCCAGTTTCACAATCTCATGGGGCGGGCGGTTCTGGATGGCCTGGCCCTCGAAGAGAATTCGTCCCTGACGGCAGGCGTTGATCCCGCTGATGGTCATCAGCGTGGTGGATTTGCCCGCGCCGTTGGCGCCGAGGACCGCAACGATTTCGCCTTCGTTGACGGCGATGCTGATACCCTTGAGAACATCAACTGGGCCATAGCCGGCGTGGAGGTCTTCGACCTCCAGTAAAGGATGAGGGATGAGGGATGAAGGATGAATCGGCATTTCTCTAGTTGTTCTTAGATTTCGTATTTAGCACGATGGTGACGAAGATCGCCGTCAGTTCATCCGTCTCGTTGAGGAGCGGTGCCAAGCGTGCTGCGGCTATCAGGCCGGAATCTCCCAGTAGTTCGAGCCAGTAGGCTGGTTCCTCAAGTTCCTGGAGAGCTCCCTCGATCTTCTTGATGAAGTCCGCGTTGGATCTCGCTCGACAGGCTTCCCGGTAGTGCGCGCCGACCGAGGTGCCCGAGCGGAGTAGTTGCTTGCCGAGCACTTGGGCCTCGACTCTTTTGGGAAGGGCACTGTAGAGGCGCACAATCCGAAGCGCATACGCTCTTGTGCGAAGTGTCAAATCCTGTCCTTTGCTCGGTTTCATACTTCCGCCCTCAGCCTTCATCCTTTCCAAGGTATGCTTCGATGACGCGCGGATTGCTGCGCACTTCGGTGGGAATGCCCTCGGCGATTTTCTCGCCGTGGTCGAGGACGGCGATGCGGTCGGAGATTCCCATGACCACGGGCATGTGATGTTCGATGAGCAGCACGGTGATGCCGCGATCGCGGATCTCGTGAATGAGCTTCATCAATTCCTGCGCCTCGGCGGGATTCATGCCCGCGGCGGGCTCGTCGAGGAGCAGGAGGCGCGGCTGGAGGGCGATGGCGCGGGCGATTTCGAGGCGGCGCTGGTGGCCGTAGGAAAGATTCTCGGCAAGTTGATGGGCTTCGGTATCGAGCCGGACGAACCGCAGGATTTCTGTGGCGCGTCGTTCCGCCTCGTGTCGCTCGCTCCAGAACAACGGCAGACGCAGGGCGGCGTGCCAGAATCGGGTTTGGAGGCGGCTGTCCATCCCGAGCAGCACATTGTCGAGCGCGGACATCTGGTTGAAGAGCCGGATGTTCTGGAACGTGCGGGCGATGCCGGCGCGCGCGGCCACCTCGGGCGCGTAGCGGGTGCGAGCCCAGATCGCGAACGCGCCGCCGAGCCCGATGATTCCGCCGATGAGGAATGGGAACAGGAAACGTCGGCCGGGTTCGTCAGTGAAGTAGGCCGCTCCCGCGCCGAGTGCCTTCGTCCACGGGAACGCCTGTTGATAAGAGTAATTGGCCGTGATCACCGCGTCCCACAACGGCTCGATGCTCACGGCCAGGACGAGGCTCAAGGCCGCGACCAAGCCGACCAGCGCCAGCGCCAGCGCCGTTGTTGCGCGGAACGATCGGCGGGTTTCGTGGCCGTCGAAACGGATCGTGCCCGCGGTCGGTTCGTGGATCCCCGTGACGGCGTTGAACAGCGTGGTCTTGCCCGCGCCATTCGGTCCGATGACCGAGACGATGTTTCCCGAGGGGATGTCCAGCGACACGGCGTTGACCGCGGTGAGTCCGCCGAATTGCACGGTGAGATCGGAGATTTCGAGGAGATTCATGATGGCGGAGGCGCGTGCGGTTCTTGTGGATGAAGTTCGGCCTTCACCTGGCGCGACGGGAGCAGGCCCTCGGGACGGAAACGCATCATGAGGATGAGCGCCAGGCCGTAGAGCATGTACTTCCAGTTGCCCGGCGCGGTGAACACGTTCGAGCTGCTGATAAGCTGATGCGCCTTGAGAAATCCCGTGAGCGTTTCGAGCACGATCGAGTTGAAACCGGTGATGACCAGCGCGCCGAGCAACACCCCGCCGATGTTGCCCATGCCGCCGACGATGACCATGCACAACGCGATGATCGAGACCTGAAAATCGTAATTGCCCGGCTCGCCGCTGGAACCGAGGTAACTCGCCCAGAGCGCGCCGGCGAGGCTGCATTGCGCCGCGCCGAGGGCGAACGCCAGCAGTTTCATCTTCATCGGATTGATCCCCATGCAGGAAGAGGCGAGCTCGTCTTCGCGAATGGAAATCCACGCGCGACCGACACGGGAGCGGTGCAGGTTGCGATTCAGCAGGACCAGGACCGCGAGGAAGCCGAGAAACAGGTAATACCACGGCTGATAGGTTTCGAGACGGAATTGATAGCCGAAGATGGAGGGCGAGGGCAGGGGATTGATGCCTTCCGTGCCCTTGGTGATCGAGTCGAGGTTCTTGAGCACGTCCTCGACGATTTCGCCAAACGCGAGCGTCACGATGGCCAGGTAATCGCCGCGGAGCCGGATGGTGGGCAGACCGAGCAACAGCCCGACGGTCAGCCCCACGAGCACGGTCAGCAGCGTGGCCGACCAGAACCCGAGCCGGAACGGATAAATGTCGCAGGTCAGGATCGCATAGCTGTACGCGCCGACGGCCATGAACGCGGCAACGCCGAGGTTGAGGATGCCGGTGAAGCCGGTGAGGATGTTCAGGCCGAGCCCGAGCATCGCCATGATGAAAATTGGGCGCAACAGATCGCCGATGTGGTGTTCACCCGGGATCAGCAACTCGATCAATGGAATCAAGGCCGCGACGAGGAGAAACGACCAGTGAAAAAGAACTCTGCGCGGGGCTGGCATTATCTCCTCCCCTGCGAGCGAACGAGATTTGCCCCCTCACCTTGATCCTCTCCCCTGGAGAACGGGGGAGAGGAGACACCGAGAGCACACGATCCCCTCTCCCTTGCTGTGTAAGGGGAGCCGAGTCCGCGAGACGCCGCTGTCGCTTGCGGCAAAGGGTCAGGGTGAGGGTCATAGTGACTTGCCATCAAACCTTCTCCTTCGCGCGGGAGCCGAGCAGGCCGGCGGGCCGGAACACGAGCACGAGAATGAGCACCGCGAACACGAGGACGTTGGTCCAGCGGGCCTCGAGATATTGATCGCAGAACGCGCGGGCCAGGCCGATGACCAACCCACCGAGGACGGCGCCCGGCAGGCTGCCGATTCCGCCCAACACGGCAGCGGTGAAGGCGTCGATGCCGGCGCGATAGCCCATTTGGAAATAGATCGTGTTGTTGTAGACGGCAAACACCACGCTGGCCACGCCGGCGAGCGCGCCGCCAATCAGAAACGTCCGGCCGATGACGCGATCGACGGGGATGCCCATCAATTGTGCGGCCAGCCGGTCCTGGGCGACCGCGCGCATGGCTGTGCCTTCGCGCGTCCGCGTTACGAACCACGTGAGCAGGACCATCAGCGGGAGCGTGACCGCCAACACCATCACGTCCTTGCCGGTGAACTCGACGGCGCTCCGGCCGAGCAGATTGGCGTTGGAGACGAGTTCCGGAAACGCTTTCGGAGCGGCGGCGGCGCGTCCCCCGCCGAAGACTTTCATCGGCACGCCACCCCAGAGCAAGCCGATATTCATGAATACGAACGAGACGCCGATGGCGGAGACGAGCGGCGCGAGCTTGGTGGATTCGCGAAGATGACGGTAGGCGAGACGATCGACGAGCCAGTTCAACCCGCCGCAGAAGAGGGGCACGAGGAGCAGCAACAGGAGCAGGCCGAGCCACGTGCCCGGAGTTCCGCTGGCTGACTGATCGAGCCCGAGCAGGCCGGTCAGCGTCAGCCCGGCGAAGCAGCCGAGCATAAAGAGGTCGCCGTGGGCGAAGTTGATGAGTTCGATGATGCCGTAGACCATCGTGTAGCCCAGCGCGATCAGGGCGATGATCATGCCGTTGGACAACCCGATAATCAGTTGTTGCAGGAAAATCTCGCTGCCCGACATGGGGCCCACTGTAACGGCGCTGCGCAAGCCCCGCAATCGCAAATGCGCACTTCTACGGATCGAGGTTCTGCAGCGCGCCGGTCCCGAAGTCGATGCGGCGGTAAAAGCAGTTGCGGGATTTTCCGGAGGCATTATGGGTGTGGCAGATGGCGTCGCCCTTGGGGCGGACGAGGTAGACAAGCGAATTCTGCTCGCAGTTCACGCGCGCCTCAATCAACTCGAAATAGTTGCCGGAGGTTTTGCCCTTGACCCAGAGTTCGTTGCGCGACGTGCTCCAGAACGTGGCGATACGCGTTTCCAGACTCAGCCGCAGGGCCGCCTCGTTGGTGTAGGCAAGGAGAATGACTTCTTTCGTATCAGCATCTTGCACGGCGACGGGAATGACGGTGGGGCAGCGGGCCCCGACTTTGGCCAGCTTCGTGAAATCGAGACGGAGCTGGGCGCCTTCTTCCAATTCGCGGACGGCGGATTTCTCATTGGTCACGGTGCGCTCCTGTTCTTCATTTCGGAGAACCGCTGTAATGCGCGACGGCTCTCACCGCGTTTGCTTCGGACCCGATCCTGAACCATTCGATAGCGTGTACTCCTCTCACGGATTGGTAATAAATGCAAATCGTATCGACGCTCCACAGGAGATTGATTAGTTCGAAGCTAATATCTCGTTCGGCGCAGGTCTCCCGACCGCGCCGTTCATCTGACCGAAGGTCTCCCGTCTACCAAGCCACTGGCGTGATCGGCACCTCGCAATCCGCCTGCATTTCGTACCACCGTGCGGACGACCACCGCCAATGGGCGGGATGAAGCACCAAGCCTCTACGTCGAGGATTGTCGTGCAGGTAGTCGCGCTTCTGGTTGTGGAATTTCTCGGACGTGACGGCTTCTGGGTGGCGCGTGGCCTGCCAGAAGCGGCGATCACGGTCGTCCCCAGCCGCACTTGTAAGGACTGCTGAGAACGAGGCCGGCATCGCTTGCTGGCAGAACTCGGCCAAATGTCGTCCCGTGAACTTGCGGAAATCTGTAAGGGTTTCCTGCAAACGAGCGGTGTCCCATTGGCGGTCGAACACGATCAAGTGTATGTGCGTGGGCATGATGACGAACGCGTCGACGCCGAGATGCTTCTGGTCGTGGCAGAAGCGCAAGCTGTCGGCGACGATTTGACAAGGGCGTCCGCTCACGAAGACAGGCAACCAATCTGTGACGCTGAACGTGCAGAAATAGAGCGCGGCGTCGGGATGGATTCGGTAGCGCTCCATACAGAAGAGAGGATAAGGACCGGGAGACCTTCGGTCAATCAATGTGCGCGGTCAGGAGACCGGCGCACAACAGAGTATTCATTCCTCACATCCCCACGATCTTGACCGGGGTGAATTTGCCGTCTTTGACTTCCTCGACCGCCATGACTTTGAGGGAGGTGTCGCCGTTCTGGTCGAAGGACCATTTGCCGAGGACGCCGTCGAAATCCTTCAACCCGGCGATGGCGTCGGTGATGGCGGCGCGGTCCTTCTTGCCGGCGCGCTTGATGCCTTCGAGGACGACGCGCGCGGACTCGTAGCCATAGACAGCGTAGGCTTCCGGCTCGGAATTGTATTTCTTCTTGTAGTTGTCGTAGAACTCCCGGCCGCGGCCCTTGAGCTGTTCGGGTGGTAATCCACCAAAGGTGACATAGGCGCGGTCATCGAGGTTGCCTTTGCCCGCGGATTCGATGAGAGCCTGTTCGCGGCAACCATCGGGCACCATCAGTTTGGCTTTCGAGCCGCCGGCGACGAGGTCTTTGGCGATCTGGCCGGCATTGGTCTGCGTGGTGCCGCCGAAATAGACCATGTCGGCATCGGCGCTCTTGATCTTGGTCACCAGCGAACGATAGTTGGCCGCCTTCGGATCGATGCCTTCGTACCCAACGACCTGGATGCCGAGTTTGACACAGGCCCGCTTGAACACGTCGGCCACGCCTTTGCCGTAGAGTTCGCGATCGTGAAGCACGAAGACCTTCTTCACGCCAAGTTCTTTGGCCCATTCCGCGGCGACTTCACCCTGAATATCATCGGCCGGAACGACACGGAAATAATTGATTTTGCCTGACGGGCGGTACACCTGTGGTTCGTTGGGTTCGCCGGTGCCGGGTTTGGTAAGGCCAGGATAGGTATTGGCGGGGCTGACCATGGCGAGCGAGGCTTTGTTGAGGATCGGCATCGCGATTTTCGCCGCGCCGGAGTTGTAGGTGCCGATGTAGGCCATGATATCGGGATTCTCGACGGCCTTCTGCGCATTCTGGGCTTCGACGGCCGGGTCCCATTGACCGCGTTCGGGCGAGGCGTCGTCCCAGTCTTCGTAGGCGATGGTGAACTCGCCGACCTTGCCGCCGGCTTCCTCGATGGCCATGCGGATGCCGTTGACCATCGTTTGGGCCTGTGAATTCGCGCTGCCCGTGCGCGGGAGGCTGGAGACAATCTTGATGACCGGCGAATCGGCGGCCAGCGCCGTTGACGCGGCAGCCAGGGTTGTGAAGACGAGCCCGAGAAGAAATCGTTTCATGGGCGTGTTTTTGTCACAAACGGCGGGAGGCTGCAATCCCAAAGCCCGCGCGGGGAACACGGGCTATGACTCGTGATGTGCTCCGGGCCGGAGGACGTTGACGACCGAATGACCCGACTCCCACAGTTTGTCGATGAACCTGTCGATTTTCGCGCCCTGGACGCGGGCGACGGCCATGCGCCGATTGTCGTCGCGAAACGTCAGAAAACTCAACAGCTCGAGATCGAGGTCGTGTGTGGCCTCTTCGAGGAACGTCAGGACTTTCTCGCGTTCGGTCAGATCAAACGTGATGCGGACGGCGCCCTCAAAGTTCGCCAGCATTCTGCTGAACGCGCGGAAAATGTCCGATTCGGTGATGATCCCGACGAGCAGTCCATGTCGCGTCACCGGCAGGCAGCCGATGTGATGCCGGGTCATCAACTCCGCGGCGTATTCGATCGGTTCGCCTTCGTCGACGCTAATCACGGTGCGTTTCATGATCGTGGCGATGGTACCCGCGATCTCGCCCGGTTTGATGCCAATCACCGAGAAGGGGTTGACGTGGGGCGGAAACGCTTCGACGATGTCCCGATAGGTGACCATCCCGAGGATGGAGGTTCCCTGCTGGACGACCAGGCGACGGATCCGGCGTCTGGCCATCTTGCGGATTCCCTCGACCAACGAGGCGGCGGGAGAGATGACTTCAACATTCCGCGTCATGTACATTCCGACGATCATCGAGGCACGTCCTTTCCTGTTGCCGCTGTCCGTTCATTGAATTGCCAGCCGCTGAATGGTGTAATGAGCCCCCTTCGACGGCGCGTCATCGGCCACCGAGGCCTGGGCGCGGCCGCCGACCGGTCGCGAAGCCCCGGTACAGAACGAAATCCCGGTAAAATTCGTGGCCCACCCGGCCAGTGCCACGTTCGGGGCGATTCGCTCGTTCTGCATGTAGAGCGAAAACCGATGAGTCGCCGCATCAGCCTCGATCCGGCAGCGGAGTCTCTTGCCGACATAGTTTTGTATCGGCAGACCCCAACTCATGGGATTGCGGCTGGTCGCGCCGCCCAGCAAGGTGACAATCAGCGGCGCGTTGTCGATTTGGGAGATCAGCACATCGAATGACGCCGTGACTTTCGTGCGGCTCGGAAACAGACGCGAGGCGCGCGCGTAATCATACGGGTCGCGGTCCTGCAACGTCACACCGTCCTTCGTTACGGCCACCGGCGCCCAGAGCGGGCTGTACGTATTCCATGCGACGGCATCGTTGGTCAGCGGGATGCGACTGACCCAGATGTCCTCCTTGTTGACGCTGTAGGCGACCCACATCGCGCCGTCGCGCCATGAGCCGTCGTTCGACCATTCGGAAACACCGCGGACATATTGCGGCCCGACGTTTTTGTGTTCGCCGACGTAGCGCTGCGGAGGCACCTCGCCGTGGACGATTCGCATATCGCGGAACGTCACGCCGTCGTCGCCAGTGACGATGACCAGCGGAAAGCGGTTTTTCTTGTCGGGATTGTAGACGAGCGCGTAGCGGCCGTCGCGGGTGCGCTGGCCCCAGACCTTGCCCGTGCCGGTGACGAGGGACGACGGGATGACGGGTTTCGACCACGTCTCGCCCTCGTCGGTGGAGACCGTGACCCAGCCGTTCTTGGCGATGCCGACGAGGGCACCGTCTTTGCGGCGGAAAAACGACAGGGCTTTCAGCGTCAGATTCTTCTCGCCGGAGTCGTGCCATTTCATCCGGCGCGAGCCGAGCAACGAGCCGCGGTCCTGCTGTTCGAGGAACGGGCGATTGGCCAGCAGCGCGTCGCAGGCCTCGACGAAGCCTTTGTCGGCGGAGTTCGTGTAGAAGGCGGGCGAATCAACAGGCGCTGGCGTGAGGAGTGTGAAATACGGGCCGAGCGCGTGGTTGGCGAGAATTTCGCGGACGACGAGCGCGTCGCTGTCCTTGTTGGCGAGGGCGGTCTCACCGCAGCGGAGGCCGGCGATGGCGAGCATTCGGCCATTGGGGGCGAGGAAGAAATACATGCGCAACGGATTCGAGACGCCTTGCGGGAAGAGTTCGGCCGGACGCGACCAGGTGAATCCGTTGGTGGACGTGCTGTAGACTTCGCGCCAAGGCCAGACATCCTCGTCTTTCTCGGTGGAAGTCCACGCGACATAGAGTCGGCCCTTCCACGCGGCCATGTCGAGATGGTGGTCGTAGGTCCAGCCTTTGCCGTCGGTGAGCTCGGGTTTGTCGTGCGAGGCGCGAAAGATCTGGATGTTCTGAACGCCGGGGACCGGCGGCAATCCGCCATCGGGCAGGTTCGTGTCGATCTGCGATTGCTCGGGGCCCTCGATGATGATGGGATCAGCGAAGGCCGTGGCGGAGGCGAGTGACAGCAACACCACGAGCCGATGTAGTCTCATTCCTGTGCCGTGCATGATCTGTTGCCCGAGCCAATGATAGCAGAAACCGTCTGCTTGCCAATCGGTATAGCGCGTGTTAGAAGGGCGGTGCCATGGTGAAGCAACAGCAGACGATCAAACGGGCCGTGTCATTTTCGGGCATCGGCATCCACACGGGCGCGAAGGTGAACATGACGTGGAAACCCGCGCCCGTGGACCACGGAATCAGGTTTGTGCGAGTCGATCTCGACGGCAAACCCGCGGTCGAACCGAACATTCGGAACATCGGGGATACGACGCGGTGGACGACGATCGGGGCCAACGGCACGGTGGTTCACACGGTGGAGCACGTGCTGGCGACGCTCAACGGATATGGCATCGACAATTTGACAATCGAGCTGGACGCCAACGAGCCGCCGGTGGGCGATGGCAGCGCGTTGCCGTACGTGAGGCTGATCAAAGAGGCCGGGATTCAGCCGCAGGAGGGCAAACGCGAGATTTTTCGACCGCAGGAGACGGTGCACGTGGAGGTGGGCGACTCGCTGGCGGTGGTGGTGCCGAGCGACGCGTTGCGGATCAGTTGCACGATTCACTACGGCAAGCCCGGGCTGGACGCGCAGTTTATGAGCGTGGCGATCGAGCCGGAGACATTCGAGACGCAGATATCGCCGGCGCGGACGTTCGCGCTGTACGAAGAGGTGCAATACCTGATCGATCACGGGCTGATCAAGGGGGGCAGCCTGGAGAACGCGGTGTTGATCCGCAACGAGACGATCCTGGCGACGGAGCCGTTGCGGTTTCGCGACGAATTTGTGCGGCACAAGATCCTGGACGTGCTGGGCGACATTGTGTTGCTGGGGCGACCGCTGGCCGCGCACATCATCACGATCCGGCCGGGACATTCCTGCAACGCTGCGCTGACGGCGGCGCTGGCGAAGCTCATGGAGAAGGAGCATCCGGCCCCAGTCGCATTTGCGCCGCCGGCGTCGGGCGAAACCGTCGCCGAGCCGGCGATGGACATCCTGCGATTGCTGAATGTGTTGCCGCACCGGTATCCATTCCTGCTGGTGGACCGGATTCTGAAGGTTGAGGGCGAAGAGAAGATCGTCGGGCTGAAGAACGTCACGATGAACGAGCCCTTCTTCCAAGGGCATTTCCCCGGTCATCCGATCATGCCCGGCGTGCTGCAATTGGAAGCGATGGCGCAAGTGGCGGGTGTGTTGATGCTGCGGTCGGGCGAGAACGCGGGGAAGGTCGCGTATTTCATGAGCGCCAACAATGTGAAGTGGCGCAAGCCGGTGCGGCCCGGCGACCAGTTGATCATCGAGATCGAAATGGGGCGGGCGCGCGGGAAGATCGCCAAGGCCAAAGGGGTGTGCAAGGTGGCGGGCGAAGTGGTGAGCGAGGCGGAAGTGATGTTCAGCATCGTCGGGAGCTGACGGCGGCGACCAACAGCGGATGCGACCGCGCGTGTGTTTCTTTCCAAGCACCACACGCTTATGGGGTTACGGGGTTTGTCAACCGGCGAGGTGGGGACCGGCAGCGCGTCATTTTTTTACACGTCTTTTACATGCCAATCGAGGGGTTGTGGATGTAGAGTTACGCGTGCACGGGGATACAGCCCCGCGCGAAACGAACATGGAGAAACACATTATGAGACGATGGATCAAGGAGAAGATCGGTTTTACGTTGATTGAGTTGCTGGTGGTAATTGCGATTATCGGGATTCTCGCGGCGATGTTGCTGCCGGCGCTGAATCAGGCCCGCGAAAAGGCGCGTCGGGCCAACTGCCTGAGCAACCTCAAGCAGATCGGCTTGGGGATCGCGATGTACGCTGACAATTACAATGGCCGGATGCCGCTGGTCTCGGGCAACCCGCCGTCGCTGGAAGGCTCCTTCAACTTGTTGAGCAACGTGGTGACCTCGGCGAAGGTGTTTGCCTGTCCCAGTGACAGCGCAGCCAAGGCACAGCCGGGCTATCCGTTGTCCAACTGCACGACCTATGGGGTCAGCTACACCTATTGCGCGGGTCTGATCTGGCAGGACCAGCCGGATTCGATCATTGCGCTGGATCGCATGGGCAGCGCGATGGCCGCCAATGCGTACACGGTGGGAGCGCGATGGTCGGGCTCGGGCGCGTCTCCGATTGCCCCCCACAAGGACCAGGGCGGCAACGTGCTGTTCAACGACGGGCATGTCTCCTGGCAGAACACGCTGCCCTTCACGTGCGGTACCAACGATTCGCCGAACGTCAACAACGTGCTGCGGGCGGAAAACACCGCACCCTGCACCTGATCGATTGACATTTGGACCGCGTGCGTGGCGTGGGCGCAGTGTGTGTGGTTACACTCGGAGTTGGCGCGTCCACGCCACAAGCGCGTCCAGCAGCTTCTGGATCCGCGCGCGGGCGCCCGGATCGGTGAGATTACCTTCCTCATCGAATTTGTCATCCGCGTCCCCAATCATCACCTCGGGCCGGGTAAGCGCGTGCATGTTGAGGAAGACGAACGATTGGCGCAGGTGGTACTGCGCGCGGGCCGTGCCCAGCATCCCC